>JAQUWU010000016.1 GCA_028692715.1 Paludibacter sp. | reverse complement strand
GGCTAAGCCGCCAACCAACCCCCTCCAACAAATGTAAAATGCTGACTGTCATTTCGACTTACCTGCTGAAGGCAGGACGAAGTGAGAAATCTAACATAAAAACTACCACTGCAAAGTTTACCTGACAACAATAATTTCAAACATGCATATAAGGTTAAATATTGCTGTTAAAAACCATTATCAATCAAATACTATTTTGTCTTAGTTTTTACAAAAGTTAAGATTAGGCAACTTTTTAATATAACTCAGCTAGATATTCAAGCGTGATTAATCACATCGTGTTGATTCTGACACTTTTTCTCTTTTTTGACAAACCTTTTTGTTGTAAAGGTATAGGTCTGCTTACAACTATATTAACTGTCTGTAATTGATTCTATTTTTATTATTGGGTAAAATTGTGTAACAAGCTGGTAATAATAAACAATTCAACTTTCTCATATTTACAAATGATTATTGTTTAGTTATTTTCATAGCTGTCCGAACAATTAGTTAAAATAATCTTTTAAATATCAAATATATTTATTATCAGGCAATTACCTATTGATAATCTATCAATAGTTGTTCAAAATCTTTTTCAGAAGTCCAGTTTCCAAATAGATTATGTGGTGACTCTTGCTTCTTGCGTGCTTTTCTGACCTCTATTTTAGTGTTGTTTATAATATAAGAAAGCCAATTGTATTGTGTCAAGCATACCCTAATCAATGTTACAAAGTGTCCAAAGCGATGATTTGTTTTGCTCAATGTTCTTCTAACTAATTCCAGCAACAAATATCCAATTAACGCAATAAAAATTTGAGATTTGCATGCATTTTCAGATGTTCCCAAAAATGTTTTAATCTGCAAGTTTTGTTTTACAAGTTTAAAAAATGTTTCAATTAGCCAGCGTCTTTTGTAAAGTTCAGCTATAGTAGCAGCACTCCACTCAAAATTATTGCAGATTAGTTCAATCACTCGGTCATCTTCTTCAATATAGACCGCAACACGCCGAAATTCCAATTGTTCAACTCCATTATCAATGGCTGTCTTACCTATAAGTCGGATAATTTCATCTTTTATAATATGTTCGTCTTTGCCATCCGGTAAATCAAGCTCACGTACTGAATCATAGAGAATATTTCCTTTGATACGAGTTACAAAGTGATTTTCATCTTCAATCCTTATTTTAAACAACTTAGAATCGTAATAACCCCTATCATCAACAATTATTGTATCTTTTGGATACCGAAAATTATCAACTCCACGTCTGTCGCTAACTTTTGCTTTCGTTATATTTACCATATCAGGAATCATACTGGCTTCATCCAAGGATACATGAGCTTTGATGCCGCCTTTAGCTGTCCGATATTCTGCCCATGAAAACAACTTCAAGCACACGCTCATAATAGTAGCATCTATGATCTTAATGTGCTTGCCTTCTATTTCCTGAATCACTTTGTAATCTTCACGTTGTCGAAGTTGTTCTTTATAATATGCGCACAAAAGATAATAAAGCTCCTCAAACACACGATAATCACGCTTGGCATTGCCATCGCTCATGGTTGATTTTGCAGGACTTTGAGCAAGACCAATGTCGCCTAAAAACTCTGAGGACTGGTCAATGCCAAATGCTATCTCCCTTAGTGTTAAACAACGATTCAGCTGTCCGAACAACATACTAATAAGTTCATCCTTGGTAAAATACTTCGAACAGCTTTTATCTGAATTGTATTTTGATATTGACTTTCTTAATAATCCGTTTGGTATTAAATCCAAAATCTGTTTGAAAATTGGAATATCTGATTTTTTTCCTAATTTTGTTGCCATAGAAAAGTTCTCTTGTTTTTATTTGAGTTTTGCAGCTACAAATATAATACTTTTGGACTTTTCTATTTTTTATTGCTAAATATTGTTCGGACAGTTATGAGTTATTTTACAATCTAATAAAGCTGAAAACAAACTGTTTATAGAATTTTGTCTAGTCGTTTATTAATTTTCAATAAATATTTGTGACCTTTTTACTTGAAGTAAAAAACAATTATCCTTTTACCGACGTCAATCTTTGGTGCACGACCTCGGACGGTGAACCGAAAAATAAGAGAGGAAGGTGGTTAAAAATCGTCCTTGTTTGAAGTTGAAGTTCGTGTAGAGAAATTACATTCTTGCAAGCTGATGGTCGAACTTCAATGAGTTTGGTTCCGATTACTATTGGAAATAAGCCTTCCGAACGCTAATTTTGCTTTAAGCGAGAGCAGAACCAAGTTTACTTGAGCTATAGCGAGCGTAAGCAAAACCAACGAAGATAATTTTTCGAGTGAACCTGCCTGACGGCAGGCAGAGCGTGCGCAGTCAATTACATTATACCTTTGTTCCCTCTCCTATTAGAGAGGATGTCCGAAGGACGGGTGAGGTATTTTTGTTTACTTGTTGTGGCAAGACAAAAAGCAAGTCGGGGCTAGGGGCGGAAGTCCCTAAAAGAGGACTTGCGAAAGTTGAGATAATACAATAAATATAGATTACAAACATATATTTGTAAAATGATAATATAGGGCAACAAGTATTAATACAGTGATTGAAAATAAAATTTCTAAACTATTCGCTCGTAAACATCCCGAATCTAAAACTTACAGAAATACATCTATACATGGATTATAAAGGAGGAGGCTGTCTCAATAATTGAGACAGCCTCCTGATTAATTTAAAATGTCGACTAAAAACTTATCTTACTATCACTTTTGTTGTCAAGATATCAGATCCTGAAGCAACACGAACAATATAAATTGCTGGTTGTAGTGTTTTTGTAAACACATTTGAAGTAGAGGTAGTATTAAGAACCAATTTACCTGTAAGGTCAGTTACCAAAATTCTGGCACCTTCAGTAATACCTTTCACTGTCAATACACTATTCATTGAATATGCTCTAATATTCGATTCTTTAGTATTTATAACAGCATTGGGCTCTGCCACAGTGAACATACCACTATTAATGAAATCACGGTAATCAGCAAGTCCATCAGCTAAGTCAAGATAATTAATCATTTCATAATAATAATTACCTTCTGGCAAGTTACAAGTGAAATTAAATGAATCGTCGCTATAACCTTCAGCTACGCGTGTCCATTTGTCTTCAGCTTTGTAAACTGTTACATAGTTAGCAACGAAATCTTCACCAAGTATATTTCTGGTAATAATACCAATGCTATCAATAACAGTTTCGTAAGTTTTACCCCAATCTGTTTGATCCTGTACCTGATAAGCAACAGCAAGGTTAGTGAAATCACTAAATGTTGTTGCTACAGATGCCGCATCGTAATCTGGCATATAAGCTACGCCCTGCAAGCTAAATAGTGGATAATACGTTTTAGCAAAACTTACAGCAGCAGTTTCGTTAATTGAAACAGAGTCCTGATCAACCGGAATAAACTGAAGCATATCCAATGGAAGAAGACTGTTGTTTCCGCTATCGTCACCTACAATTTTCAACATATGCGTTCCAGACATATCACATCTAACAGAACCCAAATAATTCATTTGAAGATTTCCACCATGAGCTGCTGCATTCCAACGACGACGGTGGTTTGAACTGAAATTATAAGAGTTTAAAATACGATCAACCATTTCACCTTCGGGGAAATAAGCCTCCTGATCATCCATAGTTACACTCTGAATATAAATAGGGCTACCACTACTGATACGATGCGATAAATAAACATTGTAACTACCTTCGTTTAACCAAGGAGTTTTGAAAGTAACTGCTTTAGGTCTGTTTGTACCAAATGGAATCTGAATTTGGTCAGCATGATTATAACAGTTATCAATTTTATCGTAAGTTGTACCATTTGCATAATAAGTAACATTCCATGGACCACCCAAAGTGTCAGCAATAATAATACCGGCTAATGAATCTCTTGTAAATGTATGGCCATATCCTCTAGGTGTTTCAGAAGTAACATTCATTCTGTTCCATTCTACTATTTCGGGTTGGTCACATAAATCAAAGTATACAGGGTAAGGTTTTACGCTTGATGTAGAAGGAGTAATATCAACAGACACATCAACAGTATCACTACTATTGTAAGCTAATCTATCACCAATATAAACAGCTTTAATTTCTGTAGTACCAACTAATAAATTAGGACAATTAATGGTAGCCAGACCTAAAACATCAGGTGTCACCATATTTTTGTAATTTCCATTAATAAACACTTTAACATATCCTTCAGAAACAATATCGTCTTGAGGAGTTTTAATCGTAATATTCAACGCTACATTTTCAAAAAGTTCTGCTGTTGTAGGAGCAGATAACAGAACAACTGTACTTTTAGGAGTCGCTTTTATAAAATTAAGAACCAGTTCACTACCACCAGAAGCTACCGTTACACTATCAACAGTAGTTTCATCATAAAGATAAAATTCATCATTTAATTCAATGGTTACTTTATCGGTAGCAAGTGCATGATATTTTGTGCCAACTTCCTGATCCGATGCAACTCTGGAGTCCTTAATTTCTACCCCATTTGCATCTTTATATCTTACAGTTACAGAAGCAGCTTCGGCAACTTCGTGCATTGTATAAACATCAAAATTATCAAAACGTTGTGCAAAGTCACAATTTGCACCATTATTAGGAGTACCTTCAGCTTTACCACGTGAACTTGCAATTTCGAGTCTCGAAACATCTGCCGCTCCATTATTAACAAAAGGTAGGTTTGTAAAACTTTTTTTGTTTACGGGAGAAGCATCTTTTTCAGATATTTCGAATGAAATAATATTTTTATTTTTAAAATCAATTGCAGCCTTAATGTGATACCATTTGTACATTTTAAAAGATGCACCAAGATTCGTTGATTTATTGATACTATCACATTTAACAGCATAGTACGACGCTGAAGTTGGATCTAGCATTGCAAAAGGTAAAAGCGTACTGGTATAATAAGAAGTTTCAACTGCATTCACTGTACGTGTTACGATTTTTGCAGGCATTGGATTAAATTCGTCGGTACTAATGTTCATCAAGTGAATGTCACCCAATGGATCAGTACCAGTAGTGCTATTATACTTTGATGTTGCGATATGACTCCAACGTTCGTACATCAAACCAAATACGATACTATCATTTGCACCACGAACAATACAAACGCCATATGCTGCTGGTTCTACCCCCGAAGTTCCGTCAGAATTTTCCTGACCTAACAGGCGGTATGGATTCCAATCAAATTCATAATAAACAGTATCCATTCTGGCCGTAACATCGGTCATGTTTGTGATTTTGGTACCACGACCTCCTCCTCCACTTGCAGCAGAGTTCAAATAACCAAGTGATTGACCTAATAAAAGTGGTATTGTTGGTGCTGCAACATTGTTTGTTGCTAGATTTGAGTTCGTTGATGTAAACGGAGATGTTGTAATAGTAGTAAAATCATAATACGCTAAGGATACGTTTTTGACCAAATCGGCCTTCACAGAGAAAAAGGATGTTAAGGCAATTACTGCCATCAAGGTAAAAAGTTTTTTCAGATTTTTTTGAAAAGCGCTACCAGATCGAGCCGTTTTTCTAAACCCACCTGAAGGAAGAACTAACTCTTCCATTTTTGAGTAATTTTTTGTTTTCATGGTTATTATATTTAAAATATTAGTATTAATATTTAAGGTATGTAGAACTTCGTAAATATTGATAGTGTTTCTAGAATACCTAAATAAATTAGTTAGTTCAAAATTACATCTTTCTTCATTTTTAATCAATGGAAAATTGTGTTTTGACATGTAATTTCATACATATCTACTAATAATTAGCTATTTACAAATCACATGAGGTTTCGGATTATTGAAAAATTTGAATTTTTAATTTTAAAAAAAATACCTTAGCATTTGTTCACTTAAAATGCTAAGGTATTTCTTTATGTAAATAGTATATAATACTACTCCTTCATTGGCAAGAAGAGATTATTGTCAGTAATAGCAGACACTCCTGAACCTCCGGCATTATTTTTATGTTGAACAACCTTATTCATGTATGACGAAACACTTCCTTTGCCTTCTTTGTTGTTTCTGCGGGCAATTCGCAATAAATCAGCCCAACGATGTCCTTCCAGACCGCACTCAAGTGCTTGTTCTTTGATAATAGCCTGTTCCAGCCACTCAATAGAATCAGCTTTGTTCACTACCCAGTCTGGTTTTGAAATATTCAAAAGGAAAGCACGATTACGGATTCCGGCATTATCTCTCCATGCTGAACGCAGGTAAGTGTAAGGATCATCATTCTGTCGAGCATCCAGATAAAATGGATCGGGATAAGGCTCAGCTGCCACCGAATCATTTGCCGGAGGAAAACTGGTATATTGTACACCTTCTTTATCTGCACGCAATGTTCCATCGCTTTTAGGCCAGTCATAGTTGGTTTTTATACCATTGTTTAACAATGCATAAGCCAGTTTTGGATATCCGGCCCGATTTGCTGCCTCAGCATAACGTAAATGTAACAATCCTGCTTTATACAAAAACCATTTTCCTGTTTTGGAATAAGGATTTGATATAGTGTTATAATTCAAGTGAATGGTTTTATTATCATCGGTTGTATAAATATCATAATAGTTATATAGATATTTAAGAACAACTGGCTCGCCGTTTACATAATCAAATGATGACTCCCTACCACGACCGTCGAAAACGAATCCATTTGATTGTTGCACTTGAATCTCCCACAAGCTATCAATAGCATAAGCCGAGGGTTTAAGTTGATATTTACCCTCATAAGTATTCGCAAATAATGTCACGAAAGGACTAGAGGATTCAGATGTTCCGCTGAAACTAATCATCCAAATCATCTCATCCTGCAAACTCATTGTTCCAGAACTTGTAACATCGGTACTATTACGAAAAAACATTTCTTTCCACATATTACGGAATGACGTAACATCCTGATCTTTGTAACGCTGATAACAAATCTGGAAGCGTGGTTCATTGGTCCCTGCCCAAACCCAACCACTCACTTTATTATTGATTTGTGGTTTAGAAGAACCTTCATCATCGGCATCCATATAAGCCTTGTATTGTGTTGCAGCTTGAACATACTGGTCGTTCCATAGATATAAATCGCCCAAAAGAAGATGCTTATTAATAAACTGCATATTCAGATAAAAAGATTTTCCGTTGTCCTGAATTGTTTTATTGTAGTAGGTCGATAAAGTATTTATTTCAAGCGTTGGGACACCTTCCATATCTTCGATAAGCTGAATAATCAATTGATCAAGTGACAATTTTGGAAAAAGGGATTCATTGTTTATCTCATCAATACTATTCAATGGGTCAGTAATATAAGGTACTTCGCCAAACTGAATGCCCAATTGCAAATAAGTCCAGCTACGTATAGCCATTACATCAGAATATCGAGGGTCATAATCTTCTTTTGATATTTTATTTTCGGCCAGCATCTTGTCGTAATTAGTAAGTATATCGTTAGCATTTAGAATCACCTCGTAAAACGGAGTAGGATCACAATATTTATTGTCGGCGGTAGCAGTATTGCTGTTAATAGCAACCTCATCAGGTGTAGCATTTGGAGTAACGTCCATTAAGTCAGCCCGTAACTCATTCATTACTACAACATTCTCGGCAAGCAGCGAGAACTTTCCGTACAATCCCCAAATGGCATTGTCAGCATCGTAAACATTCTGAAAATTTTCAGTTGTATCAACTACTTCCTCTGCATTAGAATTCAGCATATCGTCGCACGAACTAAGTCCGAAAATACAGATTACTGACATAACCGAAACTGCAATTATATTTTTGAATTTCATATTTCTTTGTTTTATGTTATTTGCAATTTTCATTTCTTATAATCCTATTTTAACACCAATTAAAACTGTTTTTGGTTGTGGTGAAACTCCACTGTCAATTCCAGAATACAAAGCACTCTGACCTATACTGAATTCCGGATCGTATCCAAGATATTTGGTGAAAGTCAGCAGATTATTAGCAGTAAGATAAACTTGTGCATTTTTAAAGATATTTGATTTAATATTAAAATCGTAAGCCAAAGAAATCGATTTCAATCGAATATAGGAACCATCCTCAATCCATCGATCTGAGAAACGAGAGTTACCCATTGGATCACTCCAAACAGCTTTTGGCATACTTGTTTCTTGCCCGTCCGTTCTCCAACGATAAATAGCAGCTTGTGTCTGATTATCAGTTCCTGACATTGATTCAAGACTTGCACGCATAGCGTTATATACATCATTCCCATAAGAATATGCAATTAAAGCATTCAAACTAAAATTCTTCCATTGAATCCGGCTGTTTATTGAACCAAAGAAATCCGGATTTGGATCACCTATTACTACCATGTCTTCACTATCAATAGTATGATTTCCATCTTGATCAACAAATCTTACATCCCCAGCTGTGAAGGGTGTTAGTGAACCATCTGAATTTTCAATATTCAAATTTTCTGAAGTTGCAATGGCGGTTGAAGATAAAATTCCATCAGTTTGATAACCGTAAAACTGTGCAACAGGAGCACCTACTTTAGAACGAATAGTTCCACCTGCAATTGGTGTAAGGAGTTCGTCGTTGGATGATGATGTCAACGTATTTTTATAGGTTGAGATGTTTAATCCCATATCCCATTTTAAATTTGAATGATCAATAATACGTCCATTTACATTTAAGTCAATACCCTGATTTGAAAGAGCTCCATCATTCAGCAATACCACTGAGAATCCGGAAACAGTATTCAGTTGTTTAATATTAATCAGGTTATCAGTCCTACTACTGTAAAGATCTAGACTTAGATTTAATCTTTCTTTCAAAAAAGAGGCATCAACTCCAAAACTGGCTTTATTGTTCGTTTCCCATTTTAATGAACTATTGGGAATGTTTCCACGAACCAAGCCATAAGCTCCAAGCAATCCCTGAGGGATATAATAAGAAGTCGCTGCATAATTTCCAATATCATCATTACCGGTAACTGAATATCCGGCTCTCAATTTCAACACATCTAGTACTTGCTGATTTTTCATAAATTCTTCTGATGTAATGATCCATGCAGCATTTACCGAAGGGAAAAATCCATAAACATGATTAAACATTTTCAAGCCTTCTGCATCGGCTCCAAATCGGGATGAACCATCAAGAGCAGTATTAACCGACACAAAGTATTTATTCATATATCCATAATTCACATTCAAATAATCGGATATATAATTCCATGAACCAAGGCTACCTCCTACTTGCGCAAGTGAATTCAGACCATCACCAAGTGTTTGCATTTCATCACTGGAAGTATTGTATGCCATTCCATAATCCAACTCGTTAGTTCCTGATTGAAATCGAAAGCCCAAATGTGCTGAGAAATTATGAACATAATCGAAAATACGATCGTAACTAAAGAAGGAGTTAGTGTTTACCTGACTTAAGCTGTTACGTAATTGTTGTGACTCGTTAGTAATGTAACCGCTTGCCAATACATCGTGGGCAACACCTTCATTGGGTAAAAAGACTCTTTCTTTCGTTACCTTATCCGACGTTAACCCAAAAATGATATCACCTTTGAGGTATTCAGAAAAAGTAAACTGACCGTTCATGATTCCAACGAAACGGAAACGGTTATTTGATGAGGTGTATTGGTTTAGAACTACCGGATTCGAAACATTGAAAACATCGACCCCTTCGTAATTTGGAGTCTGCTCGCCCAACACATTATAAACATAAGGAGAAGTAAAAGGAGCTTTAATCAGCGAAGAATATACCGGACTAAAATTTCGGTTCAATCCTTCAAAAGATAAATTTCTTTCTGAATAAATAAAACTGATATTCGCATTCAGTTTAAACCAGTCATTCATTTTAATTTGTGCATTTACACGCGTTGAATAACGACTATAATCGGTATTTTTCACATTACCGCCCTGTCCGAGATAACCAACAGAAATAGCAAGTAAAGTAGTTTCGTTACCACCCGTAATATTTAAATGATAATTCTGATTTAATGAGCTCTGAAAAACTTCGTTTTGCCAGTCAGTGTACTGATTATATCGATAATAATCTTCATTTCCGGAAACACCCCAATCTTCAACAACCGGCTTATCGGTGTTAATATAAGGTAATGAATTAATTTGATTGGTACTAAGTCCGTAATTAGCGGCCATGTCGGAAATATAATTTTTATAGTCAGTAGCACCCATCATTTTATAATTTGTTGTAGGTTCAAAATTAACGCCGGCATAAGTATAAAAATTAATACGTGTAGCCGAGCTTTTTGCCTGAATAGTGTTTATTAGAATAACGCCATTTGCACCTTTCGAACCATAAATTGATGCTCCATCCTTCAAAACGGTTATATTTTCAATGTCTTTAATATCAATGTCGGATAGAGCCGAAATATTATTTCCGCTTATAAGAGAATAAATTGGTTGATTGTCATAAATTATTCCATCAACGACTATTAAAGGTTGCGAATTTATGTTCAAACTATTAATCCCGTTCAAACTAATATTTGCTCCTGCATTTGGAGAACCGCTTCGCGAAACTACATTCAACCCATTAACGGATGTTTGCAAAATTGTTTCTACGCTAGATGCCCCGGTCAAATAATCATTTCTGTTTTCGTGTGTCGAGACTGTTAATGCATTTTCGAGGGCATTGGATGTACCAAAAGGAAGCAAAACATCCTCGTAATTTCCTTTAAATGATTCATCAATCATAAAAATCTTGATTTCGGATTTGCCATTTAGTGTCAATCTTTTAGGTGCATATCCGAGAGCTACAACATTAATTTGAGCCCCGTCAATCGTTTTCTTTATTATAAACTCCCCATTATCGTTGGATAGTACCGAAGTTACTCCGGGAATAGTGATTGACGCACCGGAAATGGGTTTACCGGTTGCTGTTTCAACTACAGTTCCTTTTATTACACAATCAACAACACTTTTCTGAGCAAAAGCCGTAATATTGATACCTGCAACGAGGGCAATAAGTACTATAAAATATTTTAAATGTTTCATAAGTCTTTTCAAAAAAAGTATTAATCTTCAGTAATTTTGGGAACTAATAATATATAATCGAGGAATAACATACCCTGATATTTGGCAGTTATACTTCTGGCCGAATTACATAGCCACATAGTCATGGTACCACTTTTTGGGACAGTCATTACATCTGAATCTGTGGTTGTAAGTGGTGCATCTATTAATTGAGTTGTTGGTATTAAACTCCATTTTTTGAGTTTTGTCAGCTCTTTGACTCCAGCGAGACCTTCACCCACAAAACAGGTTGATTCTCCAAGATAATTATTGGCAATTCCACTGGTATTATCTGTTATTCCATATTTAAGAGTAGAAGCACCCGGCATTGATACAAATAGTTTCTGTATTATTTTATACACACCAAACGAAGTATATGTTGGATCAAAATGAGTAGCAATATCGTCATACGCAACATAATAAACATCGTATTCTGTTGAATTCACTTGCGCTTTATATTCAATATAGAAATTTGCCTTATTTGCCACCAAATTATTATTTACATAATACGTTTTCGACGCAATACTATCTCTACGTCCAATTGTATCGGGAGCAATAGGAACTTTTCTCCATAGTGTATCAGATTGTGATTCCTGACAGGATAGGACAATGTCACGTTCCCCGCTGGCATCAAGTTTGTAGCGGGTAAACACATAATTTGCATCGTATGCTGTGTAAAAATTTTCACCTTCAATTTTGATAGGTTTGATTTTATCTCTTAGCCTGATGTTACTTTGATTAATAACATATACTCTACCGTTTGATGCATTGTAAGTTTCTGAAATCTGAACATTTGTCATAGGCACTTTAACACCATCGACATTTTCGAGTGTGTCTACAGAAGTTATATCAACAATACCTTTAAATACAAAATCCTGACAGACATTAAAATTGGTTGCAGAATCCGTTTTTTGGGTTGTGGACATAGTGAAATATTTTTTATATTTATTATATAATAAGTCGAATCCGGAGTTTTCAACTATTACATAAGTATAAACTGAATCTTCATTTTCGAGAGGAAATACATTCAAAAAATTGTTTATATTTTTCCAAATAGTATCATATTTTGTTTTCCCATCAGGATAGACACCGGTTGCAATACTTTTGTCCAGATCCATTATACTTGTATTCAGCTTATTTATAAATAGAAATTGCTTATAGGTTGTTTTAGTAGACAAGAAATTCCATATATTTTCTTTACGTTCAATGAGCTTATCTGTTATGTGTAAAACGCCATTTGAAGTACGATAATCACCATCTACTATTTTGGCACCATTGAATGTCTTCGTATTTATATCATAAAAAATATTTTTCTGATTCACCGCTTTTATCGATTTATAAAATTGCTCATTATCGGTAAAATAGGATTGGTAAACGATTAACATCCCCACAATTTTAGTCAGCACTTCAACATCGCTGGTATCTACAGCTGCCCAAGCATCATTTTCGGGCGCAAAAACAGTATAGCTATTTGCATTTTGAATAAGTTCATCATACCCCGTTTTTTTAAGAACCGAATAAAATATCGAGAGTTGAGGTTTGGTTGAAATGGCCTCAAAAAGATTTTTCCCAACAAACTCATCGTTTCCAATATGATTTTCCCATGCTGATTCGTAACATCCACCAAACAGCAATATTAATGCAAACAATGGTAATGATAAGATACGTTTAGATATATATTTACAATTCATAATGTATATATTTTTGTTTTTTAATTACTTAAATCACCAACACAAAGTTGATCATATGGTGCTATAGTAGCACAGTTAAGATTTAAACTATCGTTTTCCATTGGATAAATTGCATTTCCGGCACTATCGAATCGAGGCCAAAGTTGATCTTGATCAACAGGTATGAACTGAATCATATCCCACCATGCTGCTTGGCTACTACCACTCAATGCATCCATACGTAAAGTATGACGGCCTGTATATTCAACTTTAATTGCACCGCAGTTACGACTACAGAACACACTGATTTTTTGTTTTGCATTGTATTGTTTCATTCCATTGTTCAGGTTTACTTCAGGTGTATTTGATGTACTAAAATACTCACCTAAATCGAACACATTTGGCAATGCTTGATCTTCTCTGCCTTCCTGCATAAATGTAGTTTTAAATTTATTGTTATCTCCACCACGTCGCCAGCAAATCCACACATTATAAACACCCTCTGTGAGTACAGGCGTTTTTATTTCCATCCACTGTATTACAGTTGGACGCATTGGAATCTCAAAGAAATCACCGTGAACATATTGTGCTTTCTCGTCCCATGCAGAAACAACCGAGTAAGTGATGGTCGGGCTATTTTTCCCCCCAAATTGAAGTTCAGAAAGTTCACCCGGCTTGAAAACAACATATTGTCCCGGTTTACGATATTCCTTGAGTTTTTTGATTTCAGGCTGATCGGTTAACTCCCAATATATAGCTTCCGCTCCCCTCTTTACAGGTTCAACATATCCGTCGACATCTACTAACACACCATTGTAACAACTGTAGTCAGTCCAGTCCGATGTTTTATTCATAGGAATACCCTTTTCGAATTCAGTAAGCGATTCGTATTCATTTATGAGCAATGTATCTTTGCTATTTTTAAAAGTAAGCACCTGATTGGTAGCTAATGTAATTTCAGAACTTGACAAAGATAAATCGGTAACATAAGCCAAGCGATTAACAATATGATAACGGGCATAAATATCAATCAATTCAGCTTCATTATCTTCATAATCAGGTTGGGCTTTCTTCATTTTTTCAATAAGCGTTTCCCTATTGGTAACACCTACTGTTGCAAAAGCTTCATTACTTTGTAAAAATGCGGTATACCATTGTCCATCCGCTTTATTTAACGTTAACGTATCAATCAAACCGGCTTCTTCCATTATCGATTTGAAAAGAGAATAGTTTTCGGGCAACATTTCAATCATTTCACCTACTGTAAATTGATTTGGAGTTAACACATAATCTATTTTATGAATGATGCCATTGGCTACACGAATATCTTTTTGAAGAATGTTAGCTTGACGATTCACTCTGATAACAGGGTCATCTTCTCCCTCCTGTATCGTCTTGGTAGTAAGAAATTTACCGAGCATTGTTGCTTGTGGAAAACGTCCATCAACAAATTCGCTGGACTTAATAGTGTCTCTTACAATATGGAATTTCATAAATTTCTCCAAATCTTCCACTGATAAATCCTCCATTGTACTGATTCCATGATCCACGCAATAGGTTTTAATTGCCTGATTTGTAGGAACAAAACAAGTGTTTGTGCCATAAGCATGTATCATTCCCCTAAATCCTGCTTTATCAGCTAATTTCAGAAACTCACTCATGGTCGTGTCCTTTTGTTCGATGTATTCATCTATCATTATATCATCTGAAGTAAGAAATGTCTTTCCTTCCAGATAGTCGGCGCATGAGTTTAAAATAATTGATGTAGTAAGCAATGCTCCAACTACCAATATCCCGTAGGCGATTTTATTATAAATAGTTTTCATTGTAATAAATTGTTTTTTAAGGTCACATGTAACTCACATTTCAGATATCCCACAACAATATAGATTTTCTTCGTTAATGTTTGTTTCACGACAGTATGGATTATTTTACGTAAAATTCGTTCTGTATAAGATTTTTATTCGTTTCAATTTCGCGGTAATAGATTGGCCAATAATGACTGTTATGTTTCGGGTCTTTATATTTTGCTATAAGACTTTGTTGTTTCTGAGGAGATGCACTATTTATTGCGAGATTAACAAGGTATTGAATATTTGTCCCTTCATAATCGTTTCTTTTGGCAAAGCGTAAAACATCGTACCATCGTTTCCCTTCAAAAGTAAATTCACGGGCTCTTTCTGCTAAAATAGTTTTTTCGAGCGACTTTCCATCTACATCGTTTACTACAAATTTATAATCCTCCGTTTCTATTGCATTACGTGCAGTACGTACTTCATTCATACTGGCAATAGCTTGTTCATAATAATCCTGTCCTGACTCATCGTGTGTATTTAATCCTATCTCACACATTGCTTCAGCTTTCATCAATAAAATGTCGGAATATTTATAAACAATCCAAGGAGCTGTATAGTTTGAGTATGTTCTTACTGCTCCGGTTCGGCTGGTACCTACGTATTTCCATACAACACCAGCTCTATACGTACAACCGGAGCCTCGGATATCAGTAGCCTGACTTGCAGTCAAATACAATGGCTCAGGAAAAATAGTTCCGTCAATTACTTCCAATTTTGGTTTCAGAAAATTAATATCCGGACCTAAGATACTGTAAAAAGGATTTGTTTTCAAAGTTGTAAACGGTATTTCAAAAATTGATTCAACACTGTTACCGATTACATAGGAGTTGATAAACATCTGTTCGGCATCGGATTCGTTTGGAACATATACGGTATCTATAATTACACCACCATCTTCCACCGGATACTCAGATTTATCAACCGTTATCATACTAAATCTTCCGGATCCAATAACTTCCTGACATAGCGTATAACATTCGCTATATTTTTCCTGCCACAAGTAAATATCGGCCAACAAAGTTTTTGCTGTCCATGCTGTTACTCTGTTTTTATTTTCGGAAGTAGATCCATACGTAACAGGTGCATTGACTGAAGCAATTTTCAAATCACGAACCAAAGTATCAAGAATAGCCTCCCCCGACACTTTTGGTAAATATAAATTCTGATCATCACTTACAAATGCTTCAAGACTTAGTGGAACATCTTTAAATGACCGAACCAACTGAAAATACATCATTGCTCTTATAGTAAGAGCTTCGGCTTCGTATGCTTTTAATTGCTTTTCGGTAAAAGTACCGTCAATTTCTCGTACTCCAGGAGCAAATTTCAATACTATATTGCAGTTATTGATAACAGTATATAATGATGACCAATTTACAACACTGTTTTCTGCAGAAATTTCACCATCAATTATATTTGAATAGTTGCTATTGGTATAAATACCGTTTTCAACCATATCTCCGCGTATTTCACCCCATAAAAACATCTTTTCGACAGGACCATTTTGCAAAGAACAATAACAACCGGTTACCGCTGAATAAACATGTTCCTTGGTTTTCCAGAATTCATCCAGTGTTACTCCATCTTCGGGTTCCAGTGTCAACCAATTGGTGCAGGAAACCATCAAAAAGGCGAATATAACGGTTAATATAATTTTGTAACTTTTCATATTTTATCTGATTTACTATTATTAAAATGAAACGCTTAACCCCAATGAAAATTCCATTGGTCGACCCGAGCGGGAAATATCATAACCTAAACTTGTTATTCCACTTTTTACTGACACTTCCGGATCCATACCAGTATATTTTGTCCACAGGTAAATATTTTGAACTGTAAGCCATAGTTTTGCATCGCTAACACCTATTTTATTTACAAGAGCTTGATCGAAATAATAATTTAATGTCATCGATTTAAAACGCAAAAATGAGCCATCTTCTACAAATCGACTGGAACCTAAGCAGTTGTATCCACTACTATACAGAGCCCTTGGTAAAATATCGGATGGTGCAGTTGTCAGATCGGTATATTCATGTTTCCAACGGCGTAATACGGCAGTACTCTGGTTGCTGAATCCATACATACTTTCCGTTTCCATACGGGTTTGATTAATTACATCAAAACCATAACGGAAATAAAAATAAGCAGTTAAGCTAAGCGATTTCTTGTATCGAATAGTTGGTCCAAAACCACCAGTCAACAAAGGATTATAGTTCCCAATGTACACAATATCCTGAGAATTGATATTACCATCATGATTAATATCTTTGTATTTGGCATCACCGGGTTGGAATTCATAACCAACGGAAGGATACCAGAATCTCATTTTTACTGCCTCTTTTACACCGTTTTCATCGTATGTATAAATAGGATTGTCATTTACATCACGGGCAATAGTCTGTTCTTCATTTAAATAAACACCTTCGTAAACATATCCATAGAATGAGCCTAAGGGATTACCTTCTTGTAGTTTGGTAAGATATTTACCATTAACTGCTGTTGGAGTTGAAATCAAAGGGATATTGTCTGATAATGAAGTAATTTCATTTTCGGAGCGGGCAAATGATAAATTGAAGTCTACCTGCCAGTCTTTCGTTCGTATTGGTTGAGTTATAATGCTTAATTCCCAACCACGGTTTTCCATTGTACCAACATTTTGGTTAGTAGTACTAAACCCGGTAGCACTGGAAATTGCAACATCTTCAAAATATAAATCATTTGTACGTTTTTTATAGACATTAAAATCCATATTAAAGCGGTAGTTGAACATAATCAGGTTTCCACCAAAATTATAATCAGTTACTTTTTCCCATTTCAAATTTGAAAGTTGCAAATTACTTGAATAAACTCCTTGTTGATCAAGGTAAGTCCAATCGTAAGATTTATAAGTATTATAGTATAAATAATTTTTAGTTACAGGATTACCACTTTGACCGGTAGAAGCACGCAAACTCAAATCATCAATAGACTTAATATCCTTCATGAATGGTTCACCTGAAACTCTATATCGAACGGATAAACTTGGAAAATATCCAAATCTATTTTCGATACTGTATTTTGAGTCGCCATCACGACGAACCGTTCCGTTTATAATATATCTGTCTAGAAATTTATATTGAACCATTCCAAGTAACGAAGCTGTTCGAGCCTGAGAACTTCCTGAATTCAATCCTAAATCTGTACCAATGATATCTGAAGGGATTGATGGATCCTGAAGAAAAGTAGAGGCACTTAATGCACTTACTTCCTTATAGGATGAGTATTTTCCATCATAAGTACTGACCTGAAATAATCCAATTAAATCATGATTTTCTGGCAATTTGGGTGTATAATATACTTTACCGAATGTTTGAACCGTAAACGATTCAGAATATCCATCGGTCGATCGATTTACACTTGATTCCGGCCAGAGTCTACCTGTTGCAATCTGAGGAAGAAACCGATTATCCTTTGAAGTATTGATGTCGAAAGCAAGGTCGACTTGAAATTTCAAGACTTCAGGAATAGCCCAATATTGCAAATTGAATTTAGGAATAATACGTTCACTCTTAACCTTCCAATAACCATTATATGCCATAGAAACCGGATTGTAAACACCCCCCGTTGACTTATCGTAATTAAACGAAGTGAACGAACCCTGTGGTGTGGTCACCGGCGAAAAATAATTTGGCGTTAGCTCACCGTTTGACAGATATTCATAAATGGACATATTTGGCATTTTTGTGTATGCCGAGTTTAGTAAATCGGTGGCATAGTTTTTATCCTGATCACCGTGAGTATAAGATAAACTAACCTGAAACTTCAAATAATCCGACACGTTGTAATCTAGGTTCAACGAAGATGTCAAACGCTTATAATTTTGACCGATAACAGTACCGGTTTGATTATAATATCCTACAGAAGCTCTATACATTGCTTTTTCGCCGCCACCTGAAAGTGAAATTGAATGATCTTGTGTATAACCATCTTGTGTTAATGCACTATACCAATCTGTATTTTGTCCATAGTTGTTAAAATAATAAGGTATGTTCGGATCGTATGTAAACTGAGGATAATTAGATGTATTAAGTGGTGACCCAGCATTTTGTGCCGCTTCAAGTATAAGTGTTGTATACTGGTCACCCGAAAGAACACTGATCGGTTCAGCCGGTGTATTCAAAGAACCTTTAAAGGTGTAATTTACCCTTGGCTTGCTAATTGTACCACGTTTGGTCTTAATTAAGAGAACCCCGTTTGCACCACGGTTACCATACATGGCAGTAGCAGCAGCATCTTTCAGAACAGAGATTTCATCAATATCTGCCGGTGATATATTCAGCAATTGTGCGTAACTCTGTTCATCAGCGGTAGCAAAGTCAAAATCGGCACCAATACTGGTATCATAAGGTATTCCATCAACTACAATAAGAGGGTCGGAACCATTATTAATAGAAGTTGTACCACGAATTCGGATAGACATTCCCGCACCCGGCTCACCACCATTTGCAACAATATCCACACCCGACATACGTCCCTGAAGTGCTTCGTCGATAGAGGCAACCTGCAACCCTTCCAAATCTTTAGAGTCAATTTTACTCATTGCAAAGGTAAGATCCCTTTCATTAATATTAACGACACCTGCGCTTACCTGTTTACGGGCTGTTACGTTTACTTCTTTTATTTTTTGTGTTGCATCATCCATTTCTATATTCAATGTTCCTGACGCATTTACAGTTTTAACAATTTGTTTGAATCCGATATAGGAAAAAGCAACTTTGGCATCATTAGAACCTGAAAGTTTGAGGGCATAATTTCCATCGAAATCAGTTGTGGTTCCATTCAAAATACGATTATTTGCATCAAATTCTACAACAGATACTCCTATCAAAGGTTGCTTATCCGATTTTGCCGTTATATTTCCGTGAATTACAACTTTGGGCTGTTGAGCCTGTACATTCACACTTAGTAGCAGCGATACAATGACCGGTATAAATTTTTTAATATAATGTTTCATATCTTTCTTATTAATTCATTTATCGTTACTGTGCTTTTTGATATACAAAATAATCATCTATTTCATGTAATACAGCTTTAGCTCCAAAATAGTTACTCCGTTTAATTCCTCTTGTTACTGTTGCCGTTTTTTCCATTGAAGAAAAATGTTTTCCAGTACTTTCAGCTACTGTAGATACTAACAAATTTCCATTTGCATTTTTTCTTAAAGCCAAATAAGTATTATCTACAACATCTTTTAATGCTGTAGGCCATACTTCTTCTGTCTTCACTTCATCGTTCGGCATTATATAGGGCAATCCATCATCAACAAAAACCTTTCCTTTTACTATGTGGTAAAGCACAAACGCTGTTGCTTTAATACGGTCTGCGGCGCTTGCATTTACCTGAGTTATGGTAGGTAAGTCACCGTTAGCAATTGCTTTGGTTATAGCAGTATTGGTTGGCATAAAAATAGTCAACACCATATCGGCAGATAAACCGGCAAGTTCATTACTTTCATCCCCTTTCAAACAGGCGGCAAAATAGTTTTTGAACAAGGCAACATTTCTGTTTTGAGTTCCTGAAGACATTTTTAGAATATAAGGATATAAATCATTTGTTTCATAACCTTCGGGTGCCGATGGATACGTATTTCGGGGTGAATATTGAAGCATTTTATCGATAGTAAAGACCTGACCATTCGTAAATGTTTTGTAAAGTTTTGCAGTGACAACTTCACTATCATCATTATTACCCAACATTTCTATTTGACCATCTTTGTA
The DNA here is from genome assembly GCA_028692715.1 of Paludibacter sp. GTDB lineage: Bacteria > Bacteroidota > Bacteroidia > Bacteroidales > Paludibacteraceae > Paludibacter. The sequence continues at coordinate 66,994 of JAQUWU010000016.1, read as the reverse complement.
ACGAATCATATCACCATACTCGTTTACAGCATACGAATAACCATTATAAGCCGTTTCAAAAGCCGGATCAGTTTTAAAATCAGTAATAGCACAGTTTACATCATCATTTTTCAATCTCTTGAAAATATGCGATTTTACTAAACGTTGTATACGGGTATTCACATCAAAATTTCCAAGGCTTGATCCGGAGTTCGAATTTACAAAACCATAAGCATTTGAACCAGATATCCATTGCCAACCAAAACCATCGGCCTTTAATAGTTCGTCAGATGGCAACAGAACTGTGTAATTTTCCTGTGTATAACCGTTTAACGAACATTGAAGCAACTCTTCTTTTAAGGTTGTTTCAAAAAATTCAAGAAATGCTGTATTCAATAAACTATATTTCGAGTTTAAAAGTATTTCGGTAAATACAGTTTCAAAATAACGACTCTTTATGTAATCACTTGATCCGTAGAACAGTCCATTGCTAGCGGGAGAAATTTTAGTGTATTTTGTTTTATCGAATGCATCTCCACGACTTCCCATCCCATTTAAATATTCGCCCCAGACATTCGTACTACCCTTAAAATCGCCCGGCCAAACCATATCCGGACATAATTGTGCATTAATAAAATAATTCAGCACATCTTTCGATGCTGTTTTTATTCCGTTAGGATAATAATCTTTCAGTTTTTCATTATAAAATTTCTGAACAGCACTATTATTGGGCGCAAAAACAGTATAACCTCCCTGTTCAGCTTCTTTTATTGATTCACCATAACGTTCACCATTAAGATTTACTTGTAGCCCGCTATAATACTTTATATATACTTCATTTATATTCTTATCGGGTTCAGCAGCTATAAAATAGTCTGTCAAACTTTTGTCATATTGGTAGGTAATAAAATAAGGTTCACCGGTAGATCCGGTTGTGTTAATTAAATCCTTAAAATCAGAATAATCGGAATTATTTAAAAGATTTTCGAAATTTTGTAATGGCTCAAGTACTTGATTTATTTCATATACGACCCCATTTTCTGCAATCATATCTTTTGTCAAAATCGAGGCGTTCTGTATATTTTCACCCGTGTATTGAGACGGTGCTGGATAAAACATACCATAATCTTCGGCTGCTACAGAGGATGAACGCAAACTTTCAAAGACTCTCTTTAAATAAAACGGAACGTATTTATAGTTTTGATCACCACTACTAAAAGAGGGTAAATCATAAACCCAAACAGTTTTTCCTTTATAAATATCTTGATGAATTAATTCGTAATAAGTAGTTTTCTTTTTTATACTTGTCAATGTATCCCATCCACTGCTTAATACGTCAGTTAAATGATCAAACAAATAGCTATTATACACTATAGAATAACTAACAATTTGATTTACCAGTGTATCGGGCATATCAGCTACAGTAGCATAACCTTTACCGGCAAGGTAAGTAGCAAAAGCATCGTCGTTTGGTGCAAATACAGTGTACAATCCACTAGCGTTTAACGATGATGCATACAATGTGCGATCAACACATTTGAGGTAATTTGTGAATCTGCCTTTTTCTTGTAAAACCTGATAAATTGGAGGTTCTAACCAGGTGGGACGAGCGAAATATACATCTTTTTCATTCGAACAACTTGTTACAAACAACAAGACGAGCGATAAAAGAAGAGTAATCTTCATCGATTTTTTCATGAAATAATAATTTTAAGGTAAATGTTCCTTTTTTTATACGTCTTTTAAACGTCAATAATATTTATGCAAAAATACATATTCACATTTTCGCTTATAATGTCTAATTGTACAAATGCATAGAAATCTATACAATTGTATAAAAACTAAAAAAACAATAACAATTAGGGACATTAATTTAGTAAGTTTATATCGAATTGTTTATTTTATCAAAACAGTACAAATTTCGAGGAATAATCTTATTAATTATCAGACACTTTACTTTTAATATGACTGACATAATTAAAACAAATACAGCTCTTATTACTGAATAATAACTGTCAATATATACATGTAAACATGCATTTTCATCAAATTAGAACCATTTCGTAAACTGATAAGGTATATTTACTTTAATCAATTATTGTATTTTTGTTCAATGATAACATCATCTTTTTAAGCTTTTAATATTTCAATCAACATCACAAATCAATTGTTTTAATTTTTTACAATTAACATATAAATATTATGAATCGAAAATATAATTTCATCGTGGTTTTGGTATCACTTTTATCGATTAACTTTCTGTCTGCTCAATCACCTATCAAACTTTGGTTCGATAAACCGGCTGAGTTTTTTGAACAAACATTTGTACAGGGTAATGGGAAAATAGGGGCTACTGTTTTTGGAAAAGTGGACAAAGAAATTATTTACCTTAACGATGCCACCCTTTGGTCGGGTGAACCCAACAATCTTTCAGATAATCCGGATACTTATAAATATATTCCCGAAATACGGGAAGCATTAAGAGCCGGCAATTACAAACTGGCCGAAAAACTGAATAGAAATATTGAAGGACCATTTTCTCAGTCATTTGCTCCATTAGGTACATTACAGTTGCACTTTAACAAAACCAAGAACATAGACAAATACTATCGTGAATTAAATATTGAGACTGCTGTATCAACTATACGATACTCAATGAATGGCACTAATTACTCTCGAACTTGTTTTGTCTCCAATCCGGAGAAAGTGATGGTAATAAAACTGTGTGCAGATAGAAAGGAGAAAATAAATGTTGAGATTGGTCTTAGTAGCCAGTTGCGAAATAAACTCACAGTAAATAATTGCGGTATATCTATGCAGGGCTCAGCACCATATTTTTGTGCTCCTAGTTACCGACGGGTTGAAAACCCCATAAGATACGACAATAATCGTGGCACTAAATTCAGTACACTTTGCGATGTTAAACTAAAAGGCGGAAAAAAAACCTATACTGATTCAACTATTGTAATTTGTAAAGCCTCTGAAGCAATTATTTATATAAGTACGGCAAACAGTTTCGATGGATACAATAAAAATCCTTCGATCGAAGAACTCGACTATAAGGCAATTTCAAAGAATCAACTAAAAAAGGCTATGACTTTGTCATATGAAACATTGCTAGCAAATCATACTGAAGATTATCAAACTTATTTTAACCGAGTAAAACTACAGCTCGGTAAAACAATAGCTCCCAATCTTCCAACCGATGAGCGATTAAAAAGATATGCCGAAGGAAAAGAAGATAAGAAACTCGAAGAATTATATTTTAATTATGGACGTTATCTTCTAATATCGTCATCGCGAACTGATGGAGTTCCTGCAAATTTACAAGGAATTTGGAACCCTATTATGCGTCCACCATGGAGCAGTAATTACACAACCAATATCAATCTAGAAGAAAATTACTGGCCGGCAGAGATTACGAATTTGCCTGAAATGCATCTGCCACTTTTATCATTTATCGGAAATCTGGCAAAAACAGGTGCTATCAGCGCCCAAACGTATTATGGTTGTAATGGTTGGTCAGTTGGTCAAAATTCTGACATTTGGGCCATGAGTAATCCCGTGGGAGACAAAGAAGGTGACCCGGCGTGGGCTTGCTGGAATATGGGAGGTGCATGGTTAAGCACACATCTGTGGGAACATTACCAATTTTCAAATGACATTGAGTTTTTACGCAATAAGGCTTATCCTCTTATGAAAGGTGCAGCACAATTTTGCCTCGATTGGTTAGTTAAAGACAGTTTGGGATATCTGATTACTTCGCCCTCAACTTCTCCCGAGAATAAATACATTACACCCAAGGGTTATAAAGGAGCTACTATGTTTGGGGGTACGGCCGATTTGGCAATGATTCGTGAATGTCTTTTACAAACGATAGAAGCTGCTAAAAAGCTGAATATCGACAATGAATTTCGTGTAAAAATGGAAAAAGCGCTCGAAAAACTATATCCTTATCAAATAGGTAAAAAAGGGAATTTACAGGAATGGTATTACGACTGGGAAGATGCCGATCCTAAACATAGACATCAATCTCACCTGTTTGGACTTTTTCCAGGGAACCACATTACACCTGAAAAAACACCTGCTTTAGCAAATGCCTGCCGGCGAACACTAGAGATAAAAGGGGATGAAACTACCGGATGGTCCAAAGGATGGAGAATAAATCTCTGGGCACGACTTTGGGATGGTGATCATGCATACAAAATGATTCGTGAATTATTGAGCTATGTTGATCCTGATGGTTATAAGGGAAAAGACAAACGAAAGGGAGGTGGAACGTACCCAAATCTTTTAGATGCACATCCTCCTTTTCAAATTGACGGAAATTTTGGAGGAACGGCCGCTTTTGCAGAAATGTTAGTTCAGTCTTCGACACCTGAAATCAGATTATTACCGGCCTTACCACACGAATGGGAAGAAGGGGAAGTGAATGGACTCAGAGCTCGCGGAAATTTTGCATTAGACATTCAATGGAAAGAAAATAAACTATTTTCGGCTACAATCTTTTCTGGTTCGGGGAATTCATGTTGTCTGATTACGAAAGTACCTGTAGAAATTGAGCATACTGAAGCTAAATCAGTTGAAACTGAAAAAGGTTTTTATGAAACCACATTTAAAACCGAGACCGGACAAAAATATTACCTAAAGGCTTTAGAACCCGACAATTATTTTGTTTTTGCATATTTTAAAAATAGCAGCATAGATGGGCTACACCTTGCCGGAAGCACAGATGGATTACACTGGAAAGCATTCAATAATGACTCTTCCATGTTGGAACCAACTGTTGCCAAAGACCGTTTAATGCGCGATCCTTGTATTATTAAAGGAGTTGATGGCTTATTTCATATGGTCTGGACAGTGAGTTGGGCTGACAAGGGCATTGGTTATGCTTCGTCACCTGATTTGATTCACTGGTCGGAGCAAGAATTCTTACCGGTAATGAAAAAAACAGAGGGAACGCGTAACACATGGGCTCCAGAAATTACTCTCGACAAAGAAAATGGTATCTATTTGATTTACTGGGCTTCTACTGTATTCGGACAATTTGATGAAACAAAACCATCATCCGAAAACGGTTATAACCATCGTATCTATTATTGTACAACAATCGATTTTAAAACCTTTAGCGACACAAAACTCCTTTACGAACCTGGCTTTAACTGTATTGATGCTACAATTGTACCGTTTAATGGTCGTTGCCTAATGTTTATTAAAGATGAGACTCCCGAACCAGTTCAAAAAAATATCAAAATTGCCTTTGCCGACCATTTAACCGGACCCTACTCGCAGGCAAAAAAACCTATAACTGGTAATTATTGGGCTGAAGGACCAACATCGTTACAAGTAAAGGACAAATGGATCGTTTATTTTGATAAATATCGTGAACATAAATTTGGTGCCATTACTTCGGAAAATTTAGAAAACTGGACTGATATTTCGGATAAAATATCATTACCAAAAGGAATTCGACATGGTTCCGTAATAAAAGTCAACGAACAGATATTTAACGATTTATTAAACATGAAATAATTTCATCCTGATAAAATTAATTTTCCATTTTTCAATTCTTAAGAAAAAAAAACACATAAACATTTGTGGGGATAACTTGTTCATACTTCTATATCCTTAAACTTTAGTTGTTGATTACACTAAAATATAAAATACTTTATTTTAATGTCAGACATTTTCATTTCATATCTCAAATTAGGTTTCGAACATATTGTAGATGTAAATGGCTTTGATCATCTTTTGTTTGTTATTACTTTGTGCGCAGTTTATCAATTTACCGAGTGGCGTAAAATTGCCATCGTAATTACTGCATTTACAGTTGGGCACTCAGTTACACTAGCTCTGGCAGCACAGAAAATAATTGTTCCCAACCGATATCTAGTTGAGATTTTAATTCCTGTCACAATACTTATTAGCGGAGTTTTCAATATCGTTTCGCTCAAAATTAAATTAAACAATGTCAAATTATATATAAAATACTTTTTGGCTCTTTTTTTTGGCCTGATACACGGAATGGGGTTTTCAAACTTTTTTATAAACCTGATGGGTGATGCAGTCAACATTGTTTATCCATTGTTTTCATTTAATGTAGGTATTGAATTTGGCCAATTATTTATCATTTTCATTTATTATTTGCTTGTCTATTTTACTATAAAAATGCTAAAAATATCACAACAAAATATAGCATGGTTTTTCTCTACTTTAGCTATTTTTGTGTCAATATTTTTAATTTACAACAGGATTTAAACCAATTGCAATGAAGAAATTTAAACATATTCAACTTCTGTTTCTTTTTATATTTCTATCAATCATACAATCTGCAAATGCACACCCACTGGGTCTCACTTTTTCGAATTTAAAATTCTCTAAGGGCGAGTTATCCATTTCTACCCGAATGTTTTACGGCGATTTTTATTACGAATTCCAGGAGAACTCGTCGGTTAAGAATAAAAATTATTTAAAAGAGGGCTTTGACAAAAAAGACAAAAAAGATTTAATCAAATATTTTAAAACCAATATCCAAATCTGGATAGATAATGTGCCGCTTCATTTTAAAAACTATAGCTTTAAATTTGAACAACACGATGTAGATGCCTATATTTTTGTAGTAGAAATGAAAACATCAGCAAAAATCAAAAAAGGTTCAGTAATAAAAATCAGGGATACTGTATTATTATATAGTATTAGCAATCAAAAACATCTGATAAATGTATATTTAAACAACTCAGAGAATCCTTCGCATGGAATTATCACGCTTAATAAAAATTGTCCTGAATATGAGTTTACGAATGAATAAGTGTACTCGCACACATTAGATTGAATGATTTTCTATTTTAGTTTTTCTTTAATTATTCTTTCTTTGCATACTCAACACAAAAAAACATCAGGCACTAAATTTCACATAAAATGAAAAAAATTACGCATTTACTTTTTCTTGTATTACTTATCACATTTTCAAGTAACTTAGTTGCTCAACGTCATATTGAAAAATTAGACCGGGGATTAGTTGCTATGCATACACCAACGAATCAGATTTTTCTCTCATGGAGAGTATTAGGTCCAGATCCCGATAATGTTAGTTTTAATCTTTATCGCGATGGCATTAAAATTACCGATTCGCCTTTGACCTTGTCTAATTATACTGATAATTCTTCTACTGCTCTTACATATACTGTAAAAACGGTAATCGATGGTATTGAAACCGGCGAAGAAAATTCAGCATCGGTTTGGTCTTCAAATTATTATGATTTACCTCTTTCTGTTCCTGCAAACATGACAATGCCTGATGGTTCGACTTGTTCGTTTTCGCCCAACGATTGTAGCGTGGGAGATGCAGATGGAGATGGACAACTCGAAATTATTGTAAAATGGGATCCTTCCAACTCAAAGGATAATTCATTTTCCGGTTATACTGGAGATGTTTTTATTGATACATATAAATTGGATGGTACACTACTTAGTCGAATTGATTTAGGTAAAAATATCCGTGCAGGTGCACATTACACCGATTTCGAAGTGGAAGATTTTGATGGTGATGGGAAGGCTGAAATTATTTGTAAAACAGCACCCGGAACAATAGATGGGAAAGGAAATTTTTTAAGTAATGGACCTGCTGCAACAGATAATGATGCAGCTGATTACAGACAATCAAACGGTTACATTCTTTCAGGACCGGAATATTTGACCTGTTTCAGCGCTCTCACAGGAGAGGAGTTGTCGACAGTGAATTATATACCGGCTAGAGGCACCGTCTCTTCGTGGGGCGACAGTTATGGCAATCGTGTGGACAGATTTTTGGCTTGTTCGCCTTACCTAGATGGCATGCATCCAAGTGCTGTGATGTGTAGAGGTTATTATACCAGAGCCGTTTTAGCTGCTTGGGATTTTAGGAACGGACAATTGACTTCGCGATGGGTTTATGATTCTAACTCTCCCAAAGGTGCAAATGCATACGGACAAGGAAATCATAATTTAACAGTTGGGGATATCGACGACGATGGAAAAGATGAAGTCGTTTGGGGTTCAGCTGCATTTGACGACGATGGAACGTGTTTGTATTCTACCGGACTTGGTCATGGCGATGCATTACACATGTCTGACTTAAAACCTGATCGCAAAGGATTGGAAGTATGGGAAATACATGAAAGTAGTGGCGCAGCATACGGAGAAGAAATGCACGATGCAAAGACAGGTGAAATTTTATTTGGTACCTATACCGGTGATGACAATGGAAGAGGATGCTCCGCAAATGTAATTGCCGATAATAATAGTTTTGAAATGTGGAGTGCGCACGGACCTGGTGTTAGTAATAGAGAAGGAAATGTCGTTTCTACTTCAAAACCATCCATGAACTTCCGTATTTACTGGGATGGCGATTTAGAAGATGAACTATTGGACAATGTAACCATTTCAAAATATCAAGAGGGAACTTTGTTTACAGCAGAAGGTTGCTCATCAAACAATAGCACAAAAGCTACTCCGAATTTATCGGCTGACATACTTGGTGACTGGCGCGAAGAACTTATTTTACGCACAAACGACAACACAAAACTTAGAATTTTCTCCACCAATATTCCTACTTCGTATAAATTGTACACGCTAATGCACGATGCAACTTATCGTAATGCTGTTGCATGGCAAAACACAGGATATAATCAACCTCCACACGCAGGTTTTTATATAGGTAATGACATGAACACTGCACCAGTTTCGGCTGTATATGACAATGAATTATGTTGGAATTCCGGTTCTGTTTGGGACGAAGATATTACTTCTTCGTGGACAGACAGTGTAGGAAACAACGCTAAATTTAAAAGTGGACAAAAAGTACTTTTTGATATTTCTGCAGGAACAAATGCTTCTATCACAATAAATGGAAATTTATCTCCAAAACGATTTAAAGTAAACTCTCCTTATGATGTAATAATTTCAGGTTCAGGAAAAATTATTGGCAATACCGATTTAAAAAAGAATTGTTCTGGAAGTCTGACCTTAAACAACAATAATGACTATTCGGGAAATACGACTATTTGGGGAGGTGATTTCTTCAACAACGGAACGCTTTCGAATAGTAAAGTATTTATACAACCTTTTGTAAATATTGGAGGTAAAGGCACATTCAATAAAGATGTTACGCTGCAATCTTTAACTTCAATAAGTCCCGGAGAAATTGCCGGAGAAACGTCAAAATTGACTTTTGGAGGTTCATTGACTGATAATGGTCAAATTACAATGAAATATGATTTTATCATAAATAACAATGCAGTTGTTTCGAACGATACTATTTTAATTAACGGTGACTGGAATATGAGCGGAGGCGAATCGATTGTTATCACATCTACTAATGGGAATATTTCACCTGGAAATTACACGATATTTATTTGTAACGGAACTATTTCGGGAGATATTTCAAAACTTAAAATATCCGGTATTCCATCATATCTGGGATATTCAGTCGTTAAGAACGGAAATAATATTGAACTTCGTGTTACAGCTCCGGCGTTCCTGGTTTGGGAAGGTAATGTTGATAATAAATGGGATAATGGAAAAACACTGAACTGGAAATTAACAGATCAAACCAGAGCTTTTAGTTCGAATGATTCAGTACTTTTCAATGATGAGTCTTTACAAAAAACAGTCGTTTTAAACGAGAATGTATCACCGGCTTCAATTTTAATCGAATCGTCAGAAACCTATTCATTTGGTGGAACCGGATCTATTACAGGAATTGGAAAATTAACCAAGAATGGTAGTGCAAAAGCAATTTTAGGCAACAGCAATACCTACACCGGGAAAACATTTTTAAACGAAGGGACTCTCGAATTTGCAACACTTTCTGATGGTGGTTTAGCATCGCCAATAGGCGCAGCTACAAATTCTTCAACTAATATTATTTTCAACGGTGGTGAGATGAGTATTACCGGAGTTTCTCAATCGACAAACCGTGGTATGACATTAAATACCAACGGCGGAACTTTGACAATTGGTAACTCATCTTCAACATTAACCATGTCGGGTAAAATCACAGGTGTTGGTAAATTCACAAAAGATGGTTCCGGAAAAATTGCATTAAGCACAGCAAATGACTATAGAGGTGGTACACTTGTTAAAAGAGGTTCAATTATTTTGACTAGCGACGTAGCAAACACCGCAGCATTGGGAATTGGCGATACAATAACTCTACAGGGCGGTTCACTGATAATGTACAACAGTACAACAACAAGCAACACATCAACCTGGAATCTGAAAGTCCCAACAGGATCAACCGGTATTCTTAATACTGATGGAAATTCAGTTATTGCAGGTTCACTTTCGGGTGGTGGTACATTAAACTATTTTGCTGGTGATACTCAAAACATTCTTGCATCGGATGCAACTGCATTTTCAGGGAAAATAAATGTAACTACTGACGGAGATGGCGGCAGAATGATCCTTTATAGTACAAAAGGCTATGCAAATGTCAAATTTAACTTGTACAATAAAGTTACGATGATTTATAGAGCAACAACAGATATTACCATTCCTATTGGCGATCTGACTGGGTATTCCAACTCTGAGTTAGGAGCAGGAGGAGCCGGTGCTTGTACAATAAACTGGGAAATTGGAAATAGAAATGAAGATTCTAAATTCAGTGGAAAAATTACAAACACGCAATACAGTGGAACCGAAGCAAAAGCTTCCGTTACAAAAGTAGGCGTTGGAACCTGGACATTGACAAACGAAAACACCTATAGTGGAGGAACTTTCATTAACGAAGGAACAATAATGGTGGATAATACAGTCGGAAGCGGTCTGGGGACAGGAGATGTAATGGTATTTCCAACGGGGACATTAGCTGGTTCAGGAAGTGTTTCAGGAGCAGTCTCGGTAGATATGCGTGGTTCACTTTCTCCGGGAGATGGCATTGGTACTTTTACCGTAAATAACAATGTTTCGATTCTTGCCGACGGAACTTTTACAGTGGATATCGACAAAGTAAACGCGAAAAATGATTTACTTGTTACAACCGGCACATTTAATATGGCCGGAATCCTGGAAGTGATTATTGCAGAAGGGACTGAGTTTGCTGTTGGCGATGAATTCAAGATCATTGATGGAACTGTAACAGGAACTCCAACGGCTATTTCTCCCGCAATTCCGGGCGAAGGACTTGCATGGGATTTATCGGAATTTGTTTCAGCGGGTAAATTGAAAGTAAAAATATCAACCGGCATACAACAACCTGAAATTGGTTCTGACATTTATCCCAATCCATTTAAAGATTATTTAACTATTCAACCTTTCGATCCTTCAGAAGAACTGACCGTTTCGGTTTACAATCTGCTGGGAACAGAAGTCTACTCACAAAAATATGGTCAACAAGAATATATTAAGCTGAATATAGCTGATTTGACAAGGGGTATTTATATGCTTAAATTGCAGTCCGGTACAAAAGTATCAACACATAAAATTATTAAAGAATGATTGATTGTTAAGCAATAGTTTGATTGTTAAGTAACGCAAGGTGTTGAAGTTTTCTCAACATTTTGCGTTTCTGCTTTTTTAATTGGAAATCACCTAAATACTAATGAGAAAAACGATAATACTGAGAAGAAGATGAAATCAAAAAGATATATGAAATTTCTCGCGACATTAACACTTGCAATTTCACTGAATTTTGTGAATGCAAAAGTTCCTGTACAGCTTCATTGGGTAGACACTCAACCCAAACAAAACGCCGGAGTTAGTTGGGGTGTTCCTTTTGCAAAAGGGGAAATAAAAAAATCACAAAATTTTTCACTAAAAAATAAAGCCGGAAAATCAATTCCACTTCAATCATGGCCTATGGCATATTGGCCAGATGGTACTATAAAATGGTTGGGATGCGCTGCTGTAGCAGACAATTCAAATATTTTTTTTCTTGAAACAACAGACAAATCAAATATCAATAATGGAGTAGTTGTAGAAGAAAATAAGAACAACATTCAAATTAATACGGGTATTCTTCAATGCACAATAAACAAAGCGGGAACTGATTTTATTAAGACTGTTTCAGTTAATGGGAAAGTCGTAGGTCAAAACGGACATTTAGTAAGTTCGCTCGAAAACAGGGATAAAATTGAAGATCAAATAATCAGTTATGACAATCTTGTAAGTCAGATAAATTCAGTTATTGTTGAACAAAACGGACCTGTACGTGCTGTAATAAAAATTACGGGTGAACACAAATCATCAACTTCTGAAAAAAGACTTTTCCCTTTTACCGTACGACTTTATTTTTATGCAGGACAAAAAGAAATAAAACTGGTTCATAGCTTTGAGTACAATGGTGACCAAGATCACGATTTTATAAAATCAATGGGAATCTCATTTGATGTTCCCATGCGTGAGTCTTTACACAATAGGCATGTTTGTTTTAGTGGCGATGCTGAAGGACTTTGGTCGGAGGCAGTAAAACCGCTAACTGGACGTGATCCGTTTCGGTTTAAAGGAGATAGAAGTCTGCCTGACAAACAATTTGCCGGCGAACGCCTGCCCGAAATTACTCCAGATGATTCGTTAGCTTACACATTCTACAATCATTTTGCTGCTTGGGACGATTATAAACTGACTCAATTAAACGCTAATGGATTCTCCATTTCAAAACGGACAAACTCCAACTCATCATGGTTACATGCCGACGATGGGAACAGAGCTTCAGGTTTAGCTTTAGTAGGAGATGTTTCGGGAGGTTTAGCCGTTTCTGTCAAAGATTTCTGGCAATCTTATCCCGCTGCTTTTGAAATAAAAGGAGCCCGAAGTGATAACGCAAAGCTCACCATCTGGCTGTGGTCGAAAGAAGCTGAAGCAATGGATCTGAGACATTACGATACAATAGCACACGATCTTGACGCCACTTATGAAGATGTGCAAAACGGACTAAGTACACCTTACGGTATTGCACGCACATCCGAAATCACCCTTTTCCCATTCGTGAGTTTACCAACAAAATCGGAAACAATTATCATGGTTCAATTTGGTAAAGCTGCTCCTCAGCTTGTATGTTCGCCCGAATATTTACATCAGGTTCGTGCTTTCGGAATGTGGAGTTTGCCCGACAAATCAAATGACACAAAAGCGTGGATCGAAAACCAACTGGATAGCGCCTTCTTATTTTATAAACGTGCCGTTGACGAACGCCATTGGTATGGTTTCTGGAATTTTGGTGATATAATGCATACTTATGATGCGGTACGCCATGTTTGGCGATATGATATTGGTGGTTACGCTTGGGACAATACCGAACTTGCTCCAAACAACTGGTTATGGTATTCATTTCTACGTTCGGGTCGTGCTGACATTTACCGAATGGCCGAAGCCATGACACGTCACACTTCCGAAGTAGACACTTACCACGATGGTGAAATGAAAGGGCTCGGAAGTCGACACAATGTCTCGCACTGGGGATGTGGTTCAAAAGAAGCGCGTATTGGTCAGGCAGCATGGAAACGCTATTATTACTATCTGACAACAGATGAACGTTGTGGTGATTTGATGCAGGAATCATTGGATGTTGAAAAATCGTTGGTAAAATTTGAGCCATTACGGATTGCACAACCGAAAGAGAAATTCCCATATGGAGGTCCGATGCGGTTGCGTTGGGGACCAGACTGGCTCTCGTTGGCAGGAAATTGGATGACGGCTTGGGAACGTACGGGCGATACAAAATACCGAGATAAAATAATAGCCGGATTAAATAGTTTATCAAAGTTACCCGACAATTTATTTAGCGGACCCAACGGATTGAGTTACGATCCTGAGACTGGAAAACTCTGGTACGATGGTAAACCCGGCGTTCTAAATCACAATCATTTAGCAACCATAATGGGTGGTTACGAAATATTAATGGAAATGTTCGATATGATTGATGAACCTTCGTTCAGAAAAGTGTTTACTGAATATTGTAAATACTATGGTATGCCCGATGATGACCCGATTCGAACCGAAAAAACTAAAAACTGGGGGAATTTCAACTTCCGAACTCCACGTCTGACTGCCTTTGCTGCTCATGAATTGAACGATGATAAATTAGCAGCACGTGCATGGTCAGAATTTATGGGTGGTTGGAGCCGTCGCAGTCAGGAATCAGGTGACTTGCGAAACATTTATGGTTCCGACTTAATAGAAACACCTGAAGTGTTGAATCCAATTCATGAAAATCCCCGAATTAGCACAAACAGCACAGCACAATGGGGACTAAACGCCATTATGATGTTAGAATTAATAGGCGATAAAATACCGGATAAAAAAGAAGTTGAAATAAAAAGCAATTTTGAAAAACAGGAAAAACAATCCTGGAATAATGTATTCGAAGATAATTTTAAAAATTCCTATACCGATAAATGGTTTCTGGATGGCGAAAAAGCAGAATTAAAAAACACCTCAAAGGGTCTGATATTTAAAGCAGGAGCGATTGCAAAATCGGACGCCGACCATTCAGTGCTTTGGACAAAACAATCCTTCGACGGAAATATAAAAGTAGATTTCGATGTTATCAAAATGGATAAATCTACCATATCAGTAAATATATTGTATCTATTTGCTGAAGGAAGTGGACAACAACCATACGACAAGGACATTAGCAAATGGTCAGAGTTACGCAAAGTCCCTTCCATGAAACTTTATTTCGAACATATGAATGCATTTCATGTAAGCTTTGCGGCATTCGAAAATAAAAATACTATTGAGAGCGAAGATTATATCCGAGCCCGAAGATATATGCCTGAACGTAAAAAAGGACTAAATGGAACGTCTCTGGAACCCGATTATTTGCGAACCGGCATGTTTAAAAATGGGGTAAAGTACCACATTTCGGTAATTCGAAACGACAATGATATTTATATGAAAATTACCGGCGATGGAAAAGAAAAACTTTGTCATTGGGATTTATCACAATTCCCAGAACTTACATCTGGTAGAATCGGTCTAAGACTAATGGGATCAAGGATTTCAGCATTTTCAGATTTTAAGGTGTACAAAATAAAATAAAGATTAATTTTGTTATTTGAAATTTAAGATTCCATATCTACATAAAGGATGCTTTCTAAATTTTCACCTGACTATTAAAAAAATCAATAAGTATTTATGGAAAAAACATGGAGATGGTTTGGAAAAAACGATGTGATTACACTCGATATGCTTAGGCAAATTGGTGTAGAAGGCATAGTTACATCATTACATGACATTAAAAATGGAGACAGTTGGTCGTCCGAAAATATTCTTGAGATAAAAAACTATATTGAAAGTCACGGACTTCGTTGGTCGGTAGTAGAAAGTTTGCCGGTTTCGGAAAGTATAAAATACGGTGGAACAGACAGGGATATTCTGATTGAAAATTACAAAACCAGTTTGGAGAATCTTTCTAAAGCCGGGATTAAGACAGTTTGTTATAATTTCATGCCCGTAATCGATTGGATACGAACAGACTTAAACTATAAACTGCCCGACGGAACAATAACATTGTTTTTCGACAAAATTCGCTTTGCTTATTTCGATTGTTTTATTTTAAAACGCTTAGGTGCCGAAAAGGACTACAGCCCGGAAGAAATGCAGCAAGTCCTTGAATTGGATAAAACAATTACGGCTGAAGAAAAAAACGAATTGATTCAGACCATTATTGTAAAAACACAGGGCTTTGTAAACGAAAACTTTAAAAATAATGCCAATGAGCCGGTAGAATTATTCAGAAAACTATTAGCTCTATATGATGGAATTGATAAAAATCAGTTGCGTGCAAATCTGAAATATTTTCTGGAGCAAGTGATTCCAGTAGCCGAAAAGTGGGGTGTAAATTTATGCATTCATCCTGACGATCCTCCCTTTTCCGTTTTGGGATTACCCCGAATAGTAACCGGTGAAGAAGATATTAGTTGGTTTCTGAATGCTGTAGACAGTCCAAATAATGGATTGACTTTCTGTGCAGGATCGCTCAGTGCAGGAACGCATAATAACGTAACCGATTTGGCATTAAAATTTGCATCAAGAACTCATTTTGTACATCTTCGAAGTACAGAATTATTAGATAACGGAAATTTCAGAGAAGCTTCCCATTTGTCGGGAAATGCTGATTTAGTAGAACTGGTCAGAATTTTTACAAAAGAAAACCAAAATTTGCCCATGCGTGTCGATCATGGCAAATTAATGTTGGATGATGCCAACACCAAACATAATCCGGGATATTCATTTTATGGACGAATGTACGCTTTGGCACAGGTTTCAGGTATTATGGCAGCAGTAAATAAAGGATTATAACATTTTAAAAATATATGAACGAACAATTTAGTATTAAAGGCAAAGTTGCCATTATCACCGGTGCAGGTGGTGTTTTAGGAGGCAGTATAGCTGCCAGTTTTGTAAAAACAGGAGCAAAAGTAGTAGCCATTGATATTCGTCAGGAGAATCTGAATACACGGGTGAAAGAACTCAATGATTTGGGTGGCGAAGCGATTGGAATAGTAGGAAATGTACTTGATATTGCCAGTTTAGAAAATGTGGCGAAAGGAGTAATTGCAAAATGGGGAAGAATTGATATTTTATTGAATATTGCAGGAGGAAATACGCCGGGTGCTACACTCTCTCCCGATCAGAGTTTTATTGACATGCAAATTCCGGAATGGGAAAAAGTAGTCAATCTGAATATGAACGGAACAGTTTATCCTAGTTATGTTTTCGGGAAAATTATGGCTGAACAAAAGTCGGGAAGTATTATCAATATTTCTTCGATGGCAGCTTACTCTGCTATTACACGCGTTCCGGGTTATTCGGCAGCAAAAACAGCTGTAAGTAATTTCACACAATGGCTGGCTTCAGATATGGCTTTGAAATTTGGTGATGGAATACGTGTAAATGCAGTTGCTCCAGGCTTTTTCATTGGCGATCAAAATCGTTCTGTTTTAATTAACCCCGATGGGTCGCTTACCGATAGAAGCAAAAAAGTAATTGCAAAGACACCTATGGGCCGCTTTGGCGATATCGATGAATTAAATGGAGCTATACAGTTTTTGTGTTCTGATGCAGCCAGTTTTATTACCGGAGTTGTATTGCCAATCGATGGAGGTTTTAGTGCTTTTAGTGGTGTATAATTTTACATTATAAAAAAAAACACAACTTGCTCAAAACAAACATATTATGAAGAATATTTTCCTTTTAACAATCGCTATTTTTGCATATTGCACATTATCAGCTCAAGTATTATTACCCCGTGTAATTACCAACAATATGGTTTTACAGCAAGGTAAAACGGTTGCAATATGGGGAACGGCTAATGTCAACGACAACATAACCGTAACATTTGCACATCAAACTAAAAAAACCGTTGCTAATAAAAATGGAAACTGGCAAGTGAAACTCAACCCGATGAAAGCATCGGCAGAACCACGAACAATGACCATTTCGGGATCAAACACTATTGAACTTCATAATATTTTAGTAGGTGAAGTATGGCTTTGCTCCGGTCAGTCAAACATGGAATATCCATTGGATAGAAGTCTGCATCGCTATGCCGCTTCAGAAAAAGGAGAAGATCTTGCTGAGAAAGAACTTAAAGGGGAAAAAAATCCACTCATCAGATTCCTTTATGTGGAAAAAAATCTGTCTGGCACACTAGCAACAGAAGGATGGAAAGACTGTCAAGATTCAACTATTCGTTTTGTAACAGCTGCCGGATATTTCTTTGCTAAAGAATTGGCAGAAAAACTGAATGTCCCTATCGGAATCATTTCCAGTTCCTGGGGAGGAACACGCGTTGAAGAATGGACTCCTCCAACATCTTATCAGAATTCGCCTTTGTTCGGGGATAGTCTGACTGGCAAAACAAATTTCAAAATTGACGGCATCGTTCCCGGTAAAATGTTTGCAGGCATGATACAGCCGATAATTCCTTACACCCTTAAAGGAATTATCTGGTATCAGGGAGAGTCGAATCTAATGGTTCATGATACCACTACTTTTGCTGCAAAAACAAAACTTATGCTCGATACATGGCGCAATTTGTGGGATGATAATGATCTTCCATTTTACTTTGTACAAATAGCACCCTATTATTACAGTAAGCGTAAAGATAAACTGGCACATGGTACTGATTTGTTGCCATATTATTGGGAGGCGCAAGCCAACTGTCTGCAATTCAATAAAACAGGAATGGTGGTTACTACTGATTTAGTTGACAATTTATCCAATATTCATCCCGGATATAAATGGGAAGTGGGAAGAAGGTTGTCATTGTGGGCTTTGGCAAAAGATTATAAAAAGAAAATAGTGTATTCCGGTCCGCTGTATAAAAAAATGAGAATTAAAAAGAATACAATTGAAATCGCTTTTACAAATACCGGAGGTGGGTTGATAAGTTCCGATGATGAGGGACTTAATTGGTTTACAATTGCTGGTTCGGATAAAAATTTTGTACCTGCAAAAGCAGAAATAAAAGGAAATAAGCTCATTATTTCATCAAATGAAATTGAACAGCCCGTAGCAGTTCGTTTTGCGTGGGACGAATCGGCTATGCCAAATTTTAGTAACAAAGAAAAACTGCCTGCTTCGCCTTTCCGAACAGACAATTGGAAATAATGAAGTCTTCTTGACTTTTTATAATATCGCTCTTACAGAGCTTTTGTTTCATTGAAATAAATATTTCTACCACACTTTCGCCTCTCTGAAACTCTGAAGATGCTCCATTAGGTGCAATTCACAATAACTATCGGAAGCTAGTAGGATATAAATATATAGTCAATTTTAAAGCTCCGTAGGAGCAACATTATTCAATAACTAATAAGTCAAGATGAACTCAATAATAAAAAACAACTATGAAAAAGACATTTAAAATTTCAGCAATATTTTGCCTGATAATCATTTCACTTTTAAGTTGCGAAAAAACAACCGATAATGAAGATGAAATTGATGTGATAATACCAAAAAAAACGGTTGTTTATCTGGCAGGAGCAGATGAAAACTATGGAACCTATATTGCAAAATACTGGAAGGATGGTGTTGCGGTTGAACTTTCGGATGGATACAGTGAAGCGGTTGCCTATTCAATGTATGTTGTTGGAACAGATGTTTATGTTTGTGGTTATGAAGTAAACCCAACAACACATAATAAAATGGCCATATATTGGAAAAACGGCACAGCGGTTAGTCTTACAGATGGAAAATATGATGCTTATGCAAGTTCCATTTTTGTTTCCGATTCTACTGTGTATACTGCTGGTTACGAAGGTGTAAAACACGGAATTGCCAAATACTGGGTAAATGCCGAACCGCATAATTTGACTATAGGAAACACACCATCTTCAGCAGAAGGAATTTTTGTTGCCAACAACAATATTTATGTAATAGGAACAGAGAATGTTGACCTTTATACTGAATTTGGAGTAAAAAGTAAGGGTGTGCTTTGGGTGAATGGCAACCCCACATACCTTACGAGTGGTACGAATGCAACAAGATTAAGTTCAATTTTTGTTAGTGATTCCGATGTATATGTTGCAGGGAGCGAAACAAATACCAGTCTTAACTTCTTCGAAACGAAATACTGGAAAAACAATACAGTCGTAAAATTAAACGAAGATAATAATTTTGCTGAAGCCAATTCTATTTTTGTTTCAGATAGTATAGTATATGTTGCCGGAAAAGAATATTCTACTACAAATTCAGTAGCCAAATACTGGAATGACAATGTTTCGGTAAATCTGACTGATGGTTCGAATAATGCTTATGCCAATTCAATTTTCGTTGACGGAACCGATGTTTATGTTTCAGGCTCAGATGATGGAGTTGCAAAATACTGGAAAAACGGGAATCCTGTCATTCTTAAAGGAATTACCACCAACTGGTTCAACGCAATATTTATCGCAAAAGAATAAACTAATAATGAAAAATACTATTGAAATAAAATTCGTCATCCTCCTTCTCATTTTTTCATTTTCTGTCAATAGCAGGGCAGAAAAAACATCTGTTCAGAAAATAGCCTGCGTCGGAAACAGTATTACTTATGGTTACGGACTTTCATCACCTTCAACTCAGTGTTATCCTACTCAACTTCAGGTTTTGTTTGGAACTACAAACTGGCAAGTTGGGAATTTTGGCGTAAGTTCTCGAACTTTGTTGAAAAGAGGAGACAAACCCTACTGGAATGAATCAGCATACACAAATGCAAAAACTTTTTTACCCAACAAAGTTATGATTCTGTTAGGAACAAACGATGCTAAAAACACTAATTGGAACCCTTATGGTAAAGAGTTTGTGAGCAATTATAAAGAGATGATAGATGTTTTCCGGAACTTATCATCAAAACCTGAAATTTACATTGGTTTAATTCCACCGGGAGAAAATGTAGTTTGGACAATTTCATTCAATTATATCAAAGACTCTGTTAATACTCATATCAAACAAGTAGCTCTTGAGTCAGGTGTAAATCTGATTGATATATTTGATGGCTTAAATGGAAATAGCAGTAACTGGTTTAATTCAACCTTATTTCAATCAGATGGTATTCATCCAAAGACTGCAGGGGCTGCAATAATTGCTCAAAAAGTAAAAGAATTAATGACAATACCGAGTCCGGAGTTGGAATATACAAATTCAAAAATATCAGCACCCAATGCTTATGATTATCAGTGGTATTACAATGATATACCTATTGCAGAATATGAAGGAGGAAAAAATGCTGAACTTGTTCCGTTAAAAATAGGAAAATATAAAGTTTCGATAAAATTGAATGAAACGAATGAAACTCGAATCGTTTCGGAAGAGTTGGAAATATCAGAACTTTCGTTGGGTGTTAAGAACCAATACTATAGGGATATCAACGTTTTTCCTAACCCCACTAATGATGGCAATTTCCAAATAGAAATACCCAGTAGTGATAATTTTCTGATTTCAATTTATGATTTATCCGGGAAAACCTGCTTGCAAAACAAAGTTTTAAAATCATTCGAAAAATTGAATGTTAGCGGATTGGCTCCAGGCAACTATCTTTTGAAAATTTACACCAACGATTTTGTTTTTTATAGTAAATTATTGAAAATAATCTGATATTATTTTTCTATTTTACTTATTAGAGATTATATAAGTTTGAATATTATCAATAAATTTGAATAAACAATATTGATTTAACATGAATTAAGAATAAGAACCTATCTTTTTGTTAGCAGTTATGTTGCTTATAAATAAGGGAATATGGCTTGGTGTTACCTGTTTTTTTTACTACGGTAAAAGTATTGTTTAATTATTATGAAAACTTTGTAAAATACTTAGAACACAACCTAATAATACCAACTGTACATATAAAATGACCCAAAGTCATTTTTATGTCTACTGTTGTTAATGCCGTTGCTTCAAACAAATAGTATCAATAAGACGTACTTGCCTGCAGCAGGCAGGGTCGAAATTGGACTATATTGTTTGTGTAAACGGTATTATATAAAGATTATTGCTTCATTTAAATCAAATAATCTATAATATCAATCAGTTTACACACTGTAAATCTGATAAATGCAACTTACATTTGTTGCCGAATCTAATAAAATATTTTAATGAAAAAATCACTTCTTTTCGCGGCAGCTATTTTTCTGTCTATCGGGTTTTCTTTCTCTCAACTTATTGCCTTTCCCGGCGCTGAAGGTTTCGGAAAATATGCAAAAGGAGCACGTGCTTCCTCCTCTCCTACTATTTATCATGTCACAAATTTGAACGATACAGGTTCAGGTTCATTTCGTGATGCTGTTAGTTCATCCAATCGTATTGTGGTGTTTGATGTTGCGGGAGTAATAAAAATTACCAGTCGTATTGTCGTATCATCCAACATTTACATTGCCGGACAAACAGCTCCGGGCGAAGGAGTTACAGTTTATGGAAACGGATTTTCTTATTCCGGTGCAAATAATGTTATCTGTCGTTACCTCCGCATGCGCATGGGAGCAATAGGTGATAGTGGGAAAGATGCCTGTGGTATTGCCAACGGGAGCAATATGATTTTCGATCATGTTTCAGTATCCTGGGGGCGCGACGAAACTTTCTCAATAAGTGGTACAGATTGCATAAACATTACCATTCAAAATTCATTGATTTCACAAGGTTTATTAAGTCACTCAGCCGGTGGACTTATTCAAACTGACGGTGGAGTTACTCTTTACCGGAATTTATATGTAGATAACGACACTCGCAACAATAAAATAAAAGGGGTAAATCAATACGTAAACAATGTAGTATACAACTGGTCATCGGGAGCATACATTATGGGCGGTGATTCCGAAGGTGAATCTTTTGCTAACTGCGTGAGTAATTATTTTATAAACGGGCCAATGAAATCTGTAAATGCTCTGAGTGGTGCCAATGAAAGGTATCATATTTATGCTGATGATAATTGGTGGGATAAAAACCGTGATGGAATTTACAATGGATATTTGGTTCCTCAAAGTGAATATAGTGGTGGACCCGATTTTCAAACTACTCCTTACAATTATCCTGTTTTACCTACCTGGACAGCTATTTCTTTAATTGATTCTGTTTTACCCGGAGTTGGCGCATCACTACCCTATCGCGATTTAATTGATTATTATGTTATTGATCAGGTTAAATCATTTGGCAAAAAAGGTGTCATCATCACTAACGAAACAGAAAATTCGGTTGGTACACCATCTCAATGGAGCATGTGGGCTGGAACAAGTAGAACTGATTCCGATAAAGATGGCATGCCTGATGCATGGGAAAATACTCATGGTTTAAATTCAAATTTAGCCTCTGATGCTCTGTTGGTTTCAACAAATGGCTATTTAAATATTGAAAATTACATCAATAGCATCGACAAATCATATTCTCAGGATTTCTTGCGCGCTCCGTTATGTTTAGTTGCCGATTCTACTACTCAAAACTCAATTTATCTTTCATGGTTCGATTTCACAGAAAAAGAACAGGGATATTGTGTAGAAAAGAAGGAGAATGGCGTTTATACGGAAATTTCGCGGACTCAAATAAATGGCAATAGCTACCAAATCAATGGCTTAAGTCCAGAAGAAACAAATACAATCAGAGTTCGTGCTTTCAACGCAAGTGGGTATTCTGATTATTCCAACGAATTGACCATAAAAACAAAACCAATGCCAGTGGCTGTTCTCAATTTATCAACTTTTACTCCAGATCTTACCTGGTCGGGTGCAAATGGTGCTATTTGGGATAAAAACACGGCCAGTTGGGCTAACAATAATGCAATGATAGTGTTTACCGATAGTGCAAAAGTGCTTTTTGGAAATACTTTAGATAAAAATATTACCATCAACGAAGCTGTAGGAATAAAAGATATGGTGGTAAACGCCGACAGTAGTTTCTCATTGATTGGATCCGGCTATATAAGCGGAAAAGGCTCATTAAATAAAACTGGGAATGGTACACTTTCGTTGCAAACGAATAACAATTACAAAGGGGCTACAGTCATTTATAAAGGGACATTGGAGGCAAATAAACTGGCAAATGGTGGTGTTGCCAGTTCAATTGGTGCTTCACAAAACTACGATTTCAATTTATTGTTTAAAGGTGGAAATTTAAATTATACAGGAGCAACCGTTTCAACCGACCGTAACATTAAACTCGAAGGGAATGCAGGTATCGGAGTTTCTTCAGCCTCATCTGTACTTACTGTTACCGGAATTATTAATGGCGAAGGAGGAATTACTAAAACGGGTGCAGGGAGTTTGTTGTTAAAAGGAATGAACACTTACGAGGGAACTACTACCATAAGCGATGGAAAGCTGGAAATAAATGGTGGAACTGCTATTGAAAATGCATTTAGTGCCAATAAGACCAATATACTCAATGGTGGATACCTGAAAACAAGTGGTGGTTCAACTACTGTATATGAAAATTATTATGGAAATATTGTTGTTGCTGATAGTACTGTTTCTTCATTTGAACCATACAGAAACTGCTATATATACAGCAAAGTAAGTGGAAACGGCACTTTAAATTTTAATGTAACATACGTTCGTGAATACATTCAGGGCGACTGGTCACAATTTAGCGGCACAGTCTACGCAAACGGTATTGGCACAAGTACTGATGGAAATCAATTCATGCTGAACAATACTACCGGAATAGCAAATGCACGAATTGTAACATCCGGTAATACAAAAATTATTTGTTGGAAAAATGCAAGTACGATGTATCTTGGAGGATTGTCAGGCCCCGGTGGCACCTATCTTTCAGGAGCGGATAAACAAAATAATGCTGCGACTATGACATGGATTGTGGGTGGGGCGGGGACAGATGAAACATTCAATGGAATTATCAATAACGAATGTTCCAACAAAAGTTATAAGGGCATTACCTCCATTGTAAAGGAAGGTTCAGGCTACTGGAAACTGACCGGATCAAATATCTATTCGGGCACAACTACCGTAAAAGACGGAATGCTGATTGTAGATGGGAATCACACCGGAACTGCGAAATTTACGGTGAACGAGGGTGGTATTTTGGCTGGCAAAGGCAATATTCCTTCACAAGTTGAAGTTCTTTCAGGTGGAGCAATTCAGCCTGGAGACCCAACATTAGTTCCGGGATCAGATTTTGGCAACTTCACTGTTGGGTCATTGACTCTTTCCTCTGGAAGTCAAACAAATATGGAGATAAATAAAACGTATGGAGTAAACGATAAAATCATTGTTACCGGAGCAGTTGTTTTTGGTGGCTCATTAAATTTGACAATAACAGGAACTCCACAGTTAGATAACCAGTTCACCTTATTTAGCGCAACATCATTTTCTGGATCATTTAGCGAAATTATTCCTGCAACTCCGGGCGAAGGTTTAAAATGGAATTTTTCAAATGGCGTACTAAAAGTGGAAAGTGACGCAAACGGAGTTAAGAAAACAGAGAATTCCAACCTGAAAATTTATCCAAATCCTATTATTGACAAAGCAGAGATTTTGTTGGATAGAACCTATGAGAATATTGCTGTAAGCGTGGAATCTTTAAGTGGAAGTACCTTGAGAACCAATGTATATTCAGGTCAAAACAAATTGAAACTTGATTTATCTTCTTTACCCAAAGGGTTTTATCTTATTAAGATTAAAACTGACAACAAACTGATTTTCACCTCAAAAGCCATTAAGAAATAAGATATTTTTACGTTAACATGAAATAAAATTCCAATTCTGGAGTTTAGAATTTAATTGTTAAACTTAAATTCAAAATTTATCATCATGAAAAAACTTTTATTATCCTGTTTTTTATTAAGTATGTTTTTGTCTTCTCAAGCTATCAATAAACTTATTTTAAAGCCTTATGTTGAGGGTAAAGGAATGAAGGGTTGGGTAATAGATTCCATTCGAATGAACGATACGGCGACTATTGTTTACGGACAGTTTGGATTAGGCAGAGGCTCAACTTCAAGTGGTGATTTGGATAGTTATATTGAAATTC
Source organism: Paludibacter sp. (assembly GCA_028692715.1). Classification (GTDB taxonomy): domain Bacteria; phylum Bacteroidota; class Bacteroidia; order Bacteroidales; family Paludibacteraceae; genus Paludibacter. Next base: position 41,578 of record JAQUWU010000016.1, on the reverse strand, counting down.
CGGTTACAGGAAAACATTTTAAACAAACAGGGTTAAAAGGATTACCCTTTGCTCCGGAAAAAATAATTGGTATAGGTCAACATATTCATTTCGAATATATTTTCCCACCTATCGATCCGGCAACAAAGTGTATAAATATTACTAATAATGATTTTGATGGTAGAGGAGCAGCCTGGTATGGTGTTTGGCTTGTTCCCAGAATAACTGTCTTTACAGAACAACTTTCAAAACTTTCAACAATTGAAGGGAATTGGTATGCATATAACGATACAGGTGACTGGAAAGCAGGGTTTTACGAACATAAAATTTTCTGGAATAATCAATTTTGGAACTTTAAAGTCTTAAAATGCACTGATAATTCTGCTACAATCGAACTGTTCAATAACAAAGGATTAAAAAACTCACTCGTATTGACCATGAGTTTAGACTCTATTCTTAAAGTGAATTCCAAAGGGAAACAATTACTTCTTACTAAAAAACCAACTATTAAGCTGGTTGATAAATCAGAATTTAATAACAAGCTATCGGCGAATGACAGTCTTACTGTGACTGGCTATTACCAAGTTGCCAATCCTCTTTTTACGAAGAAAAATGCACTGATAGTGTCCGATTTACTTTCTGATAAACCGATAATTTATCCCGTTAAAGTGTTAGATGATGGTACATTCCAAATTAAAATCCCTTATAGTTTCACGTCTAAAGTGACATTTTCAAATCAACTTGGACCTCGATCACCTTTAAGCGAAGTAACTTTTTATGCTGAACCGGGTAATCATATTATTTTGACTTATCGGAACGAGAATGAAAAGGCTGTTGTTTTTGGAGGTGATAATCAACGCGTAAATAATGAGTTTACAACTTTTTCAAATGCAAATCCATATTTCCCTACAGATAGAATGTTATCAGATAAAGTAAGAGCAAAAATTGACGAATTTATTCCATGGAGGAAAGATCTCAATGAAAAGTTAGAAAAATCTTATACTGAATGGGTGAATATCAATACAACGAGTACAAAATTTCAAGATGTAATTCAAAATAAGTTGAAATATGCTTTGATCGCAGATGTATTGAAAGCATCAACATATTCAAGAGAAAATCGGAATTTTGACGAATTCATAGTACCTTCTTCAGATAGTGCTTTTTACAACAATCCAAAAGCAATGTATTGCGAAGAGTATCAAAACGTGTTGAAAGGGATGACCAATTTTCAAAAAAGAGCAGCCAGTTTTGATGGATTTGATATATGTAATATTATTATGAAAAATGGTTTTCCGACAGAATCTGAAAAAAATATTTTGGAAAGGTTCCTACAGATACCCCGGATTTTTGAAACTAAAGAAGATTATGATACATATAAGAATTTTATAACAGAAAATAAAAATCAACTGGATAGTATCTTTAAGAAAAATCAATTATTGATTGTAGAACTGAAAAATAATAAAGCGGAAGAAGCAAAAATGAAATACTCTTTGCCTAAAGGTATTGCAACTGATTTTTCCACTGCTCGTGTATTTGGTGATTTTTTAGCTAAAGAGACAGAGTCTTTGTCAGAGGAACAAGTTACAATATTAAAATCAGATTGTAAAAATGAAGAGTTGGTTAATCTGATTTTACAGAAAAACAATGAACTGAAAGCTAAAATTGAGATTTTGAAAAATGCAAAACTTCCCATAGGTGTAAATACATATTTTTTAGACGAAACGACCAAAGATCTTACCAAGGCAATTACCGAAAAATACAAAGGAAAAGTTATATATGTAGATTTCTGGGCTACCTGGTGTGGACCTTGTAAAGCTGAAATGCCATATTCTGAAAAACGAAAAGAAGATTTTAACGGAAAAGATGTCGTTTTTGTATACATTACCGGTGATAGTTCACCCGATTTAGTTTGGAAAAAAATGATTACCGATATCTCTGGCGAACATTTTAAATTGACTAAAGCACAATGGAAAAGTATTTGTGACCAATACAATGTAACCGGTATTCCACACTACTTGATTTTTGATAAAAAAGGAAAGATAGTGAATGATAAAGCTCCCCGACCCAGTAACGAAACAGAACTGAAAAATGCTATTGAAAAATTACTTTAATTAGTTGTAACTTTTATTTCAAAGCAATTAACTGAATCAATTTTGATTATGCCAATTGTTTTGAAAATCATTCGCAAATAGTTAATGTAAAAATTTATCCAAATCATATTATTGACAAAGCAGAGATTTTGTTGGATAGGACCTATGAAAATATTGCTGTAAGCGTGGAATCTTTAAGTGGAAGTTCCTTGAAAACCAATGTGTATTCAGGCCAAAACAAATTGAAACTTGATTTATCTTCATTGCCTAAAGGTCTTTATCTGATTAAGATTAAAACTGACAACAACCTCATTTCTACTTCAAAAATAGTGAAATAATGATAATAATAATCGGGTCGATGTTGAGTTGACAAAATTCTGATTCTTCCTTATTGAGTTGACAGAGTTCCGACACTATCGTCTATCATGACAGATTTCTAAACCTGTCAGAAGAAAGGCAGAGTCGGAGCTCTACCAACCCAAAGTCAGAACTCAGCCAACCCGAACATCAAAAAACCACAAATTCATAAATCCCTACCGAGTTTTTTTCGCTGAGTTGATATTGCAATCTGATACTTTTGGTGGTTACTATTTCAAATTTCACTTCGTTATAGGCATCTTTTTGCGGTTTATATTCTGTTTTGGTTTTCACATCCTGCCAGTTGCCATTATTATCAAAGTATTGAACCTTCCAGGCATTCGGAATACGACAACCTCCCCAGGGACCATCATCGTACCAATAAACTTTTGCCGCTGAAACTGTTTCAGGTTTTTCAAACTCGTATGCAATCCATTCAAGTGTATTCTTTTTAGGCCAAATAGAGTAAAACGGACATTTACCATCGTTGGAGTTTTCGGGTTCATATCCATCATTCACACATTTGAGTGTTTTATTTATAATCGAAGAACTTACTTTTGCTTTATTGCTAATAGTAGGAACAGTCGGAATTCGTGCCGATGTAGTCACTCGAGGTATCCAAACAGCCATCTCTCCTACTCCACGATTAGCCCAAGCATAATAAGGAATGGCGGTGAGCACTTTGTTTTTTTCAACGACCTCGCCATTTTCATTGTATTCAGCACTTTTCCCGTTGGCTTCCAGCGTCACAATACCGTTCAACTTCAAAGACTCAAATTTGAAAGTGATTGCCACATCATCATTCAAAACAGAACTTAATACTTTATCCTGATTATCTGCCCATTCCAGACAATACACAATCGGACCTCGCTCTAATGATACCTTGTCTTTGTCTTCCTTTACATTTTCATTGGCAAAAACACGTTTTACTTCCATAGGAAACAGAATCTCAATCTTAGTTCCTTTTATCCATTTATCGGTCAACTCAATATAACCATTGGAATTAATAGTGAAAGTAGTTTCCTTTCCGTTTACTTTCAATTTCACAGCTGTATTCCCCATTGATGTATAGTTGTATAAATTGCTCGGTACGGGACGATTAACAGCCCAACTCGGAACACGAATCAACAGGGTGAATTTTTGTTTTTTAGATGGATTTAATTCAATGCTAACATCTCCCTTCCACGGATATTCCGTTTTCTGTTTAATGCCAACTTTATTCTTGTTCAATAAAATTTGAGTTTCACTTTCCATAAAAAGATTAATGTAAATTTTATCGTCCTTATGTGCATAAATATAGCCCGGCACAGAGGGAATAAATCGACAGATATTGCTGGGACAACAAGCACAACCAAACCATTTACTGCGCAAATGTTGACCAACCGATTCCAACGGATTAGGATAAAAGAAGTGATCGCCCGACAGGCTGACTCCTGAAATTACACCGTTATAAAGCGTGCGTTCCAAAACATCGTAATACTTCGAGTCTCCATGTAACAGAAATAAACGGTAATTCCAATACACGTTGGCAATGGCAGCACAGGTTTCGCAATAGGCTGACATGTTTGGTAATTCATAATTAGGTCCGAATGCTTCTCCATGACCTGTTGAACCAATTCCACCGGTGATATATAGCTTCTTGCCTACTACATTTTCCCATATTTTATCAATGGCGCGAATGTAATCATCGTTTCCGGTAAGTGCAGCCACATCGGCCATACCCGAGTACATATAACCGGCTCGTACGGCATGTCCCACAGCTTCTTCCTGTTCGATGACAGGTTTATGATTTTGAGAGTACTGCCCATTTTTATCTTTCCCTCTCAAATCGAGAAAGTATTTTGCTAAATTCAGGTATTCAGTTTTTCCGGTTACACGATACATTTTGGCTAACCCCATTTCCACAATCTGATGGCCGGGTTCGTAAGCCAATTTCCCGGGTCCAAAATCCCTGACCAACAAATCTGCATTTTTTATGGCAATGTCCAGAAAGGTTCTTTTTCCTGTAGCCAGATAATGTGCCACAGCAGATTCGTACAAATGTCCGCAATTATACAATTCATGACTTAATTCAGGATCTTTTTCCCAGCGTTTTTTTCCAACCCAAGCATGCATTTTATCGGGGTTTGCAGCAGTTCTGGCAGTATATAAATATCCGTCGGGCTCCTGAGCTTTTCCAATATAATAAATCAAGGTGTCCATTTTTGCTTCCAATTCTTTGTTTGGATTTATTTGAATGGAATAAGATGCACCTTCGATAATTTTGTAAATATCTGTATCGTCAAATGGAAATTGAGTATTAAAATAACCCGGCATTAAATGTCCGGCTTTTTTGAAATTATCTACACGCCCGGTAATGTAACATTGTTCCAACGCAATGGGTATAGTAACATCCTGATTTAGTTTCATTCGAGGATACCAAAAGGAATCGGTTACTTTTACGGCATTAAACGAAACAGGTTGGATTGGATAATCATTTTTCACAATGGACTTTTTCAGTCCACTTCCAAAAACCGTTGTTGCCCAAATAAAAATCAAAAAAACAGCTAATATGTACTTTTTCATATCGTTTTTGAATTATTTTTTAAGGATTTACTTTCCATTCTAAAATACCACCGGAATAAGCTTTCTCGCGCATTTCTACCAATTGCGGACCATTTTCTGATGATTTAGTTGTGGATTTGCCTTTCTGCAACGAAGCGATAATCTTCAATCCCGTTGTTTTAATGGTTTTAAAAGTTAGTTTGTTATATTTGTCAAGTTCAGTTCCATATGGGGTTTCAGCTTCAACTTCCGTCCACTCATCACCGGATTTGTACAGCAATTTCCAACTTTCAGGAGCTCTGTAAGAAACGTCATAATGATCGAATGCCAGCCAGTACACTTCCACGCCCGACACTTGTTCTTCTTTATCGAACAAATACGTCACCTCTTCGTCCGTTCCAGCCTTTAGCCACCAATAATGATATGGTGTATTTAGGTCGGCTGACGAAGTTGGCTCAAATTGGTCATTCAGCCCCCAACCGCCCACTTGTTTTGCGCGGGAAGCAATGGTTGGCTCAGGTTTTACAACGGCTTTTTTAGAACTCTCTGGCATCCAGACTACCCATTGACTATTCCTACGATTATTCCATGTTGCGTAGGGTATAGCTCTAAAAGTTGATTGAATATTCTTTGTTGCATTGTTTGATACATCTTTTTCGGTGACTAAACAGTTACCATCCAATACTTCCACACCGTTCAACAACTCCTTTTCAAAATGTGCTTGAATCTGAGCATTTTTTGGAATTGAAATATTAAAAACGAATGGATTTTTCTGATCAATGCCTTCAATACCAAACACAATTGGTCCACGTTCAAGAGCTAAATAACCTTTGTCATAATTGACCTGAGCATTTGCCTGTACCCTTCGAACCGGCATTTCTAACTGAACAGAGATTTTATCCCCCGATTTCCACTTACGATTTATAACACAATAACCTGATGTTGAATAATTAGTCTGTTCTTTCTTGTTGACAAGGATTTTAATTTTTGGACTAAGATCATCAGCATAAGTGTATAAATCAGTTGGTACTGGTTTGTTTTTTGCCCATCCTGGAATGCGTAAATTTAAGGTGAATACTCCCGTTTTTTGTGGTTTAACGGTAATTTCAATTTGTCCATTCCATGGGTAATCGGTTTTTTGTATCAATTCTACTACATTATCTGCAATTTTCAATTTGCTATTACTTGCCACATACAGATTTACGAAAGCTGAGTTTTTATCCACCGCATAAACATAGTCGGGAACTGAAGCCATAAATCGCGTTATGTTTCCGGGACAGCAAGCACAACCAAACCAGGGAGCACGACCATGACTACCATCCGATGCCAACGGATTATCATAAAAATACTTGTCACCACTCAGCGACACGCCCGATATAACGCCATTGTAAAGCACTCTTTCCAACACATCAATATATTTAGCGTCACCGGTAGCCAGAAACATTCGCTCATTCCAATACACATTGGCAATAGAAGCACAGGTTTCGCAATAATTATTGAAGTTATTCAGTTCGTAATTTGGTCCGAATCCTTCTCCCTGAGCGCGTGATCCAATACCACCTGTAATATAAAGTTTTTTGCCTGCCATATTCTCCCAAATGCGACTTACAGCAGCAAACAGTTGTTCGTCCTGTTGAATAGCTGCCACATCAGTCACGCCTGAAAATAAATATCCTGCGCGAACAGCATGACCTACAATTTCATCTTGTTGTAAAATGGGTTTATGATCCTGACTGTAGGGACTTAATTTATGTCCGTCAGTTCCGCGTCCGGCTTCATCAATAAAATAACGGGCAGTTTCAAGGTAATTTTTATTGTGTGTTATTTTATACAATTTAACCAGAGCCATTTCTACAATTGGATGCCCCGATGGTACATGTTTCTGACCTTCATTTGGTCCAAAAACGGCACATACCAAATCCGCATTTTTTATGGCCACATTCAATAATGATTTTTTACCAGTGGATGTAAAATGTGCAACAGCTGCTTCGTATAAATGCCCGGAATTGTAGAGTTCGTGGCTATTCAGTTTTTCCCAATGCGAGCTTCCCCACCAACGGTTCAGTCGGGTACAATTATTGGTAACACAGGTAGTAAGATACCCATCTTTTTCCTGTGCAGCGGCAATAAGTGTGATAACGCTATCGAGATAAGCATCCAGTTTTGCATCATATTTCACAGCCAGCGAATAAGAAGCACCTTCAATTATTTTATAAGGATCGGTGTCGTCAAACGGAAAATCACCTTTATGTTCCCCTTTAATTAAACCAGCGGCCAAAGCAAAATTATCAAACCTTCCATTAATTTCAGATTGTTTAAAAGCAGATGGTATGGAAACAGTTCGATTGATTTCCATGCGAGGCAACCAGAAATTATCAGTAAAATGTACGTCCGTAAAAGGTACTTTCGCTATTTGTTTTATCTGTGCCTGGCTTGGATTGACATTCGTAACCAGAAAAATCAGTAACAACAGAAAAGAAAGAAGATATGTTGTTTTTTTCATTCTTAATGGAGTTTAAAGTCAAACAAAGATAACACTTCTTACTACAAGGAAGTAGGACAATTGTGTATTAAAAGCAGAAAAAGAGGTCAAAAAACAGCAAATGGAGATAAGATGTTCGATGATAGTGTTTATATCGGCTCGTACTATTTACCTTGCCTATCGAATGGAAAGCCCCAATCCGAAGATCGTGGTTTAAGATTATCAATTAGAATCGCTATACCTTATCAGCACCCTTATAAAAAAAACAAGACAGGCGTTTCGTCACCGAAACACCTGTCTTTTACAAACCAATATAAATTAATTATCAACTTAAAAAAATTACTTAATCAATTTAAATGTGCCATCTAAGGTTTTAATCATATATAAACCTGCTGAAGGCAAATTAACTGATACTTTGCTGGAAGTAGCTTTTGCACTTAGTACTACAGCTCCCAACGCATTGTAAACTGTATATGTTTCACCGGCATTAATACCATCAATTACTGCTTTGTTATTAGCCATATAAACTTTAATATTTGAATTAGCAGCATTATTTAAACCTGTACCTAATGATATTGATTCAAACTGATAACAGAAACGAAGACGAGTAGCAGTAGCAGAGTTATTATAGAAAACACCATTTAGAGCAGTCCCATCATAAGTATCAACCTCTAAATATTTGTTAGCACTTTTATTTAACATGCTGTATAAGAAAAAGCCTTCATCAACACTAACACTACCACCTTGACTCGCATTTTCTAGCAAACTAAATTCGGCAGCAACATCAGCCAACGTTCTATCACTTAAATACGTCGATGAGAGTTTACTTTTCAAGTTAAATTTACCGGTACTAACTTCAGTAATTTTCCAGAATTTATCAGTAAATTCAGTTGTATTTCCTTCTTCAGTATATTTCAATGTTCCACCCAAACCGTCTACTGCTCCATCAATATATAGAACTTTCTTAACGCCATCACCATCACCAGCATCTACGCCATAAGTATAAATTCTGTAATAGTCAGTAGTACTTGGAGCAACACGTGGTGTTTCATTAAAAGTTGTCAATGCAGTAGCTAAATCTGTTTGAGCTGTTGAAAGAGATGTAGCAGTCGTCCCATTAGTTAAAACATCAACTGCATCATCTTTAGCTGCATTTAATGTACTTACAGAAGCTGTTGTGAACATTAAGAATGTACCTTCACCAGTACGAGGAGTTGCTACTGTTAAACGTGCATCAACTGTAGCTATTTGAGTCTCCAAACTTGCATAAGTTGGTATATCAGCAACAAACTGGTTATATGCTGTTTCTAATGTTGTTTTTGCAGCTGTAATATCTCCTGAGACAGAAATTGTTGTTCTGGCGGTGGCAGCAGCAGTTAATGCAGTATTTAAAGTTCCTTTTACAGTTGTAATAAAAGTAGCCGTACGGGTTTCTGCATCATAAGCAGTTTGAACATTGCCAATATAAGTTACAAAATCATTGTATGGAGTCATTGAAGTTGTAAACGAAGCTTCAGCAGTTTGTAAATTGCTCATAGCTGTTGTTGCATTCTCAATGGTTGCAGAACCATTATCAATTACAGCTTGCGCAGCATTTACACTACTAGTTAGAGCACTTTTTAATCCGGCAATATATGGATTATCGTCAGTAACAGCAGTCATCAATGCATTTGCAATAACAATTTCGTCAGCTAAACCTGATTTCAATCCTTCAATAGTAAGAGATTTCAATAACACTTGTTGTGTTAATTCTGTAGTACCATAAACAGCTTTCAGTGTTACTGTACCATCAGCAGAAATATTACCGGCAGATAAAGTAGCCTTTGTAAAATCTGAGCTATTTCTAGTTAACGAAACCAAAGCCTGATCAGCCACACTTAATGTGCCATAGTCTAAAATACTCCATGTAACATCTAAATCTGGTTGAGCCATACTTAAGTCAAGTCCCATTGCAGTAGTAAATGCTGTCACATTAAAATCAGAAGTTACATTTCCACTTGATAATGTTTGTAAGCTTGTTACGCCATCAAGTGTTTTAATATTATCTGCTTTAAGTTGGCCTATTGTTACATTATCTAAACCCGCTGCTGTATATGCTCCGGTTGCAATATTCAATTTATCAACACTTCCTCCGTTGGTTAAACTTATGTCAGATAATGTTACAGTTTCACCATCAGTATTTGTTGCAATTAATTTAATGAGTTTTTTTGTATCCAAATCTATTACCATTTCCCAATCGTACCATTGTGAACGTAACCAATTTAATGATGTAACTTCAACAAGAGTTGGATCGCCATTAAGATAACCTGAACCATAAATAAATCCGTCAAGTGTATATCTTAAATTACTTTTACTGGAAGAATTACTATCTTTACTCCCAAATCCAAAAACGGTTTTTCCTTCAGTATTTTTAAACACATAGCCGGTACCACGTATACAATGGAAAGCAGACATTTTTGCGTAAATAATACCGCTTAAAGCATTAGGAAAAACTTTAGTAGTATTGATGTGTTGAGAACTGCTACCTTCAGTTAAATCTGTCGCAGTGCTTGGAGAAAATCCAAGTACATTCCCCGCTGTTGTAACGCTTGTTTTAGCATTTGTGTGAATAACCGGTATAGTACCCGTCCAATCATATCCAGTTTCATAAGTAATTGGTTGTCCTAAAGTATAGGAATCGAAAGTTTCAGCATTCCACCATGCAGTTGCCATGTTTATTCCAGCAAAAGTTAAACTAAATGTGGCCAGTAATAAGGCCAGTAATAAAGTAATTTTTTTCATAAAAAATAGATTTAATTTGATTAATATTAATAAATGATTATTTTTTTATATTACAAAATAACTTATTTTAAAATTTTCATACAATGGAAATTTATTCGATAACCTAGAATATAATTCAATCAACTATAAAGCTAAATAATAACACAATTCAATAAAGCCTGCCGAATGTCTGTATTAACAAAAAAATATGATTATCTGCAAGCTGTCCTAATTTACAGAAGGAACAAAAATTAATATTGATTTTTGATTCTAAAACAGATGGTTACTATAAATAAAAAAATACAACTACTAATTTCACGAGTTATCACGAATTATATATCTGAATTTTTAGTGTAAATTCGTAAAATCCGTGGTTGAAAATGAATTATTTGTTTTTTTAAACAAAATTATTGAGTTTAATATTTTTTGGAGCTTATGCGAATAACCAAATAAAAAAACAGCTCAAATCCTATTAAAAAGGATTTGAACCGTATATATCGTTTGGTCGTATATTTTAAAGCGAATTTATATATTTAGAAGGAGAGCAACCATATTGGGTTTTAAAGCATTTACTGAAATAGAACGGATCGTTAATACCCACCATATAAGACACTTCCGAGACATTGTATTTGTAGGTTTTAAGTAGCTCGGCAGCTTTTTTCATTCTTCGGAAACGGATAAGCTCACTGGGTGAATATCCTGTAAGGTATTTGATTTTTTTGAAAAATAATGTCCTGCCTGTCAAAGCTAATTGCGCAAAATCATCCACCGAAAAGTCTGGATCGGTAAGATGCTTTTCAAGAATTTGTTCCACCAGTTTAATAAACTGCGCATCTCTGTCGGTTACAGTTGGACTTTCCTCTTCTTCAGAGATTTCTTCATCCAATGTATTTGTATTTGCATAATGTTTATGCATTTTTTCCCTTTTTTCAATCAGTTTATTTATCTGCAACAATAAATGCGACAAACTAAATGGTTTACTAATATAAGCATCTGCACCGGCTTGTATCCCTTCGATATTGTGTTCGTCCGAGATATAAGCTGTCAGCAAAATCACGGGAATATGGCAAGTATTAAAATCATCTTTTAGTTTTTTCGTCAACTCAAAACCATTCATACCGGGCATCATTACATCACAAATTATCAGATCCGGATCCTCTTCAGTACCTTTTTTAAAGCCTACAGTCCCATCTTCAGCAGTAATCACCTCAAAATGAGGACTTAATTTCTCATATAAAAAGTCACGGATATCATCATTGTCATCAATCACCAGAATTTTGTATTTTACACCGGCATGTTGTTCATTTGGCAATAAATTAAGTTCCACATCGTCTGTCCCCGGTTCAAAAAATTCTGAGAGCGAATAAACATGACTTTCATTATCTTTAGTAACTACAAACTGTTCTTTTACAAAATCATCCTCTTCGTACACATTTTTATTCATAGGGAGTTCAACGATAAACACCGATCCTCTGTCTTCGTTTTCTTCAAACTTCACCGTTCCTTTATGTAGTAAGGTAAATTCGTTAACCAATGACAATCCCACTCCGGTACCATTGGATGAAAAATTTATTTGCATAAACCGACTGAAAAGGAGATTCTGTTTCTCTTTAGGAATACCAATGCCATTATCAATAACTTTAATATACAATTTTTCCTTTACTTCGTCCACTGAAGTTATCAACGTAATTTTTCCACCTCGTTTGGTGAATTTAAATGCATTCGAGAGTAAATTGAACAAGATTTTATCTACCTTATTTTTATCCAGATAAGCTGAAATTGAAGGTAAAGCATGTAAATATTCATAATGGATATTTAATCTGTCGGCCATATTTTGAAAACTACCAAAAATCTCATTTACAAACACAACAGCATCAGTCTGTTCTAAATTTAATTTCTGTTTGTTGTTCTGAAACTTACGGAATTCCATCAACTGATCAATTAGCCGCAGCATATGAGAAGTATTTTTTCCCAAATCGTTCACCAAATGCTGCAATGGTACAGTCATTTTGTTTTTAAGTTCGCTTAATGTATCCACATTCCCTTTTATTAAAGTTAGTGGTGTGCGAAATTCATGACTAATATTGGTAAAAAAACGGAGTTTATAATCTGTCAACTGGTGCTCCATTTTCACTGCATTATTCAGGTTATTAAATTTAAAAATTAATCTAAAAGCCAAATATGAAATACTAACAAATAGCAATAAATAAATAATATAGGCCAGTGGCGAAAGATAATATGGAGGTGAAATAACAATTTCCAAACGAGTTGGTTCTGTATCCCAAGCCCCCTCGTTGTTCATCCCTTTCACCAAAAAGACATAACTTCCGTGTGGTACATTTTTATAGGTTGCAACATTTATCGGACCTGATAAATTCCAGCGTTTTTCATAGTTTTCAAGCATATACATGTATTGATTAACATGCGGGTCGCGAAAATTCAATTTTGAGAATTCAATGCTGAATACCTTATCGTTAGCTTTCAGCTTAACAATATCCGTAAAAGTAACCGACTCTTTCAAAGGAGCCTTTTCGGAACCGATTTTAGCTTCCTGATCGAAAATATAAAACCCTGTTAAATACACTTTGTTAACTTCGGTTTGCTTTGATAATAATTTCTCAGGATTAAAAATAAAAAAACCATTTTGACTGCCCCAAAACATTTTTCCATCGTGAGTAGTCAAACAGGCTGTTTCGGAATACGAATTTGACGAGAAATCATCAGTAAATTTAAAATACTGAAATACAGATGTTTCCGAATTGAATTTATTCAAACCACTTTCGGTGCTTACCCAAAGATATCCATTCTTATCTTCCTGAATGGCCATAATATTGTCATTCACCATGCCTTGTTTATTTCGGTAAACCTGAAAAAGTCCATTACCGTCGGGACTTTCTCCAATATATTTATTCAATCCACCTCCAACCGTTGCAAACCATAGATTATTTTTTGAGTCCTGAAAAATATAGCGAACATCCGCGTTACTAAGAGATTGTTGATTTTCAACATTATAAGTATAATACTTGTAATTGTTTCTATTGGCTAATAACAAATCAGGATTAAAATGTATGATACCATTTGTAGTGGCAACCCAAATTTCCCCTTTATTATCCATAAAAATATATCGGGCAAACCGCACCCAATCATCCTGATTAAAATAGGTTTTGAATCCTAATGTTCCTTGAGGAGATTGTTTCACACAAACACCTCCTCCAAAAGTAGCCACCCAAAGGCGATCTTTCCTGTCTTTTATCAACGAGAATATCGTGTTTTCGCTCAGTGAGGTGGGGTCAGCTGTATTTTTATAATGAACTGCATTTTTCAAAAGTCCATTTTTAAGTTCAACAATGCCATTTCGTTTGGTTGATAACCAAACAGAACCCGACTTATCTTCGTACATATTATAAACATTAAAGTCGTTTTGCAGAATGGTTTTCTTTATCGTTAATGTCGAATCGTACTCATATAAATTTCCGGCTTTGGTGGAAACCCATATATTATGATTTTTATCTTCGAGAAATGCCCTGATAAAATTTCCATTGATAATATTTTTGACTGGGTCGGGATAAATAATCCTTACGTTTCTGTTAGCAAACGACAACTTATTTATACCCATATTTTCAGTTGCCACCCATAAATGTTCATTCTTATCAAACAAAATGGATAATAAATAATTAGAAGCTATACCTTTGGTGTTTTTTTCGGACCTATAATGTTCAATACTAGCATTGTTCGTATTATAACAAAACAATCCGTTACCATAGGTAGCAATCCAAACATTTCCGTATTTATCGCCAGCAAACTCATAACGTTCAATATCAATGAGCGAAAGAATGGTGGGAGGAATTACATTAATTTTACTGATTTTGCCACCTTTAGGACTGATTCTCCATAAATTTCCTGAAAAATTATATGTCCATATATTTCCAAAAGCATCGGATTGAAAACTGGCTAATCCGGTAATTTTTTCATCGTACAACTTATCTGCAGATGTAATTTGACCCAACTTGGTGTTGAATACAAAAATACCATTATCATTTGTGGAAATCAATATTCTATCGTTCCCAAACACAATAGTTTGTAAAATGGATTTTGAGTTGATTTTTAGTGAATTTTCGAATTTAAGAGTGGTTAAATTATAAATTACAATTTTACCATCTTCAGAGAACAAATACACCTTTTTGTTTAATTCCCAGGCTTTTAAAAAGGATGACTTATCGTTTACTAGATTTTCAATGTTTACAAGTTTATTGTTTTTGTACAAAGCAATTCCTGCTGAGGTTAATATCCAGGTATTTAAAGATGAGTCTTGAAAAATATCAAGTACTGTATTGGAAGTTAACCGATTAGATATTTGAGTAGAGTTAAATATTACTTTCGTAAATTTATCGTTTTTAAAAGAAATTTTGGCACAACCGGAGGTGGCACTACCCAGCCAGATATTTTTTTGTTTATCCTGATAGTAAATTTTATACTTAACTGAATTGTTTTTATTATTGTCGAAAATAGAAAGAAATTTCTCGGTGTTAGGATCATAACAATCATAATTATCGCTATAAGTTCTAACCCAAATATGCCCAAAAGTATCGAGATGAAGTTCTTTTATTTTTCCACTTGATATGGACGTCGGATTAAGTTGTTCCGGCTTCAGAATTTTCACTTTCATTCCATCGTAACGATTTAGTCCATTCAAGGATCCAAACCATAGAAATCCCGTTTTATCCTGAGCCATACAACGAATTGTATTATGCGACAACCCATTATCCGAATTTAGTAATTCTATAATAGGTTGATTTTCAGCATGGACTGAGCCAATGATCAGAAGCAGTAAAATAGATATGCTAGCATGTAAATTAAAACGCATATATTAACTATGTGATTGATTTTTAAACAGTATTTGAATGTAAAGATATACCGAAAAATCTACTACACCAACAAAATTATCAATTATCAAGGATATTATATCAATATTTATAATCTACTATTTTGAATGAGATTTTAGTTTTGTGTACATTTTTCTATTTTAAGACAAAAGTATTGTTTCTATTTTTGTATTATACAAAATTGCATAAAACACCCTTCTTATAATTAAAATTCATAGAATGAAAAAATCAACATATACCATAAGAAAAACATCGTTTATTCTAACCGTTCTTTTCGGTTTAACCCTCCAATTATTTTCAGCTGAAAATACAATAGAATTAAAAGGCAAATGGAATTTTGCTCTGGACAGGAATGATCAGGGGATGGAAAAAAAATGGTATTCAACCTTGTTAAATGATTCCATTCTGTTGCCCGGCTCGATGGTAGAGAATCTAAAAGGCGACGATATTACTTTAGACACCAAATTTACAGCCAGTATTTATGATAGTTCGTGGTTCTTCAACCCCTATATGGCAAAATACCGCGTCCCCGGCAATATTAAAATGCCTTTTTGGCTAACTCAACTAAAACATTATGTAGGTCTTGCATGGTATCAAAAAGAAGTGGTAATCCCTTCGTCGTGGAAGGGAAAGGAAATTCAGCTTTTTCTGGAAAGGCCACATTTTGTAACAACGGTTTGGATTGATAGCACTGAAATAGGAACGCAAAATTCGTTAACCGTCCCTCATGTTTTTACATTGCCCGAAAATTTAAAAAAAGGCAAGCACCTAATCACCATTCGTATTGACAACAGATTGGAGACTATGGATGTTGGTACAAATTCGCACAGTGTAACAGATCAAACGCAAGGAAATTGGAACGGGATTGTCGGCAAAATGGAGTTACAATTGAAACCCAAGTTGTATTTCACCGACATTCAGGTTTTTCCGGATCTAAAATCTAAAAATGCGAAAATAAAAATAAAAGTTAGCAACCTTACCGGAAAAGAGAAAAATGCGAAAATAACTCTTTCGGCACAAAGTTTCAACAGTACAAAATCCCATACAGTTTCGCCTGTCGAATTCAACCTAAAAGTACCTGCGAATGATGTAGCATTTGAGCTTACACTTCCTTTGGGCGAAGGAATGTTAACATGGGACGAATTTGATCCGGCACTTTATAATTTAGACGCAAGCATCAGTTCATGCACCATAAAAGACCACAAAGAAGTTGAATTTGGCATGCGTGAAATGACGATTCAGGGAAAATATTTTTATGTAAACGGGAATAAAACAATGCTGAGAGGAACAGTGGAAAATTGCGATTTTCCGCTTACAGGATATGCACCAATGGACGAAGCATCGTGGGAAAGGGTTTTCAGAATTTGTAAAACTTATGGGTTGAATCATATGCGTTTTCACTCCTACTGTCCACCCGAAGCTGCTTTTAAAGCTGCCGACCGCATCGGATTTTACCTGCAACCCGAAGGTCCAAGTTGGCCAAATCATAGTACGCAATTAGGACGTGGCTTGCCTATCGACAAATATTTGATGGACGAAACTATACGTATGACCAAAGAATATGGCAACTATGCGTCCTTTACTTTTTTAGCCTGTGGCAACGAACCTCGTGGTAACTGGGTAAGTTGGGTAAGTAAATTTGTTGATTACTGGAAAGCTACCGATACACGTCGATTGTATACGGGAGCATCGGTAGGACGAAGTTGGGCATGGCAACCTAAAAGTCAGTATCATGTAAAAGCAGGAGCACGTGGTTTGGATTGGAAAAGTGCAAAACCCGAAACCATGTTAGATTATCGCAATCGAATTGATTCGATAAAAGAGCCTTATGTATCGCACGAAACAGGTCAATGGTGTGCTTTCCCAAATTTTGATGAGATAAAAAAATATACGGGTGTTACGCGGGCAAAAAATTTCGAACTTTTTCAGGAAGATTTTTCAGACAAAGATTTAACGAAGATGAGCCATGAATTTTTGATGGCATCCGGAAAGTTACAGGCATTGTGCTACAAACATGAAATTGAACGAACCCTGAGAACACCGGATTACGCAGGTTTTCAGCTTTTGAGTCTGAACGATTATTCGGGTCAGGGAACTGCATTGGTAGGTGTTTTGGATGTTTTCTTTGATGAAAAAGGCTATATGAATGCAGAAAAATTCAGTCGTTTTTGTAATTCCACCGTTCCGTTGGTGCGCATGGAAAAATTCGTATTCAGAAATAATGAAACCTTAGACGCACAAGTTGAAATAGCTCATTTTGGGAAGGAAACCCTTAAAAACATGAAAACGATTTGGAAAATTCGAGACGCTTATGGTTTGACTTTGAAAAAAGGTATTCTGTCTGAAAAAGATATTCCATTAGGAAATAACTTCTCGTTGGGAGAATTAAAGCTTGATTTATCAGAGTTTAAAGATCCCACAAAATTAAACCTTGAAATTCTGATTGGTGAAACCGGATTCTCAAACAATTGGGATTTCTGGGTATATCCGGTACAAACTTCAGCCCCCGAAACTAACGGAATTTATGTTTGTGATTCTTTAAATGAAAAAGCACAAACAATTTTGAATTCGGGAGGAAAAGTATTGATTCTTGCTGCCAACAAAATTGAATACGGCAAAGATGTTGTTCAATATTATCAGCCGGCCTTTTGGAATACATCGTGGTTTAAGATGCGTCCGCCACATACAACAGGCGTTTTTATAAATAATTATCATCCTGTTTTCAAGGATTTTGTTACCGACAACTGGGGCGATTTGCAGTGGTGGGAATTAATAAACCGTGCTCAAACAATGTTGCTTACCGATTTTCCAAAAGGATATCAACCAATTGTACAACCTATCGATACATGGTTTTTAAACCGCAAATTGGGAATGCTTATAGAAGTGAATGTTGGCAAGGGTAAATTGATAATGACATCAATGGATTTATCAGAAAATCTGGAAGAAAGACCGGTAGCCGAACAACTTTATCGTTCGATGATTAATTATATGAAATCAGATAAGTTCAGACCTGAAACCACAGTAGAACTTCAGACTATACAGGATTTGTTTACAAAAACAGCTGAACCCATCCAATTATACACCCGAAGCAGTCCGGATGAATTGAAGAAGGGGGTGAAATAAAGATGAAAAATATAGACAAGAATAGAACGCTGATTTACGCAGAATAGACGGATTTAAAACAGATTAAAATATCGGTAAACCGATATGATTATGGGGCTGCGACTAAATCTTATCTTGCTTGCAAGATTAAATCTGAAATAAATCCGCATTTTTAAAGTCAAATCATCAGCTTCAATCAGCTAAATCTGCGCCTGCCTGAAGCAGACAGGTTCTATTTTTTTGTCAAGTACCAAATATTTATTGATATGTTTCCCCTGACATCGAGACTGTAGATTTTAACGAGGGGCAAGTGACTTCCCAGTCGAGTCATCAAGCGACTAGGAAGTCACTTGTCCCAAACTATAGTTGAAAATAGAATTACTGCTTAATCAATTTTTGAAATATTATTGAATTATTATTTAAACGTATTCGAACAAAATAAATTCCAGGTTTTAAATCTGACACATTGAACTGCGTTACGAATTTCGTTGAGTGAATCATTTTACCCTGATTGTCGTAGATTTCTAACTTATCAAAATCATTTAGTTTGACATGCAAATTATCCATCACAGGATTAGGATATAAAACCTGCTTATTTTCTACAATCGATTCAAAACCAGTAATATAATTTGACTCAGAAGCTCCAAAATCAGGGGCTACACCATAAAATGCAAAGCCTATATCGGTTCCTTTGTCAATCAAGTCACTGGTTTGCACCAATTTTAAAAAATCAATATCCGGCAAACTGCCATCGGCTTCACGTGGCGCAATCAACAATGACTCATTTGTACTTAAAAAGTCAGCTGAGTTTACCACAACTCCACTATTTGGGCTAAATGAGTTAAAGGCAATATCACTTGTTCCCATATTGTTTGTTTCGGTTTGAGTAGAATAACGGAACGACAAGTTGTTACGCAACAAATGATTAATTCCCGGACAATCAATCGTTGTATCATTCCCAGTAATAGTGCTTTTTGTAATTTCTTGGCTCAACATATTGTAGTTCGTCCCATTGCGATAGGCGGTATTGTTATACCATTTGTTTCCTGTCACCACATGATGATTGGCATAAAATCCGTTGGCTTTATTGCGATACGCCATACAAAATCTGATATTGTTTGAAGGAATAGGATTTGGCAAAGATGAAACCGCCGGTGCTTGTCCATAACCTCCGGCTTTAAATCCATTTCCATCGCCCAGGCTTGTAAAGGTAGTGGAATAGCCATTGTAAAATGCCCAACAATTTTCGAATGTCACACTTTCGGAATTACTTATACAATCGTAACCATCATCGCTATTAAACCACGCTCTACAGCCCCGCATTACATTTCCGGTTGCTCCATTGTTGCCATGAAATCCAAAACCGTCGGTATTTCCGCCCTTCATATTTTCGGACACATTATCCCAGTTATTATAGGCATCGCAATTTAACACCAGATTATTTGCCCCTCTTGTCAGATAGAAACCGATGGCCATTCCATCGTGCATCGACAATTGTTCGTAAATATTATTGCTTCCCTCGTTGTGAAAACATTCCGATTGTGTATGAGTTAGTATGGTTACCTGTGTTCCAATAACTTCAAGGCCTTTGAGATGAATATATGAGCCTTTTACATAAAACACATACACCCGATAATCGGCAGGTTTTACATTGGATAAATCAAAAATCGGTTTTTCATCCTTATAAGCCCAATAACAAATGCGTTTTGTGGATGTTCCACTTTTATCTAAGGTAAATACATAAGCAAAGATACTGGATTTCAGTGCAATGTCTGATTCCTGCATCATGTAAGTTCCACCGCGAATGAATACTGTATCGCCGGCCACGACAGACTGGTGAGCTTTCATCACCGAAGCATATGGATTTTCTATTGTACCGTCTCCGGTAAGATCGTTCCCATTAGTAGCTACAAAAAGATTTTTTGCTGTCAACTGGAAAACGAATAAAAATGCAGCAGAAAGAAGTAATATTTTTTTCATTTTTTGTGAGTTTTAATTTATTTGGCTGAAGCCAATAATTTTTCTATCAATCTACGTCCCATAAATGGGACGGCAATTGAAAAATGACATTTAATTGTTTTTCATTGTTGAAATTTACTGAAAATTTCTGCTTCAACAATCCTCAATTGCCCTTTCGTATTCAGGTCTTTTGGATCTTTAAACCCGTCCAGTTCTTTGTTTCCATTCAATTCAATCATATTCTGAAAAGCATCTTTTTCAGTTCCTGCCCCTGTCAATCGAATACTAAGTGATTTCCCCTTTGTTGGTTCTACGGGAATGGTTATATAACCCAGACTTTGAGTGGTTTCACCTTTCCAAACCAGTTTATTATCCACCAGAATTTCAATGGGATAGGTTCGTCTTCGCCAACCTGACATTTTCAGACACACTTCTGAGACTGTGGATTCTTTGGCAAAATCGTAACGAATCCAACCATTGGCAATACTGCCATCATTTGTCCATTCACTTAGTTCATTGTCATCATAACTCAAAATTGCTTCATCAGCATTTGCTCCAGCTGTTGCTGAAACAATTTCTATTGATTTGCGACTCACTTTGAATGAAGGTGTTTCAGGAGTTTCTCCACGTTTTAAATTAGAGGGCAAACTATCGGAAACCAGTTCTTTACTTAAACCATCTTTTGTTTTAAAAGAAGTGGTTCTGAAATAAAGTTCATCGCCCTTTAATCCATCGGAACTAACTGAAATCTTTACTTTCCCGGCTTTTGTGATCGTTCGAATTAATGCACGATTGACTCCACATTCTGCAGGTAATGTTTTACTCAATATGTAATTGTCCGGACCCTGACCTATTCCACCACGCCATTCGGCAGGTCTATTTATATCAAATTTCACAAGAGGGTGAACATCGGGGCAACGCTTGCCGTTCGCATCAACCACCTCAACCTGAACCAATACCATATCAGCACCATCAGCTTTTACTTTTGTTGGTCTGTCCATCATAGTCAATTTTAATGCTGCAGGTTTTCCTGAAGTAGATTTAGACATTTCGCCAACCCTTTCCAAAGAAGAGGAAGAATTCGTTTTTGAACGGTCGTTAAATGAAACAGCTGTTAGCGTTCCAGGTTCATATTTTACGTTTTTGAACGTGTGTAGGAAATTGTAGCTTTTTTCACCAAATCCCAACGACTTACCGTTCAGAAGTAATTCAACTTTATCGGAAGGTGAAACCACCAAAACATCTTTTATTGTTCCCGGAGCATAATTCCAATGTCCGATAATATAAGTGCGGGGATTTTCAATGTCAACCCACCCATCCCACATCACCTGATGAGCATAAAATGCATCTTTTGGAATTCTTTCAGCATCCACTTCGCCGCTGCGACGGTAATTTTCTTCGCCACGGCAATGCGTGTTTGTATCGGAGAAAACGATGTTCAAACCGCCACCGCTGACACGTTTTCCAGTTCCCGGACGTTGAACAAAATAATCGTTCCAGCGAATAATATCTTCTTTTGCAAAGGAATCCTGATTGCGGTTATATTCCGATGCATCAGCATTTTTGTACAATGGACCGACTCCATCTTTGTGGTAGGGCGGTGTAAAATCGTCCCAATATTTACGCAACCCTTCATCGCGACAATACTCGGTTGCAATAAGTGGTTTGCCAGCACTTTTGTTTATATACAACATTTCTCCACCATATTCAGCAATTTTGCTGTCGAGCATTTCGCGTGCACCAATTGCTCTGCCACCAAAGGGATCGAAAGTATCACGTATTGCTTTCATTTCGGCCATATGTTCCTCGCTGATAGATTCATTACCACACTCTAACAAAATGACACTCGGATTATTGCGGTTATAAATTATGGCATCGCGCATTAATTCAGTTCTTTGTTCCCAACGTCGTCCTTTTACATCAGCTTCGGAGTCACCTGCCGGAAACATTTGCATCAATCCCATACGGTCACACGATTCAACATCCTGTTTCCAGGGCGTAACGTGCATCCAGCGCACCATATTGGCATTACTTTCTACCATTAAACCATTGCTGAAATCACTCAACCACGGTGGAACGGACATGCCTACACCCGGCCATTCGTTGCTGGTTCGCTGTGCATAGCCTTTTGCCTGAATAATGCGATCGTTCAAAGTTATGTATCCATTTTTAAATTCTGTTTTTCTAAAACCTGTACGGGTTTTCACCACATCAAGGGCTTTTCCATCCATCAGAAGCGAAGTGTAAACATTGTAGAGGTAACCATATCCCCAACTCCAGAAATGTAGATTTTCAACACTTGCTGAAGCTTGTAATGTTTTTGTTTCATTGGGTTGCAGACTCATACTTTCTCCCGTAAAACGGGAGATTTGGTTACCATCAAAATCTTCAATCAGCACTTCATAGCTTACATTTTGAGTCGTTGAAGTTTCGTTTTTCACTTCTGATTCGGCATGTATTATTGCTTTTTTTTGGGGAATATTGAAATCGGTTGCATAAATATAGGTTCCGGTGGTTTTTAAATTGGAATATAACGGAAGAGTTTGGTACAAGTGACCCGTTACATATAAATATATATTTTTAGGCAAACCTCCGTAGTTAGCATTGAAATTTTTATTGTTCCATTGATAGGTGCTTCCGGTCGATTTTTCGTGATAATTCCAGCTATTATCAACTCTTACAGCTATCAGATTATCATCGTTGTATTTTATATTTTTGCTAATATCGAAGCCAAAAGCCATAACTCCATTTTCGTGTAAGCCAACTTTTTCCCCGTTTACATATACCTCAGCTCCCTGACGAGCTCCTTCGAACTCTATGAAAACTTTTTTCCCTTTATCGGACGTTGGTAATTTAAAATGCTTGCGATACCAAACTATTGTGTCAGTAAGCTCTGCAATAGGCAACCGAAATGCTTCATCTTCGTTAAATGCGTAGGGTAAAGTTACATTCTTCCACGAAGAATCATTTGACTTTAGCCCGGTTTTCACCAAAGGAAATGAAGGGAGAATTACATCCTGCAAATTCTCAACATCTCCAATATGCAGTTCCCAATCGGAATTGAAATTATATTTTTGACGTTGATTGTTCTTTTGTGTGCGTCCACTAACTGTTATGGCAACAATTGCACATAAGAGTGTCAATAAAAATGTCTGCTTCATAATGTTATATTTTTTATTTTAAAAACACCTTGTGGTTTTTTAATGGCTATTCTGAATAAATCTTCATTTGATCAACAATTACACCTTCGTCAACAGCTCGAATAACAAGTGTATGTTTTTTTGATGTTGTTGGTTCAAAATTTACTGTTCTGATTGCCTGATTGCGCAACACATTCTGTTTCCATTCTTCGCTGCGATCTACCGTATGGTAATCTATTACTTGCTCAGGAGCACCATCGAGCGAAACTGCAAAACGAATGGTTTTATCATTCACCGGATGATTGGGAGCTAATGCCATTTCCACACGGATAAAACCCTGATTTTTTATTTTAAAATTATAACTTACCGTTGAATTCTTTTTCATACTAATGGCTTTTCGCTCATAACCCATCCCTAACATCTCGGGTTTCTCGCTCTGAAATGATTTATATTCAGCACCATTCAATACTATAGCTGGTTTTTCTATTGAGAGTGATTCTAATACTTTATCGTGTGGCAATTTTTGGTAAACAGCTAAATCGCGAGGACTGAAATCCATAATGTATTTCCATTTTCCATTGGCAAGTTCATTGTAATGCTTGGTAAGGCTTACAATTTCATCGTATGCTGTATCGCTCATCGACCAATCGGTTTTTGAATGACGAGCTAAGTGCCCGTATAAAAGTTTTTTATTCATTTCGGCAGCCCCTTTTACAGGATATTCGACGAGTTGAAACCATGCATTCTGTTTTATGAGTGGAATCGATTTGGCTATAGTAGCAACTTTATTTTCAAGTTGCTGATAATCATTAATACGCTGATTAATTTCCTTTTCGCTCCAGGGAAAATCACTAACAATTTTATATGCAGGATCCTTTTCTTCGGTGCGTGTATTTCCCATAAATTCGGGTTTCCGAATATAGGCCAATCGATAATGTTCGTTCATGATATCACGTAGTTCCGCAGCATATTTTTTTCCAAATTCGCGTTGCATAAAGTTTTTTAGATGTTGGTCAGTTCCGTTGATATTATTAGGGATGGCATTAATATCCCATGCCATATCCATAAATAATTCTATTTGATATTCGGCCGGTTTTATATCGCCAACATTTAATATCCACATATCCTTCGCCCCTTTATCGTAGGCAAGTTTCATTTGATAATGTATTTGAGCCGGACTGGTAGTTGACAACCATAAATAATCATGTGGTCGTCCCCAATACGAAATGTGATAATAAACACCATTACCCCCTTTTCTGTTTCGTTCCACACTGTCAGGAAAATGTCTGATATAACCATAATTATCGTCGCACCACATAAGCGATACATCTTCAGGCACTTTAAGTCCTGCATTATAAACATCCAATACTTCTTTATAGGGAATAAATACCTGCGGAACTTTTTCCACATCGGGATTTACAATTTCTTTTATCATTTCCCGCTGATCTTTCAGGATGTTCGTAATGGCTGCTTTTTGTTCCTGAACAGTATTTGCTCCCTGCATTTTCCCATCATGTACACCTCTGATACCCAATGTGTAAATATTATCGGAACTTACCAATTCACGGGTTCTTTCTTCCCAAAATTTCAGCACGCTATCACGATTATGAACATAGTCATATTCGCCAGAAACTTTATGATTCCATTCGGCATTGGTGTTACGCACCATAGGCTCACAATGTGATGTGCCAATGAAAATTCCGTATTTGTCAGCCATTTGTTTATTGCCAGGAGTAACGTAAAATGCGACGGAACAAGAGTGCATTGCCGGCCAAAAAGTGTTGGCTCTCAAGCGAAGTAATAGTTCAAAAATACGGGCATGCGTTTTCGGACCAATCTGTCCTTTGATATCCGATGGTTCAAAGTTTTTATAACTCCAGGGCGTCATTCCCCAGTCTTCGTCATTGATAAATATACCGCGGTATTTTACTGAAGGCGATTGCATTAAGCGATATCCGTTTTTCAGACTGAGTTTTTTCTTCACCTGAATGGGAGAATCAGCCCACCATTCCCAAGGTGAGACACCCATCAATCGGGAAATTTCAAGAATCCCATACGCCGTTCCGCGTTTGTCGCTTCCTAAAATCAGCAGTTTTCCATTCTTTACTTCAATTAAAAAACCTTCCCATTTTTTTTTAATTCCTGTACGTCAGTTTTATTTACCAACTTTTCAGCAGGACTATTTTGACCAAGAGTACCAATCAATACATTTCCATTTTCTGCAGCAATCACTTTCCCCTGAAAAACCTGTTGATAATCGCGGCTGAATATATCAAGCGCTGATTGGACTACTTCAGCTTCTTCCTTACTGATTTGCACCTTTACATCAGCTCCATTACTGAAACTGAAACATTGACTTTTAGCATTTATAAGTTGTAAAATACTTCCAATAAATAATATGATGCTAATAAATATTAATCTGATTTGAGTCATAATACTCCTTTCAATAATTTAGTTTGGTAAATATAAGTAATTATGGATAGGTTTCCAACATAGAGTGTATATCCATGGGTCAACAAAACGACAACCTTAACAATTAAATATAAATGCAAAACCTGTAAAATTCTGGCTTTTGAGACGAATTTTACAGGTTTGTTAGAGAGTAAAAAATATTTATACGCTTTTACTACTTTATTGACTGACAAATAGTTGTGTTTTATTTTAATTTATACACCTCACTACCAGCTAATAAAAAGCAACCAAGTCCATAATCTTCGAAATCTGGTTTTTTGTTATAGGAGAGCGGTTGACCATCTTTTGGCTCTTTACCTGTCCCCTGCACCCAGCCTAACATTCCATTACAATGAACGCTTTTCTTTATCAGAGCATTCCATGCTTTTACCAAAACAGGCGTGTATATTTCACTATCGATAAGGTTGTTGTTCACACCCCAAGCCATTGCATAAGTAAAAAGTGCTGTTCCGGTTAATTCTTTTCCTCCAAAATTATTAGGGTCGTGCAGACTTACGTTCCACATACCGTCCTTGCGTTGAAGTGGGACTAATGCTTCGAGCATATTTTTATAGTCAGTAAGATATTCATTGTAATGAGGTTCGGTAGCAGGAATTGTATTTAACACACGCACCAATGCCGCCAACACCCAACCGTTACCACGTGCCCAATAGCAATCTTCGCCATTCGGTTCTTTATAGGGTGGAACAAAATCTTTATCACGCCACCAAAGATTATCATTAGCATTATATAAACCACCACCTAATTCCGTTTTGGTATAATTGTACATTTCGTACATGCGATTCCAATAGGACGGATCTTCGTAAATAACTCCAAGTTTTGCAAAAACAGGCATGGCCATTTGTATGGCATCGATCCAGAACCAATCGTCAATTTTATCAGTTACTATCATACTGTCAAACGATGCTTTCACATTACAGATACGTTCCTTTTTTGTAGTATCTAACTGATAAAGATCAATGTAAGTTTGACCGCAACATTGATTATCAGCATTACGAGTAGTAACACCTGCACGTAGATTCCACTCATGAAAGTTTCCCCATCGGGTGGCATAGTTAATATAAGTTGTATCGGGTTTCACACTGTTCAAAGCCATAAGTCCTTCGAAATAGACAGAACGTGTCCACATATTACTTGGCCATGTTTTTTTCTCAAGGGTGATAATTTTTCCCGGATCTTGCCATTTATTAAGAAAGTAAGCATTTGTAAGTACCATTTTTTTTAGTACCACCTTTTTGTCGGGGAGTTTTATAGCACCGAAAAGATCAGGGATAAAAAACAATACACTTATTAGTATAATAACCAATTTATTACGTTTCATCAATTTATCAATAAATTTTCAAGTTAATAGTTACATAAAAGCCCCCTTCTTCTGGTTGGTTCGCTATGCAAATTATAATTTTGTGTTCCTATCAGTCTTAATATTCTATTCCTCAATTAAAACCAATTCAAAATTAACTCATTATTTTGGTATTAATAATAGAAAAATGTTCAAATTTATATAATATAGTGCTGAAATACAGATTTCAAAAACTAGCACATTTTTTATATACGACTGATTTTTAGGCGATATCGTAATTTTCAATTTGAAAACTCAAAATACTATCTCATTTATTGTAAAACTTATTTGTATTTTTCTGAATATATTTTTTATCGCCCCGAATGCTATCAGCAGAAACATTTTTCAGGATAATATTTTCGATGGGCATTTCCTTTTGTCCCTGAATATTGGAGACAAATTTCACACTTCCGGCATGTATATTAGTCAGAAAAATATTTTTTATTGGCGTCAATTTTCGTTCATAAGTAGGAGTTAAATCTTTCCACTGATAAAGCACATCAGTTTCAATTCCAAGAATTCCATTATCAATTTTACCGGCCTTTATATTTTTGACATAAATATTATTCACAAAACCTCCCCTTCGTTCATTCGTTTTTATAAATACCAAATGAAACATTTTTGCTCCCTGATTTACGGTACAATTATGTAAATAGACATTTTCGATACCACCGGATAATTCACTTCCGAGTGCCAACAATTGGTGTCCGTTTTTCACAACACAATTTCTAATCACTATATTTTTCGAGGGTGTTTGCAATCTCCAACCCTCTTGATTTCGGGCAGATTTAACAGCAATAGCATCATCGCCCTGATCGAATACACAATCTTCCACCAATACATTCTGACTCATTTCCGGATCATAACCATCGTTGTTATGTCCGTGAGCATACACATTGAGTTTTCGTATCAATATATTTTTCGAAAGATAAGTATGAATAGTCCAGAATGGGCTGTTTATGATATTGAATCCTTCCAAACGTATATTCTCGCAACGATTAAACTGAATTAAATGCGGACGAAGATGAGCAGTATCGTTTACCATAGTTCGCTCACCAACAGGCGTATTCAGGTACGACATATCGTACAAACGTTTTAAACTATTCATATGAGGCGCAGGACGACCGGCCCATGTCAACCACAAATCCATTTTTGCTTTGATAGTTCCTGCACCCGTAATTCCCACATTTTTACACTGATATGCATAAATAAGCGGTGAATAATTCATACATTCCATTCCTTCCCAACTTGTGTTAACGGCGGGTAAATAATCTTTCGGATCATCATTGAAAAGCAATACAGCACCTTCGTCGAGCTGAAGATTTACATTGCTTTTAAAATGCACTTGTCCCGTAAGCCATTCGCCGGCAGGAACAACAACTGATCCACCACCTGCTTTATTGGCTGCTGTTATTGCGTTTGCAATGGCTTTTGATATTTTATCTTTATCGCCCTGAATAGCTCCAAAATCTATAATTGAAAAAGATTTACAGTTCGAGAAATCAGGGACTGTAAATGTTGGCATTTTAAAAGGAGCTTTAACTTTAATGCTTTCTGTTTTTATGCCAGTTGGTTCATTTTTAAATGAAAGAAAAATGAAAGACATTGAGATCAACAGCAAAGAGATAATATTTTTAGTGGTTTTCATATTCGTTTACTTTAAGTATCTTGATATAGATAACTTCTGTTTTTTTACATCTTTTACAAACAAACGGGCAACCGCATGAGCACCTTTTACATTTAAATGTGTTGAGTCCTGCACTCCTTTTTTTCTGTTTTGGTATTCACCGGGATTTGTAAATAAATACAATTTCTTCGATTTTTCATGACCTGCTTTAGATACAACTTTACGTGTAAGGGCTTCCATATCAACATAAGGCGTATTTGTTTCCTTCGCAATTTCCTGAGATGCTTTTATATAATCGCCATGCGTTTGTTTTAAGTTTCCTTTTTCATCAAAATGGCGACGAACAATGGATGAACAAATAATCGGGTTTGCACCCTTTTCACGGGTTTGATCAACGAACATTTTCAATTGCTGTTTGTAGGTGGTAAATGCATCAGTATGAAGTTTTTCTGCGGGCTTCTCATCATTATGTCCAAATTGAATTATAACATAATCGCCCGGCTGGATACTATCGTAAACAGCTTTCCAGCGACCTTCATCAACAAAACTTTTGGAACTTCGGCCGTTTAGTGCGTGATTATGAACGGTTGCATTTATATTAACAAACTCATTCATGACCATCCCCCAACCGGTTTCAGGAGCTTTATCTGGATTTTTATTTGCCATGGTAGAGTCACCAATCATCCATACATTTATTTTTTCGGTACTTTTGAAAGACAACATTACTAGTATTGTCAAACTTAATAATGCAATCAATTTGAGTTTTTTCATCTTAATATTACTTTCATTTAAAATTCAACATTTTTTTTCTTCTAAACAGAATAAAAGTTCGTGCAGATTTTTTATCAAATCTGCACGAACTAACAGCTTTACTGTTTTACAATTTTTCTAATATAAGTCTGTTGTTTTTCAGAAGTAACTTTTACCAAATAGAATCCGGGTCGTAAAGTACTCATACTTATCTTACAGTTTATTGTTGAAGCATCGGTTATTTCTGATAAAACAATGCGACCAACTTCATCAATTAGCTCAATTTTCAAACGACCCTCTAAACCACCAACTGAAACGATACAATAATCATTTACCTGACTCGGATAAACCTGTACTGTAGAGTTTATAATATCTTCAAAATCAGTAGAAGCCATTACTGAAATAATTCCTTCTGAAATACGGGAAATATCCCATTGCAAGCCATTACCCGGAGTGACAGGAGAAATAGAATCAAAAGAGCCACTGATTGTATTAGCAGTAATAATTTGATAACTTGCTCCTGACAGGAATGAACCCGTATTTTTCATTTCAAGAGTTCCCTTTAAAATCGCAGTCGCTGCAACCTCTAACTTCGAACAATTTGTACCTGAAACGTTTATCATTAATTTCGAACCCGACTGCAAAACCATGCTATTTCCAAGATTCAATGTTCCAACAACTGTGTTTCCCGGCATAATTGTTCCACCAGAATTGATAATTACACCTCCTGATACAGTGCCTGTTCCGGCAAGTGTTCCCGAATTATTAACGGTTACTGTACCTGTTCCGGTGGCACTACCCGATGAATTTAACACAACAAGTGTTCCTCCATTCACCAAAACAGGTGTGGTTAAAAGATTCGCTTGTGTTAACATCCAACTGCCGTCTCCCACTTTTGTAATCGTTGCTCCCGAATTAATAACGCCATTGAACAATGCATCTCGGTTGTCGCTACCAATAATCCATTTACCCGAACCCAATGTAGAGCCGGCAACACCCGAAAGTGAACCTACTTTTACAGTAGTAGTGGTACTGGATGTGCTTGAACCTACTGTTGCGTAAGCAGACATTTCTACATTTGCAGATAGATTGACATTTGCACTTGGGAATCCGATTGTATTTGTTGTAATACGAAATTGACCACCATCGGCATCAGTTGTAACATTCAGTATCCCCGTAAAATTTTGACCTCCGGCTACTAAATCGGCACGAACATACGGAATATAATAATTCAATGTACCAGCTCCGCTAATCGAACCGCTAATTGCACATCTACCTGAAGCTACCAAAGTACCTACCTGATTTTCAGGAATAATCAAATTCCAGTTTGGTTTTTGATTATAGTCACCAGTGTTGTAAAACATCGACAAAGTACTACCGTTCATCAATGTAACGGGCCCTGTTCCCAATCCGTTAGAATTCATTGCTAACGAACCCAATGCCAATTTTCCATGTAAAATTACAGTGCCACCGGAATAGGTATTTGCAGATGAACCGGAGAGACTAAGTTGTCCGGTGCCATCCTTTACCAATATGCCCGATCCGATCAAAACTCCGGAAAGTGAAACTACGCCATTTGATTTAATTACATTTATCGTATCGTTGCCACTCAACGTTATTCCTTTGTTTGAATTGGTCGAAGCTGAATTTACAATCAATTTTGAATTGTTCAACTCAAAATTAGTAGGTTCGGCAGAAGATGATCCCAAAGAACTGGTATAACCTGCATCGGCCAAGTTCACGACCTGAACAACTGCATCTGTTATTTTTGTTATACCGGTATAACCATTATTAGCCGTTTCAATATTTAAGATTCCTTCCCCTGTTTTTTCGAAATCGGTCTCACCGATAATTCCTCCCGTTCCTTTCAGCGTGATTGCAGAACTGTTATTGTTGAATTGAATATTTACAGGACTGAAATTATCGGTCAGATTAATTGTTTTGAGAATAGCATTATCATTTACTTCAACTGAGTCGCCTGTAACAAAATAAGTTGCCTGATTATTTAATTTGAAGTTACCAGAAATAAAATCCCAGTCGCTGCTTTCTAATCCGGTCCAGCTAACTTTTCCAACACTTCTTACAGCATCAACCACCAGTTTTAAAGTATTATTTTCAATAAGCAAAGTAACCGGAATGCCACTGATACCTTCGATATTAAAATTATCAACTGTCCCTGTTAATGCGCCCGTCCATTTTAATAATGAATAAGAACCCGATGGAAGTGTACCCGCCAGTGTATTCACCACAATATTATTTATTCCTGACAAGGTCAAATTTCCATTTACAACTATTGAATCATTTTTGTAAGATGAAGAAGGGATTATATCAAAATGGAGATTTGTTTTCCCTGACAAGGTAAGGTTCGAATTAATGGTCATCTTTCCTAATTTTGCAGCTTCTAAACCGTTACCCGGAGCTAATCTTCCACCTTCAATATTCAATGCTTCATGAACTGCAATTCCAGCATTCAGAATAGCATTTCCACTCAAAGTTCCTTTTGCCCGAATATCAACAGGACTTGCCAAAGATCCGTTAATCGCTAGAACTCCTTCATGAATAACAGTATTTCCGGTGTAGGTTTGATTTCCGTTTAATGTAAATTTCCCGTTCATCGATTTCACAAGTTCCATGTTACCGGTAAATTTTCCTGTTCCTGAAATTGTGTAATCTTTCCCCAATGGATTCATTGCCCATATTTTGGAAGGAGCTAAATCGGTATTCATCTGTATTGTTGAAGCATTATTCCCCGAAATATCAAACATCATATCATCTCCATCGGTAAATGCAGACGTTGTTTTTTCATCGTTCAGTAAAAATGCCTGCGAAGTTTTGTTTAAAACCGACCCAGAACTCCATGTAAGTTTAGCCGACATAATCGGAGGAAGTGGTGGTTCGGGCATTTTATAGCCCAAGTAATAATCGGGGAAAGCCGATTGGTAATATCCCTTTGTGGTTGCCTGCATACGGTAAGCCGGATTTTGCATCAAACAATACAATCGTATCGAAGTTGGATAATCGGTTGAGAACGCAACAATTCCGGGACAGGTTTCGGTTACTCCATCGGCTGCATAACCATGTTTTTCAAGGACTACTTCTTCGCGCCAATCACCGGCAATATCACCAAAGAAAGCGGGTCGTCTCCCCCATTCCGATCTTACCTGCCAGTTGGTCATTTTTGCAAATTCAATCAGTCTTGTCCCAAAATCGTGAGAACTAATACTGTATTTTCTGATGTCGGCATTAAAACCATTACCGTCAGATGATGTCAATTCTTCGCGTTGTAAATCGCCATCCCACCAAACACCCTCGTTTGGAAAAGGAGTTGAACCTTCGTAGACAATATTCCCTTTTGCATCGTAAATATTCGCCATGGTTGAAAACATTTCGTATCCCAAATGGGTGGAGTCAATATCCATACATTCTCCACGACCAACATCGCCAACTGCCGACATAAATATTTTTTTAATTGGATTTCCTGTTGGTGATTCGTACAGTAACATTCCCAACATATCTGATGCATTTTGCTGAATAGCAAATGTTTCGAGTCCCGGACGTTCCGGATCAACATCTCCAATTCTGAATCGGTCACCATGACTAATGTGTGCATTGTAAGCTAACGAACCATCGTACTTAATTCCATAACCTCCGTTATGTAATTCGTCGCGACCGTCCAAATCCACATCGGCAGAACGAATGCTGTGAAATTCGGCAGCATCCTGATATCCACGTTCCCAGTTGTACCAATTCACCCATTGACCACCCTGATTGTAACCGTAAGCCGAAGCATAATACCAATGATATTTATCGGAGCTGGTACGGGTTTTATAAATAAACCCTACGCTCGGGTGTTTTCCATCAAGGTAAACAATAGCCATAAAACCATTCAAATTACTGTATTCGGTACCCATAAATATATCCTTATTTGTTCGGGTATAATTGGATGGATATTGCATTTCGATGCTATTTTTTTCATTCCCGGTCATCCCATCGATACAAGTAATGTATTGAGGTGGATTTTTTACGTTCTGAACACTATAATCAATGATTCCATCATCGTCAGTATCCAAGGTAGTAGAGCCGAAAACTCCTTTGCCATCTGCAAATACAGTTCCATCGCTACTTTTTACCACTACATCGCCTTTTCCATCTCCATCCATATCGTAAGCAATTACCATATCGTCCTGTCCTTCGCAAATAGTAACATTCGGACCCATATCTACAGTCCAGAGTAATGTCCCATCACGAAGATATGCCTGAACTTTGTGCGTTCCACCTGTTGTAGAAAGACGATCGACAACGAAATCATATTCACCATCTCCATCCAAATCAACAGGCCATACAAATTTTGTGCTATATTGCGAAATATCGAGACCATCATTTGCCTGATTATAAGTAATATCGAGATATGCACTCCGGTAGGTATTAAATCCGGTTGCATTTACTGTGAACATACTACTGGGAGCACTTTCCACACCTTTGATTAATGTGGTAACATACAATTGAGTGCCTGTGCCTACAGCGCCCGTTGAAGTTTGAAAATTTGGAACAGTGAGTGGACTTGAATTTAGCTTGCTAAATCCGGAAGATCCGGCTTTTTTTGCATAAAGATTGAATTGAATATCTTCCGGGTCGGTAGCCAGATAACGCCAGCTTACAAAATACACCGACGATGCATTTCTTACTGCAACAACTCCACGATCGAGTTTTTCCATTTTCCGTTGTCCGAAAGCCGAAGCGATTCCGATAAGAAAAATAAGAGAATAAATAAGTAGTGATTTTTTCATTTTATATAGATAGATTGATTTATTTATTTAATTTCCATCCGGTTTTAATACGTTAACAGATGGGCTTTCGTACCAACGAAAATCATTTAACGCATCAGGCTGATTCGGGTCAAATATCTTCCAGTCATTACGAATATATTTTTTCAATGATAATTTTTGAGTCACTATGCTTTGAACCACACATTTTGCCAATTCGTATGCTCCATAAGGATTGAAATGTGTATCGTCAGCCAGGGCTTTATCCTGTCCGAGATAGGAATTAGCCGGATAATGAACAAAGGCTTTTTTGGATTTTTCCGGGCCAAGCGCTTCGTAGAACTCTTTACTCATGGCATTCAAATCAATCAACATCATGTTTTCTTCTTTGGCAAGTTGTCGCATTGCCTCTGGATAATCTTCTAGTGTATTGATTATTTTGCCATTTTCATCAAATCGTCTTCGATTGGTTGAAGTCACCAACACTGGAATACCGCCTTTCTTTTTAGCTTCTGCTATATAATACTTCAACTCAGCTTTGTAAGTAGTGAAAGCATCCAAATGATTTCCACCTGGTTTCTGGTCATTATGAGCAAATTCCATAAACAGATAATCCCCTTTTTTCATCAAACTCAGAATTTTTCCCAACCGTTTTTCTCGTTTAAAAGCCAGTAATGTTTCGCCTGATTCTGCAAAATTAGCCACTACCACATTTGGTTTCAAAAAGTTGGGGAACATTTGTCCCCACGATGCCCATGGCTCGTATTCCTGATCGGTAACGGTAGAGTTTCCTGCCAGAAAAATGGTCGGAAGCTTATCGGCTCTTTCAATTTCTATTGCGGAAATGCAAGGAGATTCTCCTGTAAATTCTAAAGTAAGTTTATTATCCCAGTTCAAATAGGGTTTTTCACGCGGTTTTAATCTGATACTTGTAGAATCATTTATTTTTGGCGTTCTCACATCAACAACAATTGTCTTTTTTACCGTTTTATTTTTATCCGTTATAATATTTTCAAGCATTAACCGCCGTGATTCGGCTTTTACAGTTGTTAAAGAACCATTAGGTGAACCACCGAATGTCAATTCTATTTCGTAATGTCCTTCGGGCAAATTTACAGAGAAATAAAAAGGTTTTTTGCTTTCAATAAAATGGGTCTTATCTTCACTTTTATTACTGATAATATCTCCTGACGGAATAATCCCAAATTCTTTATCGGATGTATAACTGGAAGAAGGACTTATATGTTTCTGACTTTTCAACACCTTTCCTTCACCAAAATAGAATTTTGGTTCTGCATTCTTTTTTTTGCCAAACAAAAATTTGACAGACTAAAAACGAAAATTGCGAGTATAAAGAATTGTTTTTTCATTAGATATTATTCTGATATAAACTATATGATTGAATGACAATAATTAAACATAAAAAAACACTAAGACACAAATTATATCTAATACATTTATCTAATATTATCTATATAAACTAAAGAATTTGTGTCTAAGTGTCTCTTTGATAAATTTCCCTATTTTCATTTATCTCATAAGAGCTTTTATTTTATTTCAATTGTTACTTCCCCTGATTTTAACTCAGGAGAGTTAGCTGTAATTGTAATTTTTCCGGAAGCTGTTTTTGCACGAACAATTGCAATACATTTTCCTTCGAAAGCACGACGCTCCATTCCACGATACGATTCGTGACTCATTGTATTTCCATTATCAACCGCCACTACTTGTCCGGCATCTGTAATGGAAAATTTAATCAACTTATCGGCATTCGGACAAAGGATACCATTTTCATCAACCACTTTTACCGTAACGTAAGCTACATCATCAAAATTTTTACTGATTTGATTTTTATCAACACTTAAAATGAGAGCATCCGGTTTACCTGCTGTTTTGTATTCTTCGGTTGCCACAATTTGTCCTTTGTTTTTTCCTACTGCTTTCAATGTTCCTTTTTCGAATGTAACATCCCAATGGCGGGGAGCATCGTCCTTCGGTTTTTCGAGCGTCCCCAGTGATTGATTGTTTAAGAACAATTCCACTTCGTCGCAATTACTGTACACATCAACACTTGCATCATCGTAGGTTCCCATATCAATTGGAGTCCAGTTGGCTACCCAGTTTCCTACTCCACCATTATCATCTTTGCGAACAATATGAACTACCGGTTTGTCCAACCACCAACTCTGGCGTTGCAAACCCAGTGGTTTCCAGCCTCCTGTACGATCAAAAAGTCCCTGATCGAACGAAATGGAAGGCCAGCGAGCTTCGCCAAGGTAATCGTAACCCGCCCATATGAACTGACCCGACATAAATTGATTGTCACGTAATGCCAACCATTGATTCAAATCATGTGCATTTTCAGTTCCAATTACAATGCGCTCAGGTTTCTCAAGATGTGCTGCCACTAATTCCTTCTCTCGATAATTCTGTCCAACAATGTCCATCATATCAGCTAAGCCATTGACATATACACGTGAAATAGCTGGACGGAACAAAGCCATGGTAACAGGTCGACTCGAGTCAATTTGATGAACAAAATCCTGTTGATCCTTATATCTTTTAATTCCGTCCGGGTCGTTCAAATTATCGCGAATTTCATTCCCTACACTATAGATTATGATAGAAGGGTGATTTCTGTCACGTTGTACCATGCTTCTTGTATCTTCTTTCCACCAGTCGTTAAAGAATAAATTATATCCATATTCACTTCCCGGTTTTGCAGCCGTCCATGTATCGAAAGTCTCGTCCATTACAAGGAATCCCATTTTGTCGCACAAATCTAGAAACTCAGGAGCAACCGGATTGTGAGCAGTACGAATGGCATTTACACCTGTTTCTTTCAATAAATTAAAACGACGTTCCCATGCACTCACTGGGACTGCTGCGCCCAATGCGCCTGCATCGTGATGCAAACAAACCCCTTTTATTTTGATGTTTTTTCCGTTCAGCCAATAGCCAGTTGCTGCTTCAAATTTACTGCTGCGAACACCAAAAGGAGTTGATTCATTATCCACATTATCTTTTCCATTTGTTATTTTTGTTATGGCTTTATACAAATTTGGCGCTTCTAAATTCCATAACATTGGATTTGAAAGTTCAACAGATTGATCTATTTTCACGGTTTTTCCGACAGCAATTGTTTGCTTTGTTTCAGTTGATTTTACAGTATTACCTGAAGGATCGACAATTGAAGTAGAGAGCACAATTGACGAAGCAGAAGTTGATTCGTTTATCACTTCAGTCTGAATCTTTACCAACGCTTTTTTATCACTCACTTCGGGAGTCGTAATGTAAACTCCCCATTGTGCTACATGAACCGGAGAAGTTTTCAGTAAACGAACATGACGATAAATACCGGCTCCAGTATAATAACGCGATGCTGGTTGTCCTAAATT
This sequence comes from Paludibacter sp., assembly GCA_028692715.1. Taxonomy (GTDB): domain Bacteria; phylum Bacteroidota; class Bacteroidia; order Bacteroidales; family Paludibacteraceae; genus Paludibacter. The sequence continues at coordinate 3,933 of JAQUWU010000016.1, read as the reverse complement.
ATCAGCTTTTACTACCAGAACATTTTTATCATTTTTCCCGAATTTTAAATGTCCGGTCAAATCGTAACTAAAGCTACTGTAACCATACGGACGTTTTCCCAAATGGAATCCGTTGATCCATACATCACTATTTGCCATTACTCCATCAAACTCAATAAAAAATTTCTTTTTGGCATCAGTTAGATTAACCGTAAACGATTTTCGGTACCAACCAATTCCGGAGGGCAAATAACCTCCACCACGACTTGTTGGATTATTTTGGTCATAAGCTCCTTCAATGCTCCAGTCATGCGGAACATCGAGTTTGCTCCATTTCGAATCGTCGAACGAAACAGTTTCTGCTCCTTTGATATCGGTCTGAAGAAATTTCCAATCGGTATCGAAATTAATTATTGTTCGTGAATTTTGAGCTGAGAGTTGCTGAAAAGTCAGCAGAGATATTGCACAAAGCAGGGTCGTTAATTTGTTTTTTAATGCAAACATAATTCGGTATTTATTTTTTTGTTTCAATTTTATTTTTAACTAATAAAATATTCGATTTTGGGGCTTTTTTCATATCTGTTCCTAAAAAGAACCCAGTATGAGGAGGCTGATTATACCCTACATTCTCTGTTGCAACACCCAATCGATATTGGGGATCGTGCATAAGTGTGTACAACCTGTGATTTGTTGGAATGGTAGTTGTGTAAATTCTCAGATTTTGATTGTCCGATGTTCGAAAAATCACTTCTTCGCGCCAATCGCCAAACAAATCGGCCGTTAAAGCCGGAGTCGATTTACTTCCGTTATTCGAATAACAATCTTCGGCTGTAAATATTCTACCTACATTGTATTTGTCAATTCGATTGCGGTTTAATAATTCCCGACTAAAATCTCCATCCCACCAAATAAGAAAATTGGTAGAAGTTGGTGTATTTCCTATCCATTCGCCTTTTAAATTCAGGAGTCCGTTTGAACCTGAATACCACATTTCTGCTCCGGGATTTTCAGGATAAATATCTTCGGCCACTCCACGTCCAACATCACTATCCATTGCACCTTCATAAAGAATATCTCCTGTTTTTGCATCATAAATTGCTGCACCAGCCCCTGTTGTGCCTTCTTCAATTTCGTGAACGCCAAACACTTCCAATCCGGGACGAGCAGGATTCAGATCACCAACATGGATGGCATCACCATGCCGCAAACCTGTCGAAAATAAACCTTTACCGTTGTCATCCACTACCATCGATCCGTAAACAATTTCGTCTTTTCCATCTTGATCCACATCGGCCACACAAAGATTATGATTTCCCTGACCCGAAAATGGATTTTCGCCATCTTTACTGTCGAAAAACCAACGCGAAGTAAGCTTGCCGTTTCTCCAATCCCATGCTGCCAGTACAGAACGTCCATAATAACCACGACACATAACCACACTTGGATGAATTCCATCGAGATAGGCAACGCAGGCTAAAAAACGATCAACACGATTACCGGTACTATCGCTTTGTCCATTACCACCATGGCCGTTCCATCCATTCAGCGGGTAACGATTTGGTATATAATCGGTGGTTGCTAAAGCCTCGCCTGTTTTTCCACTAAAAATGCTGAAGAATTCCGGACCATCAAGAATTTTCCCATACAATCTTCTATTTTCCTGACCATCATTTCGCCAGTCTTTTGTAGAATCACCTATCACATTTCCTATTCCATCAATAGTACCATCGGCTGTTTTGCAGGCAAATTCGGCAATACCATCACCATCCAGATCGTAGACCATAAATTGAGTATAATGAGCACCTTCACGAATGTTTTTGCCCAGATTTATTTGCCATAAAAATGTTCCATCCATTTTGTATGCCTGAAAAATGGGAATACCTGAAATCCCCGGCGAAGGTGTATCAATGCTTCGTCCAGTTTGATGGACAATAATTTCATATTCACCATCGCCGTCCAAATCGCCAACAGAAACATCGTTGGGCGTATATCCAAGTGGTGTTCTGAGGGGGATATTGATATATTGTTGTGCCGGAGTATTCACCTTAATTGTATAGGGCTTACTTGCTTCGAGCTCTTTGCCGTTTACTATAGCTTTTACAAAATAAGCATTATCAATGTTGAAGTTTTGTTTTCCATCCACAAAATTTGTACTTTCCTTTATCGGAGTTTTATTCAGTTTCAGCGGTTTTTCAGTCCCACTCTGACGATAAAGGTTAAAGGCAATATTATCGGGTTCTGTTCCCAGCATTCGCCAGCCAACATACACCGAATCGTTGGCATTGCGTATAGCAATTACACCCCGATCGAGGTTCTCCATTTGACGTTGAGCAAATGCATTGCAAGACACTATCAAATACATTATAATACTGAAAGTGAAATATTTATTTTTAAAATCAATTTTTATTTTTCTCATTTATCAATTAAACTACGTGATTTATTATTAACAATCAGCCATTTACAATATTAAAATTTCATTTTGCAATCAGAACAACAATTCCATGGGCTGGAATTGAAAAAGTTTTATCAGTTCCCATTTTTCCTAAATTCTTATGCAACCAAAGATCCCTTAAACTACAATTTTTATTTACATTAATCAACTGAGCCATGAGTTTAAATTCAGTACTTTTATCTGTCCTGTTCATTATAGCTATGGCCTTAGATTTAGCATCTTTACCTAATGGTTTTATCCAAAGATCTGTGTTATTATTCGTAAATATTTTGGCAGCCTGATTAAAACCTTCATCCTGATTAAGTGCAATAACTTCTTTATTGCTAAGTATTTCAATGGTTTGTTTTGACATATTTCGCAAATCATTTCCCGCCAGCAAAGGTGAATTCATCATACACCACATTGAAAAATGAGTTTTATCTTCATCATAGCTCATTCCCCTACCAACTTGTAACATATCCATATCGTTGTAATGACCTGCTGAAGAATACTTATTGAGGTTTTCATTTAAATCAATAATATTCAATATTGATGAAAATTTGGCCTGTATATCCGAAGATATTCTCCAAGAATCGGCTTTTTTTGTTACCCATTCCCCCGGAAATTTCCAACGGCAAACATTAAAAACAATGTCAGGGTTAATGGCTTTGACTGTATCAATAATATTTGTATATTCAGTTTCCTCGTCTAATTTTTGTTTTTCAGCACCACACCAATCAACTTTCAGAAAATCAAATCCCCATTCTTTAAAAAATCGGTTACAATCCTGCTTAACATGTCCATTAATTCCTGAGCCATTACCAAATTTATCTTTATCATAAATTGAACCACAAGTATTTACACCAGCATCTGTATAAATTCCAGCTTTAAGCTTCTTACTATGAATATAATCAACCAACGATTTCATCCCAGAAGGAAACTTTTGAGTATTCATCAACAAATTTCCATTTGCGTCACGACCTCCGAAATAGCCATCGTCAATATTGATAAAACGATATCCTACATCGTAAAGTCCTGAAGTAATCATGGCATCAGCTTGCTCGCGAATCATTTTTTCATCAATATTTACTCTGAAATTATTCCAACTGCTCCAACCCATAATCGGTGATTTGACTTTCTGACCAAAAACCGAAATTGATGTAAGAAACAGGATACTCAGTAAGTATTTTGAACGTAACATATTGAATTTCATTCTAATTATTTATTTAAAACTTCATATCTAACTTCCACTTAGCAGCCAAGCGTTTTGCTTCTTTTTTCGTAATTTGAATTACAGCCGGATGTTTAGGAATAGAGAAATTAGTAGTTTTCATAACTCCTTCATTAAAATGTCCCAAATAGTTAAATCTTTCGAAATCAGAAGTTTCGCTAAATCCAAAATTATGAGGATTTATACGGTAAATATCATAGATAAGTACCCATTTATTTTCACCTATTCGTTTATAAATCGTTGGAGCTTCGCAACCAACCTTTTTACCATCAATCCGCTTTGGAATTAACTG
>JAQUWU010000015.1 GCA_028692715.1 Paludibacter sp. | reverse complement strand
GTTATTGAAATTCATTTTGCGGAGAGAGAGGGATTCAAACCCCCGGTACCTTGCAGTACGGCGGTTTTCAAGACCGCTGCAATCGATCACTCTGCCATCTCTCCAGGGATCGTCTTTTCTTCAAAGGCGGTGCAAAGATAAGCCTTTTTCCCGAACAACCAAGCGGTTTTTTATTAATAATTTTCAATTAATAATTAATAATTAAATACCATTTGGTTATCAGATATTTATTGCTTAAAGAGTTTTCAAATATTCTACAACATTATTTTCGATACGGGTAGTTATGTTAGCTATATCAGCTTTGTCAAAAGCTTCTCCAGAGATATTTTCAAATAATTCAATATAGCGCTCGCTAATCCCAGCCACTATTTCAGGTGTCATTTCAGGTACTTGTTGTCCGTCTTTTCCCTGAAAACCATTTTTCATTAACCATTCTCGTACAAATTCTTTCGAAAGCTGTTTTTGTGGTTCGCCTTTTTCAAATAATTCCTTATAAGTATCAGCATAGAAATAGCGTGATGAATCAGGTGTATGAATCTCGTCAATCAAATAGATCTGTCCATCTCTGTGACCAAACTCATATTTTGTGTCTACTAAAATCAAACCACGAGCAGCTGCCATTTCTGACCCACGCATAAAAAGTGCCATAGTGTATTTTTCCAACATCTCGTATTCCTCAACTGAAACTAACCTCTGACCCAGAATTTCTTCACGGGTAATATCTTCATCGTGACGACCCAGTTCAGCTTTTGTGGTCGGAGTAATAATAGGTTTAGGAAAGCGTTGGTTTTCGCGCATGCCGTCAGGGATTTTAACCCCGCAGATTTCACGAACTCCACTTTTATAAGTTCTCCATGCACTTCCGCAAAGATAACCGCGTACAATCATTTCTACAGGGTAACCTTCGCATCGAAGTCCTACAGTAACCATTGGATCAGGACTAGCCATTTTCCAGTTTTGTACAATATCGGCTGTTGCGTCCAAAAATTTAGCAGCAATCTGATTCAGCATTTGCCCTTTATAAGGTATTCCCTTTGGTAAAACCACATCGAAAGCAGAAATACGGTCGGTGGCAACCATCACGAGCAAATCATTCTTTACTGTGTATACATCACGTACTTTGCCGTGATACACTTTTTTTTGTCCATCAAAATGGAAATCGGTGCTAGTTAGTGCGTTCATATTGATAAATATATGCCCCTTAGCCCCCTAAAGGGGGAATCTTGGAACGTTTATAATTAATTGATTATCTTTTTATATTTAATTATCTTAATCTCTATAAATTATTCCTCTTTGACTGAATTTTGTGGGTTTTTTCTTACTCCCCCTTCAGGGGGTCGGAGGGTACGTTTCTCATATGCTTCCACAATTCGTTGTACCAATTTGTGTCGTACAATATCCTTTACATCAAATTCAACACGCGCAATGCCTTTAATGTTTTTCAAAACTTCTAACGCATCAATTAAACCTGATTTCTGTTGATATGGTAAATCAATCTGAGTCATATCACCGGTGATTATCATTTTGGCATTCAGTCCCATACGCGTTAGGAACATTTTGATTTGCATCGTGCTGGTATTTTGCGCCTCGTCGAGAATAATGACGGCATCGCTTAAAGTCCGCCCACGCATGAATGCAAGTGGTGCTATTTGAATGGTTCCATTTTCCAAATATTCTTTTAGTTTCAAAGGTGTAATCATGTCCTGTAATGCATCGTACAATGGTTGCAAATACGGATCAATTTTTTCCTTCATGTCTCCGGGAAGAAATCCGAGCTTTTCACCCGCTTCCACCGCCGGTCGACTAAGAATAATTTTTTTTACTTCACGGTTTTTCAACGAACGAACTGCTAAAGCAATGGCAGTATACGTTTTTCCGGAACCTGCTGGTCCTATAGCAAAAAGCAAGTCATTGGTTTCAAAATCAGTTACCAATTTCTGCTGATTGGTAGTACGAGCCATGATGGATTTTCCATTTACTCCATGTAAAATTAAATTTTCAAATTTAATTTCTACAGGATCGTGTCCCTTTACTATCTCAATTATATTTTCTTCAGAAAGAATATTATTATCGATGCAATAACGTTCTAATTTTTCAATGATTGAATATAAATTGTTGATATCACTTTCATTTCCAGCCAATTTAATAATGTTTCCCCTCGCCGAAAACCGAATATTGGGCATTAAGTTTTTTATTAACTGAACATTGCTGTTATTTATTCCATAAAAAACAGTAGAGTCGGTTAATTCTGAAAGTTCGTATATTTTTTCAATCATATGTATGAAGAATGAAAATTGAAGAATGAAAATTGTATAAAATTATTTTGTTTTCATTTTTGAACGTACAGAAGAAAATATCTTCAATAATTCAAAAGCCTCTTGTTTAATATCTGAAATTATTTCTGGTTTAAATAACTCTGATGACTCCAACAGCTCAAACCAAAAAAGTGTTTCATCGATCTCCTCAACAACAATACATAATTTTGCATATCTCTCAGCTTCTGAACGTCCTCGAATATATGCACGAAAATTAGCTGCCACTGAAGTTCCAGATCGAAAAAATTGTTTGCCGATGATTCTTAACTCCTCTTCTTTTTTGCAATTAGCAATGTAAAATCGAATTATATCTGTCGCAAATTTCTTAGTTCGAGATTGTAATGCATCATTAAAATTACTTACTTGATCCATTTTCTTTGTTCAATTTTATATCTTTTTTTATTTTCATTCTTCAATCTTCAATCTTCAATTTTATTTTAGTCAGCAAATAACGGATATTTTTCCATTGTTTTATTTACACGTTCGCGAACTGATTTTATAACTGCTTCGTTTTCAATGTTTGAAAGTACAGTTTCTATCATTTCAGCAATTTCTTCCATCAAAGGTTCTTTTGCTCCACGAGTAGTAATGGCCGGTGTTCCAAGACGGATTCCTGAAGTCTGGAAAGCTGAACGACTGTCGAAAGGTACCATGTTTTTATTTACTGTGATATCAGCTTCAACCAACACTTTCTCAGCCACTTTACCTGTCAATTCAGGAAACTTAGAACGTAAATCTACCAACATGGAATGATTATCCGTTCCACCTGAAATAATAGTAAAGCCACGTGAAATTAATGCTTTTGCCAATGCAGCAGCGTTTTTCTGGACCTGAACCTGATAGGTTTTATATTCAGGTTGAAGACATTCACCAAATGATACTGCTTTTGCTGCAATTACGTGTTCTAGCGGACCGCCCTGAATTCCCGGGAAAACAGCGGAGTCGAGTAGGGCAGACATCATTTTTATTTCGCCTTTTGGATTTGTTTTGCCCCAAGGATTTGGAAAGTCTTTTCCTAATAAAATAATACCACCACGAGGTCCACGTAATGTTTTATGAGTAGTTGAAGTTACAATATGTGCCCATTTTAATGGATTTTCAAGGAGTCCGGCAGCAATTAGTCCTGCGGGGTGAGCCATGTCAATCATCAATAAAGCACCCACTTTGTCGGCAATTTCGCGCATACGTTTATAGTCCCACTCGCGAGAATATGCTGAGCCACCTCCAACAATCAGTTTTGGTTGTTCACGAACGGCTACTTCTTCCATTTGGTCATAATCTACTCGACCTGTTTCTTCTTTTACATTGTATTCGCATGGTTTGTAAAGAATACCGGAACTGTTAACCAACGAACCGTGTGATAAATGACCACCATGAGCCAGATTTAATCCCAGAAATTTATCGCCAGGGTTTAAACAAGCCAAAAACACTGCTGCATTTGCTTGTGCGCCAGAGTGTGGTTGAACATTTGCCCATTCAGCACCAAAAATTTCTTTTAAGCGGTCGATGGCAATTTGTTCGCTCATATCCACTACTTCGCAACCGCCATAATAACGTTTGCCCGGATAACCTTCGGCATATTTATTTGTTAGTACAGAACCCATAGCTTCCATAACTTGTTCGCTAACAAAGTTTTCTGAAGCAATTAATTCAATTCCTTTTAATTGACGTTTTTTTTCACGTTCAATAATGTCAAAAATAATTTGGTCTCTTTTCATTTAAGCCTCCCTAAATTCCTCCGAAGGAGGAAATTTTGATTAGTTTGTTTATATAATTGTTTATTTGATTTGTTTTTTTTTACTGTTTACTGTTTACTGTTTACTGCTAACTGTTTACTGCTCATTGTTTACTGTTTACTGCTTACTCCTGATTCAATAGTTCCTGAAATTTTTCAATAAACTTCCCAACATGAAAACCATCCATTAATGCATGATTTACATGTATATCCACAGGCATCCACATTTGTGCTTTTTCTTCAACACGTGTTATTTTTCCAAATGTAATTTTAGGAATACTTCTTCCAGTGCTTAAATTACGTGCGTGATTAACCGATGTAAAATCGGCCCATGGCAAGGTTGAATAATGCAAAATATCTTCGCCTGCATAGGGAAATTTCAACCCCTTTTCATCTTTTACACGTTCAGTTTCAACTTTTGCCTGAGCCATAAAAGTATCAATATCTTCATTGTATGGCATATATCCGCATCCATAGGTTTCATCTTTACGAAATATAGTAGGACCTGCACCCACACTGTCATAACAAACAACTTTATCATCTTCAATACGATAACGGAATTCCTCAATTTCGTTTGCAGCTTTCATCGATAAGAATAAATAAAAAAGTGAAAACGGATAGCCAAGTTCTTTTGCTTTTTTATAAGCCACAGAGCACTCAACACGAACAGTTAAACCAAACAAAGGCTCATCGAAATTTTTGAAATTTTCGAAGTGTTCTCTGCGTTTCCATGTTGATAGATCAATTTCGTGTTTCATAATACGACTCCTAACTCCTAAAGGGGGATAAGAAATGTTACTTATGTTTTGATAATTTACAGATAATTCAAATATAAAACTAACTCAGTTTCCCATTTATGGGTTCGGGGTCATTTTTATTTTTTCTTTTTCACTGTCCAGCCAAATTTTCCTATTTCTTCACCAAGTTTATAGTAATGTCCGTGTGAATAAGCTATTAGTTTTGCCTCAGAAAGTTTGAAAGTGTCAGTTTTCGGATCGATGTATTGGGAGTCAGCTTGAACATTTACTACTTCTGCAATAAACATATCGTGTGATCCAAGCGGAATAATTTTTTTTACTTTGCATTCAATACTAAGTGGTGATTCTTTTATAATTGGCGCATTTACTTTTTCTCCTTTAATTGGAGTTAACTTCATTTCAGCAAATTTATTGAAATCTTTTCCACTTTTTACGCCACACCAATCGGTTGCAAATGCCATATCCTCATTGGTGAGATTTAATACAAATTCTCCGCTTTCTTTAATGATATTATATGAATGACGTTCCGGACGTACTGATATGTAGCACATAGGTGGATTGGTACAGATTGTGCCTACCCAGCTTATTGTAAGGACATTATAGTTTTCAGGAGAATTTCCACAAGAAACTAAAATGGCAGGAAGTGGATAAATTAATGTACCGGGTTTCCAGTTGACTTTTGAATTCCCTTCAACTTCCCTGGAAGGGATTTTTTGACTATTTATATTGTTGAAATCTTTATTGCTTTTCATATTTTTTGTCTTAAAGTCCGCCATGGGGGATTTAAGTGCTTCTATTTTATTTTTGCATCTTCTCGTCTTACTTCCCTTTCGCAGTAATGACATTTTAACATAATCTCATCCCCATTTTTAATAATGTGAAATCTGGTAGTAACTGGTTGATTATTCGTAATACATTTCAGGTTTGTGCATTGCACTATTTCTCGTATTTCATTCGGTAATATCAATGGTCGTTTCTCCACTACCTGAAAATTTCTAATAATATTAATTTTTGCATTAGGTGCAATTAGCGCAATTTTATTCGTTTCATTTTCAGCAAAAGCCCTGTCTGATATTTTAATAAGCCCTTTTGAACCAATTTTGGCACTTTCCAGATTGTTTGCCAACGTTATTTGATTCAAACAAGATTCCAAATGCAAAATAGAAACAACCTTGAATAATTTATCAGAAGGTATATGATCAATAACTGTTCCGTTACAAAGTGCAGCTACTTTTAATTTCTTTTCCATAAAGTTAGTTATTTAATTTTGCGAATAGCTCTTTTAATTTTTCTCTTAAAGTCGAAACTAAGATACTGAAATACAAAATGGATAAAAAAATACCATCTAAGTTTAATATGATATTTTAGAACAAATGATAATGAAGACATCTCTTTGGTGAAATTAATCAAATTTTCACACAAAAATCGTTTGTCATCATCGTCATTAATAGATATTTTAGATGTGTTTTTTGTTTTTTTTATAATTGCAGTTGGTTCATCGCCTGTAAAATCAGTAATAACTTCTGCAAAGTCAGTAAATAATTCATTTATATTATATCGATTTTTTTTATTCCAAATTATTAGTTGATTTTCATCAATAGTAATATTGAATTTGTGAAATCCCCGATAACTTTCTGTTTCTGCTTCATTGTTATGATGTTGTAAATAAATAATACCACCTATTTTTAATATTTCAATACATTCAAAAAGTCCCTTTATTGGGTTTTGTGAGTGATCAAGTGCGTTGAAAATGAAAATAAGTGAGATGTTTTTAGCTGGATAAAATGCAGATAGATATTCCAGCATTCCAAATTGAATATTTGGCACATTTACTTTATTCTTAATTGCAATTTTATTAAAATAGTCAGCTAATGGGTCAATATATTGTAAATTAACATCATAATTTTTTAGTATGTATTTAGTCCTGAAACTCATTCCGCAACCTACATCTAGAACTGTTGAATACTTAGTACTAGATAAAAATTCCTCTAAATTAAGTATTTTATTGTTGATTGTGCAATTGTTTTGTGACCACAAGAGTAGATTATTTCTTGATTTCTTGTTTTTGAAAACTGATGACCAAAAAGCAATTTCATAGGGTATTCCATTTAACCAATCTTTCATTTTTTATTTTCGTTAAGGACCTTACTTACAATTGCTTGTCTAACATACAGCCCGTTTTGAGCCTGTTGAAAATAATATGCTTTTTTATTACTGTCTACATCCGGATTAATTTCAGTTACCCGGGGTAGGGGATGTAAAATTCTTAAATTTGGTTTTGAATTCGCAAGCATTTCATTTTTAAGTGTGTACACATTTTTTACTTGCTCGTATTCCATTAAATCCTGAAAACGTTCTTTTTGAACACGTGTCATATATAGAATGTCAGCATCATTAAAATTGTCATTTAATTCATTTACTTCTGTAAAAGCTATATTGTTGTTTTTACAAAATACTTTATACTCATCCGGCATTTTCAATTCATCCGGTGCAATAAATTTAAATGTAGGATGAAAATGTGACATTGCCATTAATAATGAATGGACAGTTCGCCCATATTTCAAATCGCCGACTAAACAAATGGTAAGATTCTCCAGTGTTCCCTGAGTTTTTAAAATTGAGTATAAATCCAGTAAGGTTTGCGAAGGATGCTGATTTGCACCATCTCCGGCATTTATTATTGGAACAGGTGAAACTTCAGCAGCGTATCTTGCTGCACCTTCCAGCGGATGTCTCATTACAATTGCATCTGCATAACAACTTACCATATGAATGGTATCATTTAGTGTTTCGCCTTTAGATGAACTACTGGTAGCTGCATCAGAAAATCCGATGATGGATCCGCCAAGTCTGATAACAGCTGTTTCAAAACTCAATCGTGTACGCGTTGAAGGTTCAAAGAAAAGTGTAGCAATTACTTTTCCATCAAGTGTTTTTCTATTCGGATTAGCTTCAAATTCTGCCGCTGAATCCAGAATACTAAGAATTTCTTCTTTACTGTAATCGGAAATGGATACTAAACCGTTTTTGCTCATAGGATTTAAGAAGTCCCCAAACCCCTAAAGGGGCTTTAAGATAGTTTTTTTTTGTTAGTAATTCTATTAATATACAAAAAATTTGATATTTCTTATTTATTACCCTTTAGGGGTTAGGGGTTATAAAAAAAACCAACACAAATCTACAGTCGATTTATATTGGTTTTGAATTTTTTTGAGGCAACTTTCCCACGCAACTGTTTTGCTGTGAGTTGCATATTTCGAAAAAATATTTAAAGTTTCTCGTTTTCATTTTCGGATACAAAGATAGTCGATTTATTTCGAAATATGAAATAGTAAATGTGATATTTTATTTAAAATTATAGACAAAAAAGAGATTCTGACAAAGTCAAAATCTCTTTCCTTGAGAGCGAAAGACGGGACTCAAACCCGCGACCCTCAGCTTGGAAGGCTAATGCTCTATCAACTGAGCTACTTTCGCAATTTAGTTGACAATTGACAATTGAAAGTTGATAACGAATTGTCAACTGATAACTATTAACTATGAACTGGTAAAGTGGGCAGTGAAGGATTCGAACCTCCGAAGTCGAAAGACAGCTGAGTTACAGTCAGCCCCAGTTGGCCACTTTGGTAACTGCCCTTGTGCTTTTCTAAAGCGGTGCAAAGATAAATTTATTTATCGATATTACCAAACAATATTTGCCATTTTTATAGCAGTAATTGCAGCTTCAACGCCTTTGTTACCGTGTATTCCGCCAGCACGATCAAGTGCCTGTTGTAAGGTGTTGGTAGTGAGTACTCCAAAAATTACAGGGCAAGCATCGGTACGTGTATTTAATTTCGAAATACCATAGGTTACGCCCTGACAAACGTAATCAAAGTGGGGTGTGTCCCCCTGGATTACACATCCAAGAACAATGATTGCTGCATATTTATGTACCTTGGTGTTCTCAATCATACAATAAAAGTCATCCTGTAATTGTTTTGCTGCGTAAGTCAATTCAAACGTGCCCGAAACATGAATAATTTTTATTTGTTTTGAGTGTACACCATTTTCAATTAAAGAATCTATAGCGCCTTGAAGTAATGTGTGAGTTATTTGTGCATTCCAGTCGGCAACTGCAATTGCAAATTGCTGTTCAGAAACTATTGATTTGTCAGGCATCTTGTCAGGATCGTAGTCCGATAAATTTTGATATTTTGTTGCCATAATTATGTTTTCTCTAAAAGGTGAATGACTAAAAAAGCTACTTCTTTAGTAGAAGCAGCTTTTTGGTAATCTAAATCGTACAAAAAGTTATTTTTGAACTGCAGCTATATATTTGTCAATATCTGATGCCTGTGAACTTTTTGGATATTTTTCTTTTATTTCAGTATACATTTTTAAAGCATCATCCGGCTTTTTGAGCGATTCGTATGCCATACCAGCTTTTTTAAGATAAATGGGGCTTATTACAGCATTATCCATGTCGGCAGCTTTTTCAAAATAACTAATTGATTTTGATACTTCACCTAAATCAACATAGCAATCACCCATTAATCCAATTACAGTGGAGGTGAAATAAGTGTCGTCTCCATCAAATTGAGATAAAAATTTTATCGCATTTTCGTATTGTCCCATTTTATAATAACAAATTCCGGTATATGCTGCCGCTAGATTTCCTGAAGTGGTTAAGCCATATTCTGATACAATTTCTTTAAACCCAATAAAATTAATACCATCACCTTCTAAAGCAATTTTAAACGAATCTTTTTCGAAATATGATTGTGCTTTGTACATCTCGTTTTCTGCGTCAGTTTCACGTGGTACTAAATAAAAATTACGGAAAGATAAAGCTAATAATACAATTATTATAACAGCACTAACTCCAATTAATAATTGTTTCTGATATTTTTCAATAAATGCTTCTGATGCTGTTAATGCATGTTCAACATTTTCTAATTCGTCGTGTTTTTTTTCTACTTTTTTCGACATAAGATGCTATGATTAAATCTATTTTGTTAATTCGGTATTTTTTAGTGTTGCAAAAGTAGATATTTTCTTTTATATATCGAAATTTTCATTTGGTTTTTTGGTTTTAAAGTGTTTTTAGTTCAAAGTAGGTGCTTAATTTCACATAAAAATATAAATTTTGAGCATCCTACGATTACGCCATTTTTCACAAAGTTGATAATCTTATATAAAACAGAGCCTCCAAGATGGGAGGCATCTTTTATTTCAAAGAATGGAAACAGTAACAATAAAGTCAATTTATCAATACTGCGATACTTGACATTACAGGCATCGTTTTTAAAAAATAGCTTGTCAGACACCTGCATTGAATGAAGTACTCTGAAAATGCTAACAATCGCTTTTTCACTAGTAGTAAAAAAATCATTTATTTCTAAATGTATAGTCGTATCCTTGTACGGCAGCACACTGTTCTGTCTTTGTTTTGCGACACAGAGTTTCTGGTATTCAGTCGCTTAACAAAATTAATTTGCTGCTATTTTTATAAAAAATCAAATAGTTATGCTCCTTCTGAAAGTTGAGTTAGTAAGTCCTATTTATCAATTTGGAAATAGACTCAATAGTATTGAAAATGGGATTATAGGACTTATCAAGTCCAATAATCCCATAATTTTTATTCTATATTCGATGTCAAGCTTTTGAATTAATACTTCTCAGGCTCATTCGAAATATATTGTTTTATTAAGAAATGATGCGCAATTATTTCCAGCTATCAACTAACTCTTTGTTAGCTTCGTACCATTCTTTAGCTCCGGCATCTTCACCATTTTTTTCAATAGCAGCAACTAAACCATAAAGTTGACTTTCATCTAATTTGAAGTTTTTAAAGAATTTAGCAGCTTCAGGTTTTTCTTCCACAAAACCACGGCGTGCAATGATTTCGCATTGATCTTTTGGGAAAATATTTTTAGAATCTGTAAGGTATTTCAAATCAAATCTTTTCCACATAAAGTGAGGTTTCCAACCGGTGATAACAATTGATTTTTTGTCTCTGATGGCTTTTTCAAGACTGGCAATCATTGCAGGCCCACTGGATGTGATTTGCTCAAAGTCAAGCTTATAAGCATCAATTGCTTTGAGTGTGTTGGCATAAATACCTGCACCACTCCCAATACCGTAAATTTTACCTTCAAATTCAGCTTTGTGAGCATTTAACTCTTCAATAGAATTAATTTTCACATAAGAAGGAACTACAAGACCGGTAGTACCATCGTTAAATGTCACACCTAAACTTACCAGTTTATCACCATATTGTTTCCAATAATCTTTGTGAGTATTCGGAAGCCACGCATCCATAAATACATCCCCTTTTGAATTGTCTTTCGATAATTCGCCATAAATTAAACCCGGCTCCAAGTTATAAAGTATTACTTCGTAACCGCTGGCTTCGAGTGCTGTTTTTGCCAAATAAGTATAGGCAACTCCTTCGGACCAGTTTGGATAAAGAATGGTAACCGTTTTATCTTCTGTACCTGAATTTTTTTTCTTACCGTTGCACGATACAGCAATAAACAAGATAATGACTATTAAAAATAAGCCACTTAATTTTACTGATAATTTATTCATATTTTTTCTTTTAAAATTTATTTTTTTGTTCCAATTGATTGTGTAATTCTGTCGAGAATAATTGCTAAAATAACAATACTTAATCCGGATTCAAAACCCTTGGCAATATCATTCTGCTGAATACCTTGATATACTATACTTCCAAGCCCTCTGGCACCAACCATTGATGCAATAACAACCATTGATAATGCCAATAGAATTACCTGATTCACACCGGCTAGAATTGTTGGCATGGCCAAGGGCAGTTGTATTTTATATAAAATTTGACTTTCGGTAGCACCAAAAGCATATCCAGCTTCTACTGTTTCGCGTGGTACATTGCGAATTCCCAGACTGGTAAGCCTGACAGCAGGCGGTAAGGCAAAAATCACTGTTGCAATTACCCCGGGTGAATTTCCGACACTAAAAAAGAAGATAGCCGGAATAAGATATACAAAGGCCGGCATGGTTTGCATTAAATCGAGAATAGGGCGAATAATGGTATCGGCAGTTTTACTTCTAGCGGTTAAGATGCCCAATGGAATACCCAGTAACAGTGCTATAAAGGTAGAGACCAATACCAATGTTGTCGTTTCAATGGCGTCCTTCCAATATCCCAATAAAACGATAAATGTAAAACCAAAGATAATGAAAAGAGAGATTCCAATACCTTGTTTAAATCCTTGTTTTTTGAAGCCATACTTGCCAGCTTTTAATCCATAAGCCAATAGCGCAACAAAAATAATGATGAGCCAAAAGGGGAAAAACAGGAAAAAGTTATTCATACTATCAACCAGCCAGCTGATGCCATTGTCAATGGCTGTCCACAGAAACGAAAAGTTTCTTTCAAGAGAGTTAATCCCTCTTTCTATATATGTTCCGACGTCTATTATTTTTTCCATTTAAAAAGTTCTTTAGCTTGATCTTGTAATTCATTAATTTCTTTGCGGTCGTATTTTGTTGCTTCAATAATAATTGAAGTTTGCGATACGATACCTTCTAGTTTTCCATTGTTTGGATCAACCACAGCGAGGGGCGATTTTTTACCGGAAATTAAAGGGAGCATTTCTTCAACAGTATAATTGTTATGGATGCTATGTACCTCCGTTTTGATAATTGCATCAAGTATTTGCGATTTGTTTTTTGCAGAATCAATTAAGTCGTTAAGCCATACAAAACCCAAAAACTTTTTATCCTTGTCAACAACAGGGAGCACTTCCACAGAAGCGGCCCTCATTTTACGTAAGGCTATTTCAGGGCCATCTTTACCATAAAGTACTACAGTTGGTTTTTCAAACATCAATTTTCCGGCGGTAATAATTGTTTTACGATCTACCTTTTCAACAAAGGCTTCCACATATTCACTTGCCGGGGCTGTAATAATATCTTCTGCAGTACCAATTTGTTCAATAACACCATCTTTCATAATCGCTATTCGGTCGCCCAATTTAATGGCTTCGTCCAAATCGTGCGTAATAAAGACAATGGTTTTATGCACTTTGTCCTGAATTTGTAATAGTTCATCTTGCATATCCGACTTTATAAGAGGATCGAGAGCCGAAAAGGCTTCGTCCATAAGCAAGACTTCAGGATTGTTGGCAAGTGCTCTGGCTAAACCTACACGTTGCTGCATTCCCCCTGATAGTTCCGATGGAAATTTAAGCTCATAACCTTGTAACCCGACAGTTTCAAGTGCTTCCTGTGCTTTTTGCAAACGAGCAGCTTTTTTTTCATCTCTTATTTCCAGACCAAAAGCGGCATTCTCAAGTATAGTGCGATGAGGGAGCAATCCAAAATTTTGAAAAACCATACTCATTTCTGTTCTACGGGTTTCCAATAATTCTTTATTGCTTTCTTTGGTAATATCGTATTCATTTATATACACCCTGCCGGCTGTAGGTTTATGTAAACGATTTAAGCAACGGATTAAAGTTGACTTTCCACTGCCCGATAAGCCCATAACCACAAAAATCTCACCTTCGTAGACATCAAAACTCACATTGTTTACTCCAACGGTACATTTGGTTGTCTCTAAAATTTCTGTTTTGGAAATTTTGTTCTTGAGCATTTCCAACGCTCTTTCTTTCTTTTTTTTATTCTTACCAAAAATCAAGGATAGTTCTTCTACCTTGATTTTAATTTTTCTGGTTTCTTCCATCTATATTATTTTAAAATACATGTATCTGTTTAAAAGTAAAAGCCCATATTAATATTGAACCTTGATTCCCATTTTGCATTAGCCGAACCTTCGGCCAAGCCATCGGTCCACGCTCCTAACCAAGCATTATTTTTACCCAATGCATAGTCAACATAAGTATATACGCTGCCTGCAGTAATTAAAAACCCGGGGACAAGATGTTGTGTAGACTCAAAGTTACTAACCGATTTATCAATGATTGAATAATCAACATAAGGTTGGATATTGGTGATAGGTCCTAGTTTTACATCAATATTGTACGCAAGGCCGGCAACATAGATATTGGCTTTTGCAGCAATATTGTAATCAGCTGCATAGGCACCCATTTGAATTATATTCAATTTGTTGCCTGCATTATCTCTTGCTCCGTAATTGTAATTAATATATTCACCTTTGAAATTGAAGTTTCCGAAATCGGCGACAACGTGGGCAGCAAAAGCAGTAGATGCTTCACTTGTTTCTAAAACGCTATTATAATTGTGTCCGTACTGTCCCGATAAACCTAACTCAATATTTTTTGTCAGTTTGTATGCCGCACGTAAATTAAGTTGACCGGCTTCTTTAATGCTGGCATCAGCCGATGTTGTAATATCGTATGAATAACGAGCTGAATAATTGGGTGTTCCCTGAGGTTCTGCTTGATGATAGTAGGCAAGGTTTAAAGTAAGGTTTTCAATTCCCGTATAATCGAACTTTACACCCATATCATAATCGTCTTCCAAACCAACATAGTAAGGAATTTGAAACCACCATGAGTGAGAGGCAAATTTATAAATACCAAAGGGTACTTGTGATACACCTAATTTCATATACAAATCTTCATTGAATCCATATCCGAACCATCCGTGATGAAGAAAGTGTGTGTTATCGGCAGGATAGAACCGGTACTCGAAGCTCATATCAATTCCGGCAGTGCGAGCATCAACATTTAAACGCCAAGTATCCCATGCTATTTGTGGATCTGTTTTATCATCAACCCAACTTTTATCATAAAGGTTATAGCGCAAAGCACCGCCTATCTTGACATAATCTTTTTGAGAAAAAGCCTGAACTGAAAATAGAATGAAAAACAAGAAGAAGTATTTTTTTAAACTCATAAGTGGGTGGGTATTTTAGATGAAAATATAACTAAGCCTATAGATAAAAATCTTAGGTTTAACGCATTAATTGCATTCTCAATTAAATTGAAAACGTTTATAGTAATTCGTATGTTGAAAAAATGAAGCTGCTATTATAGGATGCAGGGAGGTATATATCTTTCAGTATGATAATAGTGTAAAAGGTAGTGAAGGGGAAATAATTTGAAGTATTTAATTCGACTCATATTTGCAAATGTATACCAAATATATGCTAAAACCAAATTTCTAAGCAATAAATAAGGTTTATGTTGTTAAGAACTGATTCTAAAATCAGAATTAAAGTACATATATCAATCTGATTTTTTTTACTGAATATTCTTATATATTTTCCAAAACAATAGTTATTAAAGATTGACGAAGAAAATGTTTAAACGTGAGCCAGAAGTGCGTTTGAGTAGGATTTTAAAATTGTAATTTTATAGTTACTTGTCTGTTATTTCCACTTCGTACCGATAGATATCAACAGCAACCAAAGAGAGAGATAATTGAAATTAGTTTCATAGTATTAGTTCATTGGTTAAATATTGTTATTTCATGCTAATAGTCCTAAAATTTATAAAGTTTCAAGTTATGCAAACTCTTAATTTAAATCATTTATTGAGTTTAAACCGGGACTATATTGATTTATTTTATCAAGTTCTTCTGATATTTCAATAGCTTCCGTAATAATACTTTCGGGATAATCATTTATTTGAAGAATTCTGATAGCATTTCTGTTTTTTAATTTTCCTTCTTTTAGCTTATAGTCAAAATCAACTGTTTTATGACTAACTATCTCACTAAAATGGTATAAATCAAATTCATCCTTCAATAGATCAGCCAATTCAATGTCGTGTGTAGAGACGAAAACGATATTGTTATTTCTATTCAACGAAGATAAAACGGCTTTGCCTGCCGAAATTCGTTCCACAGTGTTTGTCCCCTTAAATATCTCGTCGAGTAGAAATAAATTAAAGATTCCATCATTACTTTTATCTATCATTTCTTTAATCGATATAACTTCCTCAAAATAATAGCTTTTGTCGTTCATTAAATCATCACTAATCCGTATGGCCGAGAATATTCTTAGCCTTGGCGTAGAAAACTCTTTTGCAAAACAAGTATTTAGCGTTAAGCCGGTTATAACATTAACTCCTATAGTTCTGATAAATGATGTTTTACCTGACATATTTGAACCTGTCAGCAATATTGATTTTTCGTTGACGGTTAAGTTATTCTTAACACAATTTTCAATCAATGGATGATATACTTCCTGAGCAAAAAGTCTTTTCTGTCCGTCATTAATTTTCGGGATACAGAAGATATTCAGTCCTTTGCGAAGTGAAGCAATGGATACAATAGCATCTATCTCCCCAACAAACAGGAATACATCTTCAATTTCTGTTCTTCTTTTGTCAATGCGCCTTAAAGTGCTAAACAGAAACAAGGGTTCAATCAGAAACACTATTTTTACAAGCTCCAACATTAACCAAAACAATATTCGCTGATCGTTTTGTATTTCCACTTCCAGATTGAAAAATGACATTTTACTGCTGACTTTATTAAGTACGCTTGTCGATTTCATCAAATCAGGATTAATTTCCTTCAACATGTCATTCTTAAATAATTCCTGAGCAACA
Source organism: Paludibacter sp. (assembly GCA_028692715.1). GTDB lineage: Bacteria > Bacteroidota > Bacteroidia > Bacteroidales > Paludibacteraceae > Paludibacter. Next base: position 71,596 of record JAQUWU010000015.1, on the reverse strand, counting down.
CTATTTAGTTTCGACAGTTGTGGAATTGAACCAAAATAATAATATAGATTTTTTTTATTCCAGAAGTGAATAACAATATTGATAATGGATAAACCCAAAAGGACAAAAAGAAATACCGGATTGAAGAACAACATGATAAAAGACATCACACTTGCAAAAGACAATAACGGAACAACAAAATACCATTTGGGTGGTTTTAGTATTTCATCCTGAAAGAGTGAAGCAATATAATATACATCTCTATCATTCAATTTGCTCAATTTAGTTTGAACTTCTACACGGAATTCTGAATTCTGAGTAAATTCAGTTAGAAATTTCTCCTGTCTTAGATTCTCAGATGAGTCTACAGGGATGTTTCTTAACTTATTATAAAGATATTGTTGACCTATTTTTGAATTTGTTCGATCAATAAACATGAATAATTCATCGAAATCCAAATCGTTACAAGTTTTGTCTGATAGGGTATGAAAAGTTGTAGAATGATCTTTCTTTCGGAAATAGCTTTCTATATAATTGAAATTAAATGAATCATCTTTTAAAGTTCCGAATTCACTAAGCAATTTTTCTTTGATTCTTTTCTTCCTATTTCTAAACATAGTTTTTTTATTATCACTATAACTGTTTATTGACTGGACTATATGTGCTTGGCATTCCCGATAACTATTGGAAAAACCTAATCTAACCTCCCGGAAATACACTTTTAATGAGTAAATATTGCTAATTGTTACTGGAAACTATGGATTACAACCGAAGGAAAAAATTGCAATCTTAGCTCTTGTATTCTTATGTCTACTATTGTTAATGCCGTTGCTTCAAACAAATAGTATCAATGAGACGTAGTCGAAATTGGACTATATTGTTTGTGCAAACGGTATTAGTATTTATAACTTTGTAGCGTATCCAGTTGCAAATCGATTTTGTTTATTCCTGATTACAAATCCTTATAATACAGAGGCTGGAATCACAAATCCCATCCAACAGGAACAAACTTAATCCCAAAAGGGGATAAAGCTACTGGTTATATTTTAATTTTCTTATTTACTTTAAGTATAATTTTCCCGGTATGTTTTTTCTCTAAAAAAGCTTGCTGTGCTTTAACAATATCTTCAAGTTGATAGGTTGCTGTAACTAATGGAGAAATGTCTCCATTCTCAATATGCTTTATAAGGTTTGAAAAAACACTTTTATCGAGAACCGTGCATCCCAAAAGGGTTAAATCTATTAAATAAAGTGTTCTTATATCTAATTTTACGTGTGGGTCTCCTATCGCACCGGCCACTGCATATCGCCCGAAAGGTTTTAGACATCCAATAAATCGGACCACTGTTTTCCGGCTACCAAGTCAATGACTACATCAATCCTGTTTTTTATTTAGTCATTTTATTTTATTCTTGCCCGTAGTGACCTACGTAAAGGGTCTTTGACGGCTTGTGCCAGCTCGTTGCGTTCGGGCAAACATTTTGTCGTGAAACGACAAAGTGAAAGCAAACACTCGTGAAAGCTCTCTCAATTGCAAAATGCACATCAGCAGCCAACTGCACTTAGCCATGTGTTAGCATTTCATGTTGTGTGTATTTTTGAAAATGTATTTTTTCTATTTAAGTAATGAGAATAATATAATGACGTATTACTATTCAAGTAATTGGCTGTATATCTTCTTTTTATTAAATAGTAAAATGGTAAATACTTAGATGAACTAGAATATACGCCTAGTCCACAACTTTTACGGGTGATCCCTAATCTAACCAGATAAAAGATTTAAACTGAAATAAAAAAAGGCTCAAAACTCAAATAGAGAATTGTGCCTTTTTTAATATTGTATTGAGTGTGGTTATTTTTTAGCACATCTGTCGTTAAGCATTTTAGTCACTTCCGATGTAATATCATAACCTTTAGCAGCATATAAAATATTATCACTAGAAGTATTGCTGATAATCATTTGATATTTATTGTTCTTGTTATACTCTTTCATAAATGCGTTAATGGTATCGCGTAACCCTTCGCTCATTTTTTGTTGTACTTGCATCAATTGCTGGCTAAGTTGGCCATCTAATTCCTGTAGTTCCTGTTGTTTATTTTGGAGTCTTAACTTTTCCTGTTCGGCGCGTTCACGACTTAGAAATGCACTGTTCTCAAGTTTGCGTTGAAATTCAGCCATTTCGGTTTGTAACTGACGTGCTTTTGTATTGATTGTTAAACGAGAATCTTCCTGTTTTTTAATTAATGATTCATTTGCATCTTTTGCAAAGGTGTAATTCAATAACAAGGAATCAATATTTACATAAGCAATAGGTAATTTACTATAACCAACACTATCTGTGCCAGAAACAATCTGATTAGTTGCTGTGGGAGTCTTGCCACTTAAAACAATAACAAAAAGTATAATGACTGCAATTGCCAAGATGGCATTAATAATGAGTGATAAGTTTTTCATTCGCTTAATATTTAGTATTTGTCATTTAATTCATTTATCATGTCTGAAACATTCATTTTTTTTATTTTCTGTGCTTGTCGGTCTTGAGTCGTTGCGCAGTTTATTCCTTGGTTTTTCAATGCTTTACTGCCTCCAATATGAATATTAGGAAATTTCCCATCTTTCACAAAAAATATTCTTACACCTAACAATAATACACCTATAAAAAGTAAAAGAAATGATATAATAATAGTGTACACCATTTTACTATCTGATTTTAATTTGAATACAAAGATAATTTTTTTAGAAGAGTTTGGTACTATGCATAATCAATTTTTAGGAAAATGAATGTTTCATTGTATTTGTTAACATTTACGTTAAGTTTTATTTTCTAAATTAATTATCTGAATGAAATTAACTATAAACACAGAAATAACGATTTAAAATAGATATTATTCAGATTAAAATACTGTGTGATTAATTTAGAATATTGAAACCTGCCTAATCTGCAAGCATAATGACTCTAAGACACAAAATAGTATCAAATGCATTTATTCTTAAATTATCTATATAAAAACACAAAAGTATTTAAGGATTTATGTCTTTGCTTAATTCATTGTTTATGAACGATATAATTCCTTGCTTCAAATAAACTAGATACTCATGTTAATTCTGAATTTAAAAATAGATAGTTTTTTCTTATAATTGAATTTATCTGAATTTGAGATTTTAAAATTCAGCTGGACTTATAATTATTTCAAACGAATTACCTTGTTTTAATCAGCTTAACGCTTTTGTTGTTTATTTTTACAATATATACACCAAAACTAAGGGTTGAAATATTGATGTATGTTTTGTTAATTACTTGTTGAGTAAACAAAATTCGTCCAGTTAAATCATAAATATCCAAACTCCTTTCATTAGCCCCTTCATTAACATAAAAACCATCTGTAGTAGGGTTAGGGTAAATAATAATCGATTCATTTATAACTTTATCAACATTTGTCCCCATAGTTGTAACAAATGTTTTATCTAGTCCAATAGTTGCGCCGGCAGAACTTTCTGCTTTTACTCTGAAATGATAGGTCGTTATGGAAGTTAAATTACTGATTGTTGCGCTAACAGTTGTTTCTGAAGTTCCCGTTACCGGATTTTGAGTAGCAGTTACAGTTGTTCCGTAACTGTTGGTTAAGCCATATTCAAAAGTTACTACTGCACTTTCATTATTTGCATTTACCAAACCATTCAATGTTGCACTGTAACTCGTAATGCTTGTTGCTGCATTAGATGTTGCAGTTGGTGGAGAAAATCCTACACCGATAATACTAAAGTCATACGGATTTTCATTGCTATCATCACTTGCTATTGAAACAGTAGCAGTACGCACACCAGATGACGAAGGATCAAATGTAATCTGGAATGTAGTTGTACCTGCTGTTGCTGCAACTGGACTTGTTGGTAATTGAGTTACTGAAAAATCGGAGGCATTCGTTCCGAAAATTGCGATTTTTGGATTTCCCGTTAGAGCTAATGGTGCATTTCCAGTATTCAAAATGCTAAATGTTTGAATAACTGTCCCTGAACTTATATTTGAAGAACCAAAATCAGTAAAATTAGAACCAGATGTTGTGGTACTTCCATCTAAAATCGAATTACTATTTCCTTGTACATCTATTTCGGGTTCGTAGTATTCAATTAATGGAGTTCCTTCTACTTCTATTCCTTCTACTGTTTCGATATGCCAGCTGCTAACATTTACTGGCGAAGCATTCTCTCCACCATCATTTGAATAGAAATAACTTGTAGCATCATCAGAATCAATATTCCAGTACCTGACATTTCCAAATATATCATTATAAATATAATATTTTTCTGTACTGTGTTTCCAATATTGGAATTCATTTTTTATTCCCATATGTGTATACACTCCGTTCGCAGCTGAAGGAGTTGTGATTCCTGAAACATTCAGTTTTTGTGGAATATATCCATCTCCCTGAATTGCAAAAGTGTAAATGCTTTGATCCGGATCATTGCTGGAAATACTTAGTATTGCAGATCTTGTTCCTGTAACAGAAGGATTAAAAGTTACAATAAATGTAGTGGAACTATTTGCGGCAATATCAGATGGTGGAGCAGCTGTAATGCTGAAATCTTCAGCATTTGTACCACCAATAGTCACAAAGGGTGATGTGCCCGAAAGAGTAAGATTAGTTCCTCCGGTATTTTGAATTGTAAAGATTCTGGTTCTAGTACCGGATGAAAGATCTACACTTCCAAAGTTGGTGGAATCAGTAAATGCAGGGGAAAAATCATTCGATAGAATGGTTTTTTCATTCCCTTTTAGAATAATATTGGGAATCGGAATCGCGTCATTAATTACAGGAAATCCGGTTATACTACCGGTAGTATTGGCTGTCCAGCTTGAAAGTCCTACCGGCGAACCCGTATCTGATACGTTCCAATAAAGGTAATTATCATTTGTATCATCAGTATCCTGATCAATATTCCAGTAGCGTGAGTTGATAGACTCATCATTAAACAAATAAAATTCCTGTGTAGCATGTTTCCAGTATTCAAATCCAAAAATTGTACCCATGAAAACATAATTACCATTGGCGGAGGACGGATTGGTGATACCGGAAATTATCAGGTCTTTGGGTGAAAAACCATAACCCTGAATATCGAAGTTGTATGGATTTTCATCTGCATCGTTATTAGCAATATTTATCGTAGCAATTCTGTCTCCCAATGCCGACGGATTAAACGTAATTGTAAATGTAGTACTTGCATCTGCTGCAATAGTTGTGGCAGGAGCTGTTTTTAGAGTAAAATCAGAAGCATTTACGCCGGTTATAGTTAATCCACTTAGAGTCAACGTTGCGATACCGATATTTTCAATAGTGAAAGTCCGGTCGATAGTACCGGTGGAGATATCTGCTGACCCAAATTTAGTGAAATTATTGAAAGATGCATTAACGGCGTTGTCGGAGATTATAATACTATTTCCTCTTAAATTTATTTCAGGAGCTATTGGACCACCTTCTTCTATTACATTAGCAAATCCTGAACCTGAAGATGTAATCCATTCAGTAACTTTAGTTGGACTATCCTCGGCTGGATTATCGTTAGAAAAAAACAACACATCATCATCATCCAAATCAATATCAATGTTCCAATATCCTATAGAACCCCATACTTTATAATAAATGTAATAGTTTTGGCTTTCGTGCTTCCACGCTTTGTGTGAGTTTTGATCAGCAATTGGGAGGTATTTTCCCTTCGCTGCTATGGGATCAGTAATTCCACCAACCAGCAAGTTGACTGCCATAATTGATTGAGATAGTGCAATTATCATCAATGTGAAGATAACCCTTTTCCATATTCTTGAATGATTAGGTTTCATAAGTTAAGTTTTTGAAAATGAAAATCTGAAGTTTCTCTTTAATTAAGGATGAAAAAATGCTAGGTTGTTATAAATTCAAAAATACGAAATATATATCACTTTGAATTAATAAAGATAAAAAAATACGTCTAAATAGTTCGAAATATTTAATGATATGTTTTACCGCAGTACTACACTTAGGGAAAAAAAGAAGACCTAGGGCACAAAGTACAAAAGTATCTGAAGATATTTTTGTCGAGCCATAAATTCTCTCGATATTTGCGAAAATATCCCCGAGCTAGGGTTGTTCTAAATGGGTTCTTAGTTTTCTCTTTTTTATACCATCTGTACATATAAAATAGCCCAAAGCTATTTTATATGTCTACTGTGGTTAATGCCAATGTATACAAACAAATAGAGCAATGAGACGAAGTCGGAATTGGACTGTATTGTTTGTGCTATCGGTATTATTTATAACTACTGTGGATTATGTGTTAGAAATATATTAATAATAGCCATCATTTTTTGAACTAAAAAAACCGGATAGAACAAATTTCATCCGGTTTTTCTATGATAATTAGCAAGAAAAATTAATAACGATCAGAAACTGCTTTCCAATTAACTAAAGCCCAAAGTGCAGCAATATAATCAGGACGACGGTTTTGATAATCGATATAATATGCATGTTCCCAAACATCGAATGTGAGTAATGGTATTAAACCACGAGTCATTGGATTACCGGCATTACTTTCTTTAATAATCGAAAGTTTCCCGTCATCATCTTTTACCAACCATGCCCAACCGGAACCAAAAACAGTTGCTGCTGCTTTATTAAATTCAGCTTTGAAATTGTCTAATGATCCCCAGGTTGTTTTAATTGCATTGAGTAACTTATCTGATGGTACAGAACCTTTTTCTGGTGTAAGAGAGAAGAAATAAAAATTGTGATTCCAAATTTGAGCAGCGTTGTTAAAAATTGGACCATCCGATTTTTTTACGATTGTGTCAAGATCTGAATTCTCAAATTCAGTTCCACCAATTAAACCGTTTAAATTGTTTACATAAGCTTGATGGTGTTTGCCATAATGGAAGCTAATTGTTTTTTCACTAATAACAGGTTCTAAAGAGTTGTGAGCATAGGGTAATTCAGGCAAAGTAAATGTCATAATTTTAATTTTTAAAAGTTTATATTTTTGTATGATTAATTTCTAATGCTTAAACGTTATTTTTGACAGTTTTGTTTAATAGTTGTACAATTTTTTTTACAAAATAATGCAATTCTATTGTTTAGATGCAATTTTCTTATCATCTTTGCACTCATTCTGTAAAATGAGCTTATCTCAAAACTTTGACAGAGAAAAGACTGAATACAATTTTTCAGAAACATTGATTTAATTATTCGCCAAACTCCCATTTTGTTAAATTTAAATCTTAATTTATTTGGTATGAATTTTGGTATGTTTTGAAAGTTAGTTTTTTATCACCATTAAATATAAATATATTAATTATGAAAACAATTCGATTATTTTTTACTCTTGCTTTAGTAATATTAGTGTCAGCATCTTGTAAAACAAAGCAAAAAGTGGCAGAAATACCTGCTGGTGCAAATGTTGTTGCAACAACTCCTATTGAGTCTACAACACCAAATACACCAAGTACACCAACCTACACTGAACCTGAAGTTACAAGAAATGAAAACTTTAATTTAGCTGATGGTGAAACTAATGCAGATGCGTTAAAATACAAATATCACGTTGTGGTGGGTAGTTTTTCAAAACAAATGAATGCCAAAGGTTTACAAAGTACATTAAATTCTGAAGGTAACAGAGCAATAGTTGTTGTTAACGAAAACAACATGTTTAGAGTGTTAATTGCTTCGTTTGATGAGTATTCACAAGCGCGTTCACGCATTAATCAGATTAAAGATAGATTCCCCGATGCATGGGTTTTGGTAAAGAAATAACGATCGTAAATATTGAATTTGCGGGCTGTTCCATTAAAGGTTCAGCCCGTTATTTTTTACAAAAAAATCAGTTTTTTTCAATTGTTTATCTGCCAACTATTTTTATGGAGCTTTAGCATTTTAATCTTTTATTAATTGTCATAATATACTAACTTTGTAAATTAATTAAAAAAACTGTTAGATAATTTATTTATTGTAATGAAAATCAAAATATTAATTGTTGGTTTAGGTGGAGTAGGAGGCTATTATGGAGGATTATTGGCAAAGTATTGCAAGAATATTCCGGAAATTGAAATCTATTTTTTTGCCCGTGGAAAACATTTGGAAACAATAAAGAAAAATGGATTAACTGTTATTGCTGAGACTGAAACTTTTGTAGTTCATCCTAAACTGGCTACAAACGATGTAGCTGAACTTGGTAAAATGCATTATGTTATTTTGACTACAAAAAGCTATGACTTAATTCAAACATTAGATCAAATTTCGGCCTGTATTGATAATAATACAATTATTCTACCCTTATTAAATGGAGCTGATATAAGTGAACGAATAAGAACACACTTTCCTCTTAACCAGGTATGGGATGGATGTGTTTATATTGTGGGTAGGTTAAATGAACCGGGAATTGTAGAAAGCTCCGGTGGTCTTCACGATTTATATTTTGGTGCAGAAAAAGGTTCCAACGAAAAATTGGTTTGGATGGATAATCTGTTTAAAAATGCCGGTATTGAATCGCATTTAGAAGAAAATATTAAAAAGATTATTTGGCGAAAATTTATGTTCATTTCTGTCACAGCGTCACTCACTTCTTATTTTAATGTTGGATTTCGCGATTTGTTGACGGATGATCATCGCAAGATGCTAACTCTGTCCTGTTTCAATGAATTGTTGAACATTGCACATTCCGAAGGTGTGGATTTTGAGCCGGATATAATTGAGAGTACTATTCGAAAAATTGAACGGTTGCCATTTAAAACAACTTCATCAATGCATAGCGATTTTATTGCAGGCAAAACCACTGAAATAGATACATTGACCAAGGTGGTAATAAATATAGGAAAGAAAAACGGAGTAGAAACTCCAACATATAAAGTTATATTTCAAAGTCTTAATGAAAGATTAAACAATTATACAAATGGAGCTAACTGAAAATTTACAGGCAGAATCTCTTAATTATGGTGCAATAGGAAATTGCAGATCGGCAGCGCTGATATCTGACAAAGGTAGTATTGATTGGTTATGTCTTCCTGATTTCGATTCATCCTCGATTTTTGCAAAAATTCTTGATAAAAAAATTGGAGGAAATTTTGGTTTTATAGTTGATGAATCATACTCCATTAAGCAAAAGTATGTAGAACACACGAATATACTTTGTACAACTTTTTCATCTTACGAAGGTGAGTTTGAAGTGTTGGATTTTATGCCACGATATCGTATCGGAGAAAAACACGATTATTATTTGCCTCCTGAAGTTTACAGATTAATAAAACTTCGAAGTGGTAAACCGCGTTTTAAAGTGGATTTTAAACCGGCTATGAATTATGCCCGTGATACCGCCACATTTAATATTCAAAATGATTACATGAAAGTGGTTGCTTCTGAAAATCAATACGATACATTTTATTTATATAGTAGTATCGATTTTGATACAGTATTGGAAAAAAAAGAATTTATTCTTGAAAAAAACGAATTTTTTCTTCTTTCTTATAATCAGAAACTGATAAAAATAGACCAAATACGGGTTGAAATGGAATATCAGCGCACCAAAGTCTATTGGATTAATTGGGCGAACCGAACTAAAAAATTCACTAAATACTATTCGTTAATTGAACGGAGTGTGTTGGTATTGAAGCTAATGTCATTCCATAGGAGTGGAGCTGTACTGGCAGCACTAACCACCAGTTTGCCCGAATCTATTGGCGAAGTTCGCAATTGGGATTATCGTTTTTGTTGGTTGCGTGATGCTTCCATGTCAATCGAAACCTTATTGGGTGTTGGACATCAGGGTGCTGCAAAGCGTTTTATGGCATTTATTCACAATATATTGAAAAAGAAGTCCGACCGTTTCCAAATTATGTATGGAATTCGGGGGGAAAGATTGCTTCATGAAGAAATTCTACCACATTTAAGTGGTTATAAGAACTCAGCGCCGGTTCGCATAGGAAATGATGCTTATCATCAAAAACAAAACGATTCGTTTGGATATTTAATGGATGTTATTTTTCAGTATTATCGTTTTTTTCCGGGTTCGTTGGACGAAGTGGAAGATATGTTCGAAGTAGTGAAAAATATTGTCCGAGCAGTAAGTTCCGACTGGGAAAATCCTGATAAAGGTATATGGGAAATCCGTGGTGAAGAGCAACATTTTGTGTTATCGAAAGTTATGTCGTGGGTAGCAATGGATAGGGCGGTAGGTATTGCCGAAATTCTGCAACGCAATGACTTTGCCACTCGTTGGAAAATAATTGCCGACTCTATTAAGCAAGACGTTATGGAAAAAGGCTGGAACGAAGAAATTGGAAGTTTCACTCAAACTTATACAAATACTGAAATGGATTCATCGCTTTTATTGATGGAAGAATACGGATTTATTTCTGCTAATGACATACGTTATAAGAAAACAGTTGATTCTGTTTATAGAGCTCTTAATTATAATGGCTTAATGTTTAGATATACTGTTCAGGATGATTTTGGAAAACCAACTTCTGCATTTACCATATGTACTTTTTGGATGATTCGTGGATTATTTGTAACAGGAAGAGAAAAAGAAGCCCAAACGCTTTTTGAAGAACTATTGAGTTACTCAAATCATTTGGGCTTATTTAGCGAAGATCTTGATTTTGAAACGAAAAGCCAGTTGGGTAATTTCCCTCAAGCATATTCTCAATTAGCATTGATAAACACAGCATTACTCTTTTCAGAAGAAATAGAATTATCAAAGTTTATCCGACCCTAATTTTATTTTACGTTTTCACTCAGTTGTTTTAAAAATGGTAAAACACCTGATTGATGGCGAATGTTATATCTGGCAATTTCCGATATATTCCCAATTTTAATGGTGTATGCACTACAGGGTAATTCGCGGAAAGTGTCTTCATCGGTCGTGTCATCGCCTATTGCTAAAATAAAATCGTAGTCGTTATTTCCTAAAAGTCTTTTCGCCTCTGATCCTTTTGTGTGATGAGGCGATTTTACTTCTACAATTTTATTGCCCCGCATAATTTGTAAATTTTGACGGGAACAAGGCATTATTAATGCATCTACCAATTGTTGTTCGCGTAGCGAAGAAAACCAGTTATCCACGTTGCGAAAATGCCACACGAGGGTAGTATCTTTCACTTCGAGTTTTGATCGGGGTGTTTTATCGACAAAATTCTGGAAAATATTTATTATCTCTTCATCCCACGGTTCAATGAGTGATTCGTTTTCGTACCAAATGCCGTCTTCTTTAAAATGAGCACCATGTTCAGCGGCCAACGTTAAAGGTAGATTCCCAAACCATTTTTCTAAAAAAACTTTAGGACGTCCACTACTGATAACAATTTTATTTTTAGTGGATGAAGCCAGTTTTTCAAGGATTCCCAATAACTCAGGAGTTGGTACAGCATCTTCCGGTTTATTTTTAAAGCCCACCAAAGTTCCATCATAGTCTAAAATAAATAATCTTTTGTCGGAGTTTCGGTAATCTTCCTGAATGATTTGTAAGGTGTGGGTGTCAATTTTTTCACTTAAAAGTGCAGCATTTTTGTTTTTAATATTTTTCAACTCTTTTACAAATCCTGAAGCCCAACGATTTACATTATGTTTTGAAATAAGTTGTTGCATAATTTGTAATCTTCGCAGTTGTTCTTCTTCCGGCATTTCAATGGCTTCGAGAATGGCATTTTCTATTTCAGTTATGTCGTTAGGGTTAACAAGTATTGCTTCAGTCAACTCAATTGCAGCACCTGCCATTTCACTTAATATTAAAACACCCGGTTTATCTCTTTTTGCTGCCAGATATTCTTTTGCTACCAGATTCATTCCATCACGTAAAGGTGTAACCAAGGCAATATCAGCAATATTATACATCGCTACCAGTTCGTCAAACGGGAAACTATGATAAAAATAATATACCGGAGTCCAGTTTATTGTAGAGTACATCCCATTTATTGCTCCGATAGTTTCATCAATTTTTGTTTTTAAATCAGCATATCTTCCCACATTATCACGTGATGGAACAATAATCATTGCCAACGATACTTTTTCTTTATACTCGGGATGGTTTTCAATAAATTGAGCAAATCCTTTCAATCGATGTATAATCCCTTTGCTATAATCCAGACGGTCGACTGATAATATCAGTTTATGAATTCCATAGTTTTTCTTTAAAACTGATGCAATTTCTTTTACTTTTGTTTGTTCAATGGAGTTATAATACAAATCGTAATTTATCCCCATTGGAAAAGCATCAACATAAGCAATTCTATTGTTCAGAACAACTTGATCCAGCTTGAAACGCAAATCCAATACACGTTCAGCAGCACTCACAAAGTGACGCATATATTCATGCGTGTGGAATCCAATTAAATCAGCTCCAAGTAAGCCTTTCAATAATTCATCCCGCTCGGGCAATACACGGAATAGCTCGTACGAAGGAAATGGAATATGATGAAAATAACCAATACTTATGTCAGACGTGGATTTGCGAAGCATTTGGGGCAGTAGCATTAACTGGTAATCCTGAACCCAAACAATATCACCGGGTTCTATAAAATCCAAAGCTGCCTGACAAAATAATTCGTTTACATGTTTATAGGATTCCCAAAATCTGTTTTCGTATTGAATATAAGAATAAAAATAATGACATAATGGCCAAATAGTGCTGTTGCTGTATCCTTCGTAATAATCTTCAATTTGATCAGGAGTAAGAAAAACGGGATGAAATTTGAACTTTTCCAAATGATGAATCACATATTCTTTATCTTCATCACTTTCAATATCTGCACCAGGCCAACCTACCCAATGTTTTTCAATGTCCATATCAAGTGAGTCAAGTCCGGTTGTCAAACCCCCTTCGCTACGTGAAAACTCCATTAAATTTGATTCGTCGAATGATATTTTTACAGGTAGTCTGTTCGAAATAATTATTAGTTTCATAAATAATTTTTGTTTTGTTCAACTAGGTTTGATAAAGTAAGATTAACACAAAATTACGACAAATTATCTATAAATCCTATTTCAGAACCCTTTTTAAAACTCAGGATTTGTTTTCTAAGTAAAGATGTGCTGAACTAAGTGGTTAAAAGTAAGTTAAATATGACCAGGTTTCTTAATTATTAATATTTGTAACTTCGTGTCTTTGTGATAATTCGTATTTAGTTGAATTTTAGTACTCTAATTTATTATTCGATATAAACTCTAATGTATCAAATTTGCTCGTAATTGTTTTTGTTGGAAATATTTTTACGATTCAAAAATTTTAATTTCAGATGTTACTTCGATAGCTTTTCGATACAATGCACTTACACCACAATAGGTTTCTTCTGACATTCGAACAGCTTTTTCAAGTTTGTCCAAGGCTAAATTTTTTCCTGTAAATTCATAAATAACATGCATACTGGAATATTGTTTGGGATATTCTTCCGTAATCTCACCTTGTACCTCGATGTTACATTTTTCAATTTCTACCCGCATTTTTTTTAAGATAGATACTACATCCATTCCGGTGCAACCACTTAATGCTACCAATTGTAATGTTTTTGGTCCGGGACCTGAATTATCGCCGCCATTTGCTTCTGGTGCATCCATTAATACTTTATGACCATTTATGTCAGCCTCAAAAGCCATTTTACCTTTCCACTCTGTTCTAATTGTATGTTTCATTATTAAAAAATATTAATTGTTTCCAATTAAACGTATAGATCCCTGGCATTGTTTGAATCATTAAGTAGAATTTATAAGAAAATAATCTTACTTTTGAGGCAATTTTTAAAAGAAAACGAAATGAAAAAGTTTTTTACAATTTCAATTATTCTGCTTTTTACGCATCTTACATATATGCAGAGTTGTAAATATAAATTGTTGGTTGGAACATATACCAATACCGGAAAAAGTGAAGGAATTTATTCCTACGAAATTGACATGAAAAAAGGAGATTTTATACAAAAGTCGATAACGAAAAATATTGTCAATCCGAGTTTTTTAGCATTAACGCCCGATAAAAAATTTGTTTATGCTGTATGTGAAAACGATAAAGGAAGTGCAGCAAAATCATTCAGTTTTAATAAAAAAATAGCTCAACTCACTCCGATAAATACTTCATTGACCAAAAGTGGAGGCCCTTGTAATATCCTTGCTACCGAAAAAAATGTTTTTACTGCAAATTATGGTGGTGGAAGTGTTTCGGTGTTTGGAAGAAATAATGATGGATCAATTACCGAAGCCAAACAATTAATTCGTCATTCAGGTGGGAGTATTAATAAAGAACGCCAGAATGAAGCTCATGTTCATCAGGTGATCCTGTCAAAAGATAAAAAATACATTATTGCAAATGATTTAGGAACGGATAATGTAACTGTTTATAATTATTATCCAAACGCTGATACTGAAATTCTTGTTCCATTCGATACTTTACAGGTAAAATTGGGAAGTGGACCACGACATGCAACTTTTAGTAAAAATGGGGAAAAACTTTATTTGGTTCAGGAGATTGATGGAACTGTTTCGGTGCTGGGATTCGATAAAGGGAAACTTTCGCTTATTCAGGAAACATCGTTAGTAAAAAAAGAAAACATTATTAATAGGGCAGCTGACATTCATCTCTCGCCCGACGAAAAATTTCTTTATGTCACCAATCGTGGAAATGCGAATGATATCACTTGCTTTTCGGTGGCAAAAGATGGAGAATTAACTTTCATTCAACAAATTTCAACTATGGGTGATGGACCTCGTAATTTTGCTATTACACCCGATGGTAAATTCGTATTTGTAGCTCACCAATTTACAGATAATATTGTTGTGTTTGAAAGAAATAAAAAAACGGGGATGCTTACTGATACCGGAAAAAGGATGAATGTTGGTTCGCCGGTTTGTTTAATTTTTTATTGAGTTTTATTCACCAAGGTATAATGAAATCCCGGCTTGAAAATTCAAATTAAATTTATTGATAGGAATAAACTGACGATTGAATTTTAAAGTTGAAAAATCAGCTGCTATAAATGCATTCAACCATTCGGGCGAAAAATTCATTGCAATTCCAAAGCGGTTACTTTCATTAAAAAGTATTGAATAAGAAGTAGATAGGCTAAGCCATGACATTGGCTTGAAAGTTACAGCACCCATTAATTGATTCGAATTGTAAATAGCTGAATTATAACTGTTCAGTAATACTCCCAACTTTATATCGCGATCTGAATCCCCAAAAACACTGTACTCGGCAGATAAATTAACGGATGTTGGTGTCGATTCTACTATGTCAGAAGTTGTAAGTCCTTGATCTTGAAATAAAATCAAATTGTTTAAATCCTGTTCCATCTGATTGAGCTGACTCTCAATACTGTTATTCTCCATATCAACAACAGTAAATCCCGTAAAAATGAAATTGCTGTTTGCAATGCCTTTGGTTATTTTTGATGCATTCCAAAACATAATTCCTAAATCGTTAACAGCTCCTGAAAAAGTCCATTTTAAATTTGGTTTATAGGTTATCCCAAGATCAATTGCACCACCTGTTCCTGCAGGATTTTTACTTGAGAAGTTTATATCCGGATTAAAAAAATCGATATTATTGTTTGTGTCAGAACCAAATGTTAAGATATCCGACATGATATTTGTTTCACCCGTTGCATTTATTTGGTAGCGGTCATTTGTCAGCAAAACATCAAATTTTGAGTATTTTATTTGTTCGCTAGATAAACCGATCAGCAATTTCATATTAGCACCAATTCTTATTTTTTGGTTTATATTTCGTGAATAGCCCAATGAATATTCGGCAATATTTGATTGGTCAATGCTTAAATCTTTTAAATCATATTGATTTGTTTCATGTTCAAAACCAAGTTTTATAAGCCTAAATAAATCCACTGGTAAATTCAGGTTCAGTTGTTCTTTCAGATTAAAATCAAAAGACCAATAGTTTTCTTTATTGTAAAATCCGAAGGACAACAAATTTACTTTTGACGCTTGATGCAAAAAATTGTTCGTAGCCAACTGATCTATAAAGTCGTGTCCATCAACACTCGGATGCATAAATGTAACCAGCTCATTATCATTTTTGTAGATGTAATTTGAAAGACCTGTATTTGATGAAATATTAAAGCTCATTCCTCCAACAAAAGGAAGTGAAAAATGACCTGTTTGAGGTGCGAAAGAAGCATTTAGTGTATGTCTTTGTGACCATTCATCCAGAAAATAAATTGAATTCATTGATTGAGACCTTATGATCTGGAATGAATTAAACAATATAAATATGTAGACAATTATTTTTTTCAAGGAAAATGGTATTTTGATGATAATTATGTAATGTAAAGATTCGTAAGGTAGTAATCTCCTAACTATCTTTTCCCGAATCTTTACATTTTATAAAACAATTGTTAGTTTGAATTAGTTTGATTGATCGTAATTCCGTCCGGAATTCTTACTCTTATTTCGAGAGAAATAAATTGATCAGTTTTTAATGGAATTCCTGCAACGGTTGTATTTTTCGATGCTGAAACTTTAAAAGCAAAGGCATCTAGTAAATCCAGCGCACCTGTTTTTGTTTCATTTATTGTCAGATTCAGGTTATTTGTTTTTAAAGAACCATCAATATTGCAAGATTTAATAGAATCGTACGATACAATATTTATTCCTTGTATTACCTGATTTAAGCTATCTAGTGCTATCACCTCGAAATTCATATCCAAAGGTATTTTATTTTCAATAATAGCAATTACATCTATCTTTCGAGTATAATTAATAATGTCCCGTAATTTTTCCTTTAAGTTCATTAAAGTATCGTTATAACTTAGATTAAAATTGGTGCCAAAATCCAATGGAATATTCATTACATAATTCATTTCAAGTGTATTATTGGTTGAATACAAATCAATTATTTGTCGGTCACCTGTTAACGAAGGACTAACGACTATATCTACTTCATCAGGAACTGAATTAAGCAATTTCGAAATATCAGGTATTATAACCGGCACGTAATTTTCAGAAATTCCGGCATCAGTTCTTGCAATCCAATATTTAAACCAACTAGTTTGTCCTATTACACCGGCTGCAGGAATGTCAATCTCACTCGTAACGATTGCATCGTTTATTGCAATTCCATTGCGTTTTGGTATTAATGTTACTATGGCATGAATTTCCATTCCTAAGGTATTTCCAACTTGCAATGTCACTACCGGATTTTGCAAATCCAGACTGGTGGTTTCATTTTGTAGATAATTAGGGAAATTCATCATCATAATTTTTGTTACCGGAGGAATTTCGGGCTTAATTTCTCCTTCGACAATTGACAAGGCTAAATCGTTGATTTTAAAGGAAGGTAAAATTTCTATTTCGCCCAATTCGCTTGTATTAAGGTTGGCTCCTTTAATGTAAACTTTTCCCTGCATACTTACTTCATCGTTGAGAGCAAAAACACCATCTTCAAGTACTTTTCCACTAACCCCAAAATCCAATTTCAATAAGGTAAGTGTTTTTGTAAAACCATTCGAAACCTTAAAACCACGATTAAGAATTACTTGGTTTTGACTATTTACATCTCCTGTTTTAAATTTTAGGTAAGTTGGAAGTTGAATAACGTAATTTTCAAAAAATAGAGAGTCAATAGTTGATGGAAAGTTTTTGATATTTATTTTAATATTGATGTCAGTCGGTTCCTTCAATTCAGCAACGTACAAACGTTTAACATCTTTTGATACGAATTTGCTTATATTTATGTTAGTCGTGTTTTTAGCCAAATCTATGGAAATCCTGTTGGTTGTAAGTTCAGCATTTTTCGGAACTAATCCACTACAGGTTGCAGTAATGTTTATTTGTTTATCATTCAATGATTTAAAAGCATTTAAAGTCGTTTCTTGTGATCCGATTACCACTCCTGAAATAGAATATTTTGTTTCGTCGGTAATTGTAAATGAGTTTTGTCCTTCAGGAATTGTTTTATTGATTTTTAAACCGGAAATTCCCAAATCTTTTGTTCCAAAATTCTCATTGAAAGGTAATGTAAGAACATTCGTCGATGTATTTAAACCTGTAGTTGGCTTGAAAATAATTGATTTTGGTAATTCTATTATACAATTACCAGCCGTCAAAATAAAAGGATAAAATCCAGGATCAGGAATTGAAAGTTGCAATTTTGCATTGTCTTCAAATGTAATTGTTTTTATTTCAGCTATCTCAGAAGGTAAATTGTCAACTTTTTTAGATACAGTGAAAGTTCCTGATTGAGATTCGGACTCAATGTTATTTGTTATAACGGCTATATCATCAATAACGGGGGTAGCTTGCAAACTTACTTTGTATTCTACGTTCTTTCCCTTAAGCGAATTTATATCATTCGTTTCGCCGATAAAACCATAATTAATACTGTAATCAATTGATTTGTTGTAAGATAATGACTCAAATTGAAATATATTTGTCAAATCCAAGCTTTGGATCATAAAACTGGCAGTAAATATATTTACTCCCTGAGTCAGAATTGCATTTTTAATGACGAATGAACTTCCCTCAATTTTTGAATTTAAACCAACAGCTGTTGATAAAATATATTCACTTGGGAAGTCAATTCTTAATTCTCTAATTGTGTCATTCTGAGAAACCAAATTCAATAAATTTGTATTTGTTTTATCAAAAGTAAGAGTGACTTTCGTGTTTTTAAATTGAACTTTATTGATTTTTTTAATTTGAGATGGAAATGAAAAATAAAGTGCTTGGCTAATCGATTGGCTAACTGTTTTTTGAAATGGTCCTACCACTATATTGGCACTATTAATTTTTGAAGCGCCTGAATTCCTTTTTACGTAGGAGGGAGCATCAATCGGAAAAGTCTGTGTATAAGAAGAGTTTATTGGATTTATAAATTTGTTTTCGATATCAAAATCAGGAATCTCAATAGCTGTTTGAAAGTGCGTTGGATCAAGATTTATGGTAGGAAGTTCTATGTCTGAGAAACTCATTTTGATAGGTTCAATTGATAGAGAAGGTACGGTGATAGTTACCGGTGCGAGGGTTCCCATAGTCGCTCTCATCGAATCAATTAACTGAAATGAATAGGTGCTGTCTCCTAATCGTTGCAACATCTGAATATCCTGACTTGTCATCATTGAATCAAGATAGATTTTTGTAGTTTTGACAATAGGAAATGAAAGTGAATCACCCCCAACACTTATTTCTGTATTTATACCACTTGATAAATCATATTCATTATCAATACAGTTTGTAAAAAGAAATATTGAAATGAGAATTGTTAAAACTGTATATGTTTTTGTTTTACTATAAGATATCATAACTTATTTATTTTAAATTTTTATACTGTTTCAAATATATAAAAAAAATATAAAGTGTTGATATGTAGTGTTATGTAGAACTTTTTACCTATTGAAAAAGAATAAATACTACAGCCGAATAGGAAGGTTGATCTCAAAACTTGAACTTCATTCCTTTAAAGAAGTATGTTCGTAATTTATTTTATATTTAAATGCTGTTTAAGAGTCAGAAAACAAGACAGTTGGAGCAATACTTTTAAAATCAAACAATCAGACTCATCAAGTTAAACATAATAATATTTACATTATCATTGTAATTAAAACCGTAAATACTGATAAATAAGGGGTTGTGAAAAGTGGCAAAAAAAAATAGTTAACTGATTTTAATGTTTCGAATGTGATATGAACTAAAATATTAACTATTAATTGCTAATTTATAACAATTACAAATTTTATAAACAGCAATATTTAAGTGAAAATAGTATTAAATGTAACAGAAAATACGACTAACATCATAAATTCCTGTTCGCTCAATTCTTGATTTTAATAAAAAAGCCCGACTTTTTTATTAGTCGGGCTTATAATATTCTGAGTGAATTTTTTAGTTTTTTTCAGTCTCAGCAATACTTCCGTATCTGTGATATTCGAAGGCAATGCTTTGTTCTTTTAGGTAGTGAAGCATTTCCAGTCGACCCTCGATAGTTGGCTTAGCCGTGGCTAGATATTTTCCCAGTTTTGCTGCTTGAAGATAAAATTCTTTTGAAATTTGATCATTACAGGTCCGGATTCGTTCGTAACTATTCATTTCATCCAAAAACGCTGATTCTTTTTGAACTTTTAGTTTAAATTTTTTATCAGCCATTTTTTTCAAAATATAGAATTTACTATCATCGGTATTAATACTAATTGTTATTGGAGTTTTAGCAATGTTAGCAGCAGCCAAAATCATTGAAATGTCGCATAAATTATCAGAGGGTTGAACTCTTAATGCCAT
This sequence comes from Paludibacter sp., assembly GCA_028692715.1. Lineage (GTDB taxonomy): Bacteria > Bacteroidota > Bacteroidia > Bacteroidales > Paludibacteraceae > Paludibacter. The sequence goes on along the minus strand of JAQUWU010000015.1, from coordinate 51,388 downwards.
ATTTTTAAGTGGCAGATATCGGAATGTGTTTTTTTCGCCCATAATATTATTTATGTCCAGTTCAAGCGAAAATTCAGATTCCCAATTTCTCAGATAACTTTCAACGGCTGTATTAAAACGTCCTTTTTCCTTTGTGTTTAATAAGTTATTAAATTTGTGAAATTTGTTGTTTTCAGGTGTAATGTATACTGAATTCTTTTCACCAATATCAACAAATAATGAAACATAATTTCGTCCGCCGGCTTTCAAACCACCACCAAAAGCAGAGCGTTTCATACCACCAAATGGTTGACGATTAACTATTGCTCCCGTGATTCCTCTATTTATATAAAGATTCCCTGCTTCTAAATTGTTTTTCCATTTCAGATGTTCTGTTTCGTCCAAGCTTTGCAATCCAGATGTTAATCCATATTCCGATTTATTCATGATTTTAATCCCATGATCTAAATTGTCGATACATACAACAGCCAACAGAGGTCCGAATAATTCATTTTCAAAGGTATAACTACCCGGCTCAACTCCCCATTTTACAGTCGGTTTCAAAATAAATTGTTTTTCGTCCACATATTCAGGAGCAACAAGCCACGATTCGCCTGGTTCGAGATGGGCAATGGCATGTAGCAACTTATCGTTTTGATTTGTAATCATGGGTCCCACCATGTTTCCTCCATCCCACGCACTTCCTGTATGCATGCTGGTAACCGCATCTTTTAGTTTTGTCTTAAATCCAGGATCGTTATATACTTTTTTTTCAAGTAACAATAATGAACAAGCAGAGCATTTTTGACCAGCATTACTGAAAGCAGATGTTACAATATTCTGTATGGCATGATCTCGGTCGCCACTGGAAGTTAGGATAATAGAATTTTTTCCTCCCGTTTCTGCAGAAAGTGGGCAGGTTGGATTATTTTCCAACAAGTGGAAAGCAGTATCAGTTCCACCAGTCATTATAATGTGTTTAATGGAAGGATGAGCAGTTAGAAAATTCAACGGTTCGCGGCCGTCAGTGCAAACTATCTGCAAAGCGTCTTTTGGCACGCCAGCTTCCCAAAAACTTTTCACAAATTCCCAGGCAACAGGTAAAGCTACTGTGGCAGGTTTCAGTACTACAGTATTTCCTCCCGAAAGTGCTGCAACTACACCACCAACAGGAATTGCTAATGGAAAATTCCATGGTGGAATAACTAATACAATTCCTTTTGGTGAGATGGAAACTGTTTTTAACTCTTCAAATGTTTTCATCGTGATAGGATAATAACGACAAAAATCAATAGCCTCCGATACTTCCACATCTCCTTCAAGGAATGTTTTTCCCGTTATGGCAGACATAGAACCGATCAGATTTTTACGATTATTGCTTAGATTTTCTGCCACTTTGTTCAAAATCAAATTTCTTTCTTTCAGTGTTGATTTTCTCCAGCCCGAAACATCTTTCTCAGCTACCGAAATTATATCTTTTACCTGATCTAGATTCGAAAGTGAGGTTTCACAAACCAGTATTTCATTGTTCTGATTTTTATCAAAATATTTGATTTTATTTTCTGTTGTAATTTCTTTATCGCCAATTTGTACCGGAATTTGATAGGGCTTTGAATCCTTGGTTTTCATCCAATTTTTGCGTATTTCATCTGCCCAGTCACGATTTTGTTTGGTGTCGAAGAAAGTATCAGATTCGTTCTTAAAATTCTTATTTTCAGCGTCTTGCGATTGTTGTTTTTCGTTCCGGTTTTGTTGGCGGAATGGAGTAGGGTCGATGCTGTCTTTCAACTTGTATGCATCTATAAATTGTTGTTGTAAAAATTTCCACTCTTTACTGTCGTATTTTAAACCGAATGAATAGCTCAGAAAATTATCTTTTCCGGTATTTTCGTCAAGACGACGAACGAGATAGGAAACGGCATTGAGGAAATGTTCGTTTTTCACTACTGGCGTATAAAGTATAATTTGTTTTCCCAGATTTCGCATAACGCGAGGTAAATGATTCGCCATACCTTCCAGCATTTCGAAAGTAACCTGATTCTCTACTCCATTTTCTTTGCTTAACAAATAGGCATATCCAATGCTAAAGAAGTTGTGTGAGGCAACTCCAATATACAATGCTTTAGCATTTTCAGGTTCTAAAGCTCTGTCAAGAATGTGCAAATAATTTGCATCTACTTCCACTTTCGAATGTAAAACCGGATTTTCCCAACCTCTAAGCGATGAAATAATCGATTCCATTTGGAGATTGGCTCCTTTTACCAATCGCATTTTTAGTGGAGCAGCACCTGCTGCAAAACGAGCTTTTGCAAAATCAAGCAACTCGGTTTGAAAATGCCAGGCATCCGGCAAATATGCCTGAACGACAATCCCAGCTGTATAATTTTTAAATTGCGGAAGACTTAATACGGTTTTGAAAACGTCCATTGTAAGTTCCGCATCTTTGTATTCTTCCATGTCCAGATTTACGAATTTTGACTTAGCTGTACCGTTTTCTTCGATATAGGGGAAATCAATCGATTGTTGATAGATTTTAGTCAATAGTTCGCATAAATCGAGTTTGTTTTGTTCGTAATTTAATGGATTGATTTGTGCGTAAATACCTGATATCTTGATTGAAATATAATTGATATGTGGATCTTTTAAAGCTTTCAGATAATGCTGGTAACGTTTTTCAGCTTCACTATCTCCTAATACTACTTCGCCCAATAAATTCACATTTTGACCGATTTGTTCTTTTTTTCTCTTGTCTAAATGTTGATTGAGTAACGATGGCTTTTCATTAATAATGACTTTGGATGTATCGGAACGGAGACGATTTTTGAATAGAGGAACAGAAATAAAATCGAACAAATACCCAAAGCCGGTAAATAGCTTTAACATAAAATTGCCTGATTTACTGAAAAATTCAGGAACACCGTATTTCTCAATTAACAATTTCATGCGACGTGCTAATTTCTTGTTATCATGAATTTGCGACGACTCATCCAAAAGCTTAGATAAAAGCGTTTTATCGTTTGGATTTTGAATTAAAATGGCATATTTCTTTTGTTCTTTTTTCTCCTCTTTCGTAATTTCCATTTCTGTTTTAAAAAGAAATTCTTTCGACCAATCGATTACTTCTTGTGGGCTTATCTTTTTCATAAAATCTCTGATTATAAGATTATTTTTTTCGAAAGATAATAGAAAAGTATGAAAAATGTATAAATATTGGAAAAAAATTTAGCTTAAAAATACAAATATTTCTACTTGATTTTTTTTGAAGTGATTATGCTTTAAATTATAAAAAAAATAGCAAATTTAATATCAAAAATTTCAGTGATTTTATCGTTGCGGTTGATGATAAATTAATGAATTCTAATTTTAGATAGGAAAACAGAATTCAGACATTTTTTTGTATTTTTGCATTTCACATTCAATTTTAGTTCATTTCATGATTAAATTGCAGATTGAAACATTACGAAGGGAACTCGAACAACATAATTACAATTATTATGTTTTGTCTGCTCCAACTATTTCTGATATAGAGTTTGACCAAAAACTCCATCAGTTACAGCTGTTGGAAGAGCAATATCCTGAGTTTTTCGATCCAAATTCCCCAACACAAAGAGTAGGGAGCGATATTGCCGTTGGATTTGAGCAGGTGGCACATGTTTATCCCATGCTTTCATTAGGTAATACCTATTCCATTGAGGAGGTGCAGGATTTTTACGAGCGTGTACGAAAAGGATTGAACGAAGATTTTGAATTGGTTTGCGAACTAAAGTACGATGGTACTTCTATTTCGTTAATTTATGAGAAAGGAGCTTTACTACGTGCTGTAACTCGGGGTGATGGAGAAAAAGGTGATGACGTAACAGCAAATGTAAAAACGATTAGAAGCATTCCATTACGATTGAATGGAAATTGTCCTGATTTGTTTGAAATTAGAGGTGAAATTCTAATGCCCTGGTCGGTTTTTGATGACTTGAATAAAGAACGTGAGGATCAGGAAGAGCAACTTTTTGCCAATCCACGTAATGCGGCTTCGGGAACCTTAAAACTACAGAATTCAAAACAAGTTGCTGCCCGTAAATTGGATGCTTACTTTTACTATATGTTGGGCGAAAAATTACCTTCCGATTTACATTCTGGAAATTTGATGGTGGCTCGATCGTGGGGATTTAAGATATCTGATGCTACAAAAATCTGCCGCTCGTTGAGTGAAGTCTCCGATTTTATAAATTTTTGGGATGTGGAACGGAAAAATCTGCCGGTAGCAACTGATGGTATTGTGCTAAAAGTAAATTCTCTGAATCAACAAAAAAATCTTGGTTACACTGCAAAATCGCCTCGCTGGGCAATAGCCTATAAATTTCAGGCTGAAAAAGCGGTAACCCGTTTAAACTCGGTTTCGTATCAAGTGGGTAGGACAGGGGCGGTTACGCCTGTGGCAAATCTCGATCCGGTACAACTTTCGGGTACAACTGTAAAACGTGCATCGCTACACAATGCTGATATTATTGAAGCGCTGGATTTGCATGTTGGTGATATGGTTTTTGTTGAAAAAGGCGGTGAAATTATTCCAAAAATTACAGCTGTTGATAAAGATGCCCGAGAAGACAATTTTTTAATGGGTGACAAAGTTCAGTTTATAAAAAAATGTCCGGAATGTGGGGCTGATTTGGTTCGATACGAAGGTGAAGCAGCACATTATTGTCCCAACGAGAATGCTTGTCCGCCTCAGATTAAAGGTAAAATGGAGCATTTCGTTAGTCGGAAAGCAATGAATATTGATGGTTTGGGAAGCGAAACGATTAATCTATTGTATCAGAATAATTTATTACGTAATATCGCCGATATTTACGAGCTGAAAATTCCTGATTTAAGTCGTTTAGAACGCTTAGGATCTAAATCGGCCTACAATATAAAAGATGGAGCGGAGAAATCGAAAGAAGTTCCTTTTGAGCGGGTTTTATTTGCTCTGGGAATTCGGTTTGTTGGGGAAACAGTGGCAAAAAAATTAGCATTTGCATTTAAAAATATCGAAGCAATTAAAAAAGCAAGTCTCGAACAACTCGTTGCTGTTGATGAAATTGGTGAGAGAATTGCACAAAGTGTCATCCGCTATTTTTCGGATGAGGGCAATATTGAACTTGTAAATCGGTTGAAATCATTTGGGTTGCAAATGAGTTTATCCGAAGAAAAATTGCAGGCAAGGGGTGAAACTTTAGCCGGAATGTCGATAGTAATCAGTGGTACTTTTGCTCTCCATTCGCGTGACGAATATAAAACTATGATTGAAATGAATGGTGGAAAAAATGTTGGAAGTGTTTCGGCTAAAACTTCATTTATTCTTGCCGGTGAGAATATGGGACCTGAAAAATTAAAAAAAGCCGAAAAACTCGGAGTAAAACTCATTGATGAAAATTCATTTTTATCAATGATAAAAGAAGAGAAATCTTAAGAATTGGGAAAGTTAATGAAAGAGAATAGAACGCAGATTTAACGGATTATGCGGAATTCAGCAGATTTTTTTTTACGGATTAAATAAACAGATTTTAGTCATGCAAGCATGACAGATAAGAACTGAGTATCTGAAAATCATTTCGACCAGTCGAAATTTAAATCCGTCCTGATATTATCGGGAAAAACCCGTTAAGTATATGTAAATCAGTGTCCTATTATAAATGAATATAATTTATAGAAACTTTGTCTTTTTTAGAATAATGTATTCAAATAATTAATTCATACAGTATTATGAAATTGCTACATGAAGAAATTACTGAGAAAATAATAAAATCATACTATAAAGTTTACAACACTCTTGGTTATGGTTTCTTGGAAAAAGTATACGAAAATGCATTAGCAATAGAATTAATGAAAAATGGATTAGAAGTGAAATGTCAATATCCAATTTCTGTATTGTATGATAACAAAATTGTTGGTGAATACTTTGCAGATATTATTGTGAATAACTTAGTTGTAATAGAACTCAAAGCATCTAAGGTATTATCCGAAGAAAATGAATGTCAGTTAATAAATTACTTAAGAGCAACAGATGTAGAACTCGGCCTACTGTTGAATTTTGGAAAAGTGGCTGAATATAAAAGGAAAATATTTATGAATAATAAAAAGAAAATGGAATAATGTGATATTCTACTTAGTGTTTAATAGAACGCAGATTTAACGGATTATGCGGAATTCAGCAGATTCTTTTTTACGGATCAAAAAAACAGATTTTAGTCATGCAAGCATGACAGATAAGAACTAAGTATCTGAAAATCATTTCGACTAGTCGAAATTTAAATCCGTTCTGATATTATCGGGAAAAATCAGTTAAGTAGGTGTAAATCAGCGTTCTATTGCCAATAATTAATGATATGATATTCTACTTAATGTTTAATAGAACGCAGATTTAGCGGATTATGCGGAATTCAGCAGATTCTTTTTTACGGATCAAAAAAACAGATTTTAGTCATGCAAGCATGACAGATAAGAACTGAGTATCTGAAAGTCATTTCGACTAGTTGAAATTTAAATCCGTCCTGATATTATTGAGAAAAATCCGTTAAGTCGGCGTAAATCAGCGTTCTATTTAAATTTTGATTTTTTTCTTTTGATTTCTATTTCGTCAGTCATTTAGAATTTTTGTTTTAAAAATAAATTGTATGTTCAAAAAATTAAATAATTTCATATTTCTGCATCGGGCAAAGAAAATAATCAACACTTCCGAACGGGAGCGACGGTTTGTGAATTACAATAATGCTAAATCAGTTTTAGTATTGTTCGAAAGTGATTTTTCCGAAAAAAATCCTGAAGTTCGGAAAATAGTTTATAAGCTCCAACAGGACAGAAAAAAAGTATCCTGCTGGGGATTTGTTGAAAAAAAGGTCGTTATTACCTCTATTTTACCCGAATTTCGAATATTAAATCATAAAGAAACTAATTTTTTCCAGGTTCCGAAAACTACATTTTTAAATGAACTTGAGAATCAGCAATTTGATTTGTTGATTGACCTAACGTTGAAACCAATACTTCCGCTTCAATATATTGCTTTGTATGCCAATGCATCTTGTAAAACCGGTATTAAAAATTTTCAATTGCCCTTATATGATTTTGTTTTAGATATTGAAAATTTAATAACAAAAAATGAAGAACTTGAAACTTCTGAGATTCAACTTGACGAAACTTACTTGTTCGAACAAATAATTTTTTACCTCAAAAGCATACAAACTAACGATTAAAGCATTACTTTTGCAAACAAATTGTATATTTTACCGATGATAAATAATAAACTGACAGGAATGGGGGTAGCTCTTATCACTCCATTCAAAAATGATGAATCGATAGATTTTGATGCGTTGGCACGTTTAGTTGAATATCAAATTAAATGTGGAACGGATTATCTTGTTGTTTGTGGTACTACTGCTGAAACACCAACACTTACCGAACAGGAAAAAGAAAAAATCACCCGTTTTGTTGTTCAAACTGCCGCGGGTCGTTTGCCAATTGTACTTGGGGTAGGTGGTAATAACACAAAAGCTGTTGTCGAGACACTAAAGACTTATGATTTTTCTGGAATTGATGCTATTTTATCGGTTACACCATATTATAATAAACCCTCGCAGGAAGGATTATACCAACATTATGCTGCTATTGCAAAAGTATCGCCACTTCCAATAATACTTTATAATGTTCCCGGACGAACAGGCGTAAATATGTTGGCTTCGACCACTTTACGCTTAGCAAAAGAATTCTCATCCATTTGTGCTATAAAAGAAGCATCGGGTAACTTTTCACAGATTGACGATATCATAAAAAATAAGCCTGAAGAATTCATGGTTATTTCAGGCGACGATAGTATCACTTTCCCTTTAATTACCTTAGGAGCTGTTGGTGTTATTTCGGTAATTGGAAACGCTTTACCTACTGAATTCAGTAGAATGGTAAGACTTGCTTTACAAGGAGATTATGCAAGTGCAAGACAAATTCATCACCGATTTACTGAGTTGATTGAATTGCTTTTTGTGGAAGGAAATCCTGCTGGTGTAAAAAGTATGTTGGCCGTTATGGGTTATACCGAAAATGTTCTACGTTTACCTTTAGTCCCAAATACCATAAAAACCTACGAAAAAATAAGATTGGTTTTAAATAAATTGAATGTGAAATATTAATTCAATTCATTATTTATAAAAAAATAAGATACAGATTTGTGTATCTTGTTTTTTTTACAAATAATTTTCCTCCTTTTTTATTTGGCTAAAAAGTCTAATATGCTGTACATTTTCTGATTGTTTGATTCAATATCAGATGTTTGAGCTAAAATACTTTCAGAAGATTGAATACTTTCATTCTCTACAAGTTCGCTCATTCCATTTGATACCATATTGGTTAATGATTTTACGGTTACTTCAAAATGAAATTGGAGACCTAAAACCTTTTCGTGATATAAAAACCCTTGATTTTTAGTGATTTTAGATTGAAATAATTGAATGCTTTCTGATGGCAAATCAAAGGTGTCACCGTGCCAGTGAAAAACTGGAAAACTATTTTCAAAATCCTTTAAAATCGGATGTTGTTGACCAACTTCGGTAAGTGATAAGTTAAACCAACCAATTTCTTTTTGTTTGTTCGGATACACTTTTGCACCTAAAACGTCTGCAATTAGTTGAGAGCCCAGACAAATTCCCAACACTGTTTTGCCCGAATCTATAGCTCTTTTTATAAAGTTTTTTTCCTCTGACAACCAGGGATATATATTATCATCGTACACACCCATTGGTCCACCCATAACTATTAACCAATCAATTTCTGACAATTCGGGCAAGGAATAGTTTTCGTAAAATTTACTGTAAGTAATACTGTGTTTCTTTAATGTTATCCATTTTTCAATGCAGCCTAATCCTTCATAAGGAACGTGCATAAAAGTGTGAATTTTAAGTTTATTCATGGAGCATTTATTTTCTTTTAAGAAATTTCGATATTTAATGATCTGTTGTGGACTTAGTTTTCTTTTTTCTATTTGAACTACTGTGGATTACATATTAAAAAGTATAATCAATAATAATTATCAATTAGTTATATGTTTACAATAGTTCGTTATAAAATTTTATTTTTCAACCTATCTGCAGCAGGCAGGCGAAAAGGCGCTAAGATGCTAAGCCGCCAAGAAAAACTTCAAGTTTTTCACTTTGCGTTCTTTGCGTTTAATTAAAAAAAATATATTTAATATTTTAAAAGGGTTAATCGTTTTAATTACCTGAACACTAAACTAATAAATTATTTTATAACGAACCATTATGTTTATAAAAGTAACCGAGTGTAAAGGTAGGAATAATGTCGGTATAGGGCAAAATTTCTTCAACAAAAGAAATGACACTACCAAGTTTTCCAAGTTTTCCACCAAAAGTTTTATAAAAAATAAAGGCCGAAAGAGGTGCCCAAAGTAAGTCAAACCATTCTCCAATTCCAGGAATGAAAAAGCTGGCTGAGCCTATCAAATCCATTAACAGACAAAATATAAGGGTGGGCTGAGATTTCATTAATCGTTCAATTCTTTATTCTGCGGCAATAGAATCGGTTGACAGAGAAGTCGTATCATTATTGGAAATAGTTACTGCTTGCCTTAAAACAGTATTGTTAGTTTCATTGCGTATCACAATATTTAGCACTACAATTCCTATTAAAATAAAAAAGAAAAGTGCAAGTAATAATTTGTTACTTGTTTTCATAAGTTTGAAATTAAGTGTTTAATACCTGATCTTAAAACTGATCTAGTATAGGTAATTATGCGATTTGTTTTAACGAGTGATGAATCGCTTTTCATTTGAATCTCCGTTTCAGAGTTTGTTATTGAAAAAGAAGAGTCGGTTCTATTTATTTTAAAATCAATATTATTTAATACTCCCAGACTAACCATTAGAATAACAACAATAGCTTTTATTGTTCTGTTTTTAGTTTTCATAATTTGTAATTTCTTTTAATTTAAAAAAATTAAACTTCTTTTTCTTTCAGTCTGAAATAACTTACCACCCACAAATAAGGTAAAGTGATATAACTCCCAATGGTTATTATTTTGTGAACAATAGGGGGTAATGTAGCATCATTTATCATCACAAGTATTGGGAAAAGTGCATTGCTTAAATATTTTATATCCCAAAGAAATTTAAACAGGATTAGCTGTACCATAAAAAAAATAAAGCCAATGAAAATAAAGCTTAAAATGGTTTTTGCCACGATATTGTTCTTGAAGTAAAGAGAGCCTAATGTGAAGATTGCTTGCGAGAAAGCAAATAACCCAAATATCTGCCAAAAAACATTTCTGGAGCTAACCAGTATATAGCCATCTGCAAAAGTATTATTTGTAACCTGAAATAAATCCCAGTTTACCGGTACATTAATTTTTAGAATGACATGATATAATAATATAACTAATACATTACCAATACTATATGAAAATAATATCATAAAAAAATGGTAAACGGTATTCAGAAAGATATTGGAAATTAATTTCTCGGTTTGTGTTGCGGGAATCATCATAAAATGAATTCCATTTGTTCCATTCATCAATTCTTTATGGAGACGAACAGAATATATTATTCCACTAATAAATAATACAAAAATAACAAAGTACCGGTTATCTAACACGGTAAAAAACAGAGTGATAATGCTCCAAAACAGCACTTCTTTGCTCCAGTTTTCAAACATGTAGCGTTGAATTAAAAGATTTATTTGTCTGAAATCCACTTTGTTTTTCATCATTATAAGTATTATTTCTTTTGTTTTAATCTAATACAGTTTTAATCCTTTCACAGTCAAATAATAATGCGTTGAATAGCAGCTCAATGTCGAGAGAACTTTCTACTCCGGTTTTATTTTCAAGAATTTGACCAACGCCTTTTGCAGTTTCTTCCTGATAAAGTATCAAATCGTTCTTTTCTCTTTTTTTTGATACTTTAAATTGCAATTTATTCGTTATGCTGGTTATTAATTCATTAAATATTATTTCGTGTTCATCCATTATTATTATATTATCTACCATATTTTCCAAATCAAATACCTGATGGGTAGAAATAATTATGCAATTATCTTTATTCGAAACTGAAGAAATCATCCTTCTGAATTGCCTTTTCGATGGTATATCTAAACCATTTGTTGGTTCATCCATAAGTATCAGTTTAGCATTAGTTGCCAATCCGAAAGCAATCATTATTTTTTTCTTTTGACCATAGGAGAACTTTTCGAAATTAGTATTTTTAGTATCGATGCTAAACTCATTCAGATATTTATAAAACGAACCTGAACTAAATTCAGGATAAAAGGGAGCATATACACGTTCATAATTTAGAATGGACAGTTTGGTGGGATATATTTCTTCAGGCAAAAAATAAACGTGATTCAACATTCCGGTATGCCGTTTACGTGGTTCGTATTCCAACACTTCTATTTCACCCTTTATTGGAAATATTAAACCGCAAATCAGTTTAAATAAGGTTGTTTTGCCTTCTCCGTTTTTGCCGATAAGACCATGAATATTCCCTGATTTTAATTTTAAATTCAGGTTATTTAATAATTTCTCTTGTCGGTAGTAGTGAAATTCAAGATTTCTAATATCAATCACTTTTCTCATTTTATGCAGATTTTAGTTTCTGAAAACCCGAGAGTTGTAGAATGTATTTTGCAAATGTATTAATAGTTAATTTCCTGACAAATTATTTTTCGTTAAATTGTTTGGTCTGTAGGCAGTTAATCTCAGATTTTATTGAAAGTAATAATAATTGTTTAGTAGCTTTCGTTAAATTGCCCAGTTTAGTAATAACTCAAAATGTAAATGTAAAAAAACCATTTCACTGATTAGTTCAGTAAAATGGTTTTTAATGACATAAGTTTTATAAAGATCGCTATTCCAAAGGCATAGCAGACATTCCAAAAGCAGAGGGTGCCGATTCGTCATAGATTCTGTAAAAACCAATTCTATTGTTGTTTCTAAGCACTTGTTTTACAGTCCCTTTAAAACCGTCATTACAATCGACGGCAATTTCCAATTTTATCATTTTACCATTATCGGCAAATTCTACTTTTTTGATATTTAGATCGATATTTAGTCTTTTCAAATCGATTTTATACTGATTTAATTGATCATAGCTTGTATTTCCATCTATCGATAAGAGTACTTTTGTTTGATCTGCAAAAAGACCATAACTAAAGTCACCTTGTAAAGTATCAGTTTTCGAAATTGTATTACTTGAGCTTTTAGTCATCTTAAAACTAAAAAATGACTTATTATTGGAAGTTTGGCTTTCTAATCCAGGTGTCGTTTCAATTACATTTTTAAGTCTGATATTTGCGAATATCATTCCCAAAACTACTACAATAAAAAGTCCGAGGAGTAATTTGTTACTTGTTTTCATAAATTAAATATTACTTGTTGAATACTGCTTTTTATAATCGATTTAGTGTAAATATATAGCTTGTTATCGGATGTTTTTGTACTTTCCGATTCTACCGTGTTTTCAAGTTCATTCGAAATTTGATCGTAGGCTTGTATCATAATTAGCTTATTCTTTACATTGTTAATCATTCCAAAACCTAAAATTACAACAATTGCTATTGCTTTTGGTATTCTATTCGTTGTTTTCATGGGCTAAACTGATTTTAAATAGCTTGTGTATTGTATATTTATATCTTCAATGGTCATTCCAAGTAAATTCATTGTTTTGAAAATAACAGGAAGTTCTTGTTCTAAAAATTGTTTCCGACGATAATTGATAATTTTAGTTTTTGCATTTTCTTCCACAAAATATCCTACACCTCTTTTATTAAATATAATTTCGTTGCTTTGCAGGAAATCATAACTTCGCATGACTGTATTTGGGTTTACCTCCAAGTCTACACCCAGCTCCCTCACCGATAGAATACGGTCTCCCTCATTCCATCGTCCAAGGAGTATCTGTTCGCAGACGTAATCGCCTATTTGCAGATATATGGTTTGATTTTCTTTGAATTCCATAATTATACTTGTTTTTCGGTTAAACGGAAATACGTTACCATCCAGAAAAATGGGATTAATGAGTACTTGAGAATTGTACCTATCATTTTGTAATTAGGGAAAATTTCATTTATAAAATTAGGTCCTAACAAATCAAATCTAAATGAGTTGGTATTCATATGAAATGTTCCAAAAGTAAGTTTGAAGAGTATTAATTGGATAATTCCAAGTGCCATAGTAACTAATATGATGGATAAGAACGTTTTTGCTATTGCGCTTCTTTTGAAAAAAATGGATCCCAGCAAAAAGATTGATTGTGACAGGGCAAAAGACATGAAAATGTTGAAAATTCCGTCTTGGTGATTTCCTGTATTCCATGCATTTGAAATGCTATCGTTGAATAAGTCTAAATTGATGGGTTTATCCAAGCCAAAAATCATACTTCCTAAAAGATTTCCTACAACAGAGCCTATAATATAGGTAACTAAGATCATTGTGAAAAAATAAATAGTACTTAAAACAATATTTACGATCAGTTTCTCAGTATGGGTGGCAGGAATTAGTAAGTAATGCATTCCGGTGGGAGTATAGGCGAAAATGCTAAACAGACGAGCAGCAAAAATAAATCCGGCTATGTAAGTAAACATTTCTACAGAACCAACCTGATGCATTATTGTGAAAACAGCTATAGATATTCCCCAAAAAATGAGTTCCTTTTGTTTGTTTTCTATAAAAAAACGTTTGAATAGTAATCCTAAACGATTGATATTTAATGTTGTATTCATGGTTTTTAAATTATTTATTTGTTAAGGGAAAAAGTTGTTTCATTCGATTTTTATTGCCTATTATAGCATTGAATAACAATTCAATATCTAATTTACTTTCCTCGCCGGTTTTATTCTCCCGAACCTGATAATAACCACGCAAAGTGTCTTCAGAATGGATAACTGTTTCATCTTTCTCATTTTTTTCATATACTTTGAAAAGCAATTTTTTGGTAATATCTTCAATGGATTCGTTGAACACAATTTCGTGACCTTCCATTACAGTTATAGTATCAATCAAACTATCCAAATCGCGGACTTGATGAGTTGATATAACCAAACAGCGGTTCTCATCTATTACCGATGCCACCATACGACGAAACTGTCCTTTCGAAGGTATGTCTAATCCGTTTGTTGGTTCATCCATCAACAATAATTTAGTGTTGGCGGCCAAACCAAATGCCACAAAAACTTTCTTTTTCTGTCCTTGAGAAAGTTTGTTTAGTTTTGAGGACTTTGATTCAATTTCAAACTCTTTTAAATATGCGTTGAACTGCTCAGAACTGAAATTTGGATAAAAAGAGGCATAAACATTTTCGTATTCTTTTATACTGATGCTCATCTGTGGTAATTCTTCGGGAATAAAATATATGTCACGAAGCATTTCAGGAAAACGTTTTACCGGGTTAAATCCGATTGTTTCAATAGAACCTGATTGTGGAAAATCCATTCCTGAAATTAATTTTAATAAAGTACTCTTACCTTCGCCATTTTTTCCCAATAAGCCATGAATGCGTCCCGCTTTTAGATTTAAACTCAAATTGGAAAGCAAATTTGCTTTTCTACTGTAACTGAAAGTTACGTTTTGTACATTTACCATGATTTTAAATTATTACTTTTGTTTTGAATTAGTGTATTAGTGAAATAGTACACCGTAAAAGTATAGCAATATTTCAATTTTGATTCATTTTATAAGTTAATAAATATTAAATTGAGAATAATATTTTTGGAATGCTTATTTATAGGGCTTTTTGCGTTATTAGAAAAGTGAGTTGGAGTTTAATATTTTTCAATTCAACACCAAAAATGCTTACCTTTGTGCTAATTATAAATTATGAATTGTGAATTATCAACTGAAATAAATGCATACAACAACAGAAAAACTAGATCAATTTCAGCGATTACTCGAAATAATGACTGAACTACGCGCTAAATGTCCATGGGACAAAGAACAAACATTCGAAAGTCTGCGCACACTCACCATTGAAGAAACTTATGAGTTGGCTGATGCCATCATCAGGGAAGACAAAACCGAAATTCGAAAAGAGTTGGGAGACATATTATTACACATTGTTTTTTATTCCGAAATGGGCAGCGAAACCAACGATTTTGATATTTATGATGTTTGTAGTGGGTTATGTGAAAAACTGATTTATCGGCATCCACATATTTTTGCCGAAGTGGAAGCCAACAACAGCGAAATTGTAATGCAAAATTGGGAATCGTTGAAATTGAAGGAAAAAGGGGGAAATAAATCTGTTTTGTCGGGAGTACCCATGTCGCTTCCTGCATTAATAAAAGCCCACCGCATTCAAGACAAAGCCCGCAGTGTGGGTTTCGATTGGAAAGAACGCGAACAGGTTTGGGAAAAAGTGCAGGAAGAAATTAATGAGTTTAAAGTTGAAGTAGCTGCCATGGACAAAGATAAAATGGAAGCTGAGTTTGGCGATTTGATGTTCAGTTTGATCAATGCTGCCCGACTTTACGATATTAATCCTGAAAATGCGCTGGAACGTACCAACCGTAAATTTATCAGCCGTTTTAATTATCTAGAATCGAAAACCATTACAGTTGGAAAAGATTTAAAGAAAATGAGCTTAGCCGAAATGGATGAGATTTGGGAAGAAGCGAAGAAATTACCCCCTTCGACCACAAAGTAACCTGACCTTCAAGTTTACCAGAAAAGTAAAAATCAATAAAGGTTTAAGTTGATTGATCAAGGAACGAAACATAGTATAATATGTCAAAAATACAGAACCTAGTTACAGAAGGTTTCAGCGAAATACTGCTTTATACCACGCCCGGCGGTAAAGTAAAAGTGGAAATTTATTTACAAAATGAAACAATATGGCTTACCCAACATAAAATTGCTGATTTGTTTGGCGTGCAGCGCCCTGCAATAACAAAGCATCTCAAAAATATTTTTGAATCAGGTGAATTACAGGAAGAAGTGGTTTGTTCCATTTTGGAACATACCACTCAACATGGAGCTATAAAAGGAAAGACGCAAGAATCAACTACAAAATTTTACAACCTTGATGCTATTATCTCAGTAGGTTATCGCGTGAATAGTCATCAGGCAACAGCTTTTCGGATATGGGCCACTGAACGGCTCAAAGAATATATCATCAAAGGTTTTACTATGGATGATGAACGCCTTAAAAATCCAAACAATATTTTTGGAAAGGATTATTTTGAAGAACAATTGGCACGAATACGCGATATTCGTAGTAGTGAACGACGTTTTTATCAAAAAATTACTGACATTTACTCTCAATGTAGTGCTGATTATAATGTTGATGAAAAAACAACAAAAGATTTTTTTGCAACCGTACAAAATAAACTTCATTGGGCAATAACCGGACAGACAGCATCAGAGTTAATTGCTTCCAGAGCTGATTGTTCTAAAGATAATATGGGTTTGACTACTTGGAAGAATGCTCCGAAAGGTACTATCCGAAAAACAGATGTAGGGGTTGCGAAAAATTACCTGAATGAAAAGGAAATGGATGCTCTTAACCGCATTGTCACAATGTATCTCGATTATGCTGAAAATCAGGCAAAAAAAAGTGTGGTAATGTATATGAAAGATTGGGTGGCAAAATTGGATGCATTTCTTCAATTTAACGAAGAAGCAATTTTAAACCATCAGGGAACGGTTTCGCCTGAAGTGGTATTAGCGCTTGCCGAAAAGGAATTCGAGAAATTCAGAATAACACAAAATAAATTGATTGAAAGTGACTTTGATAAGATGCTTCGAAAACAAAATTAGTAATCTAATGTCTTTAAACACAAATGATATTTTGGATCATATCACCCTATATTCATTAATCTTTATTCTAAATGCTTTATTTAGTTATACTTAATTGATTGTCTGATTTTTCGTTGTTTTTGAAGTATATTTAATAATAAGATTCTAATTGAACAAATTAAATGCTTTATCCTTCTCATATAGAACAAAAAATAGCTTTTAGTACCATTCGCCAATTGTTGAAAGACAAGTGTGTGAGTACCTTGGGTGCCGAAAAAGTAGATGAAATACAGTTTTCGTCGGATTATACGGAAGTAATGAAATTGCTTTGTCAGACCGACGAAATGGTACGAATTCTGACTTCCGAAGCCGATGAATTACCCATTGGTGATTTTTACGATGTTCGTCCGGCTTTGTCGAGAATCAAGGTTGAGGGTTTGTTTTTGGATGAATTGGAGGTGTTTAATCTTCGTAGAGCATTAGAAGCAGTGCGATTACTGGTTGCATTTCTGACAAAAAGCGAAGCCGAAGTTTATCCACATTTGCACGAGTTGGTTCAGGAAATTGAAACTTTCCCATTGATTATCAATCGAATTGACAATATTCTAAATAAATTCGGGAAAATTAAAGATAATGCTTCTCCGGAATTAGCCCGTATCCGAAAAGATATTTTTCAGGTGCAAAGTGGTATTTCCCGAACATTAAACTCCATACTTCGCCAGGCACAAGTCGATGGTTATGTAGAAAAAGATGTAGCGCCAACCATGCGTGAAGGACGTTTGGTAATCCCTGTTTCGCCGGCTTTTAAGCGGAAAGTAAACGGAATAGTTCATGACGAATCGGCCACCGGGAAAACCGTTTTTATTGAACCCCAACAAGTAGTGGAAGCCAATAACCGTGTTCGTGAACTGGAAGGCGAGGAGCGGAGGGAAGTGATACGTATTTTGGTTGATTTTAGCAATTTTGTTCGTCCACATTCCGAAGATATTTTTGCGTCACAATTTTTTCTGGGTCAAATTGATTTTTTTCGGGCCAAAGCACTTTTTGCTATTGAAATAAACGGAATTAAACCCCGTATCGATGATTGTTGCCAATTGGAATGGGCTAAAGCAGTTCATCCCATCTTATTCCTTTCGTTGAAAAAACAAGGAAAAGAAATTGTACCGCTTGACATTACGTTGAATGAAAATCAACGGATTCTGATTATTTCCGGTCCCAATGCGGGAGGAAAATCAGTTTGTTTGAAAACGGTTGTCTTATTGCAATATATGATGCAGTGCGGATTGCTAATTCCGGTGCATGATAGCAGTCGTGCAGGAATTTTTGAGCGGCTTTTTATTGATATTGGAGACGAGCAATCCATTGAGAATGATTTGTCTACCTATAGTTCGCATTTGCTGAATATGAAATATTTTATCAAAAATAGCAATGAAAAAACCTTGTTGCTGATTGATGAATTTGGAACTGGAACAGAACCTCTGATTGGTGGAGCAATTGCTGAAGCTTCGTTGGAACGTTTCAATAAGAATCTGGCTTTTGGAGTTATAACCACGCATTATACTAATCTGAAACATTATGCCGAAGATGCTACGGGAATTGTGAATGGAGCCATGTTGTACGACCGTCAGCATTTGCAACCACTTTTCCAACTGAGTATTGGTAATCCGGGAAGTTCCTTCGCTATTGAAATTGCCCGAAAGATTGGACTACCCGAAGATTTAATTGCCGAAGCTGCTGAAAAAGTGGGAGCGGAGCATCTGGATTATGATAAACATTTACAGGATATTGTACGCGACAAACGCTATTGGGAAAATAAACGTCAGCAAATCCGTCAGAAAGAAAAACGGTTGGAAGAAACCCTGGCAAAATACGAGGAAGAAATGGCCGGTATTGATAAGCAACGGAAGGAAATAACTCAAAAGGCAAAGGCTGATGCTCAGAATTTATTGAGTGAAGCAAATGCCAAAATTGAAAATACCATTCGTCAAATAAAAGAAGCGGATGCAGAAAAAGAAAAAACGAAAGCAGTAAGGAAGGAGTTGGAAGAGTTTAAAGCGAAATACCTCACACCTGACCCCTCGATTCCTGACCTCACCCTAACCCTCTCCAAAGGAGAGGGAAAAAGTGTTCTGAAAAAGCGTATTAAGTCTATTGAACCTCCAACTTCCTCCCCTTTGGGGAGGATCGAGGTGAGGTTGGGGGCTAATGTTCGTATGAAAGGTCAAACAGCCATTGGTAAAGTTATTGAAATTCAGGATAAAAATGCAATTGTGGCTTTTGGGCAAATGAAATCGACGGTGAAATTGATTAAATTAGAAGTGATAAGTAACACGCAGTTCAAAAAAGAAAGCAAAAAGTTTGAAAATTTAGTAACAACAACTACCGACGAGGTTCGTCAGCGTAAACTTACTTTTAAATCCGAAATAGATGTTCGTGGTATGCGTGTTGATGAAGCGTTACAGGCAGTAACCTATTTTATCGATGATGCGCTAATGGTTGGGATTTCAGGCGTTCGAATTCTGCATGGAACAGGAACCGGAGCATTGCGACAAATTATTCGTCAGTATCTCGGGACAGTTCCTGCTGTAAAAACATTTCGTGACGAACATGTTCAGTTTGGTGGTGCTGGAATTACGATAGTGGAGTTTGAATAAATCAATAAAAATCCTTTATAGAATTTCTTGTTAAAAAACAAATACTATTTTATATCGTATTGTTAAATTTAAAACAATAAATTTGATTATTAATTTGCATTTTATTTTAGCATTAATTTTTTTCTGCCTTTTGGATTACAGGAGTAGCAGCTCTAATTTGTATACTCGTAGTCTTTTACTTCAATTATATGAAAAAGTAATTAATGTGTAAAGAGTTCTTGATTTTTTCAATGCTTCAATACCACTTCACCGTGTTTGGTTGACATTTCAATGCCCATTTTTTTCAAAAATTCCGTTGGTAACTCACCACCTGCAAAGATATAAATTAAATCGTTTTTAATTTTGAAAATTTCTTCAGAATTATTTTCGGTATATGAAATTATTTCGGGTTCTATTAAAACTACATTGCTATTAAATTTTACAACGATTTTAGCCAGTTTGATAGCTTCGTTTATTTTTTCGGCATTTTTTTGTTTTATTCGGCTAAACTTATCGCTTCTGTACGAAAGAGTTACACGATTTTTATCAGCAAGTGAAAGTGCCGCTTCAATTGCAGAGTCACCACCACCTACTACAACTATATCTTTATCGGTAATAATCTCCGGCTCGAGTAAACGGTAGGCTACTTTTTCAGTATTTTCTCCCAGAACACCTAGTTTTCGTGGTGTTCCTCGTCGACCTATTGATAATAATACATTTTTACATGAGTATTTTTCACCATTTATCGTTTCGACGCTAAAAATGCCATTATTTGGAATAATGGCTTCAACTTTCGAGTTTTCAACAATTTCAATTTTATTTTTTTCGATGACAGTTTTCCAAAGTGACAGTAATTCAGTTTTAGAAGTTTCTCTAAACTTTACTTTTCCATACAAAGGTAAATCCATAGGAGCTGTCATTACAATTTTGGAACGGGGATAGGTATAAACTGCGCCTCCCAGCGTATCCTGCTCCAATGTAAGAACATTTAAACCGGCTTTTTTAGCGGCTAATGTTCCCGAAATTCCTGCCGGACCGGCACCCACCACAATCAAATCATAGTCAGCTTTTGTCTCTTTATTAATTATTTTTACAATCTGCTCAACGGCTTCACGACCCTGAGTGATAGCATTTCTTATCAGTCCCATTCCACCCAGCTCACCAGCAATAAAAATTCCCCGAACATTTGTTTCGAAATTTGCACTGACATGTGGTAGGTCAACTCCACGTTTTTCCGTACCAATCCATAATGAAATAGCTTCAACTGGACAAGCTCTGAAACAAGCACCATGTCCTATACATCTTGAAGCATTTATAATTGAAGCTTTACCGTTTGTAATTCCTAATATTTCTTTCTCTGGACAAGCCTCAATACAGGCTCCACTTTGAATGCATCTGTTAATATCCACTACAGGGTAAAGTGATACCGGTTCATGCAATCCATCAGCTTTAGCTTGTAATATTTTATCGCTAACTACTTTAGATTGCCGTTTTTGTTGTGATAAATATATAGCCAGAATGCTAATTATAAGTATGACAGATAGACCATAGCTTAGTACTTGTTCAATGATTACTTCCATAGTTAATTAAATTTGTTTATAAAAAACAAAAGATTTATTTTTTAAAATACCCATTGATAACCCAATGTTAATACTACAATCACGTGTATCACCATTATTAGCAGCATCACTAACGCAAATGGTAAATGAGCTACATGCCAGTATTTAAATAAACGTAGCATTTGGTCAAGTCGTTTAATCCTTTCTGCCAGAATACGTTCTTTCCTGATTTGTTTTTTTACCTTACGAAAATCATGTTTATGAACATTTTCCGAAATAAGTTTAGCTTTAATTTCGGAAAATTTACTGGTCATAATTTCATGAAAATTAATTTGATATTTTTCCAATAATTCATCTGCTATCTGATTTTTAATTTCTTCGGCTTCGTGCAAACTCAATTCTCTACCTTCAATGGTTCTGGGAATTTGAATATACAAAAAACGACCAATTACACCGCTAACCCAAACTATTGCTAAACTCCAAAAACCTATAGATATAATTCCTCCAAATTTAAAGGATGTATGGAATAGAATTAAAACCGCACCTAAAGTACACATGAAAATATGAAATTCGAGCCAATATTTCAAAACTCCCCAACGAGAAAAGATTTTCATCCTTTTTCGTGCCATATATGAGAACAATCCAAATAATAAAATGGAGGTACCAATTATCCCTAAACCATGTCCAAAGAAGCCACTCGGTTTCAACGATTCGTAAAGAGGATGAAAAAAACGCTCTTCTTCAGGAAGATTATAAAACGAAAATCCAAAATAGGCTAGTACAACAATAGTAACTATTATAATAATAAAATAAATGGATATTGAGAACTTATGAACGAATTGTGTCATGTTGTTAATTTTATAGGTTGTTAATTGAAGTTTACATGACAAAAAAAAACGATATTAATGCCTTGAATATCTTTGCCTTATCTAATGGACTTCCGCCCCTAAAACCCTGACCTACTTTTTGTCTTAACACAAAAAGTAGGCAAAAAAGTCAAGACTGCGCCCACCCTGCCTACCGTCAGGCGTTCGCTCGAAAAACGTACGCTCAGTTGGCTAAAACCTAAGAGATAGCTATCGTGGATCGCTCCTTCTTCGCTCAAAAAGGACGATTTTTTACGCCAACTTCACTTGTTTTTCGACCTACCTGCAACAGGCAGGCTCACTGGACGAGGTCGATCTCACACTACGAGGATGAATACAGCTTTATAATTAAACATTTGGTCTCTCTTTTTGATTTTTTGTCATGAAAAAATTCAAATATTCTTATTTTTCTTTTCAGCTCTGAAAGCAAAAATAACCAATAATACTATCACAATTAAGGCAATATAAACTTCGGCAGGGATGGGTGGAGGCGTTCCCTGTGCATAGGAATGCATGCCTGATAAATAGTAATTTACGCCAAAGAATGTCATAATAATAGTGCCAAATCCCAATAAAGATAAACTACTCAATGTAAACTGATTGTTTAATACCGGGATATTTCGCAAATGGAGGATGGCTGAATAAACTAAAATGCTTACCAATGCCCAGGTTTCTTTCGGATCCCAACCCCAATAACGTCCCCACGATTCGTTAGCCCAAATTCCGCCGATAAAACAACCGATAGTCAACATAATGAGTCCTATTGTCATAGCCATTTCAATAATATAGCTCAATTCCTGAATACTGTCTTTCAGTTTATAAGCATTGTTTTTATTCATGACAATCATTAAACTTAGGTTTAGGATTCCAAGTAATGCTGCCATTGCCAGAAAACCATAACTTGATGTAATAATAGCCACATGAATTATTAACCAATAGGATTTGAGAACAGGAACGAGATTTGTAATTTCAGGATTCATCCAACTCATGCCGGCAACTAACAATGCAATACCCGATAAAATGCCTGTTACAGCAAGCGATATGGGTGATTTTCTGGCAAATAATAATCCGGAAAGAGCAGCTGCCCAACCTACAAAAATCATGGTTTCGTAACCATTACTCCAAGGGGCATGGGCTGAAATGTACCATCGCATTCCAAGTCCGGAACAGTACACTACAAATACCAATAGAAATAAATAATTTGCCCATTTCAGAATTTTTTCGAGACCGGATTTAGTTTTGAAAATATCAATTAAATGTAGTAGTAATAATAAAAATCCTAGTAATGAGTAGGTTATTGCCAGTTTTGAAAAGATATTTATATTATTGTAGAATATTTCAAGATTTGTTTTTCTTTCTGAAGGCAAATCAACATCATTCAGTTTTTGATAATTCTTTATAAGTGTAAGTTGTTCAATTGCTTGTTTCCAATCACCATTCAAATTTGCTTCGTTTACAGCATGTAAATAATTTGTCAGCAACATTTCCGGCGAATCGTTTGATAATGTTGTGGGATTTATTGTTGGAATTGTATTTCCCATCATGGCATTAATTTGTTCTTCACTCATTCCACCCATTCCGGCAGGTGGTGTTTTGCTTTCCATACTTCCCATTTCATTCATGTGGGGATTTTCAGAATGATTATGTCCAATATTGTTCACATCAACAGGCTGAACAACATTCCATTTGTCATTTGAATGACTTGTATTTGGGAATAATGCCAGCATATTGCCGTTATAAATTTCATAACAGATATTTACCCGCTCGTCGACATTAATTATTTCCTTATCGTATTTATTATGCGTAGATTGTTCTTTTTGATACACCTTGTTGACCTTCTCTTTCAGACGATATTCACCGCCGTTATCAAAATCGAAAAGTTGGTTGAACGATACTAAATCACCTACAATTCCCAATTCTTTAGCCAGTTGAGGATTTGCAACTTTTATAATTGGTTCGTTTTGCCATGCTGAAGGATTGGCAGACATTCCAATAATTACTTCGACTGCCGGCATATTATTACACGATGTTTTTTTAGAGATTTTTCTGAAAATGTCCGATGCATAAGTATTGAAAGGCTCAATGCGTCCCTGTGCTTCGTCTTGAATTAATAAGCTGTTTAATTCATTAATATGACTTTTCTTAGTGATTTCAGTACTCGCCGAGAACACCGAACCCGATAATACTATTAATCCGGCAAGAAGAGCTATTTTTCCAGCTTTTCTCTTTTTCTGAAGTTCATTGCTGAGTTTTATAACTGTTTGGAAACGACTGTTTTTATTGAATAAAGTCCATATCATACCCAGCATCATTAAGAAATATCCGATATAACTTATCAGAGTTCCCCAATAGTCCTGGCTTACAGATAATATCGTTCCTTTTTCGTCTTGATCGTAAGATGACTGGAAGAAACGATATCCACGGTAATTTAAGATATTATTCATGAATATTCTGAACGGAAGTTCGGTTTTCCTTTCATGGTCGGTAACCGTAATTTCGCTGGCGTAGGATGACGGACTGTTTGAACCCGGATAACGATCCAGAACAAATTCTCGTAAGGTTATATAAAATGGCAATTTCTTTGCCAGCACTCCGTACGAAACTGAAACTTTCACGTTCCCCAATTCACATTTTGCGGGTTGTGAAACTTGATTATCAGCACTTAAAACATTTACCTTTTTTGAAATATTTCCGTTACTTACTTTGAATACAATAGCATTTTTCCCTTCTATAGTAATGCCGGATTTATTCATTTCGGGTGTGACTTGCGATAAATTCTTTTTAGCTTTTGGCAAATATGTCTTTAATACAAATATCACATTTTCAGCTTTATAAATAGTTTTTTGTTGTGCAGGATAGTATTTACCCGGCAACATCACAGATTCATCTTTTTGCATCATACTCATGCCTGAAACAGGATATCTACTTGAAAAATAAAGTTCGTTGTTTTCAAGTTTCAAGTTTACATCTGAATTTTTAATACTGTCGCCAAAACCAAAAGCAAGTCCTTCAAACAAATTTGTTTCTTCATTCATCAAAATAAAATCCATTCCTTTGTTCATGCTGTTCATTACGAATAACGAAAGTGCTGGTTCTCCATTATCGTCTGGAACAATTGTTTCAACCGAATTAGGGACATACATTTCATTTTCAACGGTAATCGTTTTTCCGGCTATGGTAATCGATTCTGAGAAATTATTCGATTTGTTTTCGGCAAAGCTGGCATCAAAAGTTTTCTCCACTTTTTCTCCGTTGTATTCGGCCGTAATTCCAACAGAAGTTTTATCGGTCGATACTTCATTCGAAGTTTCACCTTGTCGTATATGCATCATACCTTCCGAACCAAAGTAGCGTGTTACGGCAGCTCCAATTATCATACATATAAAAGCCAAATGAAAAAGAAGTACACTCCATTTTCTTTTGGCTAGCAGTTTAAAACGAAATATACTTCCTAAGAGATTGATAATTAATGCTATCATCAATACTTCAAACCAAATGGCGTTGTATATAATTTCGCGAGCGTATTCTGTACCTGAACTATTCTCGGCAAATGTAGCGTAACCGATACTGATACCAAAAATCAGGAGTAAAATAACGGTGGTATGCATCGAAAAAAGTACATCTTTCAGTTTTTTCATAAAATCTTATTGTAATATGTAAGAGTAACAATTTTTTTTAATCTTTAATGTCTTATTTTAAACTTAGTAGTATGCAAAGATATTTTATTTTTGATAAGTTTTTTCTGATTTTTATATTAATTTTTTATTTGTATTGATAACAAACTAAAAGTTAGTAAATATAATTTTAGTAAATATAAAATCATCCAAAGTCACTGAGATACAAATACTAATTTTTATGATTTGCAAATGAGTGAATTTTGGTGCAATAAACTAAGTTGAGATATTTAATATCAATATTTTAAAATACAATGTCTCGTTATACAATATCTTTTTTACGCAAAAACACAAAACTTGTCACGTAAACCCGGGTTTGCCAATGGAACAATCTGTGAATCGGATGGGAAACTGTAAAGTTTTTTCTTTACCGATAAATTAGCAGGTACAATTTGCAAGAATATTAAGACACAAAAAAAATAAAGTCTCGAAATATATAACTTATATTCTTGTTGTTCAGTAATATAAATAAATTTGTAGCGAAGGGTTAAAAGTGCTAAGCCAACAATCGATTTTGGAAATATCTTTCTATGAAATAAATTTAAAAATGGATACATCCTTTGATTTCTCTCCAAAAGTTCTGATTAAGTAAGACCCTTTTGGTAATTGCTGTATATTGATTGAATTTGAGTTAGTTATTGAATCGAGTATCATTCCATTTAGATTTAAAATTTCAATTTTTGAACAAATAACTGAAAATTCCAACTCGCTATTTTGTCTGTTCAGAAACAATTTTACCGAAGATTCATTGGGAGTATAATTTGCAGTTAGATTATTAAATGCATTCATTGCAATGGTTGGTTGTCCATTGTTTCCCCATGCACTTAACGAATATCCGCTCCAGCTTTTTGCTCCTTCCGGTTCCCAATAGAAAACTCCTAAACCTTTACTATTGGGTACCGCTTTTACTTTAGCAATTACGGCAGTCAGCATATCGAAGGTGTTTTGTGCTTCTGTATCAACACCACCAATTTCCACCACCATCACTTCTTTGCCATAACGGGAAACCATATCATTTAAATTATTGCCTAAATCGTTAATAGAAAGAGTGAAATTTGGACTTCCGCTAAGCCAATATGGATAATAAGACATTCCGATTATATCATACTTTGCAGCACCGTTTTTTGCATTGTCGAACCACCATCGAAACCGACTGTTATCATTTCCTTGGTCGACATGCAAAATAACTTTTGAGGTCGAGCTAACTGTTTTAATTGCATCATAACCTTTGTTTATCACTTGAATAAGTTGAGTCCAACTACTTTCATTGCTCCCCTCGGGATAAATCATTCCACTTGGGATTTCATTGCCCACCTGAACCCATTCGGGAGTAACCCCGGCAGTTTTTAGGGCATTCATTACATCGAAAGTGTAGTTGTAAACATCATCAAGCAATTCAGTAAATGAGTGACCAACCCAAGCTGCTGGTTTTGCCTGATGTGCAGGATCGGCCCAAGTATCACTGTAATGAAAGTCAATCATTATGCGCATGCCCATTTGTTGAGCACGAACTGCCATTGCTACTGTTTCGTCTTTACTGCAATGTCCGCTAGTACGATTAGTTGACGGATTAACAAAAGTTCGCAATCGTATCGAATTTATTCCTTTATCTTTCAAAATTTTTAGGCAATCTTCAGAAACACCATTATCATTTTTAAAAACATAACCTGTTGCTTCCATTTGAGGCAGCCAACTTACGTCTGCTCCGTTTGCAAAGGGTTGAACTGCAATGCTTTTAATTGAGATAAAGAACAATATCGTTAAAATTGAAATGCGATTTTTCATATAGATAATTTGTTAAGAAAGTAACTGATTATTTTTTCTCCCTACATGACAAATTCAGGTGTAGACAAAGATATGTATTCTGTACGAAATATTTGATAGAAGTTTTTTATCGAATTAGATTTCTGACGATTTAATCATGTATAATTATAAAAATAAATGGATTATAATTCATATGTTTACTTAATTAGTATATCTGTATAAAATATAAAAAAAAATAAATGTATTTTTGTGTTCCTTACATTTAATCAGAAAATAAACAACTATATTTTTTATGCAACTATATTTCAAATTCATTTTTACTGCTTTAAGTCTTGTTTTTTTTAGCTTTACTATAAAATCTGAAAGTCATTGGGAAACAGCAATTTTTAATACTGATACCTGGCGTTATTTTGTTGGAACAACCGAGCCACCAACCGATTGGCGAAGTTCAACCTTTGATGACAGTAGTTGGTTGAGTGGTAAAGGTGGAATTGGTAATGGAGATAATGATGATAATACAATTATTGAAGTCTGTACTTCTGTTTTTTTGCGTATCAGTTTTAATGTTACAGATACTACGGTATTAAGTTCTGCATTATTGAATATAGATTACGATGACGCTTTTGTAGCTTATTTGAATGGAATTGAAATTGCCAGAGTAGGTATAACAGGAAATTATCCGACTTACAATACTTTAGGTACAAACCACGAAGCACAAATGTACAGCGGTGGAACACCAGAATCGTTTTCTATAAATAAAAAGTTGCTTTCCAAATGCATTTTAAAAGGTAAAAATGTCTTATCTGTTCAAGTGCATAACAGTTCAGAAACCTCTTCGGATATGAGTTCCAATGTATTTTTGTCTTTTCTGATTAATAATTCCACAACTTATTACAGGTCAACTCCTGCGTGGTTTAAAGCTCCTTTTGTTTTCGATTCGTCTAATTTGCCCGTTATAAATATTACAACTGACTTTGGAGCTACCATAGTTGATGAACCAAAAGTGAATGCTATAATGACGATTTTTAATGATAGCGTTCGAAATTACCTTTTAACTTCAAAACCTGATTTTGTTTGCAATATAGGAATTGAATACAGAGGTTCATATTCTCAAAACTTTCCTCAAAAATCCTATGGTTTAGAAACAAGAGATTCTATTGGCAATAATTTTAATACAAAAGTTTTGGGAATGCCAAAAGAAAACGATTGGATATTGACTGCCAATTACAACGATAAAGTTTTTGCCCGTAATAGTTTTGCATTCGATTTATTTAAACAAATGGGACATTATGCTCCACGCTTAAAACATTGCGAGGTAATTGTAAATGATGAATATCAGGGGATTTTTCTTTTTTCCGAAAAAATTAAACAAGACGATGACAGGGTCAATATTGCTGATATTACAACATCTGATTCTACTGGAAATAATGTTACCGGTGGTTATATTTTTAAGACAGATTATACCGAAACCGGAAATAACTGGTTAAGTAGCTATTCGCCTGTTAATAAGCCGGGTTCATCTGTCTATTTTGTTTATCACGATCCGAAGCCGGAAGACATCACCGAACCTCAAAAAGAATATCTGAAAGATTATATATACGGTTTGGAAACGGTACTTTATAGCGATGATTTTGCAAATCCATCTACCGGTTTCAGAGCATATCTTGACGAAGCTTCTTTTATCGATTATTTTATTATCGGTGAGATAACCCGCAATCCTGATGCTTATAAAAAAAGCCGGTATTTTTATAAAGATAGAGACAGCATTGATAGTAAAGTGTATTCGGGTCCTGTATGGGATTACGATTGGGCCTACAAAAACATAAATACAACCTGTGTTCATAGTAATAGTACAGATGGCTCGGGATGGTCTTATTTACTAAACGAATGTAATCCGAGACCGGTTCCACCAAGTTGGGAAGTAAGGATGTTGCAAGATACTGTTTTTGCAAATGCTATAAATGCACGCTATTATGAATTAAGAAATTCAATAATGAGCGATAGTCGGAATAATCATTTTATCGATTCTATTGCAACTTTACTTGCCGAAGCACAAGCAAGACATTATACCAAATGGTCAACGTTGGGACTTAATGTGGGTACAAATGAGTTGGGAACGCAACCTACAACTTTTGAAGGAGAAATTCAGAAGTTTAAAAATTGGATACAAACCAGGATGAATTGGTTAGATACGAATATGGTGGGTCATAGAATAATCAATACAGCGAATATAAATTTAAAACAAACTGTTTTTAGGATATTTCCAAATCCTGTAACTTCAACCTTGTATGTAGAGTCAGATAAAAATATACAATCGGTCGAAATCTATGACTTGAGTGGTCAACAAATTAGGTCATTAAAAGTTGGCAACAGTTCTAAGATTTCAATTGATGTAGATAATTTGAATAGGGGAGAGTATCTGGTAACTGTGAAATTGACAAATAATGAGATGTTAACTCAAAAATTAATTAAAAATTAGTTTTTATTCTTTAAATAATTAGTTTAATTTTATTTATTAAGTGCTCTGGAATAAAAAATGATATGTTTTTGATAATGAAAGATAACAGGGGACAAGCGACTGAGAAGTCGCTTGATAACAACTCAAACGACTGGGAAGTCGCTTGTCCCAAGTTAGAGTCTGCTGAAAAACTTGCTAACAAAATAAAGATGAAATTAGATTTGGCTACGCCGATTTTCAATTCGCCACTCTGTGGCTTTCATAAGGTGCAGCACACCGAAATATGATCTGCAATGGAATTAAGTTTTTCTATGTAAATTACTTGCACCTGAATCAAAACATAAGATATGTAATGATTTTATTTCATGTATTTTGAGTAATTTTAAGAAGTCCCTAGTTATAGTCAATATGGGGAAATGTATTAATAAATATTATAAATTACTTATCACATTAATTCAAGTATGTTTTGCCAAACTGTATCATTTACAGGAATACCATTTTTCAAATTCCGAGTTCTGGTTTGTGCCGTTTTTTCACCTGGAAAGTAAGTTGCATCGCCTTTATGTAAGGGTTCTACATTGTGTGTATAATCAATAATTTCGTTGATGAATTTTTCCTGTAATTTTTTATCGTTAAATATTTCGGGATAGATACACAAAAACACCTGAGAAATTCCTGTTTCAGCTTCTTTCATGCCAATTTTATAAGTGGAGTCTCCTGCCGATAATATGGTCGCCAACATATCCAATACAATTGAAAGAGCTGAACCTTTCCAATACCCAATAGGTAATCCACGCTCATTCATCATAATTTCTTCAGGATCTTGCGTCAATTCGTTATTGTCATCCCAACCTCCGAAATGCGGTAATTTTTCGCCTTTTAATTTATATTCATTGATTTTTCCAAATGAAAACTGAGAAATTGCCATATCTAAAACAATATGTCCTTGTTCTCTGGGTATGGATATTATAAATGGATTATTCCCAATTCGGTTGTCTTTTCCACCCCATGGAGGCATATTTGGTTTTGTATTCGTAAAAATGATAGAAATACAACCAGCATCCGCTGCTTGCCAACCATAGGTACCTCCACGCATCCAATGATTGGTATTTCGCAATGCTACCAATCCCATTCCATGAAGTTTTGCCAGTTCAATTGCTCTGTTTGTACATTTCGTTGCATTGATTATTCCGGGACCAAAATTTCCATCCCACCGTTCTATATTTCCAAACGATTCAACTTTTTCTGCTTCAGCATCAATTTCGATAAAACCACTAACAACAGATTCAATAAAAGGGATAACACGATTAATTCCATGCGAATTTACCCCGTCTAATGTATTATCAGTAAAAGTCTTGGCAAGTTGATTTGCCTTGTTTTCGGAAAATTTATATTTAACAAACAGTTTGTTGAGCACATCCTGCATGGTTTCGTGAGAAATTTGCATAGTTTTTATTATAAATATGATTTTACCACCTATAAGGCGTGTTTTCAAAAATATTTTTTTGTTTTATCGTCCGAGTTGGATTTTTCTTATAATCAGTGTACCAGTTTATATACAAAATGGATATTTCCAATAATTCCGAGGTTGATATTCTTGAATACCCGGTTTCAATGGAATAGGTTGTGGTATCAATTAAACAAGGTTCGAGCGAAGGGTATTTTGTGCCAAGCCTGATACCATCAATTGTCCAGAAAATACATTCGCAAAGTATTTTAGGCAGCGTCAATTTTGAAGATACGGGATTCGTCGGAAATTGATTGAGAATAGTAGTATCTTTTATATAAAAGAGTAGTCTATTAATATCCTTTTCTTTGAAATCAGGTAATTCAAAACCAACTTTTTCAAAATAATCCCCACTTTTCAAAATACTCACAAACTGATCTACATCAGGATTTTTTTTGCTAAAATCTTCGTTTTGACAGGCTGATCCTATTAATATAATTAAAATTAATAGAATGGAGAATTTCGCAGTTTTCATGCCGGTTAAATATTATTTGCCATGTTCAATCCACAATAAATCGGATGTATTGAACCCAATCTTCTCGGCAATTTCCAGATACTCTTTTTTTATATTTTCCGGTAAGGTTTTTTCGCGTGAAAGTATCCATAAATACTTTAAACTTGAACCGGCCACTAAAGCATATTTATAATCTTTGTCCAGCGCAATTACATTGTAACCGGCATAGAACGGACCAAAAAAAGACACTTTTAGCATAGCAATTGTCGGATCACCCACAAATTTAGCTTTTCCAATAGCCTCTGACCATTCGTTTTTCTTTGTATTAAAACCGCGATTCAATACTTTTATACTTCCATCAGTATTAATCGAATATTTGGCGGTGGTATTGTTTAAGTCTCTTTCAAATCTAAAATCAAAACGAGCAATCTCGTACCATTTCCCAAGATACTTTTCCTTTTCAAAATTACGAACAGCTACTGCTCCTTTGGGAATTGAAGAACAAGAAGTAAATACCATTAAGATAATGAAAGTAATCAGATTTTTTGTTTTCATATTGAGGATGTTTAAAGATTTGTCCTTTTATTTTTCTACAAATATATAAAAAAACGATTGAGCTTTGCATAAAAAGCTACAACAAAATATACAAATTTCAGTACAGGTCTTTACTTTCTTTTTTTACAAACTTTTTCGTACATTTGTGTCTTCAAAAAAACAAATAATTAAACTCATTGTTATGGCTATTATTAAACCGTTTAAAGGTATTCGTCCTCCTCAGAATTTAGTTGAAAAAGTTGCTTCTCGCCCCTATGATGTATTGAATTCGCAAGAAGCCCGTGTGGAAGCAGAAGGAAATCCGATGTCATTATATCATATTATTAAACCTGAAATAGATTTTGCTCCGGGTACGGACGAACACGAGGAAAAAGTGTACAATAAGGCCGCCGAAAATTTTGCTAAATTCCAACAGGAAGGCTGGTTGCTACAAGATGATGTGGAGAAATACTATGTTTACGCTCAAACCATGAACGGTAAAACTCAATATGGACTGGTAGTTTGTGCAAATGTTGAAGATTATGTGAAAGAAAATATTAAAAAGCATGAATTAACCCGTCGTGACAAGGAAGAAGACAGAATGAAACATGTTCGGGTTAATAATGCGAACATCGAACCGGTATTTTTTGCTTATCCACATCATGATGAATTGGATGCTATTGTTGCTGATATCATTAAAAATAAACCAATCTATGATTTTATTGCTTCCGGTGATGGTTTTGGTCATCATTTTTGGACCATTGATAATGCAGAAACAATTGCGAGAATTACAGAAATTTTCACTACCATTCCTTCCCTTTATATTGCTGATGGTCATCACCGTAGTGCAGCGGCAGCATTAGTGGGATTGGAAAAACAAAAAGCAAACCCTCATCATACAGGCAATGAAGAATATAACTTCTTTATGGCTGTTTGTTTTCCTGATAATCAATTAAATATTATTGATTATAATCGTGTGGTGAAAGACCTGAATAATTTGACTGATGAAGAGTTCCTTACAAAACTAAAGGAGAACTTTGATGTAAAAAAACAGGGAATAGAAATTTACAAACCAAATAAATTACATAATTTTTCGTTGTATCTGTCGGGTAATTGGTATTCATTGACTGCTAAAGCCGGAACATATAATGATAATGATCCTATTGCTGTCTTGGATGTAACTATTTCATCAAATCTGATTTTGGATAGAATTTTAGGCATTAAAGACCTTAGAAGCGATAAACGAATTGATTTCATTGGAGGTATTCGTGGACTTGGTGAATTACAAAAACGAGTTGATAGCGGCGAGATGCGAATTGCTCTTGCTCTTTATCCTGTATCGATGAAACAGCTCATTGACATTGCCGATTCAGGGAATATTATGCCTCCAAAAACTACTTGGTTCGAACCAAAACTTAGATCGGGATTGGTAATACATAAATTAGTTTGATTAGTTTATAAAGTTAGTAAGGTTAGTAAAGTTTATAAAGTTAGTAAAGTTTATAAAGTCTTAAAGTGATTGGTTTAAAATAGGGAAACATTAAATGCCAAACTTGATAATTTCAAATATCTCAACCATTTTTTCATGCAATTAAAATTCTCTTCCATCATAATTATTTTTCTTTCTGCACTAATAGTACAGGGTTGTAGCGTAGGTGCCCGTATAAAAAAGGCAGATAAGCGTTATGAAGTGGGTGAGTATTTCGTTGCAGCCGATTTATACAAACGAGCCTATTCAAGTGTTGGTATTAAAGATAAACCACTCAAAGCACGTTTAGCCTTTCAACAAGCAGAATGTTATCGGTACATTAATTCAAGCAGAGCCGAACAGACCTATCCTAAAGCCATTCGGTATAATTATCCCGATTCAATTGTTTATCTCAGGTATGCTCAAGTCCTTCATAGAAATGCAAAATATGCTGATGCAGCCAAAAATTATAAAATTTACCTTGAACATGATTCAGGAAGTATCGTTGCAAAAAATGGACTTTTAGCAATTAATCAGATTGCTGAATGGAGACAAACTCCAGTGCGATATAAAGTCTCAAAATCAAAAGAATTTAATGTAAATCGTAGTTCAAGTTTTTGTCCGGCTTTTGTGGGTAAAAATTCCGATTTACTTGTATTTACTTCAACTCGTAAAATAAGCCGTAAAACTGCTCAAAAAAATTCCGCTATTACAGGCCTGCCAATAAACAATATTTTTATTACCCGTAAAAATGCAGCCGGTAAATGGGAAACACCTGAATTACTTGAAGGCGAGGTAAATAGTATTAATGATAATGGTGTTTCTTCGTTTACTTCCGACGGAAAGAAAATGTATTTTACTCAATCTCCCTATATTGCTCTCGGCGATAGAGGCACAGAAATATATGAATCCAACAGGGCAGGAGGGACGTGGAGTGCTCCTCGGTCTGTTAATATATTCAACGACAGCACTGTGTCTGTTGCTCATCCGGCTATTTCTCCCGATGATCAAACAATTTATTTTGTAACAAATGAAATTGGAGGCTTAGGTGGTAAAGATATTTGGAAAGCAAAACTGGAAAATGGTGAATGTAAATATATTGAAAACCTTGGTCCTGAAATTAATACTTCTGGCGATGAAATGTTTCCTTCAGTCAGGGAAGATGGCGTATTGTACTTTTCCTCAAATGGAAGAGTAGGATATGGCGGTTTGGATATTTACAGGGCAACTCCAAAAAAAGAAGGTGGTTGGGTAGTGGAAAATATGGGAGAACCAATTAATTCGAATAATGACGATTTTGGAATTACTTTTGAAAGTGGATTCAACAAAGGTTATTTCTCATCTAATAGAAATGAAATCAGAGGGTATGATAATATCTGGAGTTTTGAATTGCCTGTTTTGACCTATTTTGTTCAGGGAAAAGTGCTGGATGAAAAAAATAATCCTGTTCCGGATGCTGTAATAAAACTTGTTAGTAATAATGGTTTGAATGAGCGCGTTCAAGCTAAAAAGGATGGCAGTTATAAAATTAAACTGGATAAAGATCAGGAATGTGTAATGCTAGCTTCAGCACGTGGCTATTTGAATCAGAAGAATGAAGTTTCAACTGCAGGAGCTACTGAAAGTCAAAATCTAGAAGTAAACTTCAAATTGTCGACCATATCAAAACCCATTAAACTAGAAAATATCTTCTATGAATTTGCAAAATGGGACTTAACCCCCGAATCGGAAAGCGGCTTACAGGTGTTAGTGAAAATTTTAAAAGATAATCCAAATATAACCATCGAAATAAGTGCAAATACCGACTTTGTAGGTGCAAATGTGGCAAACCAGATTCTATCTGAAAAACGTGCAAATTCTGTTGTAAATTATCTGATAAAAGCAGGTATAGCCCCACAAAGACTTACATCTGTTGGTTATGGCGAAGAAAATCCGGTAGTTGTTGATGCTCAACAAGCACAGAAATATCCTTTCCTTAAAGAAAATGATGTTTTGAATGAAAGCTTTGTACAAAATCTAACTTCAGAACAGAAAGAAATTGTAAATCAGATTAATCGTCGAACAGAATTCAGGGTGCTAAAGACTACTTATAATCTTTATTAGTTTTTAAAGTTTATAAAGTCTATAAAGTTAATAAAGTTCAAAATCAAAAATTAATGAAACAATATTTAGACTTACTCCAACGTGTTTTAGCCGAGGGTGTGCATAAAGAAGACCGTACAGGAACGGGAACAACCAGCGTTTTCGGACATCAAATGCGTTTTAATATGGAAGAGGGTTTCCCTTGTCTTACCACTAAAAAATTGCATTTAAAATCTATTATTCATGAGCTGTTGTGGTTTTTGAATGGAGACACAAACGTAAAATACCTTCAGGAAAACGGTGTGCGTATTTGGAACGAGTGGGCAGACGAGAATGGGGATTTAGGACATATTTACGGTTATCAATGGCGTTCGTGGCCCGATTATAACGGTGGACATATTGATCAGATTACTGAAGTTGTAAATACCATTAAAAACAATCCTGATTCACGCAGGATTATTGTTAGTGCATGGAATGTAGCAGATATCCCAAATATGAATTTGCCTCCTTGTCATGCATTTTTTCAATTTTATGTGGCGGATGGGAAATTGAGCCTACAATTATATCAACGCAGTGCCGATATCTTTTTGGGAGTTCCTTTCAATATTGCTTCTTATGCACTACTATTACAAATGATGGCACAGGTAACCGGTTTAAAGGCAGGTGATTTTGTTCATACATTGGGTGACGCACATATTTATACCAACCATTTTGATCAGGTTAAATTACAACTTTCGAGGGAACCCCGGAAGTTGCCTACAATGTTAATAAATCCAAATGTGAAAGATATTTTTTCTTTTAAATTTTCCGACTTTGAACTGGTTGATTACGACCCACATCCACATATTAAAGGTGAAGTGGCTATTTAATGTAATTATTACAAATAATAGCCGTATTTTTTTTATCCATTAATGACAGATTTGATATGGAAAATCGGAACTGATTTTCCATATTTTTTTGTACTTTTGTAACCCGTCTGAATACAGACATCTGATTAGTGTAAATCTTTTTTGAAATAATATCTGTTGTTACAAATTATATTTATTTTAAAAAGAATTATCCAATACGCTAAATAAAAACCTGATAATTAGAAAATACACCTGATTATCAATATTCAAACAGATTATGTCAAAAATTTCAATTATTGCCGCTGTTGCCGATAATTATGCAATTGGGAAATCGAATAATTTACCCTGGCATTTACCGGCTGATTTAATGCATTTTAGACAGCTTACAACAGGTCATGCAGTTGTAATGGGGAAAAGAACTTTCGAAAGTTTAGCAAATGGGCCGCTTCCTAACAGAAAAAACATCGTACTGACTTCCATTATGTCTGAAGGAGTCAATGAACATTATTTCGAAGCCGATTCATTGGAAGATGCAATTTATCTTTGTGAACATGAAGATCATGTTTTTATAATGGGGGGAGCTACAGTGTACAAACAATGTGTGGACAAGGTAGATTCAATGTACATTACCTGGATACATCACGATTTTTTAGCTGATACTTATTTCCCTGAAATTAATTTTGATGAATGGAATGAAGTGAGTATGGAGAATCACGAGTCCGATCAAAAGAATCCTTATCCTTACAGCTTCGCTTATTACGAAAGGAAATAACAAAAATCCCCGGTCCAATGATTTGAATCGGGGATTTTTATGTATAAATCTTAAATAGCGGTCTTGTGGTTTCAGTAAAACATCATTTTATTTGCTTCAAACCATCTAACGCAGAATTGTCATTCGGACGTAAATTTAATGCATGATTAAATAATATTATAGCATCCGATTTTTTCCCCATCTTTAATTTTGTCCAACCCAGCATAATTACAGACTCATAATCCAGAGGATATAGATTAATTATTTTTTCGAATAACTTTGAAGCATTATCAAAATCTTTTCGATTATAATAAATTACGCCCAACCAGTAATTAGCAATTGTGTTTTGAGGGTCAATTTTCAGAATTTGTAAATAGTGATATTTTACTTTTTCCCAACTTTCGATAGCACTCAGGGGTTTTACGCAGCCGAAACGGGCTTCTATTGCATAGGGTTTCAGATTGATGGCTCTATTGTAAAATTCTATTGATTTAGAGTAGTCTTTGTTTAAATAATACAGCCAACCCAACCGAATATTTACAAAATACTCATTACTTTTATATATTGAGTTCATTTCCTTAATGGCAGCCGCATAGTTTGAGCTCTTTTCGTATTCGTAACTTTTATTGAAAATAGACTGATTGTTAGCTGTTTGTGAACTTGTCAAGGAATTTATTGCAAAGAGAGCAATAAAAATGACTAAAAATTTTAAATTTTCCATATAATACCTCCAGTTATTGAATGTTGTTTGTAGTTTTCTTGTGTGTCGTCAATTATTAATTTATGATCAAAAGTATAGTTTGAATATATAATAAGATGTTTATTCAAATACCAAAAAACCGAAGTACCAGTTCTGAATGTGGTAGGATCTGTTGAATTATATAAATACATACCATTTGTATCTACAAAGTTATTCAGATTTCCAAGAGTAAGCGATGCTTCTAACCAAATATTTTTTAAAGCAAATAAACCAATTTTTTGGGAGAATATTATACTGTTTGTTGAAACTGTATCAATATCCTCTAAATCATAAGTTGTACTTTTTACATTATAGATGGAACTCTTTAGATACAGATTTACCTTTGATGGAATTACATACCCAATTTCTATGCCTAATTGACTTGCATTGGCCAAATCGCTATTAAATACAGAGGCATTTATTCCAATATCAAACCGATTTATTCGTTGACTCAATTTTCCATATAAAACTTTTCCCGGATATAAGTAACTATCAGGATCGGTAGTTATTTTTGTGTTTACATAGTGATACCCAAAATTGATGTTGGTTCTATCAAATAGAGAATAGGATAAGGACCCAAAATATTCATCTTGTTGTGTAATGTCTACATAATCAGTTGTTTGATTATATCTCGATAAAGTTTGGTATAAATTAAGCCTATAACCAAGTGAAGAATTTACACCTATTCTGGTATAATTTGGATTTGTACGTAATTCAGAATTGTTTATTTTATAATTGTATTCCAAATCAATGGCACTTATTAGACTAAATTTTTTGGTATCAAGACTTTCTTGCAATTTCAGTGATAATAGGGAAAAATGATAGCGTGCCATACTTTCATCACCAATATTCAGAGCAGAATAATACAAATATAAATGTGAAATTTCATCCGTTTTATCGAATATAAGCGATTTAGTATAATGCTTAATAGCTTTATAATAATCTTTTTTCATAAAGTAAGCGTACCCCACACGCTGTTGTAGATATTTAAAATCTATTTTTTGATGCTCTGCCTCTTTACTGATATTGATTAGTTCGTTCCAATTTCCATTTACAAAATAATTATAACTTAAACTATCAACAGTAGCAAAAGTATAATTCTGTTGTGCATAAAACGGTAGCGATATGAAAAGTAATAATATTGTTATTTTATACATTCGGCTTTAATTTTAATGTCAATTGTATTGTATTCAAATTTGGTAAGCCCTTTTTCTGTAATGCTAATTACACTATTACT
This sequence comes from Paludibacter sp., assembly GCA_028692715.1. Lineage (GTDB taxonomy): Bacteria > Bacteroidota > Bacteroidia > Bacteroidales > Paludibacteraceae > Paludibacter. The sequence continues at coordinate 12,070 of JAQUWU010000015.1, read as the reverse complement.
CGAATAGATTGTTTTGTTTTTTAAGTTTAATTCAGTTGAAGTTCCAAATTGAACCGTTCCAAATTTCAATGCTTTGTCCGTATAAATTATTTTCGATAAGTATTTCACTTTTATAAAATTGTAAAATGGTGCGATAAAGTCATTTAACCAAATTAGATATTTTGCTTTGTTTACAATGCTCAAAGGAAAAGAATCTGAAATTTTTACATTAATATCATTTCCTAAAAACAGTTTATAAGCTGACAAATAAAAATAATAAAGCAAAGATTTTTTATCACCGTAAAAAGCTGTAAAATAAAACATAAAACCATCATTTACATAGTAGGCAGCCGATTCTGTTTCGGCACAATAAATATATTTTTGATTGTAAGCATCTGTATATGTATCCCATTTCTCCATTATATTATCCGACCCATTTTTTGAGTATCGCATTGACAAAGAGCTGTCAGGTAAAATATTAAACGCATTAAAAATAAATGTATCGGAAGATACTTTACTAATTTTATCACCGGTTTCAGGTTTTTTATATTGCATTAATTCATCTTTATCGGAATTTCGTTTGAAATAATAGGCAAAAGGATAATCAATTGTTTTTGCTCCAACTACTGGAAGTATTTGCATTTGAAAATGAATATGTGGTTCGGGCGAACGTCCTGAATTACCACAGTTAGCAATTATATCTCCCTGTTTTACATAATCTCCCTTATTCACCTTAAATGTGCCTTTTTTGAGGTGCGAAACCTGACTGTATAATCCATTCAAATGCCTGATAACAATACTATTTCCCCAATTATTTGTAGTGTTTACATTTCCTATTTCATTGTCATCAATATTATCAGTAATTATTTCTACAAATCCATCGGCAGGTGCAAAAATTGGTTTATTATAGCAGAAGTAATCATTTAACGAGTAACCTGCATTTCGATACGTTTTACCTTCATTATCAGTAATCATAAAATCAAAAGCGTGCTTCCATTCACCCATATGGGTAAATTCTCCATCGTAAGCCTGAGTTACAGTCCACTCACCCATAAAAGGTAAATGAACAGGAAAATAGTACAAACCAGCTAATCGGTCTTTGTTGTTATTGTAGGAATATAAATTCTTTTCCGGTGAGTTTTGTTGCAAGGGAGTTAACACGAGTCCGTTTGATCTACTACGTAGACGAAGAAAATAGATGAACAGAATTGTAATAAAAGCAAAAGGCAATGAAAAAACTGGTAATTGAATGTATCCCAGTAATTTATAAAAGAAAAGTAGTACCAACGATGTGAGTGGTATAAGTAAAACTGTCCACAAATAAGAACTTTTGGATGGGATTGTAAAGTATCCACCAATGGCAAAAGCTACCATCATGTAATTGGCTCCAATATTATAATAATTTATGCTTGCTGCCTCCGATCCGGAAAACATTGCAAATAAATAGGCTGATAGAAATCCAATAACCGACAAGGAGAACATAATGCGTGAACTGTAAATTAGAGCGATGGTAATTAACAATCCAGCTATTAAATTGTTTTGAAAAAAGATGGAACTAATTGACCTTAAATAAATGTTAACTAATTCATTAATCTGTAAAGTGTCAATAATTTGGAACAATTTTAGTAAACCGTTTCCGCCTACTGCATACATTTCGTTTATCCAAAAAATACTTCGTTGTGTTAAACCTAAATTTTCGTAATGTGATGAAGGTAAAACGATAAACCAAAAAGTAATGACAAATGGAATACTCAAAAAAGGAAGTTTGTATTTATAAAACCAACCTCCTAGACCCACCGAAAGTAAAAGTGAAAGCAATGATGCCAAAGCCAGTAAACTGAAGAATACAAAGCCGGGATCAAAAAATGTACCCATTCCTATTCCGGCTAGCAATGAATTAAAACTGTACACGCCACTCCGCAAACTTGCTTTATCAAGATGCATGGTGTGACCAATAAACAGTGTGAGAATTACAGCCATTAATCCACTAAATCCACTCCAGAAATTAAAAAAACTTACCATCATAATTGTACCGGCAAGTAATTTGTTATCAAGAAAGAAAATAATGGAATAACTATTCATTATCCCCGGCAAAATGTCGGTACGAAATGATTCTATGGTTTTGTTTTGTCGCATATTAAGTCCTCAATGAGTATAATATTAAATCAAAAGTAGAAAAATTAATTCTACTTCCGATTTTTTTATTTGAACTATTATTTTAAATGTTTCGGAATTTCTTCCAATTGTTCAATATACTCTAAGCTTTCTGCTTTTCTTATAACATGAGTTTCGTTATCATTGTCAATTAAAACGATATTTGGACGTAAGGTAATAAATTGCATCCACTGAGTCATATTATATGCACCCACTTTATGCACCACCACCTGATCACCTTTTTGAAGAATAGGCATGGTAATACTTTCCCTGACAATATCAATATTCATACACAGCGGACCGAACATAACCATTTCTTCTGTTTGATTTCCCAGTTTTTGTGCCGGACTAATTTTGTGCTCGTACCAAAGTGAAGTAAACAAAGAATTCAGTCCAAAATCCATTATGGTGGCACGTCGTCCATCAGATAACCGCTTAGTTGCAATTACACTTCCAAGCAAATATCCTGCGTCATCTATTAATGCACGTCCGGTTTCTAAAATCAACAAAGGAAGTTCATTCTGTTTAAATCCGTAACCAAGAATTACATCTGTAATAGCATCTGCAAATTGATCAATAGAAGGTACGGTGTCAGTTCCGGGTAAATAAGCGCCTTTCAATGTATTTGTAGAAGGGAATCCACCTCCCAAGTCAATGTATTCTATCACTTTGCCAAATCGCTCTTTTACGCTCCAGGCTAATTCAGAAAGATTCCGCGCTGCAATGGCATAAGCATTTGGTGAAAGCATAAATGTCCCAATATGACAATGAATACCTACCAGATTCAGATTTTCGGAGTTTAAGATCCGTGTTAAAGCATTCCACGCTTGTCCGTTTTCGAAATTAAACCCAAAACGATCCCATTTTGGATAAATTCCTGTATCCATATTTACCCTAATGGCAACTCGTGGTTTTAGGTTATGTTCTTCGCTCAAACGGATTAACGAATATAATTCATCATAATGATCGATGTGAATCAATGAATTGTTTTTTGAAGCTTTAATAAGATCTTCATCCTTTTTATCAGGGCCATTAAATATGATTTTGTTTCCCGGGACGCCATTACCTATAGCTTTATCATATTCAAAACCTGAAACAACCTCTGCCCAAGAACCTTCCTGATGAAAGATTCTGCAAACTGCGTTCATGTAGTTGGTTTTATACGACCATGCAAACTGAACTTTTGGATAGCGGGTTTTGAAAATCCGAACTGCATTTTGATAATTTCTCCTGATTTGTTTTTCGGAAATGACAAAAAGTGGCGAACCATATTGTTTTAGCAAGGTTTTTACTCCAACACTTTCGATATGTGTAACCGGCTCATTTTCAGTTTTTGTTCCAAATTTATTCATCAGACCCGTGTTCATTTTCACTATTAATGGTCTTTCGTATCTAATTTTTTCCATAATATTGTCCTAATTAAGACAACCTCTAACCCCTAAAGGGGAATGAAGTTAGTCATATATTGTTTTTTTAATAGTTGTAATATAATTCCCCTTTAGGGGCTAGGGGTAATATTTTTATAGTTCTCCGTTTCCAGATATTTGGTGAAATTCTCTAATGTCGGTTATTAAATCCCATGCATAACGAATGAAAATTTTTCCCACTTCGTAATCAATAAATGGCTTAACTTTTTCTCCCAAGGCCATTTTTACTAAGAATGCCGGTTGATTCTGTCCTGCAGCAGCTGTTAGATAAATCCAAGCTGGGAAACGTGGATTTACTTCCATTATATATGGTTTGCCATCTGATGTTAACATAACTTCAAGTTCGCAACCTCCCCGCCAGTTGGTAACTTTTACAAACTTTCTGCCTAATTCTATCAACTCATCATCATCTAGCGTAACTCCTGCCCATGCTTTGCCTTTATCCGTGATGTATAATTTTCGCATAGGAATTACGCTAATGGCATTACCCTCGCCATCGCCTAAAGCGGCAATATTAATTTCTGTTCCCTTAATAAATTTTTGAACAATAATAGGTAAGCCCCATTTAGCCTGAATTTTATAATATGCTTTTTCGGCTTGTTCATAAGTATTAGCTATAATTGCATCGTAAAATTTCCCTTTAACAACCAATGGATATTCAAACTTTTCACCGATATTTTTTAATTCCTTTATTTCATGAACAATTTTATCATCAGGTACATAAAAATCATATTTTCTCCCAAATTCGAGAAGATTAATTTTATCGCGTGCTTCGAACTGATTCATGTCAGGCATAAAAGTAGCGATCCCCATTGCTTTCAATGTTTCTCGGAGTTTAATGAAATTAAATAATTCAGCATCAAAATTAGGAATAATAACTTCTAAATTTTCAATTTCATGAATGTGTTTCAAACGAGTCAAAAGACTATCAGTTCCACCAGAAGGGTAGGGGATCTGGTATGTTTTGTCAATGATATCGTGCATATATAACCCAGGTTCAAGCGATTCGTACGATAAACCTATAATGCGAACATCGAAATCTTTACAATCTCTTATGGCACGCACTACAGCAACACCGGGTCCGGGACTGTCAATGGCATTTAAACCGGTTACAGCTATTACAATTTTTCTTTTCATTTTGATTTAACTAAGTGCTATCAAACTATTATTCTAAAATGCTATAATCTTTTAGTTGTAAAGTAAATTCTTCAAAATCACGTTCAAACAAAGATTTGTCAACATCGTATTTTTCGCAGATGGTATTAATAACATCATTATTAGAAATGTCTTTTTTTAATAATAATAATATTTCTGCTCCAAGGGCATTTGTTGAGAATGAATCTCCAGTAGTTGGATTGAAAAGAAATCCTTCTTCGCTGGTAGCAATATTTTTTCTTACTCTCATGGCAATTTTTTATTTTTTAGTTCAGATTTTTTCTGATTCAAAATTAGTGAATTAGGCTATTAAAAAAAAATGTATTCAGTAAAAAGGGTTGTTTTTTCAATGAAAATGCTAAATAAGGATTTTTGATGAAAAATTGTCGATTTTTACAATGTACATTCCTCTTGTAGAAAGGTAAATGTTTGTTATTCCATTATTTGCATTTATTTTTAGGATTGTGTGACCATTGACGTCAAAAATCTCAATTACATTATCAGAATTGGTGCCACTTATTTTTATTCCGTTGTTAGTTTTGTAAATAACAAATTGTGAAGTACTTAATGAAGGTGTTGCCAATTCAAAATTATTTTCGCTTATATTGCTAAATTCACTCCAATAGGGTGCATTCTGGTAACTCGTTTTTGCACCGATTGATACAATTAACTTACATGTAGTTTTATTTATCAAATCTAAAGCATAATAATCGAGAATTGGTGGATCTGGATTTGCAATGGATAATTCCAAAAGATTTGTGCAACTATAAAATGCTGCAGTTCCGATATTCAATGTGTTTTTAGGAATTTCTATTTTAGTAATGCCTGTACAATACTCGAATGCATAATCACCAATTGTAATGGTTGAACTAGGAATACTAATTTCAGTCAGATACGGGCAACCATCAAAAGAAGAAGTGCCAATATATGTAACCGTTGTTGGAATGTTATATTTTCCTGATTTTAAATAAGGACAAACTAACAACGAATCTTTATTTTTATTAAACAGTAAACCATCTTCCGAAGAATAAGTAGTATTAGCTGCATCAACAGAAAATCCTGAAATCTGTTTGGTATTATAAAATGCATAATTACCAATGTTTTTTACTTCTGAAGGAATATGAAATTCTCCTGTAAGATTTTCACAATAGGCAAATGCCCCTGGATCAATATCTATTATTGTAGCCGGTATTTGGTATGCTCCTGTTTTTGTTATTGGGTAAGCTAATAATCTATCTATGTTTTTAGAAAACAATATTCCGTTTTCAGCAGTAAAATATTGGTTCGTTGAATTTACCTGAAAATCAGTAATTAATGAACAACCATAAAACGAATAATATCCGATATAATCAACTAATGCCGGAATATTTATTGTGCCGGTTAATTTTTTACAATTGTAAAAAGCATGACTCCCGATTAGTTTAACCGTACTTGGTATAGAAAAAGTCCCTGTTTTTCCACCAGGACATATAAATAAAGTATCTATATTTTTGCTGTATAGAACATCGTTGATGGATGCATATTTTGTATTTGAACTATTTACACTAAAGGATTTTATATTATTACTTTCAAGAAAACAATAGTATCCAAGTTCAGTAAGAGATGCCGGTATAGTTACTGTCCCTGAAAGATTTGAACAACCATAGAAAGCTTCATTACCTAATTGTTTTAGTGTCGTTGGAAGTGTTAGATTTCCTGTAATTCCTGAACAATAAGAGAAAGCATAACTACCAATACTTTTTAAATTTGTTGGAAAATTTATTGATGTCAAACTTCCGCAATTTTCAAATGCGGAAGATCCGATATGAGTTACAGTTGAAGGAATAGTATAACTGCCAGACTTAGCAGCTGGAAATATAAACAATGTATCTTGATTTTTATTGAAAACAACACCATTACTAGAAGAATATCTAGTATTTGAACTTGATACTGCAAATGAGGATATTGATAAACAACCATAAAATGCATAATTTGAAATAGATTTCACAGAGGCCGGTATACTTATTGTCCCCGAAAGATTCCAACTGTAGTAAAATGCCATGTAGCCTATGCTTACGATACTAGAAGGAAGAGTAAGACTTGTTAGTGTTGATTTATAGGTATAAAGATAGGGGTTATAAAGGGCATAAATTGGAATTTCATTGGCAGGATAGGTGGTGTTAATTCCTGTATTTGTGCCATCAGAACCAGTATAGCTTTTAATGGAGGTTGAATACAAATAGAGAGTAGATACTACTTTCAAATTATCACGAATATACGCAATATCCCTAGCATCGATACTCCCTGATAATGTAAGTGTGGTTACAGTTTTTGCTTCACTAGTTGAAACTAAGTTTTTTAAAGTCCCCTGTGTAGTTACATTAACCGTTTTTGATGTTTGAGCAGATAGTCCGAATGTCAGAAAAACTAAAAAGTACGTAAGTAATTGTAATTTTCTGATTTTCATGTGTAAAATAATTTAAGACTTGTCTTTTGAAAGTATTGATTTAATGTATTTCAAAAATATAATTCAAAAATAGAGTTACCAAATACAATCAGTAAAAACAGTTACTTTCTAAGTGAAAAAAGAAAATTGTTCAACAAAATGATTAGAACTGTTTTTGGGGAATATTAGTGACTACTCAGCACTTCAAGAAGTACTTCATTTGACGTTTTTAGGGAAAATTGCAGAGTAAAAAAAATGTAATTTTCACAAAAAATATAGCCAAATTAAAGCGCATAAATGATGAATGTCGCTCCAGAACTCCCCCTTTAGGGGGTTGGGGGCTGAGTAGTTACAAATATTATTGGGCAAAAACCAAACAACTCTAACAGTTGCGAATTTGTTAGAGTTGTTTGCTGAAAAGTATAATATGTTGATAATTATATAATTATTTTTTTCTGCTTTTTTTTTTCTTTTTTAGTTATTTTTTTTGCCATCTTTTCGGCCAATTTTGTTTCTCGTGCTAATTTTTTAGCTACTCTTCTTTCTTCCAAAATTTTACGCAGGTATTCTTTGTAAGGTTCAATATAACGTTTGCGTTTTGTTTCAAGCAAATCGGCCATGGTTATCATAATACCGGTTTCGTAAACATTTCCAAATTCTTTGTCGTAAATTGACCCAAACATCCGCATAGTATCAGTTAATCCGATATATGCATTAAACATGGATGGAATTGTTTCTTCTACTGCTCTTATTTCTTTCTGTAGCGTTTTATAATCAGCTGTTGAATTATTTCCCAGAAATATTTTCCGAGCTAATTTTTCATTATCTTTACTGACATGAATTATAGTTTTTGGAAGTATCATTTTATCCGGATCAGGGAAATACCTGAACATATATTCGTAGATCAATTCGCGTGCAATCACGGGATAATGTTCATAGATTGTTACTTTCCCTATAAAATATCTGGCGTTTTTTACCGTGTGAATTAGCGCTCCTAATCCGTCCCACAAATTATCAAGTGCAAACAGACTTTTTGTCCCCATTTTTGATGTTTGATAATCAGGTTGAACGAATGCTCGTCCAAGTTCAATGGTGAATGGTATATATTCTTTTATGAATTTTTCACTGAAAGTAAACAAATGAGACATTACAAATGTAGGTTGACCTTCTTCATCAAAATCTACTTCGCAACCCGGTAAATAACGATATCCTCCAATAATTTCTTCTGCAATTGGATCCCATACTATAAGCTGTCTATATGGTTTTTCCATATAATCGTATTTGTCGGTATCTATCTCTTCGCCGGTACCACCACCTCCTGAACGAAATGAAAGTTCTCTTAACCGACCAATTTCAAGCATTACATTTGGTGCATTATGGGCAGTAATTACATATATCTCATTGTGCGCCTTATTTGTAGGACGTAAATATTTATCTGCAGAAAGTTCTTCCTTTAACAACTTCCTATCTATTGGCGCAATAATTGGTTTCATCATATAAAAAAATGAATATTAATTCAATCAAAATTGAAATACAAAAGTAATGCTTTTTTGCACTTGGTGGTTAATAAACTGTAGTTTTTTAATTGTTTTTTATGTGAGTTTAATGTGAAATTAAACTTTTAACTTACAGAATTGCACAGTTTTAGGTCATTTGAGATGTATTTAACAAAATATTGTAAATCAACGCAGTTGAATGTAATGTCAAATATTATAAAAGTATTAAGTCAGAATACATCAAACTTAATTAATGATAGAAAGTAAAACTTTTTCTTCGTTTTCCCAACACAATTCTTTTGCGATAGATTCAAAATGATCTGTGTTAAAAGGGAGTGACAGCATATCATTTATTATTTCGGCTAAGTACAAAGGTTCGTAATGATCAATCAATGTGCCTGTTTTGTAGGTTTCCACAACTTTTGATATTTCAGGAAAACGACTGGCAAGTACTGGAACATCTGCTTGTAGATAATCGAAAATGCGATTTGGTAAGGCATAATAGTAACTTAAACCTCTTTTTTCAAGTAAGCAAAGACCAATATCTGCCGAGGTTGTATATTCGTGAAGTTTCTCCGCCTCAATTTTCCCCAGAAATGTAACCTTATTTTCTAATTTTAATCTTCGAGTCTGATTTTGTAAATTCTGACGAATATCACCATCTCCGATGATTAGTAACATCCCATTTTCAATAAACGGCATGGCATCTATTACCCATTCCAGACCTCTTCCGACATTTAATGCTCCTTGATATAATATGATTTTTTTATTAGGATAATCATTTTTTTTTGTTTTTGAGTTATTTGCTCGAAAGTAGGGTACGTTTCGAATAACTTGCATATTAATTTTGTATTTTTGGTTATAATGTTTTGCAATTGAATCACAAACAGTGTAAGTGTGAGTAAGATGCGGAAAAACGATGTCTTCTAACTTTTGCCAGATGTATTTTACTTTTGGGCGGTTTACTAATTCTGGAACTTCTGGAAATAGCTCATGAGCATCAAACACTAATTTTTTTCTGCGTATTTTTGAAGCCAAAAAATTAGCAGCTAAAGTGTCGGTGTCGTTCGATAAAAAAACCGTAGAACGTTTGAAAAGAAGTAGTATAAAAAGTCTGATATTGAATTCTATATAAAAAAAAACAGAATGATTAAACAGTAACCGTAACCTGATAAATTGGAATGGTAAAGACAGTGGTTGACTACTTTTTACTAGTCTCCCGATTAACAATACATCATATCCGTTCGAAAAGCATGATTTTGCAACTTTTAGGACTCTTTGATCGGTACTTAAATCACTTGTAACGGATATAATGATACTCTTTTTCATTTTGAGCCTAAATACTTAGTAATGTCTTTATACAATTTACGATGATAAGATTTTACGGTTTTTTCGACTGAATTATTATGCCAAAGCAGGACAAGTTCTCCGTTATAACTTTCAACGCAGTTTATTAATTGTTCGCAATATTGGTAAGCGTCGTGTGCATTCATATACATATAGCGTTTGTCACTTAACGTAATATCCATTATTGCAAGTGAATGTAAAGTCAGGTTTGTCACCTCCATGGTTTTCAGATTAATCCACTTTACCGGTCTGCAAGTTCCTAGTCTGAATCCCGCCATATCTGCATATCCCATTGTAAAATCATCTGTAATTCCCGATTCTACTAAATATCGCATATCTTCAGGTTCTCTGCTATCCAAAAAATGATGACGATTATAATTAATGCTTAATCGTGTATGATGTTCTAACTTTTTTTTCTCATCAGGAATTAAAAAAGGGTTAACACCTGCTTCATAACTTGGATGTAATGCAATAGAAATACCTTTTCGTTTGGTATAACGAATTAGATTTTTATAATCAGGATGAATTAGATTCGAAAAAGGTTTATCTTCTTTCCTTTTACCTCCACCTGCACGTATGAATAAAACTGATTCACATCTGTTTTTACCAATTTTGTTTATTAATTCATTATCAACTTTATACAAAAACGGAAAAGTATACCAAGGGTCAAAACGTAAACCGTTAAAAAAGCTTTTCAACGCCTTTTGTCCTTCTTTCGGGCGCTTTATTCCTCTTAGAAATCCACCGATCATACCTCTTATTGTTCTGAAATGAGCAATCTGATCTAAATCATGTGTGAGAAATATTTTGTTGATTTGTTTTGGCGGCTCAGGAACATCGCAGCAAACTTCCCTTAGTTGAGCTCTTAATAAAATACCATATTGTTCTACTAAAGGTTTATCAATAAATCCTGCACGGTAGGGTAACGATTCTTTCCCAGGAAAACGACCATGTACATCGCGAACATTTCTTCTTATTGTTTCTTCATACCTAGATATTAAAAAGAAAGTACTTGCAATTATATCTGCGTGAATTATTTTGATCCCGTTAATATCCTCTGTTTCAGCGATCCCAAATAAAATGGGAGTCTCTTCCCAAATGGTTAATGGTAAATCAGGTAATGATTTTTCAGTACCGTAAACATCTTTATCAAAAAAATGGGAAGGAAGGATAACCAGTTTATATTTATGAAATTCTTCGGGGTTTGAAGTATAACCTATTTTAGTCAGAATATTCTCAGGGATTTGACCTCCTAACAAAAACTGTTTAATATATTCAATAATTTCGAGCATAATTTGTTTCTGAAATACAATAATCTTAATTTAACTAAATTTGCTGAATTAGTTATTTCTTTAATTTTTTCTTTCTTTCGTTTGAGAAGGTTAAAACTACAGCAACAACTAATCCTAGTAATAAGTCGTTTGTAGTGAAAATACCTAAGTAATCAGGATTTTCCGGAAAACGATCTGTAATTAATCGGAGTAAATAAGTAAGTAATGCATAAACGGCAAATACTCCAATACCATAAATTAGCAGTTTGAGTTTTGGATGCATGATTGAATTTTTTATAATGGTATCAAAATTATAGATATTTGAATTTCAAAAAAATACAATTGCTATTAAAAGGATATCCCATTCTATTGTATTTGTTTTGAATGTCAAAAGTACTCAAAATTTTGATTATCTTATGTTTCAAATTATTAAAAAGTATTTATATGAATATAGTATGGAAATTTAAAGTCATATTAATGCACAGTATTATTGTTTGTATGAGAATTTGCTTCTACAAAGTATATTCTCAAAGTTTATCAACGATAGATTTCTATCTGTAATAGTGACATTAAATAATAATATCATATAAGATAAAATATATTTACTAAAAAATTATTCACTAAACAAACTTGTTGTCAATTCATTACGAAAATTGATTAAAATTTTATGAATTTATTTTCTCAAAACATTTGGTTTGTAAATAAAAAGCGTGTACTTTTGCACCCGCTTTAGAGAAATACAGGGAGCTGTACTGAAACAGAAAAGCGGTCAAAAAACTTTTTTAAAATAAAAAGAAAAAAGATTTGGCTCGAAAG
>JAQUWU010000059.1 GCA_028692715.1 Paludibacter sp. | reverse complement strand
AAAAAAAATCTTACTGTTGCTTTAAGGGATTTCCCTTTTATTGAAATGCGCTTAAATAACAATTGAATAATATCTAAATATCTATATGGAAATACACAAGTTAACCGATGAAGTACTAATAAACTTATATAAGAATGGTAATAGTAAAGCCTTTGAGACACTATTATTGCGTCATAAATCTGAACTCTATCGATATATATTCTCATATATTCATAATAGAGAACTTACTGATGATTTTTTTCAAGAAACTGTTATTAAAACTATTCAAACCATTCAGCAAGAAAAATACCAAGAGTCAGGAAAATTTCTCGCTTGGGCAAAACGTATAGCTCATAATCTAATTATAGATTACTTCTGGGATGAAAAGAAAAAAAACTTACTCTCAATCGATGTTGAAGAATACGATATATTAAACAACTATAGCTTTTCTGAAAAAAGTATTGAAGATGTAATGTTCAACGATCAGGTATTACGTGATGTTGTCAGATTAATAGATTTTTTACCAACACCACAACAGTCCGTTGTTCGAATGCGGTTTTTTCAAGGATTGAATTTTAATGAAATCGCTAAAAATGATGATATTAGTGTTAACACAGCTTTAGGGCGTATGCGTTATGCAATATTGAATATGCGACGTATAGTTTCTGAAAAGGAAATGGATTTTGAATTGAAATAACTATCAGAGAAATTGTGATTTATTTATAGTTACTATTATTGCATTTCCTACATGTACACCACTTTTATCCAATATAATTTTTAAAATAAAATGAAAACCCGTATAAAATACTTTACACTAATTTCGTTTTTGATTTTAGGCTTAACTATTTATTCTCAAACTTTTAACGAGTGGAATAACAACCCTGACATTTTTCAGATAAACAAATTGGATGCCCACAGCTCCTTAATGCCGTTCAATGATTTAACCAAGGCACAGAATGGCGATATTAAAGCTTCCGAAAATTATTTTTCGCTGAATGGAACATGGAAATTCAACCTTGTTACTAAACCATCCCAAAGACCAACAAGTTTTTATACAACTAATTTCAATGACCAGGTCTGGGATAATATTACTGTTCCCGGAAACTGGCAAACTCAAGGGTTCGATTATGCCATTTATAGAAATGCAACATACCCCTGGTTAAAATTTGAAAACATATCGCCACCAGTTGCCCCAACCGTTTACAATCCTGTAGGTTCGTATCGGAGAACATTCACTCTTCCTACCGACTGGGACGGCAAGAAATGTATCCTCCATTTCGATGGTGTTGAATCTGCTTACTATGTTTGGATTAACGGAAACTTTGTCGGATACAGTGAAGATAGTTATGCACCTAGCGAATATGATGTAACAAGTTACCTTACAAGCGGCACAAACAACATATCCGTTCAGGTTTTTCGATGGAGTGATGGGAGTTGGCTCGAAGATCAGGATTTTATTCGTTTAAGCGGTATTTTCAGAGATGTTTTTATTTACAAAACACCTGATATACACATAAATGATTTTTCTTATACTACCGATTTAGATACAAATTATCAAAATGCTCAGTTTAATTTTTCGGCAAAAATATCGTGTGAAAGCACTTCCAATAAAACAGGAAATAAAGTTCAGGTTCAACTTTACGACAGCAACAATGCTGCAGTTTTGACTACTCCCGTACTGCTACCTGTTACTTTTACGAACAATGCTGCTGCAATATCTACCGTTACCACCATCACTAATCCCCTAAAATGGTCAGCTGAGTCTCCGAATCTTTATACGATGGTTCTTTCGCTTCAGGATGCCAATGGAAACCTTCTTGAACTGGAAAGCTGTAAGGTAGGTTTTCGTGAGTTTGGATTGGAAAACGGACAAATGAAAATTAACGGCCAGCCCATTATGTTCAGAGGAGTTGACCGTCATGAAACAGACCCGATTACGGGTAGAACTATCAGCAAAGAAGCGATGTTAAAAGATGTTTTAATCATGAAGAAATTCAATATCAATGCTGTAAGAACAAGCCATTACCCTAATAATCCGTTATGGTACGAACTGTGCGATGAATATGGTTTATACCTTATTGACGAAACAAATCTGGAATCGCACGGACAGAGAGATTATATCCCGAAGAGCAGACCCGAATGGACCACCAATTGCGTGGACAGAGCAATGAGTCTTGTGGAAAGAGACAAAAATCATCCCAGCGTTCTTTTATGGTCGCTTGGGAATGAAGCAGGAAGCGGATCGAATTTTCAGGCAATGTACGATTGGATTAAGGCAAAAGATCCCTCCCGCATTATTCATTATGAGGGCGACAGCAGATATTCTGATGTGTTGAGTTATATGTATCCATCGGTTGGAACTTGTGAGAGTTACGGACAATCAGGAAACAGCAAACCTTTGATGCTTTGTGAGTATGCCCATTCCATGGGAAACAGTACCGGAAACCTGTATCAATACTGGGAACAGTTCGAAAAATACGATAATTTACAAGGTGGATTTATATGGGATTTTGTAGATCAGAGTTTGAAAGACAGTGAAGGTTTTAAATATGGCGGTGACTGGGGCGATGCCGGAAATAATGATGGTAACTTCTGTGCAAACGGACTATTGAATGCCGACCGAACTTTAAAACCGGCAATCTATGAAGTTAAGAAAATTTATCAGGAACTTAAAACCACACCATTGGACTTATTGGCAGGAAGCTTCTCCATCAAAAACTGGTTTCTTTTCACCAATGCAAATGAGTATTCCGGAACTTGGAAACTGCTTGCCGATACCACTGTTATACAGTCGGGAGAAATTTCAGCATCAGACATGAATATTAACCCTTTATCCACCAAAGAAATAATCATTCCATTTACAACACCTCAATTGCAGGCTGGTGTGAAATACTGGTTAAATATCAGCTTCAAAACAAAAAAAGATTATAATTGGTCAACTGCAGGACATGAAATTGCTTACGAACAATTCAAAATGCCTTTTACAACTCCTGCCATTCAAAAATCTACCGATTATGGGACAGAAGATCTTCAGCTTACAACAGCAAACTATTTATTAACGATAAGCAATAGCAAAGCAAATCTGGTGATTGACAAAAACACAGGGTTAATCAATAGCTATTCATACAATTCGCTTTTACTTATTAACAATGGTCCGACTCCTAATTTTTGGCGCGCTCCGCTTGATAATGACCGTGGAAATGGTATGCCTTCGAGATGTTCAATTTGGGAAGATGTAAGCAAACAAAGGACTATTGACACCATTATGATTAATGAAAGTTTAAAAACCAACATTAAAGTTTTTGTATATTATAGTCTCGCCACACAACCTGCTTCAACTGTAATAATGGAATATAACCTAATGGCAAACGGAGAGTTGAAAATTGCAGAACGGTTCTACCCGGGCAGCAATAGTTTCCCTGAGATTCCGGTTATTGGAAATTCAATGACAATGCCTCAACAATTTGACAAATTCAGCTGGTACGGAAAAGGACCGGAAGAAAATTACATCGATCGTAATTCCGGGTCGAATACAGGGGTTTACAGTAAAACGGTAGAAGAAAACAACTTCCCATATATACAGCCTCAAGAAACAGGTAATTATACTTCTACGGACTGGGTGAAAATTACAAATCAGGACAATAACGGGGTTTTGATTGCCGGAGATCAATTAGAATTCAGCGTGTTGAATTATACTCCTTATGAACTGGAAAGCAAATTACATACGTTTGAATTAGTGAAAGATGCTAACACAAATGTTCATATCAATTACAAGCAAATGGGAGTTGGTGGCGATGACAGCTGGGGTGCCAAACCTCACAATGAATTCCTGATAAAACCTGATACAAGTTACAGTTACTCTTATCGGATAATTCCTATATCTGCCGGAAGCAATGATATGGAAATCAGCAAAAAGCAGTATCAAAGTTCTTCAACCTCGGTGATTCCGCAAATTAAAGGACTTACAGAAGCTGAAGCCATACAGGCAATTACCGAAAGTGGATTTAAACCCGGAAAAAAAAGCTACAGTTTAGGGAATACCTATGAAAAAGATCAGGTGATGATTCAGGTTCCTGAAGCAGGAGAAGAACTTCCGGCAGGATCATTTATAAATTACACTATTAGTACAGGAAAGAATATTGCGCTCAACAAAACTGCAACAAGTAGTACTCAAGAAACCGGAAATTCAACCCAGAATGGAAATGACGGAGATTATAACACACGCTGGTGTGCCTCTGACGGCAGTGACAATCAATGGTGGACTGTGGATTTAGGTGAAAATTACAACTTGAGTTCATTCAAAGTTGTTTGGGAAAAAAGTGCTGCTTACAAATTTATCATAGAAGTGTCTGCTGATAGTAATCAATGGACTGAAGTAGTAAATCAAAGGAACAATTCCACTTCGACTCAAACACAAGAGGGAACACTTGTATCAAACAATGTACGCTATGTTCGTCTTACTGTTACTCAAAATCCTTCGGGTGCTTGGAGCAGTTTTTATGAACTGGAAATTTATGGCGAAAAATCTTCCACAAGTTCGATTAATCCACTAACTAAAAATGATGATTTCGGATTACAGATTTTACCTAATCCGATAAAAAATAATTCAAAAATAAATTACACGCTATCTGAACCGGCTTTTGTCACAATTAATGTTTACAACACAACAGGTATAATGTTAGAAAAACTTGTTAATTCATTTCAAAAGGGCGGGGAGTATCAGGTTTCTCTAAAAGGAAATTATGCACCTGGTATCTATTTTGTAAAATTGAAAACTTCTCATATAATCGTATTTAAAGAATTTATTGTCAATTAGTAATAGGTATATTAATTATTTCATTGTTTCTACGGAACTTTGTTGATATTTTAATCAATCTTAATACTGGTTAATTCAGATAATTTATTTTCTATCTCATTTAAAACGATAAACTCCGGAACATTTGTTTCGGAGTTTTCTTGTAAACAGAATTATAAATTCAATTCGTATAGGATTGAAGTGTACCCATCTATTAAGTTCTTGTAATATAATATGTCTTGCCAACTTTACTAAGACTTTATTAAATGTATTAGTCTGCAACCATTAGGTAAATAAACAAATTGAAAAATGCACCTTTGATTTATAGTTTGGCTTACAAATATTTCAAATGATAATTATACAAAAGTTAGTTTTTGCAATAGACGATAATACTAATACAGGAATTATGAGTTGAAGAGGAAGTATTTTTTAAAATACGGATTAGAAATCGAAACAATTTGATTGTTAATTCAGACATGTTCAAGGACTGACCTTTCTCCAATTATATTTTAAATAAATATTTTGAATAATAAATTAAGATTCATTTAAATTCAATAGTCGCTTCCTTTTTTTAAACTATATTCAACCTTCAATTACGCATACAATAACAAGAAAGAAATTTTTGAACTATGTCGACATAACATTCAATTAAGTCTCCTAAAGTATACATATAGAATGACTTCCTCCATATTGAATGAATTATATACCACATTAATTTATTTATATGCATATTTTTGTATCAGACGTTTAATTCATAAACTACTTATTTGACATTTAAATATTTATTGAGTCAAATCGAAAGGTTAATTTCATATATTTTCATATAGTCATAACAACTAATTTTAATCTTAAAATCCAAATAAACCTAATTATCGGAATTTTTCGATATAACATTATTAATATTTAAAACAAATTCTTATGAAAATTTTAATTAGCTTTCCGTTTCTCAAAACAGTTTTCTTTATTTATTCTCTTTACATGTTGATACTTACTTTAATTTATTGTTTTTATTTCTAATTACTGTTGTTCAACAATAAATATTAATAAAAAATAAAAGGTTATCTTTAAATTCGTTTTCCAAATAAATTAATTTGCTGGTTTCATACTTAAAATTTTAATGGTTGATTACAACTCAATATTAAGTCATTATTTAAAACCAAATAATTTATAATTTCTTTTGCTTACTATATCTCCTTTTGTAAAACAGAATTTCGAATAATAAATCAAACCCAAAAGAATTACAGCAATAGGCAAAGTAAAATACATTGGTTTCTAGGTATTAGCTTCATTAATTATTAAATAAAGAAAGAAGACAAATATGAAAAAGTTTCTTATGAATTTTCTAAGATTCTTGACATTACCGAATAGAACAATTAAGTACGAAAATCCACAACCAGGTGATTTTGTTGCTGTAAAAAACAAGTTTTTGCTAAATGGCAAGCCTTTTACTATTCGTATGGGAGAACTCAATTATAGTAGAATTCCTAAAATATATTGGGATCAACATATCAAAAAAGCAAAGGCAATGGGATTGAATACAATATGTATAAACCTGATGTGGAATTTCCATGAACAAGAACAAGACATTTTTGACTTTACAGGAAAAAAAGAAGTAGCTGAATTTATCTATAAAATACAGAGTAACGGAATGTTCTGTATTCTTCGTCCGGGTCCAATTGATAGTACAGAATTGGTTATGGGTGGTTTGCCATGTTGGTTGCTCAAAATGAAAGATTTGAAAGTTCAAGATTATTCAGACGATTTTTTCATAGATAGAATTAAAGTTTACTTGAAAGAAGTTGGAAAACAGCTTGCTCCATATCAAATTCAAAATGGAGGACCAATTATTATGTTACAACTTGAAAATAAATATGGAACAAAAGAAAACGATGTTACTTACATGGAAGTTATACGTAAAACTATTCGACAAGTCGGATTCGATAAAGTCCAACTAATGGGCTACGATATAACCGCAAAATCTGTCATCAATTGGAGAGTTGTATTTGATGATACCTTAGAGACTGTGAA
This sequence comes from Paludibacter sp., assembly GCA_028692715.1. Lineage (GTDB taxonomy): Bacteria > Bacteroidota > Bacteroidia > Bacteroidales > Paludibacteraceae > Paludibacter. The sequence continues at coordinate 16,024 of JAQUWU010000059.1, read as the reverse complement.
AGTAACAGACGGAAATGATAAACTATTTGATTCAGTAAACTATTACTAGTATAATAAAAATATATTTCAAACGGTTATAAATGATAAAATACAGATGTCAAACAATATAGCTATCAATTTTAAACTCATTTTCAAATTATGAATAAAGTGATTTAGTTATGAAACTCACTTGTACAATATCTAATTCAAAACTAAAATATAAATAATAAACTAATTTTTATAATCTATTTTAAATCAAAGTTATATTATATTTTAATCTATATGGAATCATTCAATTTAACAGATAGTAAACTAATTAAACTATATAAGAATGGAAATGTAAAAGCATTTGAAATCCTATTAATGCGTAATAAATCAGAACTCTATTATTATATATTTTCATTTGTTCGTAAAAAAGAACTTGCAGAAGATTTTTTTCAAGAAGCTGTTATTAAAGCTATTCAAACTATTCAGCAAGAGAAATACGAAGAATCAGGCAAATTCGTGGCTTGGCTTAAACGTGTAGCCCATAATTTAATTATAGATTACTTCTGGGATATTAAGAAAAAAAACTTATTCTCAATTGATGATAACGAATACGATATATTAAATAGCTATATTTTTTCAGAAAAGAGCATAGAAGATGTTATGTTCAACAATCAGGTATTACATGATGTTGTCAAATTGATTGATTTTTTACCTACTCCACAACAGTCCGTTGTTCGAATGCGGTTTTTTCAAGGATTGAATTTTAATGAAATCGCTAAAAATGAAGAGATTAGTGTTAACACAGCTTTGGGGCGTATGCGTTATGCAATATTGAATATGCGACGTATGGTTTCTGAAAAAGAAATTGATTTAAAATTGAAATAGCGATCAGTGTAAATGTGATTTGTTGAACCTATTTAATATTCGGGAATCTATTATCTTCTAAAGAAAAAAACGCCAACTAAGTTGATTATCATAATAAGGATACAATAAATAAAATAAATAAGAACATATACATGAAGTTAATCAACTCATTAAAAATATAAACCTCAAAATATCTTTGCATTATGAATTTGTTTTGGAAAATTCTATTTGGTAGTTTAACGCCTACATCAAAACTCGAAAAAAACGAGATAGAACTGATACAAGCTATGGAACGGTACGACAAAATAGAAAAATCTGTTGAACTTGCTGAATACAAGAAACTTTTTCATCAAGTAAAATCTGCTACTTTTCAGGAAAATAAAAAAATATTGCAAAACAGGAAGTACAAAGATACCGAGGAATATAGGGTAACTAAAAAGTACAATAAATTACATCGTTCTCCAGCTATTCAACTATACTACGAAGGGTTGAAATCGCAAGAACTGAATCAGTATTTGAAATTCAAAACTACACCTGAATATGAAAATTTGGGTGATGCTACGAAGGTTAAAGGATCAGAAGTATTCAAAAGAATGAAAGCTTTCGAAAAATCAAAAGCTTTCAAAAATTATGTGCGTTTTCATGATTCTTTTATCATTAAAGAATACGAGGAACTTAAAAGCAAAATATCCACCGATGAATTCAAAAAGACTAATGATTTTTGGGCTAACCAAAACCGCTGGCATAGCACACCTGAATTCATTCAGCAACAACGTTTTTACGTACTTGCCAAAAATCCGGATATAATATTTTTTGAAAACGAAAAGCCTGAACGATTCAAGAAATACCTTGAGTTAAAAGTTACTTTTCAGGATGAATTTAATTGGAATACGCTTGATAAATCGCACTGGAATTTTGGTTTTCATTACAAAAATCCAAGTTTTATTGGAGACCACTCTTTTGCCAATGAAAAACAAGCCAATAATGCAGGAAAAAACGTTTCAGTAGAAGAAGGCATTTTGAAGATTGCCACTAAACATGAAATTGTTACTGCGCGGGCATGGCATCCAAAACATGGCTTTATTAAGAAAGATTACAATTTCACTTCGGATGTTCTTCAAACAGCAGATTCATTCAAACAAAAATATGGCGTAATACGCGCCAAACTCCGCTGCACAGGCAATTTACAACATGCTTTTTGGATGGGTGCTGATGGCAAACTTCCGCACGTGAACATATTCCACTACAATGGCAAACAAATCACTGTTGGAAATGCAACAAACAATGTTTTTGACAGCGTAAAGATTTCGGGTTTGAACCCATCGAACTACTACATTTACACACTTATCTGGAATAAAAAAGAACTGGTTTGGATGATAAACAACATAGAAGTTTACAGAACTGCCAGCAATGTTCCGAACGAAGAAATGTTCCTGTCATTCAATTCATTCATCTCCGAAAAACAGCATGGAAGTATAGGAAGTTTAGAAGTAGATTGGGTACGAGTTTACAGCAATTAATTTTCAAAACCATATATAATTCAAATAATCTGAAGCAGTTCTTTGAGAATTAGTTTAGTTCAAATACTTATTTTTCAAGGCTCAATCTTTAAAAATGGAGAAACTGAGAACAGAAATCTATTATTTGAGAAACAAGAATTGGGGACAATGATAATCATCTACATCGTGTTGATGTTGATATGGGTAACAAAAAAAAAGACAAGAAAAATGAATACAAAGAAACAATTAATTCTCACTGTACTGTGCTGTACAGTAAGTCTTTTCTCCATTAGTGCCCAAACAGAAATGAACTTCCATTCATGGGCATCCACACCTCCAATGGGTTGGAACAGTTGGGATTGTTACGGTCCTACTGTTACAGAAGCCGAAGTAAAAGCCAATGCCGATTATATGGCAAAAGAGCTTAAACCGTTTGGTTGGAATTATATAATTGTCGACATCCGCTGGTACGTTGGCAACGACAAAGCACACGGCTATAATGAAACAAATCCTGATTACGTGCTGGATGAGTATGGACGATTTATGCCTGCTGTCAACCGCTTTCCTTCTGCAGCAGGAGGAAAAGGATTTAAACCGCTTGCAGATTATATCCATAGTAAAGGCTTGAAATTTGGTATTCACATCATGCGTGGAGTGCCTGTTGTTGCTGTACAACGAAAACTTCCGATAAAAGGTACGAATTTAACCGCCGCAGATATTTACAGCGATAAAGATCAGTGCCTCTGGTTGCACGACATGTACACAGTTTTGCCTAGGAAAACAGGTTCACAGGAATATTACAATTCTCTCTTCGAGTTATACGCGTTGTGGGGACTCGATTTTGTAAAAGTTGATGACCTCTCTTCCCCTATTTATTTTGCCGAAGAAATTAAAATGATACGCAAAGCCATTGACCGCACCGGACGATACATTGTATTAAGCACCTCGCCAGGTGAAACGCCGATTGCTCACGCCAAGCATGTTCAGAAATATGCAAATATGTGGCGTACCGTAGGAGATTTTTGGGATAGTTGGCAACAATTGAAAGAGCATTTTGAAGTATTTGAACGTTGGAACAAATGGCGTGCTGCAGGTGCATATCCCGATGGAGATATGCTCCCACTTGGTCGTATCGGTATCCGTGCCGAAAGAGGTAATCCACGGATGACTAATTTTACGAAGGACGAGCAATACACACTGATGACACTTTGGGCTATTTTTAAATCACCACTTATGTTTGGCGGCAACCTGCCCGATAACGATGCTTTTACGCTTTCATTGCTAACCAATAAAAACGTGCTAAAAGTATTAAACACAAGTACCAATAATAAACCATTGTTCAGAGATGATGAAAAAGCAGCGTGGATAGCCGACGATCCAAAAACGAGTGCAAAATATCTGGCAGTTTTCAACATTGCAGACCAACAAGAAATAATAGAAAAGAATGCCGTGTGGAGTAGTAATTTGATAACGCGTGAAACACCAGGCCATAGTGTTAACATTGACATTGATATTACCGGGGTAAGAAAAGTATATTTGGTGGTATCTGATGGCGGTGATAAAATAGACTGGGATCATGCCGATTGGATAGCTCCCAGAATATCTAATGGAAAGGATTCACTGCTATTAACCAGCTTAAAATGGGTAAAAGCAACTTCCGGTTGGGGAAATCCAGAAATCAACAAAGCTGTTTCGGGCAGCAATCTAATCGTAAATAAAATTGCTTACAAAAACGGGATAGGCGTACATGCCAATTCCATTGTAGAATTCGATTTGCCCGAAGGTTATACCCGATTTAAAGCTCTGGCCGGTTTGGATAATGCGGCTGTGGGTCAAAACACCGGTGCCAGTGTAAAATTCTTTCTCTTCACTCAAAACCCGTCGGGACCAACGCTTGCTCCTGTTCTGAAAATTCCTGTAAACCTGAATAAGTTAGGTTTTACTTCTACTTGTGTCATTACAGATTTGTGGTCTGGAAAAAGAATTGATGTATTTATAGGAAACTTTGTACCTGAAATTAATCGGCACGGGGCAGGTTTATATAAAATAGAGAAAGCAGGGAAAAATTATCTTCATCAGTAATTATAGTTCAACATGAATAAAAGTAAGTGGATTTTTCATTGTCTTTTCGCAATATTCTTAACAACGGTCAGTGGATAACTAAATATAAAAAAAGAAACGATCAAAACTAAATCTTAAATTCCATGAAAACCAAATCGGCATTTCTTTTTTTAATACTCCTTGTAATTGGACTTTCGCTTCAAGCTCAGCAAAAGAAGCAAAAAACCAATTACAAACCTATCAGTCCCGACCTTTTCGGTATTTTCTTCGAAGATATTAATTATGCTGCCGATAGCGGATTGTATGCCGAATTGGTTCAAAATCGATCGTTTGAATACAGTCCCAGTGACAAAGACAATTGGCAGGACAAAAGCAATTGGGATGCTTATACTTCCTGGCAATTTATCACCAAAGGATATGGATATGGAACACTATCATTAGAAACAAAAGAGCCTATACATGAGAATAATACTCATTATATGGTGATTAACATAGAAGAGGAAGGACGTGAAGGAGTCGGACTGAAAAACTCGGGATTTGACGGCATTGTTGTAAAAGCAGGCGAGAAGTATAATTTCTCTGTTTTTTTACGCCAACTTTCGGACAAGTCCATCCCGATGGTTGTAAAGTTACTTGATAAAAAAGGTGATGTTATCGGCGAAGCAACATTTTCTACACAATCGAAAGACTGGAAAAAATATTCTGCTACTATTATTGCTAATCAATCTAACGATAATGCAAATCTTGAAGTATTAGCAAAAACTAGGGGGAAACTTGCTATAGATATGGTATCGCTTTTCCCTGAAAAAACATTTAAAAACCGACCCAACGGGCTTCGGGCAGATTTGGCGCAAACCATTGCCGACCTGAAACCAAAATTTATGCGGTTTCCAGGTGGTTGTTTGGTGCATGGCGATGGATTGGGTAATATGTATCGCTGGAAAAATACCATCGGTTCGGTTGAACAGCGCTTTGCACAACGGAATATTTGGGGTTATAATCAAAGTGTAGGAATTGGGTATTTTGAGTATTTCCAGTATTGCGAAGATATGGGTGCCAAACCGATTCCAGTAGTTCCTGCTGGTGTCAGTTGCCAAAACTCAGGTGGAACGTGGCGCATCGACAGTAACGGACAAAAAGGAATTCCGCTAGCCGAAATGCACGAATATATACAAGAAATATTGGACTTAATTGAATGGGCAAACGGTCCGGCAACTTCCACTTGGGGAGCCAAACGTGTCGAAGCAGGTCACCCAAAATCCTTCAATCTGGAATATATTGGCATTGGCAATGAAGACAAGCAGACAGCTGAATTCCGTGAACGCTTCAAAATGATTTCTGACATTGTAAAAGCCAAACATCCCGAAATTACAATTATTGGGACAATTGGTCCCGGACAGACAGGTGAAGATTTCGACCTTGGTTGGAAATTTGCCAATGAGTTAAAAACTCCAATGGTTGACGAACATTTTTACGATAAACCTGAATGGTTTATTTCCAATCAAAAACGGTACGATTCATACAATCGCTCTAAGTCCAAGGTTTATATCGGAGAATATGCTTCTAAAGGGAATACTTTATACGATGCCATTGCCGAAGCGGCTTTTATGACCTCGCTGGAGCGAAACGGCGATGTGGTTCGGTTGGCATCTTACGCTCCTCTGTTGGCAAAAGAGGGACATACACAATGGAATCCCGACATGATTTATTTCAACAATAAAGCCATTTATTGCACGGCAAACTATTACATTCAGCAATTATTTTCCACTAATCAGGGCGATACATATTATGAAAATGTAATTACCTCGGCTGATAATAAGGCTGATTCTACATTGGCATTCTCATGTGTTCGGGATAGTAAAACCGGAGATGTGATACTGAAACTGGTAAATTGCAGTAAAAACGAACATAAATTGCAGATTGATTTATCGCAGTTTAAGCAAATCGGAACAAAAGCCATTCTCACTACACTAACAGGAACTGCCGATGCAAAAAACAGTTTCGAAGAACCGAACAAAGTAATTCCTGTCACTTCGGATTTTAAAGTTGGAAAGAACTTCAATTTCACAACTCACCCAATGTCGATGACAGTAATAAGAGTGAAAATGAAGAGATGAAAAATTTTAATAGTTTAAAACGGCTGACTAAATCCTCTTGTTCTGCCGTTTTCATTTATTTATATTCATAAAATATAAAGTTTACCCCATAGTACATTTGATAGATATTTTCAATAAAAAGATAAAAGATATTGAATTACACATAGTTTGCAAACGAGTGACCTCGTCGGTGAAGCGAAACAAGTGAAGTTGGCGTTTGAAATTGTCCTATTTGAGCAACGAAGGAGCGAGTTTGGACGGTTTTAGCCAACTGAACGTAATATTTTCGAATGAAGTGGGCGAAGTCCTGACTTTTTTGCTTACTTTTTGTGTTAAGACAAAAAGTAAGTCAGGGTTTGGGGCGGAAGCTCCAACAAACCAAAATAGCTTTTTCTAAATGCACTACAAGTTAGTTTATATTTTTAAAAAAGTATCGTTAAATATTAACACACTGTATCTTGTTTTATTATGATTTTCATTCCAAGTAAGAGCTACATTCTTTGAATTATCTACTTTGGAGTTTATGACCACTATATTGGTTTTTTTGTATCCCCATGCTTTAAATTAAAACTTTAATTTTGCAGAAAAGTAATTGCACATAACAATATTATTATTTCTGATATTTGTTTAATAAATGAATATTGAAATATCATTTTTTGATTAAATAAAATATTAATTAAAGAAACAAAAATGTTTATATGAATAAATCACAAAAAGTTGCATTCGGTATTCAATTATTTGCTATAATTACATCTTGTTTATTTGCGATCGGAGCAAAAGCTCAAACTCAAATTCCGGGGAATAAATCGTGGATTATTAATGGTGTGGATCACACCGACACACAAGGAAATGTAATTAATGCACATGGAGGCGGTTTACTTAAAGTAGGCAATTATTATTACTTAATTGGAGAAAATCGTCACAATGATGTGTTGGTTTCTTGTTATCGTTCAGCAGACCTAATCAACTGGGAATTCCGGGGCGATTTACTTACACGTCAGTCACATCCTAAACTTGACAAAGCCAATATTGAACGTCCGAAAGTAATATACAATGAAAAAACCAAACAATTTGTAATGTGGATGCATTACGAATATGGACGTGATTATAGTTATGCCAGAGCAGCAATTGCTTATTCCTCCAATATTGAAAAGCCATTTACTTTCGTAAAAAGTTTTCGCCCATTTGAAAATATGTCACGCGATTGTACCCTTTATAAAGATAATGACGGAACAGCCTATTTTTTTTCATCAGCACGTGAAAACTACGATTTGTGCATGTATAAATTAACCGATGATTATTTAGATGCAAAAGAACATGTAAATACATTGTGGCCAGGTGGACACAGAGAGGCTCCAGCATTGGTAAAACGTGGTGAATATTATTTTCTAATCACCTCTGGTTGTACTGGTTGGGATCCGAATCAAGCAAAATATGCATTCTCTAAATCGATGAGTGGTCCATGGTCAGAGCTTAAAGATATAGGTTCGCCAATGACATTCGATACGCAACCAACCTTTATCTTACCTGTTAAAGGAGTAAATACAACGAACTATTTATATTTTGGTGATCGGTGGGACCCATCGCAATACCACAAATCAAAGTATATTTACCTGCCTTTGACCTTCAAAAACGATACGACAATGGAGATGGAATGGGTAAATAAACTATCGCCAAACTTAGTAACCGGCGAGTTTAATTATGAGAAAGAAAAGCCAACTCAATATAGAATTAAAAGTAAATGGACTGGTGAATATCTTGCATTGCAAGAGAAACAAGATGTCAAAAATCAAAATATCGCTGATTACAGATTGACTTATACTCAAACAAATTTTCGCTGGGAAATTGATCCTACCTTAAACGATTATATTAGAATTAAGCATGTGAAAAGTGGCATGTTTATAGATGCAACTGAAAATAATCAGACCAAACTTAATGAGAAAATGGACTCTGAAACTCAATTTTGGAAAGTAGTTCGCCAAAATGATAATTGGTGTAAATTGGTAAACAAATCCACAAATAAAGCACTTACAATTGAACGATCACAAAATAATTCTGATGAATTGTTGTTTACTTCTGACTACCAGGAAAAATACGATCCTCGTTATGACAAACAAGGCTTTTTGCTTGCTCCAATTTATGAGTAATGATATGATAAATTAGAAAAAGATACTAAAAATAAAATCACTTTTAAAATTAATAATTTTACTTAATTGAAATAAATAATTGAATATATGGCTAAAAAACAAACAAAATTTGATATCTGGTGGAATTTACCTGAAACTAAACAGAAGCTTGGAGCTGTTTACAGTTTAGGTGCTTCCGTTGTAATTATCGGAGCTATGTTTAAAATCCTTCACTTAACAGGTGCAGGACTTATGTTGGGGATTGGGATGTCTGTTGAAGCAATACTTTTTGCATTAGGTATATTTGACCAACCACATAAAGAATATGAGTGGGAAAAAGTTTATGATTTCGATGGTAATGGAATGATTGGTGCTGAAAAGAATCAGACTTCTCAAACAAACTCAGCGACTCCAACAAGAGCTGTCGGACTTAATTATACCGAAACAATAAATGATGACGATGTAAAGAAACTTTCGGAAGGAATTAAAAATCTTACAAAAACAGCAGAACAGTTTGCAGGATTATCTGCAGTGGTTGGTTCAACCGATGAATTTGTGAAAAGCATTGATGGTGCATCTTCTGCAGCCAAAAATTATGTGAAGAGCCAGGATATGTTGAGTAATGTGACTAATCAGTTGAACGGTTCTTATCAGGGTATTGCCGATAGCATGAATTCAGTTGAGAAGAATACTAAGTTGTATGCCGGTAAAATTGAGGATGTTAATAAAAATTTATCTTCAATTAATTCAATTTATGAAATTCAACTGAAAAATATACAGGCTCAGTCAGAGGGTCTTACACAACAGACAGAAAAAGTACGTAAAGTGAATGATGAGCTTGGCGTAATTGTGAATGATGTTGTGAAAATGAAAACAGCAACTTTGGTAGTAGCTGATGAAACTGAAAATCTGAAAGCAAATACAACAAAATTATCAAAACAAATTGCTGATTTGAATCAGGTTTATGGCAATATGTTGAATGCATTGAGCTGATTGTCCGATAAATAAACCATAAACTTTTAAAAATAAATTTCGAATGAGTGGAGCAAAAAATTGTCCCGAAACGCCCAGACAAAAAATGATTGGAATGATGTATTTAGTTCTGACAGCAATGTTGGCTCTGAATGTTTCGAGTGATATTTTGAATGGGTTTACGATGGTGGATAATAGTTTACACACAACCATAGAATCATCTGAATTAAGAAATAAAAATTTATATGATGAATTTTCCGATTTAAACAGATTAAATCCGGGAAAAGTTAAAGAGTGGTTGGAACAAGCTAATTTAGTAAGAACAAAATCGGATGAACTTTATAATTATCTTCAGGATTTTAAGGTTAAAATTGTGAAGATGACTGATAAAGATGAGGCAAATGATAGTGCTTACGTTTATCAAATAATCGGAAAAGATAATCTTGATAAAGGGTATGATTATGCTGTTAATATGGGGAATGGAAAGATACTGAAAAGTAAAATTGATGAATACAAAAACTTTTTGGTTGGTTTCTTCCAAAATAATCCGACTAAACAAAAAATGTATCAAACTATTTTCTCTACGGATAATAAAAATGGAGTTCCGTGGATTGATGCTACTTTTGAAATGATGCCTTTGTCTGCCGTTGTTACTATTCTAACAAAATATCAGAGTGATGTGCGTTCATCTGAAGCCGAAGTTGTTCAATACCTGAAAGGGCAAACTGATGTGAAGGATTTTCGTGTAAACAAAATTACAGCATTGGTTGTGCCAAATACACCATATGTATTAAAAGGAGGAAAATACAGCGCTCAAATTGTTTTATCTGCTGTGGATTCCACAAAGAAACCAGAATACTTTGTTGGCGGTAGTAAAATAAACGAAAAAGGTTTATATGAGATTATGTGTAATAAAGCCGGAATTTTTCCATATTCCGGTCAGATAAAAATTCAGGGGAATGATGGTGAAATTAACTCATATCCTTTCAAAAGTGAATACGTTGTTGGCGAACCTTCTGCAACAATTTCAAACGAAGATTTGAATGTGGTTTACAGAGGTATTGATAATAAGTTTAATATATCTGTGCCGGGAATCGCATCGGAGAACGTAAATGTAAGGGTAAATGGTGGAACAATTAGAAAAGTTGGCGACAGGTACATCATTCGTCCGACACAAGATGGTGAAATAAATATAAATGTTTACGCAACAATTGAAGGTAAAGATCAACGAATGGGCGGAGGTGCTTACCGTGTAAAATATATTCCGGATCCAAAATCGTTTTTGCAATATACCGATGCAGGCGGTGTTATCCGTCAAACTCAGGATGAAACACTTACAAAGAGAACATTACTTTCAGATAATATCTCAATTGTTGCCAGTTATGGTGAAGACGAATTAATTAAGGCGAATTTTAATGTAACATCGTTCACAATGGTTTCACCCAATGGTATGGATGATGTCAGAAGTTCGAAGTTCAGCAGTAGAATGAAATCGTACATAAATAATCTGGAAGGTGGCGATTACCTTATCATAAAAAATATAAAAGCAGTAGGACCTGATGGGAAAACAAGAACTTTAAGCCCGATTCAGATTCAAATATAAAAGACAATTATCAACGAACATTTTAATCGGTAATAATATGAAAAAATATTGGATTGTTTCTTCAGTCTTAATTATGGGTATTGTTCCCGGAATTCTTACTGCTCAGGTGAAACAAGTGCCTTCTTTTCGATAATAAAGGATGTAAGGTTCAAAATTGACAATAATAACAAGGGTTTCAGAGGCGCTATAAAAGCCTATACTAAATTATTTATTTTTGTTCGATATCGCAACCTTAGACTTTTGATTAAATAAAACACAATTTTATTTTTATTTTAAAACATAAATTATTATTGTTTCCAAATTATTTTTCAGTATAGCCCAAATGAGAATAATACATTGATTTAAATCTCAGATGAAAAAACACATACTTTTTACATTATTTCTAGTCTTCTTTGTCTCATTTTTCATTTCTGCTCAGGATCGACAAAGCAACCTGCCTACATTATTTGTTACAACCCAAGACGGACAATCTGTTTCATCTAAGGAGACTTATGTGCCTGGGAATATTGTCATTAAAAGTGCTGATCTGATTGAGGAATTATCGATGGTTACAGAAATAAGAGGACGTGGAAATTCAACATGGGGCATGGCAAAGAAACCATACAGAATCAAGTTGGATAAAAAAACAAATATATTGGACTTGCCGGCGAAAGCAAAAAGCTGGGTTCTCCTTGCCAACTATGCTGATAAAACACTTATACGAAATGCTGTGGCTTTCAAAATAAGTTGTATTCTTGGTCTAGAATTCACTCCCTCTTCTCGTTTTGTAGATTTAGTATTAAATGGAACATATCTGGGTAATTATTTATTAACAGATCAAGTTCAAGCTGGTCCCGGACGTGTTAATATTGACGAACAGGACTCAACAGATGTCACAGAGCCCAATATCACCGGAGGATATTTTTTGGAACTCGATGGATTTGCTGCTGCACCGGATATTTGGTTTACTTCTGGAAAAGGACTTAAAATAACCATAAAATCTCCGGATTCGGATGAGATTAATCAGACACAACTGGATTACATTAAAAATTACATAAATGGATTTGAGAACACCCTTTTTTCTGCCGATTTTAAAGATCCGGTTAAAGGATATCGGGCTATTGTGGATACCACTTCACTTATCAACTGGTATATAGGGTGCGAGTTAACCGGTAATTCAGATTCGTTTTGGAGTACGTATATTTATAAAAAACGCCTTGATGACAAACTGTATTTTGGACCGATGTGGGATTATGATATTGCTTTCAATAATGATAGCAGATTAGGCGATGCAACATTGAAACTTATGAGACAGAACGCATTTAATCCTAAAACCTGGATTGAACAAATGTGGCTTGATCCCTGGTTTCAGAAAGCAGTGTGGTGTAGATGGCAACAACTTAATTCAACTAATTTATTAGGAACATTGAATACATATATTGATGAAACTGCAAGTTTGATCAATATATCAGAACAATTAAATTTCCGAAAATGGAACAACCTAAACTCGAGAGTCTATTTGGAGCCTTATCTCTTTGATACCTATGGCGAAGGAGTTGATTTTTTGAAAACATATTTGAGTAAACGTGTTAGCTTTCTTACTTCAAGTTTTTCATCTGTAGAACCTGCAAAACCTTCTGAAGCTTTTGTTGCTACAAATAATTATTACATGATCTTGAATAAAAAAACAAATAACTTGATTGACGTAAGCGAAAATTCAGTAGATCAGAATGCTTCATTAGTAATGTGGCAACCAGCCGAGGAAGATGATGCTCAATTCTGGGAAATCAGACCAATTAGCTCCGATATTTACCAAATTATAAACAAGAATTCAGGATTAGCCATGTCAGGAAATGGGATTAATAAAAGCTTAATTCAGGCATCAGTCAATAGTGCAGATCAAGCTCAGCAATGGATTATTTTACCCGTTAATACTGGAGATATTTATGGTATTGTAAATAAAAAATCAGGTTATTCAATTAATAATTATAGTGGCGCATTTGCTAACGGTACTAGTGTTGTTGAATATACTAACAACATTGCCGGAAGCGATACTCAACAATGGTATTTCCAGAAAGTAGGATTGTTGTTGACTGCTGTTTCGCAACCAGAGTTTTTAGCACAACAGGTTGAACTTTATCCAAATCCGGCAATTGATAAAGTATCTATCCGGCTAACAATGAACGACCCTCAGGATATAACTATTACAGTTTATAATATACAAGGAATACAAAAGTATCAAACAACCAAAAATATTATTAACTCAAGGAATCAGGTAATTACAATTCCATTAGTTGATTTCGATTCTGGTCTGTATCTGGTGAATATTTCGAATGAACAAGGTGAAAAAATTGTTCGGAAATTAATGCTAACACACCGAAAATAAATACATACTTGTAAGAACTAGATTTGGGCGTTAATCATAACTGTAAAAATAATTATTGAATTCATAGCTTTAAATCCTATGCTGATAATTCGCGAATTAATAAATTGAAACTTGAAAAATATCCGATATAATGTTTGTGCTATTCTGACTTTCATGCTGTTTTTAAGTGTGCATGCTCAGAGTAATATTAACCCTGAAGTTGGTAAAACATATTTTGTGGTACATTCGAGTGGTAATTTCCTTACCGAATCAAGCGGATACCTACTGATTAACAAACCAACAGCGAAAAAAAAACAGTTATTCAAATTCATACCAGTGGTGGGAAGTGCAGACCTGTATAATATTCAGGTTTCCTCAGCCACCGGATATTTAAGTAAGTCTAGCAACTCCCTTTTGATAATTAGCACTGACCCAAGCATTGATTTTGCAAAATTTGAAATTGAAAATAATGGCGACTTAATAAAATTTAAATGCTCAGACGGCAAGTATTTAGGTACTGATGTAGTAGAACCAGGCTCAGTAACTTATTCAGACAAAAATGGCAGTGATCCCAATAGCAATTGGTTTCTTGTGGAAGCGGTAGAAAATCAATTAATAGTTTTCAGTCTTAATAATGCAATTGTAAATGCTCAGAATATTCTAGATGAGGCAGTTGTAGGGACAGATGGTGGTCAATACGAACAAAGTGACTATGATGTTTTTGTAAATGCAATTGCTGCGGCAAATTATGTGTTAAGCAGTGCTTCTTCACAAACTGCCATTAATGACGCTACTGCAGCATTAATAACTGCAACATCAACTTTCATTTCTACTGCAAATATTAATTTGCCGAAGGAATTTAAAAACTTTTTAATAAAGCATTCCAGTGGAATGTATGTTACAGAAGTTAATGGAAATATAAACATAGATAACCTTCACAATACCAAAAACCAATATTTTAAATTTATTCCTGTTGCGGGAAGTACTGGTGTTTATAATATAATGTCGTGTTCTACCGGAGGCTATATTGCTAAAACAGGTGGTTGGAATGTATCTATTGGAACAGACTCAACAGCCAATGTTGCCAGATTTAATATGGAACTGGTTGCCGGGACTACAGCAACCCTTAAGTTCAAATGCCTTGACAACAATATGTATTTGGGGACTGATGCTACTACTGCCGGTTCATTGATTTATTCAGACAAATCGGGGATGGATGAAAAACATTACTGGTCTATTATTGAATTAAGAGATGATGGATTAATACTCGACAGCTTGAATTTGGCTATCACAAATGCCCAAACAATAAAAACTGCAGCTGTTGTCGGTGCAGATATAGGTCAATATCCACAAAGTGCTTATGATACTTTCACAACGGCTATTACTCTCGCAAACACAGTAGCAGCCAATCCTTCATCGCAAACAGCTGTTGATTCTGCTACTGTTACATTAGTGACTGCTACATCTGTATTTACTGCATCGGTCATCAAATCAATTTCATTTGCAAATAATACTTACTACATCGTTCATTCAAGTGGTTTATATATTACAGAAACAGAGGGAGGTGTAAAAATAGATACGGCTACAAATACAGCTAATCAACAGTTTCTGTTTGTGCCCATTCCCGGAAGCACAGATGTATATAATTTACAGGTTGTTTCTACAGGAGCTTATTTAGCTAAAACCGGTACATGGAATGTGACCTTAGGAACAGATTCTACCGTTAATGTAGCTAAATTTAAGATCCAGATAATTGCCGGAACTCAAAACTATACATTAAAATGTTTGGATAATAATAAGTGTTTAGGAACAGATGCTACCTCAGCCGGCTCTTTAATATATTCTGATAAATCAGGAACAGATGCGAAACATCACTGGTCGTTCAGGTTATATAAACAAGCCTTAAACACTGATGCTTTAGTTACGTCCATTACAACTGCAACCACCCTAAAGAACAGTGCTATTGTTGGAACACTTCCAGGACTGTATCCTCAAGCTGCTTTTGATATTTTTAATATTCAGATTGAAAATGCAACAGCAATCAAAACAAACACACAGGTTTCTCAGAACACGGTTGACTCAATGGTTGTAGTATTAAACAATGCAATTATTACATTCTCAGCTTCATGTATTACAATAAATTTAACTGCTTTGAAAACAATTATTGATAGCGCTCAAGTTGTATACAATAATGCTGTAGTTGGTGATTATGATGGAGCTTATTCTGAATTGGCCAAACAAAATTTTGCAACAGCAATTACGAGTGCGAATACTATTTATATTAATAGCAGTGCCACCCAGAGTGAGATTGATATTGCTACCACCACACTAACAGTATCACTTAGTTCTTTCATATCACTTTCCGTTAAAGTCCCTATGTTTGTAAATTGAAAAGATATTATGCATAAAAAAGCATAAGTTACAAGAGTATTAATAATTTTGAGGATCAAAACTTAAATTATAAAACCAAGTAACTTATGCAAACACAAAGA
>JAQUWU010000014.1 GCA_028692715.1 Paludibacter sp. | reverse complement strand
AATAATAATGATATACGCAATATTTCAAAGAACTTTTTTAGGTTAATACAACCTATTATATGACTTTTTTCTAAACAAATTATTAATCAATTAAACTGTCTACTCAGACTTTTCGGAGTGGACTCTTTAATCTGATTTTTAAACTTTTACGCCAAAATCTATCCTGCTAAAATGTATTTTAACCCCTATAGTAGTCATTTTACTAAATATATAACTTGTTTTTAACCACTTTGGGTTGTCTAGCTGAAAGATGGATTAAAAAACAACACCTGATCTTCCTGTTGTATATGTCAGTATATTAAACAGATAAGTCAAATTTAAAAAAGGTCAAATTTTCTCCCTCATATATCAAATTTTACACATATAAATACACATAACGCTCTATATTTGCTGCAACAAAAATACATCGAAATTAACAACCCTTTAAATTTAAAATCTTATGAAAAAACTTTTTACTAAATTAATGGCAATAACAGCTCTGTTATTACTTACCTCATGGAACTTGGCAGCTATAAATTATCATCCGATAACAGCAGTTGAGGAATTTCAAACGACTGATGTTAATATTGCTGCTGCTGACTGGGTAACGTATATTAAAGCTAGTTATAGTGATAGAACGAAGTGTTATACAGGAAAAATGCCTAACTTGTCGGCTACAGACAGATTTGTCAACTTTACTATAAGTGGATGCAAATCTTTTACTATTAATGCAGATGGAAATTCAACAGTTAGATATTATACATATTCTATTAATGGTGCCACTTCTATTCAAACTGCCTCATGGCCAGATGGTTGTACGAGCCAAACATTCGAGACAGGTAATACCGGTGACATAACATTATCAATTGCTGGAGTTAGTGGTTCTGTATATTTGGCAAGCGTGATTTTTACACCTCCTGCAAGCCCATTAATTTCTGCTTTTTCTGCAGCAGGAATAGATGCTACAATTGATCAAACAGCAAAAACTATTACAGCAGAACTTCCATTTGGAACAAATCTGACTTCAATTGAACCAATTGTAACAATTGGTGGAGTTGCTACTTCATATTCACCGACAGGAGCTCAGGATTTCTCAGCGGGTGCTGTTACTTATAGTGCAATTGGTACAACTACTGTGAATTACACTGTAACCCTTACTGCTTCGGCTGTTGCTAATACGGATGCCACATTAAGCGATTTACAAGTGGATGGTGCAACTGTTGCAGCATTTAATCCTGCTACGTTAACGTATGATGTTGCTTTACCTTATGCTTATGTTGGATTACCTGTAATTAGCTCTACTGTAAATGCTGTTACTTCAAATCAGGTACTCGTACAAGCGTCTGCAATTCCCGGCTCTGCTACAGTTACCGTCACTGCTCAGGATAATACTTCAAAAGTATATACAATAAATTTTACCAGAACACCTGCAAGTTCCGCATGTGATATAACTTCATTAATGATTAATAATAGATTAGGGGTTATTTCAGGAACTGATATCTTGGTCCAACTACATAATACAACTGATGTTACAGCTCTAACTCCGGTTATTGCCGTTTCTACTTTTGCAAATGTTACACCATCTGGTTCGCAGAATTTCTCAAGTCCTGTACAATATACCGTTACTGCTGAAGATGGTACTCAAAAAATCTATACTGTTTCAGTTGAACTTATTGATATGAGATATAGTGGTTCTTATCCGTTGATTACTAATTTCCCTACAGGTTATACAATTCCTTTATGGATGAGTTCTCCAACAAATGCTATCTCATTTGAAGAACCATATACAGGGAGTGATAAGGCACTTTGGTATGATAACGAAACAGAAACTACTGCAGCAGCTGCATCTGTTATAAGACTTAGTTCAAGTACTGCAATAGAATTTATGGTTTCAAAATGTGAAAGCGTTACAGCAAAGCTTTCAGCAACGGGAACCAGAGTGTTTGATATGTATATCAATGGTTCATTAGTTGCCACTTCTGGCTCAATTGGAAGCAATACCTTGGTTACATTAACTTACGCAGCAAATTTAAATGAACCAGTAACAATAAAAATTGATAATCCTTCTTCAAGTGGAGGTATTACTTTAGGTTATCTCGAAATTACTGCTTCTTTTGGTAGCGACTTAAAAGTAACACAACTTAAAGGTGTCAGCTTTGATGGTACAACTATTCATAATGCCAATAACATAAAATTGAATGTATATGATATTACCGGTAGAATTGTAAAAACTTCTACTAAAGATATTCAAATGACCGGAATTGCGAAAGGTACTTATATAGTAAGAAGCAATGATGCTGTATTGAAAATTGCGTTAGTGAAATAGTTCTCAAATTGAATTATTTATATAGTTGAAAGAAAGCGCGGCGTTGTGATAACGTCGCGCTTTTTAAATGGATATTTTTGGAGTCCGTTTATTTGTCTGATTTAAAACGGATAAAAAAGTGTTCTATACTACCAATTGTATTTATGAAATATCCTAAAGCTATTTTATGTCCGGTTGTTAATGTTGATACAAAATAGATAATGAACAATGAGACGAACTATCCTACAGCAAGTAGGGGTTCTATTCTTATTCTTTATTAATTGAATTATACCATTTCAGATAGTGTTAGGGAAAACATATCAATAAATTTTATGAATCACTTATATAATGGCTAATAAAAGACATATTTTGTAAATTTTGTGCTTTCAGTGTGCCCTGAGATACAAAACATAAGTAGCACACTTTTACAGATTATGAATAAAAGTCTTTAATTATTTAGATTAAGCTGGACAATTATATGTACATTTGTGTTTTATTAAAATATTTTATTAAAAAATAAAGTGTAATCTATTCAGATATTATTTAATATAATTTCTCGGATAAAAATTCTTTTCAAATGTTGATATTTCAAAACGCATTACTTGCCTCATTTATCCCTGATATTCTCATGGTGATAGGCTATCTTTTATGCCTGTTTGCTCCCGGAATACAAACCGAACCATCAACTCCAGAAGTATATTCCGCCGTCGTTTTACAGATTTCTACCAATCAAAAGATTAATAATAGTACTTTTATTACAACTCATCATGACTTTAAGTATGAAGAGTTGGCTTTTCCCGGATTACTGAAATCTCCGGGAATAAAATCTGTAAAAGTCCAAAAGACATTTATACAATCTGTTTTTAAGCTTTCGGATGGTTTAACTTTTGAGCAATTCTCACGTCCTCCTCCTCCTTTTTTTTGCTAAATATTTTAGGTTCTTTTTATGATTTCAGATAAAATATATTTATCTGAAACTTAAGTAAATGGAATAATAAATTTTACTATTTTATTTGTAATAAATAGCACGCTGATTTTCGCTGATCTAGCTGAAGATAACGGATTTTAAATAGGATTTCTCTCGCCTTCGGCGAGAAGATTAATATATAAGTGTCTGAAAATCATTTCGACTTGTCGAAATTAAAATCCTTTTTTCAAATCCGCCTAATTAGCGAAAATCTGTGCCTGCCTGCAGCAGGCAGGTTCCATTTCTTTGTTTTCAATAAAAAGAATACCACTCCCGAATAGCTATCGAGATTGAATTCTATTACTTAATCATATTTATTGCCGGACATTTCATCCTCCATACGAGTTTTGGTGCTGAATTATGGCAGAACTATCTATAAAACAAAAAAAATGAATAAAAAATATATATTAATAGCATTTATATTCGCAACGCTTACAAGTATAGCGGAAAACAAACCCGATTCAATAAGAAACGTACAATTAGGTGAAATTGAGGTGAATTCCTTAAAAGAGACTTCTCCCCAGCAAACACCCATCTCTTCAACAAAAATTTCAACTTTTCAGATAAATAAATATCAAATTGAGAATATTCGTGACTTGAGTTCTATTGTCCCTAATTTTTTTATCCCCGATTATGGATCAGCAATGTCAACAACTTCGTATATCCGTGGTATAGGTTCCCGCAATAGTGGTCAGTCAATGGGTTTATATGTCGACAATGTACCTTATTTCGAAAAATCAACTTTTGATTTTGACTTTTATGATATCTGCCAAATTGAAGTGTTGCGGGGTTCACAAGGCACGCTTTATGGACGGAATGCCGAAGGGGGTATCGTAAACATTTATACACTTTCTCCATTGAATTATCAGGGGACAAAGCTTTCACTTACGGGTGGAAACTATGGCTCAGTGAATGCAAAACTGGCCCATTACGCCAAGTTGAGTGACAATTTCGGTATATCGGCTAGTGGATATTATAACCATGACAATGGCTTTTTTACGAATGCATATACAGGGAAAGCTGCTGATGATTTAACTTCCGAAGGTGGACGAGTAAAATTGGACTGGAAAATCAACCCGAAATTCAATGCACAGTATGCATTTAATCTGGACCATGTTGATCAGGGAGCTTTTCCTTATGGGAAATATGATTTAGCGACTAATACAGTGGCTCAGCCGAACTTCAATGATACAAGCTCCTACACAAGGACTGTAATCACAAACAGTTTGTTTTTGCAATATAAAACAAAAAATGTTGTATTGAGTTCTACCACTTCTCATCAGTATTATTCCGATGATATGAGAATGGATTTAGATTATAGCACTGCAAATAATATGGCATTAGAGCAAATTCAGAAACAAAATGCTTTTAATGAAGAAATCAATCTTAAATCGAATACAAAAAATGATTATCAGTGGAGTTTTGGGGCAACAGGTTTTATACAAACGATAGATATGAATAGTCCGCTTGATATGAAAAATTATCATTTAACTATCCCCGGATTTTATAATACCAATAATAAAGGTGTGGCCGTTTTTCATCAATCAACGTATAATAATCTTTTGGTGGATGGTCTGTCTCTTACTGCCGGTTTGAGATTGGATTATGAAAATGTAGATCTTGATTATAATACTTATATAGATCAGGTTCCCACAGTTAAGTTCCAGGGTAATGAATCAGTATCATTTACGGAATTTTTGCCAAAAATGTCCTTGAAATATGCCTGGACTGATCGCCAATTTGTATATGCAACCGCTTCACGCGGTTATAAAACGGGTGGTTTTAATGTTCAAATGTTTTCGGACTTATTGACAAATAGGATGATGGGTGGCAATCAGAACCCTGATGTCCGGAATACGATATTGTATAAACCCGAATACAGTTGGAATTACGAATTGGGCGGTCAATGCCTTACTTTTAATGACCATTTGAAAACAAGTATATCGCTTTTTTATATCAACGTAGATAATATGCAATTAGCCAAGATCTTTTCGAGTACCAGTGGCCGCGTTATAACAAATGCCGGTCAGGTTGAAAGTAAAGGACTTGAATTGTCGATGGATGCCAATCTGGGAAGTGGATTTAGTGTCCTGATGAATTACGGTTATTCAAACGCAACGTTTAAAAATTATACCGACACCCTGAAATCATATAGTAATATCGGAACCCCTGTTTACACACCGGTTGATTACAAAGGTAAATACGTGCCTTATGCTCCACAAAACACCTTGAGTTTGAGTGGAACTTACCAGCATTCGTTTAAACATTCTATAATCGATGGGTTAATGGCAACGGTACAATATACAGGAATTGGTAAGATTTATTGGACGGAAGCAAATGATATTTCACAAAATTTTTATTCGTTGATAAATACTAAAGTGGCTGTAACTAAAGGCGCTTTTGGACTTGAACTATGGGCTAAGAATCTGTTCAATACCGAATACAATGCATTTTACTTTTATTCCGGCGGAAACTTTGGACAGGCAGGAAAACCAATGGAACTCGGTGCAACAATTAAATGTGAATTTTAAAAGCTAAAATAATATGAAAACTTATGCAATGATAGGTTCTTTTGTTGTTCTTTTTGCCCTTTTGTTTTATACAATAGGATTTGTGAAAGAACAAAAGAAGAAAGTTGTAAATTCCAAGGTATTATTATTCTATACTCTAGGTATAATATTCGATGTGTCGGCTACCACATTAATGATTATGGGGTCAACAAAGGGTCTGTTTTCCTTTCATGGATTTATTGGTTATTCCTCGTTATTAGGAATGCTAATAGAAACGTATTTATTGTGGAGATTTAATTTAAAGAATGGTGCTGAAACCAAAGTAAGTAAAAGCTTAAGTATTTATTCGCAGATAACATTTATTTGGTGGGTAATGGCTTTTATTACCGGAGGACTTTTAGTGGCATTCAGACATATCTGATCTTTTTGACACAAAATACAGAAACATGGTCGATTGAAATTATTCAGTCGACCATGTGTTTGTAAAAAAATGTGATATGAAACAAAAAGCAACTGATATGGATGCTATATCATGTGATATGAAGAGTAAAGCAACTGATATGGATGCTATATCATGTGATATGAAGAGTAAAGCAACTGATATGGATGCCATATCATGTGATATGAAGAGTAAAGCAGATGATACAGGGTTTAAAGCAGATGATACAGGGTTTAAAGCAGATGATTATTAGGGTCTATTCAGGGTCTATTCAATAAACTGACCCGTAAATAGACTTTCGAAAAGGGTAAGTGGATTGTCGAAAAGACTAAACAATATAACTGTACGCCCACTGGTACAGGTTTACGAATTGTGTCATCTTTAAATCTTAAAATAAGGCTATCTTCTCTTTTCTAAAGATACGGTTTACAATCCGCGCTAACGGGGGAGGAGGGATAAACAATTTTCTTTTATTATATGAGTGTACTCCGAAAAGTAATTTTTGAACACAAATAACGCAAATAACGCAAGTTAACACAAAATAAAATTCAGATATTCTATTGATTTATAAATATTTATAGATTTGCGATTATTTGCGATTTTCAGTGTTATTTGCGCCTACCTGCTGTAGGCAGGTTCTACTCTTTTTCGGAGTGGACTCTTATATTATATCTGCAAGAATTTGATTACCTGAGACTCGTCAAAATCTTTATATCTAAAAGCTTTCTCAATAGCTCCTTTGTTGTACAAAATGATTAATGGCATGGTTCCATTTGTCAACTTTAAAAATTCAATAACATTCATATTTTGGGACTCAAATGTACGAGTTTTGGTTTCTTTGAAAAAATCAACCGTGTCATTGTCTGTCTTCCAAAAGACATAAAGAATATTATCTGAATTATTTGTTTTTTCAGAAATTATCGAAATTCTCTTTGCCGTTAATTGGCAATATTTACATTTAGGACTTAAGAAACAGATTATTAGCTTTCTATTTGTTAAGCTATTATTTGCAATAAATTTATCCATGCTTGGTTTGTAATAATAATTATCTGCATGAATTTCTTTTGTAAACATCAAGTTAGGTGGACGTACTACTATTGATGCTCCAAAACCTAAGATTAAACTGCACACCAAAATATAAATATTGTATTTGATTTTTTTTGGTTTACTATATATAAGCGAATATATAACCATAAAGATGATAATGATATTCTTAAGAATGGTTGTTGTATTTGAGAATTTTAAAATATTTCCAAAACAATGACAATCTTCCGTTGAGCCACTTATTTCGAGGTAAATTGTAAATATTGTGAAAATTATCATTAGGCCCAAAGTTATATAGGAAATAGACTTTGGATAGATTCTGATTAAGTATAATAAACCGATTGATAATTCAACCCCGATGATTATTCGTGTCAGAATCATAGATAAGTTTAGGTTAATAATATTCATACTGTATATAAAAACCTGAAAGTCATCAATGGACAAAAGTTTTGTAATTCCCGATGCAATAAAAACAATACCTAATAAATATTGAATAAATATATTTTTTTCTACTTTCATTTTAATAATATTTGAAACAATAGAAACTATTTTCATAGTTTCTATTGTTTCCTTTTTTACTTACAAACCGTTGTAATTGTAAGATCTCCAGAAGTTGTGGTTGTATTTCCTTCACTACATTTTGATTTTGCAGTAAATGTAGTTGTAGTAGTTGGGATATACTCCGATCCTTCACCTGTAGCGCTCATAGTACATGTACACTCAGTAGAACAACTAGATAAAGAAATTAACGCAACAACCGCGACGAAATAAAAAACTTTTTTCATGAAAATAATTGATTTTTTTTTGCCTACTCTTAAGCTTTTTGGCATCCGCTCCCTACTCTTTGATTAGATTTTCAGGTGTCTCCATTTGATTATGTTATTATTATGTAATTCTTGATACCACATTGTTTAATCGTTTCGTGATTTGTCACTCTCCCCCTCGTCTGCAAACGAGGGAGAGGTTGGTCTTAATAAATCGGATATATGAAGAATTACCATATAGCAATTAAACATTTATATATTCGGTCAATTTTGATCTTGAAATTTTTTCAAGTTCTGAAAATGCATTAAATCTAGTTTCTACAAAAAGAAATCCAAAAACAGGATACTCTTTATAATTGACTTTTCTGATTTCGAGTATAGTAGAAAATCCTAAAGAAAGACGGTCATAGTCAAATGATTTAATTGTTTTAGCGTCCTGTCCTGTTGAATTATCCAAAACAATAATACTGTATAAACTATCATTTGTTTGAGCCAGTATCGTTTTCCAGTCAGGCTTTTGAGACTTAAAAAAATATTCGTATGGATTAAACCCAAAGGCATGAAAAGTCAAATCAGCAGTTGTACACCAACCACCAAATCTTAAGGGATTAATCTCAATCGGAATTAGCTGCCCTTCTTTATTTATCCTGACTTCAACATGAACCGGGAAATTCTTCACTTTTGCTAATTCAGCTATTTTGATCATAAAATCGGTGAAAATGAGATAATATGCCTCAATTATTTCTTTTGAAGTATAATACACTCTATCACTCACATCATTGCTGGATGCAAAATAGTGTTTGAAGGCGTTTAAAAGGACGGGCTTACCAAGCTCATCAAAGTATGCATCAAAAGCAAACTCTTCACCTTCAATGCATTCTTCAATTATAAAATTATTTGTATCTAATACTTCTGTTGGATAAAGAGACTCTGTCTTTTTTATTTCAACTAAAATATTCTTTTTCGTTTGTTCCCATTCAGTCTTATTATTTACTTTATATACTCCCATACTAAAAAAACCGGTTGATGGTTTAATAATAAATGGGAGTGGTAACTCATCAAAATTAATTTTGTCAATGTTCGCAATTTTAGTCTCCTGAAAATAAAAATCGGGATACATCAAAGCAGTAAGCTCTCTAAACTTCGTTTTATTTTTGAATAAGTTGATTTTTTCAGGCAAATTAGCGTATTCAAGATTATTCGAAATCCAACCGATTGAATTTTCAGAGCTGGTATAAAGTTTAGGATTTTTAGATGCTCGAAATTTTGAAATAAATTCTTCATTATTTAATAAGTAAGGACCGATTTCCTTTCTATAAATACTTGAGAATTCATTTTCAAGTACCGAAAACTTATTTTTCTTAATTGTTTCTATTAAGAAATTGGAAATATAGGGTTTGTCAATAATCAACATTTCTTTTTACGGTTTTATTGTGTGTGTTTAATTTCTTCTGTCCCTCGTTTGTAACGAGGGGGAGAGAATTTAATTATTCTTCATTATCTAAGGAATTCCAAATATTTATAAAACTTAATGCTTCACCTTCTAAAAGAGCAATATGTGTTTCATTTAATTTAGTTTTCTCAAATAGTTTTTTATTCCCGACATCTAATACAGCAAAATTTACATTCTTATATACTCCTTTCTTTAATTTTGTATTCATGAGAAGTAGGATAATATCTGCTTTCATTTGAGATAGGCTTTCAGATTTAAAATATAGTTTAATTACATATTGGACTCCATTAATTTCAAGTCCTAATTCTGGATTTAACTTTATTGTTAAATCATCTTTTTGCCAATCGTGTGTAGGAGGATCAAACCAACTAATTACTTTTTTACCTAGAAACGTTTTATATTTATTTACTAAATCAGGATAGCGAGTAATCTTCTTTTTATCAGTTAAACCAATTAAAATACTATCTAAATTATCTTTATCTTCATTTTTTTTATGAATTTCAATAATACCTTCTCTTAATATTTTCCAGAAATCAAAAGCTGGCTGATATTCATCTCTTAAATAAATTTTATTTACTAAGGTAAATTTAGATGACCCAACTTTTGAAACATAATCGATAAAATCAGTTAATGAAATATGTATCATAATACTATTAATTTAAGCGTTAATTAAAATCTAAGACACTTGTGTATAATAAATCTCATAAAACTTTCTAACTTCTTCATCAATTTTTTACTGAATTACAGCTCCTGCTGACGCAAGTATACAATCTGTGCCATCTTCAACTCTCAAAAATAAGGCTATCTTCTCTTTTCTAAAGGTACGGCTTACAATCCTCGCTAACAGGGGGTTACAAACGCTCAGCCATTTACACTTCGTTGCAAACGAGGGGGGAGGTTGATATTCATTGAATTTTGAATCGATTATTTACAAATAGCTTTTAAGATTCGTTCTTCTTGAATCAAAACATCTTTCATTAATAAATTAAGAGGGAATTGCTTGTGTTTTGAATTTTTAAAACCGGAAAGAATATTGATTAGAGTTGAGGCTTTAATCAAGGATAAATTTATTTCATAATCTAACCCACATTCATTAATAAAATCATCCGAAAATTCAGGAGCTATAAGCAGTGATTTTGATACTTTGAAATTATTATGCTCAATCAATTTAAAATATGATTTCATTTGTCGTGAAACTGAACTAAATTTATTAAAACCGCTTTCCTTGACTGTTTTACATTCTACTAAAATCAATTCGTTATTACCAAGATTGATAAGTATGTCAATTTTATCATTAGCAGTATTTAATTTTTTACGTAATTTCTCATCAACATTGAATCCTAATTTAGTAAAAATAGTTTTTGTAAGATCTTCAAACTTTATTCCCAGTTCACTTTCTTTAATTACAATTCCGTTTTCTTTTAATTCATTGAAATCTCGATTTCCTATATGTTCGTAATTTTCAAGATATAAATTTTCAGCATCCTTGTAGACATCAAGTATATTTGAAATGATATCACCTCTGGTTTTTATATTTTTTATTTTGCAGAAATTTTCAAGATCAGTGCTTGATATTATTTCCAGAATATCCCGTGGCTTGATGTTGTAGTCAAGTAAGATACTAGTACTTAATACATTTTCTTCCTGTAATTCGAATTCGATTTTTATCTGCTTGTTTAATTCCGTTAATACTTCTCCAGTTTCAGTCAATAATTTTTCATATCCATCAACAGAAATACCAATTTTTTCATCACGTTCTATATCATCAAAGTATTTGATCAAATTATTGATTTTTTCCTCAATGGTTTGCCCTTTGAGAGGTGGATTAATTTTTAATCCAAGGTCGCATAAATCATATATTGCTTTTTTCTTCTCGGTTATTTTGGTGCCTTCTTTATGCATATCATCAATAAGAACTCCCGAAAATGATATACCTTCAGTTATTATTTCTTTTATTTTTTTGTCAATTGGAAGTCGCCAGTCAATATTATGTCGTTTGCAGATTAAATTTAACTGAGGTTCCCGAAGGAGTTTTAAAACACGTCTGAAATACTTGTTAGCTATTTCTTTCCCTCTTATTTTACGTAGTACTTTTACAACTTCATCGGCAATGTAAATTGTATTTGTTTTTTTAGAATAAAATAGGACTCCCAAACATTTTAATTCATTAATTACAGTATCGATTTGTAATTTTTTTACAGGGATTATCAAATAGTTGATAAGCTTCATTTCTTCTTGTGACAAGCATAACTGTTGTGAAAGGGTAAAAAGTATTGATTGTTCATCTGAGGTGATTTTATTTTCCAGATTATTATCTCTGTCATTATTATATGCAGTATACAAACATGCCTTATAGATTAAATAATCTCTTCTTCTTGATTTCTCTATTTCTGACTTCTCATCAATAATTGATTTTTCAAATGCTTTAAGTTTTTTGTCAAAGTTCGTTAATTCATTTTCATATAATCTTGCAAACCATTCTTGTTTCATAATACAATTACCATCTCTAGAAATGATATCTGTAAGGATATCAAATTGTGACATTGTATTTGCAAATTCTGATTTTAAATACTCTGTAAATTCAATTTCAATAAAATTAAATACTTTTGAAATATTGATGTTATCTATATTTTTTAGATCACGACTTGATTCACTAAGTATTTTATCAACTTCTTTTCTATTTTTTGGAGATTTAGCAATGATCCCATCAATAATTTTTAAAAATGAATTCTTTTCAAATGAATTTAAATTGTCAAGTATTTTTTCGAGTTTCATATTATTAGATTTTAATGTAAATCCTAAAGTTTTGAATTTTAGTTATATGAAAATGAATTTCACATCCCGCAAATTTACAAACTCTATTTAACAACACCAAAAAATAAACTAATTATTTGTAAACCATTATAAAAGTACTTAATTATGAAGGGCGGAGGCATAAAAAAAACTGCGTAACTACTAGCACTGATACAGTTGTTTTTGAATAGCAATTTTATCATAAACATGTAGGAAATTTTCCATAAAGCAAACAACAACAATAATTTATTTAAGAGTTAACTTTGATTAATGCCCCAGGACTCCCCCTTTAGGGGGTTGGGGGGCTGAGTAGCATAAAAAAACTGCCCGGAGTGGAGCCGTCTTTCTATACTTTAATATTAATGGTTAATGAGGAATTGTCAATTTTTAAAATGCTACGATTTCTTTTTTTGAAATACTTGAATAAAAATAAAAATAAGTGCCGAAAGTGTTATGCCAAAGATATTTGCATCTAAACCTAATGGTAATTTTATTTCGGATAATATAAGGAGCAAAGTAGTTCCTCCCCCAAAAAGCATTGAATACAATGCCGCTTTTGAGGACGGTTTTTTCAAAAACATAGTCCCTAAAACCGGTACAAATAATCCGGAAACCATAAAAGCATAAGAATATAACATTAATTCAAGTACATTTTGCATTTTTGTAGCCAGAAGAATGGCCAGTACTCCGATAACCAGTGTTGCTAATTGTGAATATCTGATAGCTCGAGAGTTTTTAGCGGAGAGTTTTAAAATATCAGTCGTAAAATTACCCGATGCTGCCATTAAACAACTATCGGCCGTTGACATTATTGCCGAAAAATAGGATGACATTAGCAAGCCCATTAATCCGACCGGGAAAATATGTGTAAGTAGTAGCGGCAACCCTATTTCTTCATCTATGGGACTGCCCGGAGCATAACCAAACTCAGTAAACATTCCTTGTTCAAAAGCTACTCTGCCCAACAATCCTAAGGTAATTCCCATAAAAGCCATTATCGGCCATTCAAACAGTCCGGCCAGAAACCAGGCTTTTTTTGCGGTCTTTTCATCTTTCGAAGCATAAATTCGTTGATACAAGGTCATGCCTACAAACCAAATGGGGACGATGGTAATGAGCCAGTTTATAAATTGAACAAAACTGATATTGGTAAGACTTAGAAAGTTGTCGGGTAAATAAGTTTGTACAGCATCCCAACCTCCAACTTTGATGAAACCTAAGGGGATTCCGATAAATATTAACCCTACCATAAGGATAATCCATTGAATGGTATCGGTATAAATAACCGCTTTAAGTCCGCCAAGCACCGTGTAACCAATTACAATGACTCCCATTAATAAAACTGCATCTAAAATGGTAATGGAAGGAAATGTGGCAGCTGCTAATTTAGCACCGGCTAATACCTGAGAGCTGGTAAAACCAATATAACCAATCAACGAAATAATGCCTGCGATAAGAGCTACTTTATTGTCGTAATAATGATTTAGAATTTGTGGAAAACTTAAAAAGTTATGCTTTTTTGCCAGAGGGTATATTCTTGGAATGAGAAAGATAGCACTTACCCAAGCACCAATAAGTCCAGTAAAAAGCATCCAACTGCCCGAGAGGCCAATTAAAAAGCCCAATCCGCCTAATCCAATTGAAAATCCACCTCCTACATCCGTTGCCACAACCGATAATCCGATATGAACCGAAGTCATTTTTCTACCTCCAACATAATAGTCCTCTTGTGATTTGTTACGTTTTAGAAAGTAGATACCAACCCCGAGCATTGATATCATGTATATTATAAAAATGAGAATGTCAATTATATGCATGAATGATGTATTTTATGTGTAATAATTGTTTTTGATGTCTACAATTTATCTCTAAATTGAAGTTTAGTAGTGATCCTTTTATCCATTGTTTTTTTACTAAACATCACAACAAAAATATGTTATACCGTTTGCACAAACAATAGGGTTCAATTTTTCATTGATATAATTTGTTTGAAGCAATGTCATACCATAGTAGTATAGTAATACTACCTTAGGTTTGTTTTAAGTTGCAGTTGGTATTACTGAAGTTTATCTTTCAGCATTTGATTCGTTGTCAATAAATTGTATTTAGGACAACTGGTTAAAAGAAAGTATAGTGCGTTGTGACAAGGTCACCTTTTTTTTAATTTGCTGGTGTTGTAAAAGTAGATGGCAGTGATAATAACTGATATTGTATTGTTTTTGCCAGACGATAATCACCCGCTGCATTGGGATGCAATTTGTCTGTTTTTGCATTATGGAAATATTGAATTTGAGCATCGGCTAAAGGATAAAGACCACTGATAGAATAGAGATCAATAAGTGGAACTGCCCAGTTGGTAGATGCTTGTTTCAGGGCGTCAACGTAAGAGTCGATAAACAATCCTTTTTTGTTTGAGAAATTTTCATCCGGTTGCACATTCTTTTCGTTAAACTTAGCATAGCCCCTGTGGATTGGAGTTAGAAGAATGATTTGTTGCTGTGGAAAATTGTTTTTGAGAAAGGACATTGCTTTATTAATACGCCCGCAAAATGTAGTGTCATTCATAATCGGAGTTCTGTATTTAAGCATCATGTCTGACCCGTTGCGATACGCTTTTTTCATCGATTCATCAAAAAATTCACCTAATGCCAATGAGCTGTTATAATCATTTGTCCCGGCAAAAATCAATATTGCATCTACATCACTGCCTTTTTCTTCTTTTAGTTTAACCGCTTGTTTATAAATACCATCCCATTGATTTCCATTGATTCCATAAACAAAGGGTTCGATTCCCATCAATTCCGTCAGATACTCCCAATATACACAAGTAGTCCCTACACGGCGTTTATCTGTCATCGAATCGCCAAGAAAAGCCACGCGCTTGCCTTGCCATTGTGTGTTGAGCGTTTTCTCACTTTCAGTTACTTTTACTTTGGGTAAATCGGTTGGGGTACTATCTTGCGCATATCCACAAAATAGTGAGACTATAAAAAGTCCACATAAACTCAAAATTATTTTTTTCATATTCAAAATTATTTTTTTGATATTACAAAAATAAGGTTTTATTTTTAAATAGAGCAAAATTGTTTTTCGAGACTAATATATACAAAAAAAAGACCGCTCCAATTCAGGAACGGTCTTAATTATTAATTATTAATTCTTAATTTTACATTAAAACTGTTGATCAGCCATCCGTTTATAACCATCGTAACGCCATTTAGCATTTTCCTGAGCCGCAACAAATAATTCTTTTGCTTCTGCAGGGAATTGTTTCATTAACGAAGTGTAACGTACTTCACCTTGTAGGAATTCCTGGAATTTATCCCATTCCGGTTCTTTCGAATCTACTATCATAGGATTTTTGCCTTCTTCTGCAAGTGTTGGATTATAACGATATAAATGCCAGTAACCACATTCTACAGCACGTTTTTGTTCGTTTTGCGCCATTCCCATTCCTGCTTTCAATCCATGACTGATACAAGGAGAATAAGCAATTACGATAGATGGTCCATCATAAGCTTCCGCTTCGCGAAGAGCTTTCAGGGTTTGTCCCTGATTGGCACCCATGGCAATTTGAGCAACATATACATAACCGTAAGTGGCAGCAATCATACCCAAGTCTTTTTTGCGAACACGTTTACCTGAAGCAGCAAATTTAGCTACAGCCCCTACCGGAGTTGATTTGGAAGCTTGTCCACCTGTATTCGAATAAATTTCGGTATCCAACACAAGGATATTTACATTTTTACCTGAAGCAATTACATGGTCTAATCCACCGAAGCCGATATCATAAGCCCATCCATCACCACCAATAATCCATTGCGATTGTTTTACAAGGTATTGTGTAATACCTGCAATATCTTTACATTGTGAACAGGTTCCCTGTTTTACCAAAGGAGTGATTTTGCGTTCCAGCACGATAGTTTCGTTGGCATCGTCGCGTTTTTCAAGCCATTCGGTAAACAATGCTTTTAATTCTTCCGAACAACAATCGGCAGCAAGTGCTTCAGTCATTAGGCGAACCAGACGCTCGCGCATATTATCGTAAGCAAACACCATTCCCAAACCATACTCAGCATTATCTTCGAATAAAGAGTTAGCCCAAGCTGGTCCACGACCTTCATCGTTGGTGGTATAAGGGGTAGAAGGAGCAGAGTTTGAATAAATAGAACTACAACCGGTAGCATTAGCCACCAACTGACGATCACCAAAAAGTTGAGTAACCAGTTTTACATAAGGAGTTTCACCACAACCGGCACAAGCACCCGAGAATTCAAACAATGGCGTAGCCAATTGCGAATTTTTTACGTTTGCTTTAGTATCTACCAAATGTTGTTTTGATTTAACTTCCGTTGAGCAAAATTCCCAGTTAGCCTGATTTGGATATTGTGAATCGATATGAGTCATGCTCAATGCTTTGTTGCCTCTGTTACCCGGACAAACTTCTGCGCAATTACCACAGCCGGTACAGTCAAGTACATCTACCTGGATACGGAAAGTAGTTCCTGCAAATTGTTTCCCGTTTGTTTTCAACATATCGGTAAAAGGAGCTTTTGCTTGTTCAGCTTCATCCAAAATAAACGGACGGATTACAGCGTGAGGACAAACATAAGCACATTGATTACATTGAATGCAGTTCTCTGAGTTCCAAACAGGAACAAAGGAAGCAATACCGCGTTTTTCATATTTAGAAGTTCCCTGATCCCATGTTCCGTCTTCACGACCTTTGAATGCAGATACAGGAAGATCATCACCTGCCTGAGCATTGATTGGACGAACGACATCATTGATAAATGCCGGAACAATATCAGTAGTAGCTTCAACATTCACCGAAAGGTCAGCCCATTCAGGTAACACATCAACTTTAGTATATTCGCCACCACGATCAACAGCTGCATAATTTTTCTTTACAACATCCTCGCCTTTTTTACCATACGATTTGTTGATAGCATATTTCATCTTTTCAACAGCTAATTCGAAAGGAACTACGTTAGCAATTTTGAAGAATGCCGATTGAAGAATAGTGTTAGTACGATTTCCTAAACCAATTTCTTCAGCAATATATGTTGCGTTAATAATATATAAACTGATATTATTTTTTGCAAGATATTTTTTTACTTTATTGGGTAAATTGCGTTGTACTTCTTCTGCATTCCAAATGGTATTCAACAGAAAAGTTCCGTTTTTCTTTAACCCTTTTGTTACATCGTATAAATTCAGATAAGCCTGAACGTGACAAGCCACAAAATCAGGAGTCGTTACCAAATAAGTAGAACGAATAGGCGTATTACCAAAACGAAGGTGTGAACAGGTAAATCCACCCGATTTCTTTGAATCGTAAGCGAAATATGCCTGACAGTATTTATCGGTATTGTCACCAATAATTTTTATAGAGTTTTTATTAGCTCCTACAGTACCATCAGCACCTAAACCATAGAATTTAGCTTCGAAAATTCCTTCGCCACCTAATGAAATTTCTTCTTTCAATGGAAGTGAAGTAAAGGTAATATCATCTACAATACCTACAGTGAAATGATTTTTAGGTTCATTCATTGCCAGGTTTTCGTAAATGGCTAATACCTGAGAAGGTGTAAAATCTTTTGATGATAAACCATAACGACCTCCAACAACTGTTGGTTGGTTTTCAGTTCCATAAAGAACATCTTTAACATCAAGATACAATGGTTCGCCGGTAGCTCCGGGTTCCTTTGTTCTGTCAAGTACACAAATACGTTTAGCTGTTTTAGGAAGTACTGCTAAGAAATGTTTTGCAGAGAATGGACGATAAAGGTGAACCGAAATTAATCCAACTTTTTCGCCGTTTGCATTCAAATGGTCAATGCCTTCACGAATAGCTTCGGTTGAAGATCCCATTGCAATAACAACACGATCAGCATCGGGAGCTCCGTAATAATCAAATAAACCATATTTACGGCCTGTAACGGTAGCTAATTTTTCAAGATATTCTTCTACAACAGCGGGAATAGCATCGTAGAAAGGATTACAAGCTTCGCGTGCCTGGAAATAGACATCGGGATTCTGTGCTGTTCCGCGAGCAACCGGATGTTCCGGATTTAATGCACGTTGACGGAATTCGGTCAATGCTTCCTGATCGATTAATGGAATTAAATCTTCCTGATCAATTTGTTCAATTTTTTGAATTTCGTGTGAAGTACGGAAGCCATCGAAGAAGTGTACGAATGGCACGCGTGTTTTAATAGCAGCAAGGTGAGCAATAGCAGCCAAATCCATTACTTCCTGAACCGAACCTGTGGCAAACATGGCACATCCAGTCTGACGAACAGCCATTACATCCTGATGGTCACCAAAGATTGATAAAGCATGTGAAGCTAAAGCACGAGCTGAAACATGATAAACTCCGGGAAGCAATTCGCCGGCAACTTTATACATGTTAGGAACCATTAGCAATAAACCCTGAGAAGCAGTGAAAGTTGTAGATAAAGCACCTGCTTGTAAAGCACCGTGCATTGCAGCTGCAGCACCACCTTCAGATTGCATTTCCTGAACCTGAACTTTCTCGCCCCAAATGTTTTTGCGACCACCCGCAGCCCATTCGTCAACATATTCTGCCATAGTTGACGATGGTGTGATAGGATAAATAGAAGCTACTTCGCTGAACATATATGCTATATGTGCAGCAGCCTGATTACCATCACAGGTTAAAAATTTTTTAGATTTAGCCATTTTTTGATAATTTAGACCCCCGACCCCGACCTCTATCGCCCTTTGGGTACTTTCTTCAAATGGAGAAAGAAAAAGGGAAAAATAGTGTAACGGGAGCAAGAGATGTTTGTATTAATTATTTGTTTTTGTTTTATATTTAATTATCCCCAATCCCTCCCGATAAGTCGGGATAAATTGCGAGGAGTAAAAGTTAGTATTGGTTTATTTTAAATTATTTTAAGGTTTTGAATCTCATTTAATAAATAAAACCCCTTAATGGGCTTGGGGTTTTAATATAGGAATCCGAATAGCCACAACGGAATTACATTTTTACTCCCTACTTCAATTTCATCGGCTGCGTAAATCACTTTAGAATACGATTTTCCGGTTTCCGGTTTATTGCTGCATTTGAAATGATATTGCTGATCAATACAGAAATCCAGATTGAATTTACACATATTTACTTTGTGCCTGGCATGCAATGCGTTGTAAAAAAAAGTTTTACGTTCAGCTAGTTGATCTACACTCTCCGGACTTACCGCATACATCAGATTGGTATTATGGACATACACCTGATTTGGTTTTTTCGGATATTCATCTCCTTCGGTATACAAAGTATTTAATAAACGTGCATCTTTCAGGTACTTAATGTAATTCATAATGGTTGCCCGTGAAGTCTCAATTTCTTTGCTCAATTGACTTATATTGGGAGCTCCAGGTGTACTGTTCATCAATAAATAAAGTAACTTTCTGATTTTCGACAGATATTTCAACTCAATTTGTCTGATAAGCAAAATATCAACCTCCAACATCATATTCATGGTTTTCAGTAAATTTTCAAGAAAATTTCTATTCTCCAGAAAAAAAGGATAATAACCATGATGTAAGTATGCCTGAAAATAATCAAGCGGTTTTACCTGTTTGCATATCTTCTGAGCTATCTCTGCGTGATTTTCTAAAATATCAGTTAAATTATATGCTTGAAAGTTTTTTCCTGTTTGTAAGTTTAAAAATTCCCTGAACGAGAATCCTCTCAAATTATACGAAGATACAATATCTTTTAAATCATCATTTTCTTCGATTAAACGCATTACCGAAGAACCTGAGAAAATGATTTGCAATTCGGGAAAACGGTCATAGCATTCTCTTAATTCTTTTGACCAGTTCTCATATTTAAAGGTCTGATCGAGCAACAAGGTTTTTCCTCCCTGAGCACAAAAATCAGCTGCAAATTCAACTAAGGTATGTTCGGTGAAATAAAAATTGTTGAAATTGATGTATAAACAGCAACGGTCGGTACCGAATTTTTCTTTGGCAAACTGGAGTAAAAAGGTTGTTTTCCCAACTCCACGGCTGCCTTTTATTGCGATTAAACGCTGGCTCCAATCTATTTCATCCATCAACATCCGTCTTACCGGAGATTGTACATGTTCAACTAAATATTTATGGGTTTTATAAAACGACTCCACTGTACTTTTAATTTGTCACAAAAGTAACTATATTTTTCCATTTTGCAATGCAGAGATGGCAAAATTAGCTTTATTTAGTCTATCATTTTATCATTTTTAGTAATGCAAATGTTGTATTTGAATAATAATGTATTGTATATTCTAAAAATATGTACTGTCAAATTATTTATTCCAAAATTTTAATAAATACGTTGGATTTGTGAAATGGATTGTGTAGTTTTGGAATTCTTTATTCTTTTGAAAAAACATAAATTAATCAATACTAACTTCTTTTCCCCTTAGGGGTTAGGGGTTTAAAAAAAATCAGTATCGTATGAAAATAAAATTCATCGGCGCCGCCCGTCAGGTAACCGGTAGTAAGCATTTGGTAACCACCAATGAAGGTAAAAAAATTTTACTGGATTGTGGTATGTTTCAGGGTAAAGGTTTGGAAACAGACTCATTGAACAGGAATCTCATGTTCGATCCGGCAACAATTGATTATATTATTCTTTCTCATGCTCATATTGATCATTCTGGTCTAATTCCTTTTCTGTATCGTGAAGGATTTCGGGGTTCTGTAATTTGTACGAATGCCACACGAGATCTTTGCTCTATTATGTTGGCCGATAGTGGTCATATTCAGGAATTAGATAATAAATGGTTTAATAAAAAAAGAATAAAACAAGGCTTATCGCCTGTGCAACCAATATATACTCAAGAAGATACAGAAAAATGTATGGAATTGTTTATTGGTGTAGCATTCGACAGAAGGTTTTATATTAACGATAAAATTAATGTAAAATTCACTCATACCGGACATATGCTGGGTGGGGCAGTAGTTAACCTTGAACTTTTAGAGGATGGTAAAAAAGTACATTTGGCTTATACCGGTGATATTGGTCGTCCGCATAACAGAATTATACATCCGCCAACTGCATTTCCTCAATGTGATTATCTGATTACCGAATCTACTTATGGTGATCGTTTGCATTCGACCGATAAAGAATCAGAAGAAGATTTATTACGAATAGTGGAACAAACCTGTGTTACAAAAGGTGGAAAATTAATCATTCCATCGTTTTCGATAGGTCGTACTCAAGAAATTGTTTTCGTTCTCAATAATCTGTATAACAAAAGATTATTGCCAAAAATTGATGTATTTGTTGATAGTCCTCTTTCGGTAAACGCAACCGATATTTTCCGTTTGCATGTAGATGGAATGAATGATGATGTTAAAAAAGTATTGAAATTTGATCCTGATCCGTTTGGTTTTAATTCATTGCATTATATTAAAAATGTAGATGAATCAAAAGCCTTGAATGCTTACGAAAAACCCTGTATCATTATTTCTTCGTCGGGAATGGCCGAAGCCGGAAGGGTAAAACATCATATTGCCAATAATATTTCAAATTGGCGAAATACCATTTTGATGGTGGGATATTGTACTCCAAGTTCGTTGGGTGCTCGTATTCAGGAGCCGGGATTGCGTTTTATTTCTATTTTCGGTGACATGCATGAGGTTAATGCCAGTATTGAAAAAATTGAAGCTTTTTCAGGTCATGGTGATTATAATGAAATGAAATCGTTCCTGAGCTGTCAGGATACAAAAGAAATCAAGAAAACCTTTTTAGTGCATGGCGACTACGAAGTACAACAAAAATACATGGAAGAATTGAAAACGGTTGGTTTTCATGATATTGAAATTCCAGAAGCAGGGCAGGAATTTGAGTTGTAGAAGGAGGAGCTTTGAACATAAGAAATAGAACGTAAATGACGCTAATAATCACAAATTTTCGCAAAATTAGATTTCTTTATCTGTCTGATATTTGACAATCCAAAATTGTGTTTGTTTGCGGTAATCTGCGTTATTTGTGTTCTATTCTTTAAAACTCTTATTGTCTTTTAGGTGTAGTTGTTTGGAATTCTTTGAGGTAGAAAGGTTCGAAATAGGCTACATCCACAAACTTCTTTTCTACAAAAGCTTTTTCAGCAAAAGGAATCATGTTCACTGCCAACGGAACTAAATTATCAATGAAATGTGCGTTTGGGTGGTTAATGGTTGTTTTGCATTTTTCTGCCCCATTGCCGAAGAAGTAAACAGGTTGATTTACAAGTATTTCATCGTATGAATCTAAAGTAATGATATCAGCTGAAATTTCCCGTTTTATTTCCCCCTTTCCGTCATAAAAAGCAGCATATACTTCCATTCTGCGTGCATCTATCATTGGACAAAAAAGGGCAATTTTTCTATTTTCGACCTGTTTCAATGCTTCAGCTGTTAATACTTCCAATGTGCTAATTGCAATTAACGGAATTTCGAAGCCATAACACAGGCCTTTTGCAGTAGAAACGCCTATACGTAAACCTGTATACGAACCCGGACCTGAGCTAACAGCTACTGCATCTAACTTTTTAGCCTCTGGCTTTAAAACTTCCATTGCTTCAGCTATAAAAACGCTTAATAAGGCGGCATGATTCATACCATCAGAATTAGATTTTGAAAAAATACATTGACCGTTTTCGCTTAATGCTACGGAACAAACATTGGTGGAAGTTTCAATTTGCAGTATAATCATATCTTTTAAAATAAGAAATTTTAGTTACAAAATTAAGCATTTTGAGTGAATGAAAAAAATCCCTGAATTCTAATGAAAACAGGGATTTTAATTGTTAATTCAAAAGTAATTATTTTATTTTTACTTTAAGCGGATTATTCTTAGCAAGGCTGAAATTTTTAACCGCTTCAAACCAATCATTATCTGTTGGAAAATGCCATTTACTCCAGCCACCTCCAAAATAATAAGTGAAAATCTTACCGGTTTTATAGCTTGAAAGTAATAAAGCGTTGTTATCCATTTCTTTTGATTCAATTACATTTTTCTGTGGTGCGAAAACGCCGACATAATTGCGTCCCGAAGGCAATCCTGCGTTCGAAACAGCGTTCTCTGCATAGGCAATAGTGCCATTCGCAAGATCTGTTTTTAAATTATCTTTCACATCGTGTAAGAAAATTCCAGTCGCTAAACTGCTTATATTATTGCCTTTACCAATATATTTCACTTCGGCTTTGTTCATTATTGAACCGGCATCAACCGTAACAGTAAAGATTTCTTTATAAAACTCATTGTCAACCTTTACTGAGTCATAAATCAATGAAAAAACAGAACGTAATGGTCCATTTTCATACACCTTGTAATGGTTATAATAGTCACCAACCCATAATTTGTCAGATGCATAGGGTGCAATACCACCACAACCAAAAGTGTGAGCTACCTTATAAAAATCAAGTCCGTTTCCGTTATCAACATGGTAAGTAATACCATTTTCTAACTCGTCTTTATACCGTTGTTTTACTACTAATTTATCAGTTCTTTTTGCCCAAAAGTCAACACCATTGCTTGGTTTTTCGACAGCTAATGCAGGTCCGAACATACGATATGCTGCGATATCATTTTCCCATGCAAAGTCATCGAGACGTTCAGGAATGAAACCCGCAAAAGTTTTTGCATTTACTACTGCTGGTTTCCCTTCTGTCAACGTGTAAGTTGAAGAACTATTTGCTTTTACATCTGCCTGTAAAATCAGGATTTGTTTATTTTTATCAGTTGATATTAGCTGATAAGGGACTTCCTGATTCTTTTCATTTTTTAAAACATAAGATTTTGTTTTAAAATCAGCTTTCAGTGCACAGGTTTTTATTTCTACCATTTCTGCATTTCTATCGAAATTCAATGAGTTTGAAATGACAATAGATTTCTTTGCATAAACACCTGAAATGAATAGGAGTGAAGCAAATAATAAAAATCCAGTTTTTTTCATAATTATTAATTGTGAATTTTCAATTATCAATTATTTTGGTTGTTTCCCGATATAAGCTAATATACCACCATCTACATATAAAACGTGACCGTTTACAAAGTCAGAGGCATTAGATGCTAAGAATATAGCAGGTCCCATTAAATCTTCAGGAGTTCCCCAGCGTGCAGCAGGAGTTTTTGCGATAATAAATGAGTTGAAAGGATGTCCTTCTTCGCGCAATGGAGCGGTTTGGGGAGTGGCAATATAACCTGGTCCGAGGCCATTACATTGAATATTGAATTCACCATATTCAGAAGCAATGTTTCTTGTTAACATTTTTAAACCGCCTTTTGCAGCTGCATAAGCTGATACTGTTTCACGACCTAATTCGCTCATCATTGAACATATATTGATGATTTTTCCGGCTCTTTTTTTCATCATTCCGGGTAGGACTGCTTTTGCAACAATAAAAGGACCGTTTAAATCAATATCGATTACCTGACGGAAATCTTTTGCACTCATTTCGTGCATAGGAATACGTTTAATAATACCGGCATTATTCACTAAAATATCAATGACACCGACTTCCTTTTCTATTTTAGCAACCAATGCGTTAATCTGATCTTCGTTGGTAACATCGGCAACATATCCGTGAGCTTTAATTCCATCGGCAGTATATGCAGCAAGTCCTTTGTCAACTAATTCCTGATTGATATCATTAAAAACAATCGTTGCACCTGCTTTTGCATAACCTGTAGCAATAGCGTAACCAATACCATAAGATGCTCCGGTTATCAGAGCAATTTTTCCTTTTAATTCAAATGGATTCATAATTTATTGAGTTTATAAAGTTTGTAAAGTTCATAAAGTTTGAAAGATATTAACCAATCAACTATTCAGAATTATTTTAGATCTGTATTTTTAAAGAAATTCTGATCGCCATAATCAAGGTTTTCACCTGCCATACCCCAAATAAAGGTATAATTGCTCGTTGCTGCGGCTGAGTGAATAGACCATTCAGGAGAAATAACAGCTTCGTCGCCTTTCATCCAGATATGTCTGGTTTCGGTTGGTTCGCCCATAAAGTGACAAACAGCATTTCCTTCTGGTACTTCGAAATAGAAATAAGCTTCCATACGACGACTGTGTGTATGAGCTGGCATTGTATTCCAAACACTACCCGGAGCAAGTTCGGTCATACCCATTTGCAACTGACATGTTTCCAATACCTGTGAAACTAACATTTTGTTGATATTCCGATGATTAGATGCTTCCAATGAACCTAATTCCATTAACAAAGCATTAGCTTTAGTAATTTTTTTATCAGGACAATTTTTGTGAGCTGTAGCTGAATTAAAATAGAATTTTGCAGGGTTTGCAGCGTCTATACTTTCGAATGTAACAGTTCTGTCGCCTGATCCAAGGTATAAGGATTCTTTGTAACCTAATTCAAATACAATTCCATCCACAGTTATTTTACCGGCTCCGCCTACATTAAATGTCCCAAATTCACGACGTGTAAGGAAAAAATCAGATTTGAGCGGATCAATCGTTTCGAGTGTAAGTACTTCATTCACTGGCATTGCACCACCAACTACTAAACGATCGTAAAGGGTGTATACCATATTTACTTCATTCGCTGTAAATATTTTTTCAACCAGATATTCTTTGCGTAATCTGTTAGTGTCATAATTCTTTGCATCTTCGGGATGTGATGCGTAACGAATCTCATAGTTTGTCTTCATAATAAATGATTTTATTTTGTTTTGTATATGCAAAGGTACAAAAATATATTTGATTGGTCGACCAATTTATTGCATGCAAAGCTTAATTAGATACATTTTAACAAAAAAAGAATGTTTTAACTCTATAAAGATATAATTTTCAATAGAAAGTGGTATGTCAATAGTGATCAAAAATAGGTGGAAATTGTCGAACTTTTGACGGAAATAAAAATGCACAACTGTTAATTATTTGATTTGTAACATCCATGCCAGATTTACAGACAAATTAATATTGTTTGATGTGTCGAAATAATCTATTTTTTTGTTTGAAAAAATGTCACTTAAACCAAAGTTTGCTCTTGTTTCAAGTTGTATAATATTCCCCTTGATATTGAAGAGTAAACCCAGTCCTGAACATAAACCATAATCAAATGGATTTTGAACTGCTGTAGTATGTTGTACTTCAGTAGAATTGACAGTAGAATTTATGTTGATTTTTTCAGATATAAGATAAGATATTTTTGGCCCTAAATTAAGAAAGACGCGCGATTTATGTCCAACATAGATATGAGTCATAAAAGGCATTTCGATATAATTAAGTTGTCGTTCGTAATTTAAAGTGCTTTCTGACCAACCACGTTGAGAATAGTTTAGTTCGAGCTGCATTCCCACATTTTTTTCTGCAATATACCGAAAAACTAATCCACCATTATAACCAAGTAGGTAGCTTTGAGAAACTGCCGGATCAAACCTCACCATTGAACCTATAACTCCATGACTTGTGCCTATATAAATTTCGGGATGATCAAGTCGTACTTGTGAAAATAAGGACGTTGATAAGCATGCAAATAAAATGATCAGATAATTTTTCATAAAAAATCAATATTTTTTGTCTTCTGTCAAGTAGAGTTGTTGATTGATAAATCCTGAATGTTCCGAAGTTCGCTGAAATTCAGGTTGTGATTGAATCCAGTTGGAATTGTTTTTTAACGATAATTTTTCAGGTAATTTATTGCCATATTCTTTTAAGAATAAAATGAAATATGATGTTATGTCATATCCAAGAATATCATATCTGGGGGTGTCAATTGACACATTCCAGTTGTAAATGTTTGAAAATTTCTGATTAAAAGAGCTAAGTTGCGCTTGATCCATAGTTGATGCAAATGGCGAAATTCGTATTCCCTGCGCTATTTTTTCAGGTTGATCTTTCCAACTGTATTGTTCAAAAAGAGTAACATCATTGTTGATAGAGATGTCTTTCAATGCTGCCATATAAGGACTTACATAGGCAAATTTATCCGTGTTGAAAATAATCAAATTCTTAACTCCTTTTTTAATTACCTTTGAAAAATCAACATTGTCAGAACTATTAATATTTAACATTGAGAATTCTCTTTTATTGTTAGACAGATTTTTTTTCAGCTTCTCTGTAAATAATTTACCATCGTCAAAGTAATTGATATCAGGTATTTCAACAAAAACTAAATTCAATTTTTTATATTTCCCATTTAACAGTTCTGTGCTGAATTTTAATTCACTGTCAGTTCCGGGATTAAATTGAAAAAGATAAGGATTTTGATCAATTTCGGCAATTTTGGAGGAAAATGGAATCAATGTCTTGATTTTATTGTTTTTAGCAAAATTAGCCATCATTGACACTTGATTACTATAAGCCGGTCCAATAATCATGTCCATTGATTTTAATTCATCATTTGAGAGTACCGACATTAATTTATCTTCGGTTTTACCAGTATCGTAAGTATAAACCTGAAAAGAAGCCCCATTTTCTTTAGCTTCTTTTAATGCTAATAATGAACCGGCATAAAAATTTACGAATCTGTCCGTACTAGCATCATATTTGGGAGAGTCGAGCATAAAAGGCAGTAAAAAAGCTATTCTGAGTGTCTTAGAGTCCTCCGAATTAAAAGCTGATTCAATTATTTTAAAAATATTATCAAAACTTATACTCGCGGTAGGTTTATTTACGGTTTTATCTTGAGTTGTAGCAACATGTTTAATATTGTTTTCTTCATCCGGTATTATCAACTCCGTTCCAATGTTAAGATTTTTATCAACACCCGGATTTAATTCTACTATTTTGTCAATTTCAACGTTGTACAGCT
The DNA here is from genome assembly GCA_028692715.1 of Paludibacter sp. Taxonomy (GTDB): domain Bacteria; phylum Bacteroidota; class Bacteroidia; order Bacteroidales; family Paludibacteraceae; genus Paludibacter. The sequence goes on along the minus strand of JAQUWU010000014.1, from coordinate 60,077 downwards.
TACTTATCGAATACAAAGTTTCCTTTGCTAGAACGATATGTCTTTTTAATTTTAATTTTTCAGGGCTTTTTATTGGTTCAGTTATTGTTTTCTCAACTTGTTGAATTTCAGTTTTTTTGTTGGTTTTTGCTACAGGTATTTTGAGAACTGAACCGGTTTGTAATCCTTCTTCAACATCTGGATTGTATTTAATAATATCCTCCTGACTTATATTGTAAAGACGACTAATGGCAAAGAGAGTTTGTTTTTTTTCTACTTTATGTTCTATGAATTTCAGATTGTCAGTATTTTCAGATTTTGAAGTTTGATTTTTATGAATGGGAATAAGTATTGTTTGTCCCAGTTTTAGCCCATCCTTTACTTCAGGATTTGCAATTGTAATTTCATCCAATGTGACATCAAACTTTCGTCCGATGGCATAAAGACCTTCGCTGGCTTCAACTGTATAGATATAATAATCTGTTCCGTTTACTTTTTTTGTGGGGTAATCATTTTTTTGTGCAAGGATAAAATTTGTTATCAGTAAGCAACTTGCCAATATCAAATGAAATAACTGTTTCTTCATAAGTCGAATATTCTTAAATGATTTTTTGCAACAATTGCAAAAGTACAAAAAATATACCTTAACGAATTCGTCGGGGTAATAATTCACGTTTTTTTTTGTTATTGATAAGAAAGATGTACATTTGCAAAAACATAAAAACAATCATAAATATATTTCAACATTTTATGAAAAAAAATCTTTTAACAGTTTGCTTTTTGTTCTTTACAATTGGTATTTTTGCTCAATTGAAGGTGTCAGGCAACTATTTGACTTTAAAAAAAGATTCAGTTAAAGTAATTATTTTTGACAGTATCAGTTCAAATTCAAGTATTGAATACAGCGGAACAAATGTCCGTTTTTATGAATATCAAGATATTAATACCAACAAATACTCAACGGCATTGTATCAACTGGATGATGCCAAAGGTTATATTATTGAAGAAGATGGTATTTCTGTTGATACAATTTGGGTGATTGATTATCAGAAATATATCCATGCCTTTAATTCTATTGAAGCAGAGTTTAATCCAACCGATCAATGCGAAAATTTGAATGTTTCATTTAATCTAAATCCATTAACTTATAAAACTCCTTCAGCTACTCCTCACTATCTCCCGAGAAATTTTAAAGTAAGATATCAAACACTTACATGGAGTGATTCCTGGAGTACAATTAATATGGATACAACAATTACGTTGACTTATCCTGTTACATCGATATCTTTTCCGGCTCCACTATGCGATACTTATTACACAATTGTGGAGGATAATATAGCTTCAGAATTAGGATTAGAAAATGTTACGTTTACCGGACTTAATAAATATTCTGCAGTTGCCATAAAGACTAATTTAACTTCAGTTGTAACAACCAGAGCCGAAACTAACGAAGCCGAAAGACCATCAACAGCTTCCCAAATTAGTGGTTCTGCACCTATGGAAATTCAATTTCTGAGTCATGCGAATGAGCCTGTAGCCAAGTATTACAATTGGAGCATTTATAAGAGTTCTGAAATGATTATCAACCGCACAGACAAAGATCTACGCTATACCTTTGATGTATATGGAACTTATACTGTAAAACTGGTGGTCACAAACGAATACTGTTCCTATACCGATTCTATAATTATAACTGTTTCCGAATCAAAACTTGAAGTCCCAAATGTATTTACACCAAATGGAGATGAATACAACGACGAATTTCGGGTTGCTTTTAAATCTATCATTAAATTTGATTGCTGGGTTTATAGTCGTTGGGGAAGATTGGTGTTTCATTGGACTGATCCTACAAAAGGATGGGATGGTAAAATTAATGGAAAAGAAGCAACTCCCGGACCGTATTTTTATGTAATTAAGGCCTATGGTTCTGATTATGATGTAAATTCAGAACCAAATAAAGTGACTAAAAAAAGAGTTGGTGAATGGGTTTTAAAAGGAGATATTAATTTATTGCGAGGAAGATAAATAATCATAATCATTAAAAATAAGTAATGAGAATAATATAATGTCGCATTAACTAACCTGTAATGTACTGTTTAGCTTCTTTTTGTTAAATTGTAAATGCTAAGTAATTGAAAACAAATAATGTCGTATTTTGCATGAAAATATTTAAGAATAGAACCTGCCTGCGACAGGCAGGCGCAATTTTCACTGATAGAGTGGATTTGAAAAAACGGATTTGAATTCCGATAAATCGGAATGATTTACAGATAGTTGCGTCTTAATCATCTTGCCGAAGGCAAGAAAAATCCGTTTTGTTTTATCCTTCATTTTCCGATAAATCAGCGAAAATCAGCGTTCTATTAATATTTAATGGTACATTAATTTGTTCAATTTACTTCCATTGTTTAATGGTAAATACTTATATCTTCTATTTTCGAGTTGAAGATACTAATAAATTAACTGATTAAAACTTTTTTGTAACTTCATTGTTTGTTCCTTATTAGACAATTTTAAAAAATTAGATTTATGAGAAGACTAGACAAAGAAATAGAAGACGAAAATGTAATAAAAGAAATTTTGACTAAATCCAGAATCTGTAGATTTGGTTTTGTTGATAATGATGAAGCTTATATAGTTCCTTTAAATTTTGCTTACTCCGATGGCTGCATTTATGTTCATTCTGCTCATCATGGACGAAAAATGGATTTGATTAATCAAAATAACCGGGTAAGTTTTGAAATAGAATATTACACCGAAATAATTGAAGATGAAAAAGCCTGTAACTGGACTCTTAAGTATAGATCGGCTATGGGTAGAGGAGTGATTACAATTGAGAATGATAGAACGTCTAAAATAAACGGTCTTAATTTAATCATGCAAAAATACGGTGCAAAGGGTGATTTGAAATATGATGAAGACTCACTTTCGAAAATGACTTTATTGAAACTTGAAATAGAATCGGTAACCGGTAAACAATCGGGTGACTGGTAAAGCTTAGTGAAATATTAAAAGGTGTTAATCGTTTATGAAACCTACATTATTACAACTTATTTCTAAGGGAAAAACCTTAGTTTCTGATGGAGCTTGGGGCACGTTTTTACAAGCAAAGGGATTACAAGCAGGTGAATGTCCTGAATTGTGGAATATCAATCATCCCGAAGAAGTTCTCGATATTGCAAAAGGTTATATTGATGCAGGAGCTGATACAATTGAAACAAATAGTTTTGGTGGAAGTCGGTTTAAGCTCAAAGGCTTTGGCTTAGAAAATCGTGTATATGAAATTAACCGCAAAGCAGCCGAAATTTCACGACAGGCAGCCGGAGATGATAAATATGTGTTGGGTTCTATTGGTCCAACTGGAAGAATGTTGATTATGGGCGATGTGACTGAAGATGAACTTTACGAAGCTTTTAAAGAACAAGCTGTGGCACTTTACGATGGTGGTGCAGATGCCTTGGTTATAGAAACGATGACAGCACTCGATGAAGCATCGATTGCTGTACGTGCAGCTCGCGAAAACACACCCTGCGAAGTTATATGTACCATGACCTTTGATCACTTGATTTCAGGTGATTATCGAACCATGATGGGTGTCTCGCCTTCGGAAATGGTTGAAGAACTTAAAATAGCCGGGGTTCATATTTTAGGTGCAAATTGTAGCAATGGTATTGAAGGAATGATTACTATTACTGAAGAAATTCGTTCTGTTGATCGAGATATACCGATCTTGATTCATGCTAATGCAGGTTTACCCGTTTTACAGGGGACTTGTACTGTCTTTCCTGAATCGCCTGAAATGATGGCTGGATTTGCCCCACGATTGGCTAAAGCCGGGGCAAATATCATTGGAGGATGCTGTGGAACTACGCCTGAGCATATTCAGAAATTGGTGGAAGTGCTTAAATAAATCCGTTCATATAACATAAAAGCAAATAATTATTAATTTAAAAATTGCTCAAATTTTGTTACTAATTAGCACACGGATTAACCGGAAAAAACGGAACAACTGGTTTTCCTGTGAAAACACTGTTAGGTGTTACTTTTATAAACTTAAACAATTTAGAATTTTTCAAGAAACCCAATAGAAACAATAAACTTAGTATTATAAAATAGCATATATAATACTCAATAAAAAAAATATGTTCTGTAAATTCGGTGTTTTCTGTGTGCCCTGAGTAGTTGCCAAACTTTACTCCCCTTTTGGGGAGTTTTTTTTACAACACATGTTTCTCTGCACAATAGGAAGAGCGTACCAATGGAGCACTTTCTACATGACGGAATCCTTTTTTTAATCCGATTTGTTTGTATTCTTCAAATTTTTCTGGTGTAATATATTCACTTACAGCAATATTCTTGCGTGAAGGTTGCATATATTGACCTATTGTAATTATGGAACACCCAGTTGCTAATGCATCATCCATAAGCTGCAAAATTTCTTCTTCGGTTTCGCCTAATCCAAGCATAATACCTGTTTTTGCAACTACATTTTGTGATGCGATATATTCAAGCACTTTCAAGCTGTTATCATACTTTGCTTTAGTCCTAATCTGTGGCGTAAGACGGCGAACAGTTTCTAAATTGTGAGAAATGATATTGGGCTTTTCGGCAATTATCAAGTCAATTAATTCGGTTTTTCCATCGAAATCAGGTATCAGGACTTCTATTGTAGTGTCCGGATTCACTTTTTTTATTGCCCGAATTGACGCTCCCCAATGAGCAGCACCTCCGTCAGGTAAATCATCCCTGTCAACCGACGTAACTACAGCATGTTTCAGATTCATTAATTTTATAGATTCAGCCAGTTTTTCTGGCTCGTTGGGGTCGGGTGGGAGTGGATGACCTGATAAAGTGTTGCAAAATTTGCACGAGCGCGTACAAATTTCACCTAGAATCATAAAAGTTGCTGTTCCTTTATTCCAGCATTCACTCATGTTAGGACAACGACCACTGGAGCAAATTGTATGTAAGTTATGCTCAGACACTACTTTGCTAACATGTGTAAACTGAGCATTTGCCTGCATTTTTGTTTTGAGCCACTCGGGCTTTTTTATATATGTCATAGATTTTTTTGTTTGAAGTTACAAAGATACAAAAAACATCTTTTGTCGCTTTACTTTTTATTTTTGTGAATAACGAAATGATATGTTAAAGTTAATTGATAAGTGATTATTCTAGTTATTTTTTGTTTTCTTTGCATATAACTATAGAAAAACTTAAAAATGTTACTAAAATATATTACAATAGCTTCAGCTTTAAATTTTCTGCTATTGTACATCATGTTATTGATAAAAAAATCACCTACCAGAAAAGCAAATACTATCATAGCTACTTTATTTCTGTTGATGAGTATCTATTCATTTTTGGTGTCTTTCCGTTATTCTGCTCTTATTGATGGGAATTATTCTGCCTTGAATCATTATATACCGATTGATGGTATATTTTTGTTATTAATGGCGCCAAGTTTGTATTTATATATACTTGCTATCTTGAATCGGTCGCCGGTATTTTTTCAATGGAAGATGCTACTTCATTTAATTCCTACTATTCCCTTTATTATTTTTAATATATATATATTGTCTTTGTCACAATCGGAGAGAATTGCATGGTTTATTAAAGATTTTTCAACAGGGACATTGGAAACCAACGTTTTAAATATAGTACTTTATACTCAGATTCCGATCTATCTTATAATTTGTTATTTTATGGTTAAAAAACAACTGAAGATAAGTCCTAAAGTTGTGATAGATAATGTGTCACTGGATATTAGTTGGATGAAATTATTTTTGATAATGAATATTGCTTTTGTACTGATATCTGCACCATTATGTTTTTATTTTGCAAACGAAAGAGCAAATATTATCATTGGCGAGTTAGCTATGAATATTCAATTCCTGTATATTTTTTCAAAATCGACATGGAGTAACGGAATCTTTTCGACGGAAACTGTAAGCAAATTTAAAAATGGTGAGCCAACACTAAAAATAGATAATTATTTAGCTGATACTTATTTGAATACACTTACAGAATATATGGAGTTACAAAAACCCTTTCTGAATGAAGATTGTAATCTTCAATTTATATCCGATCAAACAGAAATTAGTATTCACCAAATATCCAATGTATTAAACAATAAATTGAAAAAAAACTTTTCGGATTATATAAACGAGTACCGAATTGAAGAATCGAAAAAACTTTTAGAATCAGATCATTCCGAAAAATTAACAATAGAAGCGCTTGGCTTCGAATGTGGTTTTGGATCAAAAAGTAGTTTTAACAAAGCTTTTAAAAAATACACTCAACTTACTCCCTCTCAATACCGACAAAAACAAAAAACTTTTTAATAGAACTTTAAAATTTTCTAAAAGTGTTAAGTTTTGCAGTTGTTTTGTTACAATTATCATTTAATGAATTTTAAATAAGAGTATTATGCCTTTTTTATTGCATTCGTTTTCGAACAGTAAAATGTGTAGTATATTATAATCGTGTACAAAAATACGTTTTCAAACATCTACTTTTGCAGCAAGTTTAGACAAGGATTTTAAATTGTTGTATTCTACAAAAAAACGAATTCACAAGCTTAAATAGTTAATCATTTAGTAATCTTCTTTAGTATAGTAATAGTGACTAATTGAACTCTTGCAAATTATCCAGTCTTTCTATAACCTTAACTATGATAACCCGATACGAGATTTATTCTTGTATCGGGTTTTATCTTTTATTGCTTCGATTTATGTTTTTTCTATTATTTTAAATTAACATATATACTTATTTGTTGATATTTTGTTGGTGATTTAGTATAAATTTATTCCCAATGTAAATATTAATCATATATCTTCACAGAAATTAATACATCTTTTATTTTTAGTTAAATAAATGCCGGTGAACTAATTTAAATAATGTCTGTCGGAAGCTCTATAACTACTTTAGAACGCTATCACGTCCTACAGTTGATGAATGGATCAATTACAGAAGAGTCCTTATGATAATCCGTAATTGCTTCTAAATACATCGTCTAATTTAACTTAACTCTTTGAAAAATGAAATCCGCATTCAATTACAAACCAATGGTCATCAGAACTAATTACACTATTTTTAGCGAATGTATAAGCCGGTATTGTTGGAATAAATGTATATTTGTATTTGAAATTCTATAAAACAGTGAATATATGTTAGATAAAATATTGGATTTTAGCATTAAAAATAAACTTATAGTAATTCTTTTTACTTTAACAATAGCTGGATTTGGCTTATATTCAGTATATAAGATTCCTGTAGGTGCCGTACCCGACATAACAAATAATCAGGTTCAGGTAATTACTACTTCCGGAAATTTATCCACACAGGAAATCGAACAGTTTATTACAGCACCCGTTGAAATGGAAATGGCGAATTTACCCGGAGTGGAAGAAATTCGATCAATTTCAAAATTTGGACTTTCAGTAGTGACAGTCGTTTTTAAAGAGAATATTGGCACATACTTGCCACGCCAATTGATCGCCGAAAAAATAAAAAGTGCTTCTGCCAATATTCCTGAAGGTTTTGGTGTGCCCGAAATGGGACCTATAACGACTGGTTTAGGTGAAATTTATCAGTATACGCTAGATATTAAACCGGGTTACGAAGGCAAGTATTCAGCCATGGATTTAAGAACCATTCAGGATTGGGTGGTAAAACGTAGGTTATCTGGCATTAATGGTGTTGTAGAAATTAACAGTTGGGGGGGGCTATTTGAAACAATACGAAATAGCCATAAACCCTACTCGTCTTAAAGGAATGAATCTCACGTTGATGGATGTTTTTAATGCTATTGAGTCAAACAACAGTATTTCTGGCGGTGCATACATTGAAAAAACGAATCAAAGTTATTTTATCCGTGGCGATGGTCAGGTAAAATCCCTTTCTGATATCGAAAATATTGTTGTTGCTACTAATTCTGACGTTCCTATATTGCTTAAAGATATTGCGGATGTGAAATTTGGTTACGCTAATAGGTTTGGTGCAATAACTTCCAATGGAAAAGGCGAAACAGTGTTAGGGCAAATAATGATGCTTAAAAACGCTAATTCAAAAGAAGTTATTGACGAAGTAAAAAAACGTGTTACCGAAATACAGAAAAATCTACCCGAAGGAGTTTACATTAATCCAATTCTGGAACGTAGTGAACTCATATCCAAAACATCGTTTACTGTTGCCGAAAATCTTATTTTGGGAGCAATAATAGTGATGCTAACGGTCATTTTATTACTTGGAAATCTAAGGTCTGCATTAGTGATAGCTTCAATGATTCCGTTGGCATTATTATTCACCATAACAATGATGTACTTTTTTGGAATTGATGCAAATTTAATGAGTTTGGGAGCACTCGACTTTGGGATAATAATAGATGGGGCGGTTATTATAGTCGAATTTATAGCTTTGCGGATAACTGTTCAGAAAAATGAAATTTTAGGTTCACCGAGAGAAGTTAAGCAAACATTAATGGATCGAATCTCTTTTCAGGGTGCATCTAAAATGATGAAATCTGCAATTTTTGGTCAGGTTATTATTCTTATTGTATTTATTCCTATTTTATCCTTAAGCGGAGTTGAAGGTAAAATGTTCCGCCCAATGGCACTTTCTTTTTCATTTGCAATTGTTGGAGCTATGATTTTAGGGTTGACTTGGTTGCCTGTAGCAGCATCTCTCTTTTTAAAACCCGAAAAGAAAACGAAACGAAATATTTCCGATTGGATAATGAAGGTGGCCTATAACAGTTATTCTCCTGTTATAAAATGGTCGTATAATAATAAGCGCATTGTATTGGGAGCTGCAGTAGTATCTTTAGTTTTTACTGTGTTTTTGTTTACTCGTATTGGTGGTGAATTTGTTCCAACACTCGACGAAGGTGATTTTGTAATTCAACCTGTACTAAAAACCGGTACCTCTCTCAGTAAAACGGTTGAAATGACTACTCAAATGGAAAATATCCTCATCGATAAATTCCCTGAAGTAGATCAAATAGTATGTAGAATAGGAGCTGCTGAAGTCCCAACCGACCCCATGTCGATGGAAGAAATTGATATGATTATTAAACTAAAGCCACGTGATACATGGGTAAATGCAAAATCGAAGGATGAATTAGCCGAAAAGTTTAAAGAAGCCTTATCGGTAATTCCTGGTGTCGAATATGAATTTACACAACCCATCGAAATGCGTTTCAATGAATTAATAACAGGTGTTCGTTCGGATATTGCGATTAAAATATTTGGTGACAATCTTGATTATATTAATCAGAAAGCCCTTGAAATTAAAAACTTAATTTCGGATGTTCCGGGAGCCGGAGATGTGATTCTTGAAAAAACGGCCGGACTTCCACAAATAAAAATTGAGTATAATCGTCAGAAAGTAGCTCATTATGGATTGGATATTAAAACGTTAAATAATTATTTATCAACCGCTTTTGGAGGTGAGGTAGCAGGCGTTGTTTTCGAAGGTGAAAAAAGATTTGATATGGTGATGCGATTTCAAAAACAAAGCAGAACCGATATCGAAGACATTAAACAACTTTATGTACCACTAAAAAATGGGCAACAGGTTCCTTTCGAAGAACTTGCCGATATTCAATATGCTGTTGGTCCTGCAAAAATTTCAAGGGAAAATACTCAACGTAGAGTAGTAGTTAGTGTTAATGCCCGAAACCGTGATTTACAATCGGTTGTGGAAGATATTCAATCGGTTATTTCTAAGAATATAACGTTAAAACCTGGGAATTATATAACTTATGGTGGACAGTTCGAAAATCTTCAAAATGCTACCAACAGACTGATGCTTGCTGTACCAATAGCCCTTTTATTGATTTTTATCTTTCTACATTTCGCTTTTAAATCCTTGAAAGATGCCATCTTGATTTTTACGGCCATTCCTTTAGCAACAGTTGGTGGAGTCGTGTTTTTATGGATTAGAGGATTACCATTTAGTGTTTCTGCTGGTGTTGGTTTTATTGCCCTTTTTGGTATTGCAGTACTTAATGGCATTGTGTTAATTGAACATTTGAAAGAATTACAGCATGGTGGTATGACAAATATGAAAGAATTGATAATGACCGGAACAAAAGACCGCTTACGTCCGGTTATGCTTACAGCCGCTGCTGCTGCAATGGGATTTTTACCTATGGCTATTTCTACTGGGGCAGGAGCAGAGGTTCAACGTCCGTTGGCAACAGTTGTCATTGGCGGACTGGTTACTTCCACCATGCTTACCATGATTGCATTGCCACTTATGTATGTGATATTTAATAATATAAAAGGAGTCAAATTTTTCCCTTTTAAAATAATTCGCTCAAATACATTGCTGTTATTATTCTTATTGCTTTTTCCATTGACCTCAGTTTTTGCTCAGCAAAATAAATTGAATTTAAACGAAGTGATTCAAATTGCACTGATAAATAATAAAGAAATTAAAGCGTATTCTTTGAAAGTAGAGGAGAGTAAAGTGTTGAAAACAACTGCTTTTGCATTTGATAAAATGGGCGTAAGTTACGGTGTCGACGAAAACAATATAGCTGAAAATGGATATCCGCTTAAGGTTTGGAGTGTGAATCAGAATTTTAGTTTTCCGACTTTGTATGGTGCTGAATATAAAGCAAAAAAAATAGACGTTTCAAAAGCTGAAATGAACCTGGAAATCCAAAAACAAAATTTGAAAAAAAATATTTCATTCATCTATTATGAACTTCAACATTTTAGCAATAAAGAAAGAATTTATGAAGCTATTGACAGTTTATATGATAAATTACAGTCAAATGCTGAAATAAAACGAAATCTGGGCGATTTCAGTCAACTCGACCTATTGAATATTAAGGCAAAACGACAACAGATTAGCGTTAGTTTAAAGAGTGTGAAATATAGTATCGAACAATCGTACCAAAAGCTCAAAACGCTTATGAATTCAGAAGATTCATTTGATGTAGCTACTGACATTGACATTGCAAATATTGATGTTATTAATGCAAGTTCAACTCCGTTTGTTGGTCTTCTGAAATTAAATGATAAATCGGGCGAAGCAGCATTGAATATTGAGCGAAACAAGCTTTTGCCGGATATTTCATTGAATTATTTTAGAGGAACTAACAGCTACTCAAATGCTAAATTTTACAACGGTTTTGAGGTTGGTGTCGCAGTTCCCTTATTTTTCTGGGGTGATAAAGCGCGAATTAAATCGGCTAAATTAGCTCTCAATGCACAACAATTACTCACTCAAAATGAACTGAATTTACTCAATATGAAATTTGAAGGTTATAAACTGGAAGCCTTTAAATATAAAGAACTTATTGATAATTATAATCGTTCGGGCAAGCAGCTTTACGATGAAATCTTGAGAGCTACTGTTACTAGTTTTCAACGTGGAGAAATTGATCTTTTTAAATTTGTTTACAGCTACGAAAATGCTATGCAAATTAAACTTGATTATCTAAATAACGTATTAGAATACAATAAAATATTACTAGATCAAATATATTTATCAAATTAATAAAACAGGTATATGAACTCAAAATTATTCATTTCTATCATTATAACCGCGGTGCTAATGACTTCCTGCGGAAAAAATACCAAAAGTGATGAAAATTCGCAAACCGAAGGTCATTATATAGAAATTTCCCGCACACAATACGAATCAAATAAAATGTCATTTGGCGAAATTCAGAAAATTGCTTTCGATGAAGTTATCAAGTGCAATGGAAGTATTGTTTCTAAATCCACAGGCGTAGCTCAAATTAGTCCTTCTGTGTCCGGTTTAGTGCAAAAAATTTATATATCTGCAGGACAAAGAGTTACAAAAGGTCAGGCGCTTTTCGAACTTACCGGAAATGAATTTATTGAACTTCAACGCGATTTTGCAGAAACAGCCAGTCAACTAAAACGGGTAAAATCCGAATACGAAAGAATTAAGTCGCTGTACAAAGAAAATATCGGATCTGAAAAGGAATTGATTTCTGCCGAAAGTGAATATAAAAGCCTGAATGCTAAGTATTCTGCTCTTAAAATGAAACTTCAATATATTGGCTTAGATGCATCAACAATTGAAACTGCAGAGTTTAAACAATCTTTTCAGGTTAAATCGCCAATATCCGGCTTTGTCTCCCAGATTAATGTGTCGATTGGGCAACATGCCGATCAGCAAACTAATTTGGCAGAAGTGATAGATGTTCAACAACTTCAGTTAAAATTATCCGTATTCGAAAAAGATATAACCAAATTGAGTCCGGGACAAAAAGTTATTTTCAAATTATCCGATAACACAAACCAAACTTATAATGCCACTTTAAACACAATTGGAAAAACGGTGGATGATGTATCAAAAACAGTTCAATGTTTTGCTACAATAAATGATATGAAAAGTGCAAATTTTGTAAATAATGCTTATGCCGAAATAGAGATTCACACAAAGTCGGATATTGTTAGTGCTATTTCAGAAGAAGCAATATTAAAATCAGAGGGAAACAGTTATATCTTATCCCTTGCAAAAGAAGATGATAAAAATTATTATTTAAATAAAATAAAGATCGAAAAAGGTCGCCTAATGAATGGAAATGTAGAAATCCTGAATAAAGTGGATGTTCCTAAAGTGTTAATTAAAGGGGCGTATAATATCAATATCGAATAGTTAGCATATTAATTATGTCATTATAATTGTTAATTAAGTAATAGAATTTAATCCCGATAGCTATTCGGAAGTCGTATTTCAAAATTAAAAAAAGGAAATGGAACCTGCCTGCTGCAAGCAGGTTTTATTTTTTGTCATGTACAAAAAACTTTTATATAAAATTTTAAAATGGAAGTAAAAATAATATCGTATAATTCAGAAGATTATCGATTGGAATTAGAATTACGCGACAGGGTACTCCGAAAACCTTTAGGAATGAATCTATACGACGAAAATCTGGATAAGGAAGTCTCTGATGTTCATATTGGTGCTTTTCAAGATGAAATTCTGATTGGCGTATTAATACTTTCATTTATCGGTGATGAAACCTTAAAAATGCGACAAGTAGCTGTAGATCAAAATAGTAGGTCGAAGAAAGTTGGCAGTAAAATGGTAAATTTTTCAGAGAATTGGGCTTTAAGCAATAATTTTAAGATTATTGAGTTACATGCCCGAAGTACAGCTGTAGAATTTTACCAAAAACTAGGGTATAAGATAATCAGCGAACAATTTTTTGAAATAAATATAGCTCATTTTAAAATGCGTAAGGTTTTAGCGTCATCAATTTAAAAAACTATCAAATATCAACTATAATTTTTATGAAGAAATTATTCGTTTTTATATTCATTTTCTGTTTGCCTACAATAGCATTGGCTCATAAAAAAATTACCAAGACAGATGTATTTTGAAGGAATTATCAGACAACGCCTGTAACTGTATTGATACTATCGATTCAAGAAATAAATCCAAATCCGAGTTTACAAAAGAAGTTCATAAATGTATTGATGATCAGGCAGGTGCTTATCAGTTGGGAAGTCAACTAATGAACATAAACTTATCCGATAACAAAGAAAGTTCAAAGAAGGACACCATTAATATTACTATAAATACAAACAAAAATTCTTCTGACTATTTGACCTATTATAATAAAATTGAAAGTTTTTTGATGGAAAATTGTGAAGCGTTAAAAAAGAAACTGGGTTCCAATGATATAGAAAATCCAAATTCCGTTTCAGACAATCCTAAATCAATAAAAGAATATTCAAAAGGATTGAAATACTTTAAAAAGGAAAACTATAAAACAGCGTTGAAATATTTCGAAAAAGCGGTTAAAATAGATTCCGTTTTTACATTTGCTTGGGATAATATAGGTCTCTGTCAGCGCAGACTGGAAAACTTTGATGCTGCTATTACTGCTTACAAAAAATCAATTGAACTTGACCCACTGGGAATTATGCCCCTGCAAAATATCGCTATTGCATACGAATATAAAAAAGAATATAATAATGCCATTGATGCTTACAATACACTTTCTCAATTGGATAGTTTTAATCCTGAAGTGTTTTATGGGTTGGGCAGAATACAAGCCTTTGATTTATTTGAATATGAAAAAGGGCTGGATAATATCTGTAAAGCTTATAACTTATACCTTAAACAAAAGTCTCCTTATAAAACAGATGCGATAAAACTTATTAATATGATATATCCTGAAATGAAAAAACTTGATAAAGTTGATCGTTTCAAAGAAATTCTTAAAGAAAATGATATAAATGCAAATTTTGAATAATAATCGAGCTAAATAATAGTACTGAAATAATATGAAAAACCTAAGTGTCATATAATCAATACATATATTCGAAATTAATATTTATGTTTATTAAAGGGATGTTTTTTTTGCAGTGTGTAAAAATTGGTATAATATGTGTAAAAAATGATATTGTAGCTAAAAATGAGCATTTTTAGTTTGCTTAAAGTTTTTTTATAATTGTGTTTGTGAAATGATAATACATTAAGAAAACAGAAGAAAGCTTAATTGTATTATTTTAATTATAAATCTATTATTCATTTATTAAAATTTATTTATTATGAAAAAAACATTACTTATCCTTTTGGCAGTTGTATGTGTTATAAACGTACAAGCAGTAAAAAAAGTTGCTTATGTAACTATGAACAAATTAACAATGACTACAACTGCAACATCGCCTAGCAATGATGCTATTATTCAAATGTTGAAAGCAGATACGAATTTGGATGTAACCGTAAAAGTTGTTGAATCTTCAGACGTAATTACTGATTTAGCAGATTATGATGTAATTATTGTACAAGAAAGTTTTAATTCAGGTGATGCAATTCTTAAGACTACAGGTTCGTTAGGTATTAATAGTATTCCTAAACCTTTTATTTACAATAAAACGTATGCTTTAAAAACTGGTAAAGCTATTACAACGAGTCCCGCTGCTGCTGTTGAAGGTGCTACCCCAAAACTTACAGTTCAGGATGGTGCTACAACAAACGATTTATTTAAAGCATGTACTATTACAGCCAATGAAATTACTGTGTTAGTTGATCCTACAACAGATTTAGGTGAACTTGGACTTACAAATAGTATTAAATACCTAAATTATACTACAGGTAATGTGATTTCTGGTGCATCCACATTATTAGCACAACCATCGGGTGTTACAAATGCAGCAGTTTCTATAAATGACATTCCTGCTGGTTCAACTATTGATACTGAAACTCTTATCTCAAGAATGATTGCAATTAGTATGAATTTTGGAGCAATTTCGGCAAATGGAGGTAAAAATATCACAGATGATGGTTTAACTATTTGGAGAAATGCTGTTTATATTTTGGCAGGTTTAACTGTTCCAAGTACTAAAGCAACTTTACCTAATGCTTCAGCAGTTAATGCACCGAATGATTTTTCAGCTCTTTCATTTGATGGTAAATCTGTTTATAACACTAACAGTTCAGTTGTGAATATCTTTAATGTTGCCGGAAAACTAATTTCTACTTCAAGTGATAAAGAAATTAATATGAGTAATTTTACTAAAGGTATTTATATCGTAAAAACTAATTCAAACACTTTAAAAGTTAGTATTTTGAGATAGTTCAAGATATTTAATTAAATTTAAAACGACCCGAAAATTATTTCGGGTCGTTTTTTTTGTTGTGCACTGAACAGTGTAAGTATTTACCATTAAATAATGTAGCATTTACAATTTAACAAAAAGAAGATAAGCAGCATATTACGAGTTTATTAATGAGACATTATATTATTCTCATTACTTATTTAGCAGGATGTAAGTTCTTATACATAGAAGTTCAATTTCAACACTGTCTACTGCAGCCAAGTTAGTCTCAATGTTCAATTTATCCGTTTTGCATCGGCATTAAAATTAGTACATTTATAAAATTGCTTTGGGTCACTATATAAATACAGTCTGTGAAAATTATTGATATATAGTAATAGGTATTATTAAAACAAGAAGGCTGGATCAATTCGATGATCCAGCCTTCTGTTATTATATTAAAAAAAAATTAATAGGCTCTTGCAAAAACAACGCGTTGTGCTGATGGTTTCCCTGTAACCATACAAACTCCCGGAGTTTTATCTCCTTCCAATGGAATACAACGTATAGTGGCTTTTGTATCTTCTTTAATTTTTTCTTCAGTTTCAGGCGTTCCATCCCAATGACACATCAAAAATCCACCCTTTTCAATTTCAATTTTAAATTCATCGTATGAATTAACATCACGAGTTACTGACGTGCGAAAATCAAATGCTTTTTGGAAAATATTTGCCTGAATATCTTTCAATAACTGATTAATATATGTTTCAACTCCTTCAATTGCAACCGTTTCTTTTGTTAATGTATCACGACGGGCAATTTCCACAGTTCCGTTTTCGAGATCACGTGCACCCATTGCCAAACGTACAGGAACGCCTTTTAATTCGTATTCGGCAAATTTCCATCCCGGTTTTTTATTATCGTTGTTGTCGAATTTTACAGAAATACCCAATGCTTTTAGTTTTGGAGTTATTTCGTTTACTTTTTCAGAAATGGCTGCCAATTGTTCGTCGTTTTTATAAATCGGAACAATAACTACCTGAAAAGGAGCTAGGTTAGGAGGGAGCACTAATCCGTTATCGTCGGAATGTGTCATAATTAAAGCACCCATTAAACGAGTTGAAACGCCCCATGAAGTTGCCCAGACATAATCAATTTTGTTGGTTTTATCCACAAAAGTGACATCAAATGCCTTAGCAAAATTTTGACCAAGAAAGTGAGAAGTCCCTGCTTGCAATGCTTTTCCGTCTTGCATTAATGCTTCAATACAATAGGTGTCCAACGCTCCGGCAAAACGTTCGTTAGCTGATTTTACGCCTTTTAATACAGGCATAGCCATATAACGTTCAGCAAAATCGGCATAGATTTCCAGCATTTTACGTGCTTCTTCAACAGCTTCTTCGCGAGTAGCATGTGCGGTGTGACCTTCTTGCCACAAGAACTCTGCAGTACGAAGGAATAAACGGGTGCGCATTTCCCAGCGAACGACATTTGCCCATTGGTTTATTAGTAATGGAAGATCGCGATAAGATTGTATCCAGTTTTTAAATGTGCTCCAGATAATGGTTTCGGAAGTTGGTCGAACAATCAGTTCTTCTTCGAGTTTAGCATCAGGATCAACAATTAGTCCATTTCCGTTAGGATCTGCTTTAAGACGATGATGTGTTACCACAGCACATTCTTTTGCAAAACCCTCAACATGTTCAGCCTCTTTGCTTAGGAACGATTTTGGTATAAATAAAGGAAAATAAGCATTTTGGTGACCGGTTTCTTTGAACATTCTGTCCAATTCAGCCTGTATTTTCTCCCAAATGGCATATCCATAAGGTTTTATTACCATACAACCACGAACGGCTGAGCTTTCAGCCAAATCTGCTTTTAATACAAGGTCGTTATACCATTGTGAGTAGTTTTCGCTACGCGAAGTTAATTCTTTTGCCATTTCCTAATTTTCAATTTATCATTTACGTTTACAAAATAATCCGTTAACTAAAGAACTAATTTCCAGTTGAACAAATTATCATTAAGGAGTGCAAAGGTAATCATTTTTCAGGAAATATTCTTAGCCAATCTTTGTAATTTGACTTGCTTTATAGGCATATCCTTCAATGGATAAATTAATACAGCGATATTTCGATTTGTCAATATAAACTTCGATAAAGGGAAGATCGGGGGAATAATGAAAACTTCCATTTAGCTGTAAGGAGTCCAGTATTTCCATATACTTTATAGCATAATCTCTATATTTTCCATCTATCCTTGCATTATGGTGTGTAAAATGATTGGAAAATCCGAGATTACTGATAATGGTTCCCCATTTATTTGATTCGAACTGATATTCAAGCCAATCGGTTTTTTGATAAAATGGACTTTTATTTTCAAAACGATCGATCCCATATGCTTCTATTCCATTATCACGCAAATAATTTACCAAATTCATTTCTCTACCGCAACCAATATCTAACACGGGCTGAAGCATTGTTTTTATGTCAAGTTGAAGAATATTTAATTGTAAACTTGGTGGATATTCAGAGCATGCAACAGGTTGAGCAAATTCCTGATTTTTATCGTACATTTTTCCGGCAAAGGCATTTGTTTTCACCAACCAATCACACAAATTGTTATAATGTTGCTGACTAACAAACTCAAGTTCGGCGGTTGAAGCATCGTCTTTTAGCATACGAATGGTTGAATTAAGCTGTCTATAAATAGATTTCAATTCTTCTACCGATTGAGAATTAAACGAGAAATACTGATTAATCCGACAAAATTCCTGAAGTGCCTCATCTGCAGCAAAATCGACCATTTCCTGCTCCGTTTTTGCGTCCATTTCTTTTATGGAACGTACCAACATTTCATTTACGTCAATGAATTTCAATGAGCTTATTTCATTGCTTGCCAATAAGTTTTTTCCGCTGTTTGAGGTCAGTTGTTTTTCGATAAATTGTTTAATGTCTTGGTTAGGCTTATTCATGGTATTTTATTATTAGCCCCCATTTAGGGGTTGGGGGTCGGTTTATTTATTTAATTATCTGCTTTATCCAGCTTTTCATTATATATAAAGTCAAGGGGACATCGTTTGTTTAATTTCGCTATATTAATTGTAAGTATTGAATAAAAAATATCAGAATTACTATAAATGCAACAAAAATCGTTAATTCAATTTTAATATTCATATTATGAACAATTTTTATCTTTTAATGTCTTATTTCAATATCTAATTGTAAACCACTTTCTTTTGCTTTTTTATCCATTGAATTTCCCCAGACAATACCAAGTGCCATACCAACAGTCATGCCGATGCCTAAAAGGGACATTCCCCCAATTTTTGTTCCAATGGCACTACCAATAGCAATTCCAATTGATAAACCAATTGCCAACCATGCATTGCGATAATGATTTTTGGTTACCAGATTTAGTTCTTTTTCAATTAGCTTTAAAATTTTGGATTGTGATTTTCTTAATAACTTACGAAGTTCATTTTCAGAGTCTACTATTGAATTAATGTTATGAACATATTCATTAATTAAACCTGTAATTTCATCAGGAATTTCATGTTTGAAAATT
This sequence comes from Paludibacter sp., assembly GCA_028692715.1. Taxonomy (GTDB): domain Bacteria; phylum Bacteroidota; class Bacteroidia; order Bacteroidales; family Paludibacteraceae; genus Paludibacter. Next base: position 40,992 of record JAQUWU010000014.1, on the reverse strand, counting down.
TCACTCAGGAGTTTCTCAAATTGTTGATATCTTCTGTCTAATTTTGAATTTATCTCAATATCAGGTCTTTTGTTTAATTCAATTAGTTCCATAATCTGTTTTTTTTTTCTATTTCAGCATTTTTATTAACCAGCTAATCCAACTGATTCATAATTCATTCTGTGCCGTATTAATCTATAATCGAGTTATATTTTTAAAATATCTTTCCCACCTTGATAATCAAGGGGGCTTTCAGTATTATTGCACTTTCGGGACACATTTCCTGACAACAATAACAACGAATACATTTTTTGTAGTCATAGGTCGGAACTTTTGTTTTATCACCATCGAACCAGTTTATAGCTTTGCCTTCCACCGGACAACTTTGTACGCAAGTGCCACAATGAGTACATTTTTCCTCAATTATTACCGGTTTTGAAACCAATTGATTGTTTAAAAATGTATTAACTTTGTTCTTTTTTATCGTTTTAACAGGAGCACGCACGACATTAAAATCTTTGCATATAAAGTCATTTAATTTATCTCCGACTATTTCTATATCATCTTCTTTATATTTCCCAGAACCGTTTTCGGCACCGACAAGTGTTGTAGGAACATAAAGCGGATCAAGGTTTATCATTCGGCTAGCTGTTGCATCTAATGCTACCGGGTCGGTGGAGAATAACAAAACGTTCATTTGGCGTGGTGTGCCTCCACGTGGTCCGTTGCCTTCCATGGCCATAACTCCATCCATAATATATAGTTTCGGTTGTATAAAACTATTCAAGTCTACTAACATTCTGGCGAAATCAGTTGCATCGGGCAATTTTACATGAAATTCCCCTTTACGCATACCCACCACACAACCAAATTGATTTTTTATAGCTCCTGTAAAACGCTCTAGTGCGTGAGTTTTCATTTTTGCTAAACTAACAAGTCCGTCAGTATCAAGTACTGCATTAGCAATAAAAAATTTTTTATTTTGTATCCCTTTTTCAAAAAACACTTCTTTACCTTCTTTGAAATCACCTAATGTTATATTCATTTCTTCTGCTACTTCAGCAATTCCGGCTTTTTTTGCAGCGGCGTGTGTTGCCCCGAAACCCGGAGAATCACCATAACTCAGTTGGGCGCCAACTTCTTTAAATTGCTCGGCAACTGCACGAAATACAGAGGGATGAGTTGTTACACATTTTTCGGGTACTTCACCTACTAAAAGGTTTACTTTCAATAAAATACTTTCGTCTTTATTTGCAAATACTCTTGCACCACCCAATAAATCTAATCCCTTTTTTACTGCTTCATTTACTTCTTCCTGTAGGTATGAATTACATCGAACAATGGCTACTTTACTCTTCATTTTGTTGTTTTTTATCAAACATAAAATCAATTTTCAAAAGTAAGGTTTTTTTCTTAAAGAGAAATATGAAATGGAATTTTACAGACAAGAACTTTATTGTTTGTATCTTTGTTGTTGATTTTAAATCTTTAGCAAAATATTCGGATGATGAAAAACCGGGTATTTTAATTGTTCACTTTGGTTAAATAAAATGCAAAACAAAATATATCAACTCACCGATTTTTTACCTACCACTAAAAAAGAACTCGAAATCAGAGGATGGAATGAAGTAGATGTTGTTCTTTTCAGTGGAGATGCCTATGTTGATCATCCTGCTTTTGCGGCAGCTGTTATCGGACGTACGCTGGAAGCACAAGGATTGAAAGTAGCTATTGTTCCTCAACCAAATTGGCGTGATGATTTGCGCGATTTCAAGAAAATGGGGCGTCCGAGACTTTTTTTCGCAATATCTGCCGGCAATATGGATTCAATGGTAAATCATTATACTGCCAATAAACGATTGCGATCTGACGATGCATATACGCCTGATTCTAAACCAGGTATGCGTCCTGATTATACTACAATTACCTATTCAAACATCATTAAAAAACTTTATCCCGATGTACCATTGGTGATTGGCGGTATCGAAGCTTCGCTCAGACGGTTTACACATTACGATTATTGGTCGGACAAGTTAATGCCCAGTATACTTATTGATTCAAAAGCCGATTTACTCGTGTATGGAATGGGAGAGAAGCCGGTAGTTGAATTAGTTAAACAACTTCAAAGTGGTAAAACTATTTCTGAAATAAAATTTATACCTCAAACGTCTTTTTTAGCAACAGAAGTATTGCCCTTCAGGGAATGGAAAAATACCAAACTCGTTTCGCACGAAGAATGTCTGGTTGACAAAAAGAAATATGCTTCCAATTTTAAACATATTGAAATTGAATCGAATAAATATCATGCTGCTCGTTTGATTCAGGAAACAGGAAATAAGCTGGTAATTGTAAATCCCCCTTATGAACCACTTTCAGAATCGGAATTAGATCGTTCGTACGATTTGCCTTATACCCGTTTGCCTCATCCAAAATATAAAGGGAAAACGATTTCGGCTTATGAAATGATTAAATTTTCGGTGAATCTGCACAGAGGCTGTTTTGGAGGTTGTACTTTTTGTACCATTTCAGCTCATCAGGGTAAACATATTATTTCACGTTCTAAAGAATCCATTCTGAATGAAGTGAAACAAATTACTGAAATGCCCGATTTTAAAGGATATTTGAGCGATTTGGGAGGTCCATCTGCCAATATGTATAAAATGAAGGGAATTGATATGGAAGTTTGCCGGAAATGTAGAAAGCCTTCCTGTATTTTTCCTAAAGTTTGCTTTAATTTGAATACTGATCATTCTCCATTGTTGGATATTTACCGCTCTGTAGATAAAATTCCGGGAATTAAAAAATCATTTATAGGTAGTGGTATAAGGTATGATTTGTTGTTAAGCGATACTGACAATTACGAATCAAATAAAAGTCATGCTGAATACATGCGCGAACTAATTACAAATCACGTTTCAGGAAGGTTGAAAATTGCACCGGAACATACTTCTGAAACTGTTTTGAATATCATGCGAAAACCTAGTTTCGATTATTTTGGGAGGTTTAAGGCTCAATTCGATAGGATAAATCGTGAAGCGGGTCTCAATCAGCAATTGATACCTTACTTTATTTCCAGCCATCCCGGTTGCCATAACGAGGATATGGCAGATTTGGCCGCTTTGACGAAAAAATATGATTTTAGGTTAGAACAGGTGCAGGATTTTACTCCCACGCCAATGACACTGTCCACTGAGATTTATTATTCAGGATATCATCCTTATACGCTCGAACCAATTTTTACAGCCAAAAACAAGGATGAGAAGTTGGAACAACGGAAATTCTTCTTTTGGTATAAATCGGAATATCGAAATGCCATTATGCGTGATTTGCAGAAAATGAAAAGACCTGATTTACAAAAGAAATTATTTGAGAAATAAGTTGATAACACCATATTTATTTGGGAGTTATCCGCAAAAGCTCCTATAAAAATTAAACTTAATAATTTATTTAACAAAATATAGAACTCATTTTTAATTACGAATTACACAAATTTTAAATATGAATTTTAGTGAAAATTCGATTAGTACATGACAAAAATTATTATAATTCATCATGCGCTGTGTAACAATCATTTACAACAGGGGCTTCCGCCCCTTAAACCCTGACTTCCTTTTTGTCTTGAAACAAAAAGGAAGCAAAAAGTTCAAGACTGCGCCCGCTTCACTCGAAAAACCTTCGCTTAGTTGGCTGAAACCGTCCAAACTCGCTCCTCTGTCGCTCAAACAGGACAGTTTCTTGCGCCAACTTCACTTGTTTTTCGGTTCACCGGACGAGGTCAATCCAGCGTTAGCACAAGTAATGTGTAATTAATCAGATGTTTATGAAATTTTGTTATGTACTTAGGAAAATTCGTGTAATTTGTGGTTATCCTTTTTATTGTAGTCAGCTAGTTTTGATTTAAGAAATCATCAAAAATCTTTGTTTCAATTTTTAAATAGGACATTTTGTGGCTAATTATTCTAATTTTTCACATTCAATAATTCTTTTAATTTACCCACAAATTCATCAACTTCTTCGGCTGTAGTATCAAACGAACACATCCAACGTTGCTCGTGAGTTTGAGCATCCCATTCGTAGAAAGGATATAATTTTCGCAATGGTTCGATAACTTCTTCAGGGATAATAACAAAAACGGCATTTGCATCTACTTTTCGGTTTATAAGTACACCGGGCAAGTCCTTCACTTTAGAGGCCAGAAGTTGCGCCATTTTATTTGATTCAGTCGCCATACGCAACCATAAATTATTGCTAAGCAAAGCCTTGAACTGAGCAGCTATAAAACGGTTTTTTGAAAATAATTGAGCCGTTTGTTTTTGAAAATAGGGTGCGTTTTCTTTTAAATTTTCATTAAAAATCAAAACGGCTTCACCCATCATTAACCCGTTTTTGGTCCCGCCGAAACTCATTATGTCGATGCCACAATCAACGGTTGCTTCTTTCATACTAACTCCCAGAGCAGCAACCGCATTTGAAATGCGTGCACCATCTAAATGAACATACATATTGTGCAAATGTGCAAAATTGCAAAGAGATTTTAGCTCGTTAATCGAGTAAACCGTACCTAATTCAGTACTCTGACTAATAGAAATAACCTTTGGTTGTGTGTTATGCACATTTCCTATTCGATTCAAAAATGGTTTTATCATTTCTGGAGTGAGTTTTCCATCATTTGTAGGAACGGGTAGGAGCGAGCAACCAATGTTTTGCGTAGGAGCACCACATTCGTCAACTAGTATGTGTGCATATTCCGAACAAATAACCGATTGAAAAGGTAAGGTGCAGCATTTCAGAGCAATAACGTTAGCGCCTGTGCCGTTAAATGCATATAAAACATCTGTTTTTCCAAACTGTTTTTCGAAAAGTTTTTGTGTCTCAGAAGTTATTTCATCGTCACCGTAGGATATTTGGTGATTTTGATTTGCCTCTTGAATGGCATCAAGAATTTCAGGATGTATTCCTGAGTAATTATCACTGGCAAAAGATTTCATATTTGAACAATATTTTTAACTAAAATCATTAATCAAAAGCCAAGACAAATATCTTGTCCTGGCTTTTGATTAATGATTCTTAAGTCCTATTAAAATTTAAATTTATCGAAAAAACTTTTTGATTTTGTATCTTCAACTTCTGATACTTCATCTTCTACAATTAAGTCTTTATCGGTCTTTTCTATTGGTTTGTATTCGCGCTGTGGTGTTTCACCCTGTTCACGTTTAATAAAACCAACCACATCCTGCATACCTTCTAAAAATTTATCAAAATCTTCTTTGTAGAGGAAAATTTTATGTTTTTCGTAAGTAACCTGAGCATCTTCATCGTAACCCATTACTTTTTTCTTGCTTTCAGTAATCGCTAAAAACATGTCATCATTTCTACTTTTCTTTACATCAAGATAATAAATTCTCTTTCCCGCTTTTATTGCCTTTGAATAAATAATTTCATTATCTTTCTTCTCAATCTCAATTTTTCTTTTCTCTACTTCCATAATGTTACTGATATTTCAAATAATAATTAAATGCGATTCATTAATAAAAATTATTAATTCTCCAAATTTCTGTATTTTTTTTCAATATATCAAACAATTACTGCTTTTTTTGTCATATTTAGCTGAAAATAAATTTTAATATTGTAAAATATGATTTTTTAAGCAATGTTATTCGTGATTTTGTACAATATTTTTAAATATTAGTCAAGAGTTTAGCATAAAAGTTGCTCCAAGTATTTGGTGGATTTATCCCAGTTTTGGGGATGTGATGAAACTATTTATTTATGTGAATCAGGAGTAGAGACTCCATAATTCATTGTTAGTTTAAAGTGTTTATATTCAAGAAAATAAGTGTTAAATAACTTGTTTAATTCCCTGAAAATCATTGTCTTAGAGGAAAATTTGCAGTAATACTCTAAATATGATTTCCAGAGAAAAAGAACATAAATTAACAGTTATATATTTCTATATTTGTGATTTATATGAAAAAGAGCTAAAGATTAATTGTCAACGATTCAGCAATAATTCAAAACCTGAGTTTACAGATCAGGAAATTATGACAATTTATCTTTTTGCTGGACACGAGCAAAGGTATTTTCAAATCAATGAAATATACTCATTTACAAAAGATTATCTTTTGTCATGGTTTCCAAAATTGCCATCGTATCAAACATTTTCATATCGATTAAATTTATTGACAGGTGCTTTTCAGACACTTGTATGCAAACTTATTAGTTCATTTAAACCTGAAAATTGCAGTAATCTATTTTCAATAGTCGATTCAATGCCTATTATTACCAGCGGTGGTAGAAACAGAACTGGAAAAGTGGCTTCTGAGATTACATCAAAAGGTTTTTGTTCGACTAAAAACATGTACTATTATGGATGTAAAATCCATACAATGGCAAGTGTTAGACCAGGTACAATTCCTTTTCCTGAAAGTATGATTATTACTCCAGCTGAAGACAACGATTTGACCGCTTTCAAACAGGCTTGGGGTGATAATATCTTCTCAAAAGTAATTCTTGGTGACAAGGCTTATTCTGATAAAGAATACTTTAACGACAAAAGAAGAAAAAATCAAGATATTGAAATGCTAACTCCTATAAAAGGAATTAAGGGGCAGACAGAAGAAATAAAACAAAGAGATAGAGCATTTAATGATTTATTCTCATGTGCCGTTTCTAAAGTCAGACAACCTATTGAGTCTTTCTTCAACTGGTTAAATGAAAAAACAAAAATTCAAAGAGCGATGAAAGTCAGATCAACTGCCGGATTACTTATTCATTTGTTTGGCAAAATGTCAATGGCTTTCATTTATCTAATTTTTTAAATACTGATTCGCATTATTTATAAATTTGTGTTTATTAGCAGTTTTAGTGTTATTTGCACTTGCATGCAGAATTCAGATTTTACTCTTTTTTTAGAATTGCTTTTCAACATTACATTGTAGATTTAATTCAAACAAATATAAATTTTCAATAACTTCCATTTTCAAATTAAATCATTTTTTTATAACTTGCGCCCTCAAATTTTCGAACCTATATGATTCAGTTTCATTTCTGAATCTTTACTTGTTTAATTGTAGCAAAAATACATATTGTTAAATTTTTCTAACAGGATAACTAAATTTCCTGTTGTTGGGTTCTTGTTTTACAATACACTTAATATCCAGAATAATTAAATTACAGAAATAAGAACAGACTAATTTTAAAAATGAATTTCAAATTAGAAAAAAAAGAACTTAATGATATAAGACCAACAAACATTTTACCTCAAACATCGTTTTGGGGGAGAGTGAAAAAAAATCAAGGGTTTAAACCATACGGATTTGAACTTTCTGTATCCAAAGATGTATTGTTTAATTCGGAAAAAACATTGTTGAATGTTTCTGATGATTTATTAGTTCTGTTAAAAAACCTGAATAGTGAATATTGTTATGCCTATATACCGTATGGACCAAAGATTGAGCCTGTTTTTGAAAATCAGGGATTGTTTTTGGAAGAGCTTTCCGAAATTATCAGACCATATCTTCCTCCAAAATGTATTTTTATCAGGTATGATTTAAAGTGGGAGAATCAATGGGCAAAAGAACAAGATTGTTTTGATAATTCAGGAAATTGGCTAGGACCACCAGAAAACCAGATTCAGGAATTCAGAGTAAATTACAAAACGAATAACTGGAATCTCAGAAAAAGTCCCGGTGATATATTGCCAAAAAATACTTTTCTTTTGGATTTAACTAAGGATGAAAAGGATTTGCTTAGCAATATGCGATACAACACCCGTTATAATATCAAAAGAACTAATAAGCAAGGGATTTCAATTCAGGAATATGGTGTTGAACATATTGGGGACTGGTACAAATTATATTTCGAAACAGCTGTACGACATAATATGCCATTACAGAATGAAAATTTCTTTGCTTCGATTCTTCGAAACCAGGATTCCAGCAAAAACGGGGTAAATATAAAAATGCTAATGGCAAAAAATGACGATGAATATCTCGCTTCAATGTTTTTGGTGCTTTCTAAAAACCGCGGTACTTATTTATATGGAGCTTCATCTTCCTCTAATAAAGATATGTTGGCAAGCTATGCCCTTCAATGGGAATCAATTAAAATTGCAAAGAATTATGGTTGTACTGAATATGATATGTTTGGCTCAGCACCAAATTTGAATAAATCGCATCCTTTACATGGAGTGCATGTTTATAAAAAAGGATTTGGAGGTAATTTGATTCACCGGATGGGTTGTTGGGATTATCCATATATGCAGAAAGAATACGATGTTTTTAAAATTCAAGAAATAATTAATTAATCCTTTTGCATTTAAGGGATGATAAAAAATAGTTTAGTATTATCATCTTTATTTATGCATAGGAATAACATAATGTACCATTTATTCTTTTTGTTTAATTGGATTAAAGTACTCCCGAATTCTATCTTCCCAAATACTTCATTCAAGTTTATCAAAGTATAATTTTAATAGACTATAGCTATTGAAGTTGCAACTTTGTGTGTTTTTCGCTCAAAAAGAAACGCTCCAAATTTCTTTGAAACGTTTCTTATACTATTAAATATTAATTATCAACTGATTAAGTGTTCATTCCGCCACAAACAGCAATAACCTGTCCGCTTACATAACTGGATAAATCAGAGGCAAGGAATAGAGTAACTTTAGCTACTTCATTGGGGCTACCACCACGTCGCAATGGAATTACTTCGTTCCATTTTGCCCGTTGTTCATCTGTTAGAGCTTGTGTCATTTCAGTTTCGATAAATCCGGGAGCAATAGCATTTGCACGGATTCCGCGGGAACCTAATTCTTTAGCCACCGATTTTGCTAAACCAATCAGTCCGGCTTTAGAGGCAGAATAGTTTGCTTGTCCAGCATTTCCTGAAACACCCACCACTGAACTCATATTGATAATGCTTCCCGATTTTTGTTTCATCATTATGGGAGTACAGGCGTGGATAAAGTTAAAGGCAGATTTTAAATTTACATTAATAACTGCATCCCACTGGCCTTCGCTCATGCGCATCATTAAGCCATCTTTAGTAATTCCTGCATTGTTTACCAATACATCGATACGTCCAAATTCTTTAACAATTTCAGCTACTACAGTATGTGTTTCTTCGAAATTAGCGGCATTCGAAGCAAATCCTTTTGCTTTAACGCCCAACGCTTCAATTTCTTTCTGAGTATTCATGGCATTTTCATCGATTACTAAATCGGTAAATGCAATGTCAGCACCTTCGCTGGCCAATTTCAATGCAATGGCTTTACCGATTCCACGGGCAGCACCAGTTACAATAGCTACTTTTCCTTCTAATAATTTCATGTTTATTGTATGTTTTTTTATGAATGAACTTTTAAAAATACGGCTGCAAAGATAGTTCTTTTTTCTAAAATCAAAGAAAAACCTGCATGTTATGGTCGGTTTTGTGTAAAAAAAAGTGACATTTAATAATAAATGCCACTTTTTTTTAGTAGAGGAGAATTATTTTATTCTTCTTGAAAGCTTTACAATATGTCTCTCTTTTCTTATGTTATTGAGGCTTTTTATATTTGCAGGAGCATTATTAGCAGTTGCATCAATAAATGTAATTGGGTTATGAAATGTACCTGATATTGTATTACCATAATAATCAATTAGGGTATACTCGATGTTATATATGTTATTATCAACCGTTACAACAGCCGATCCGGTTACAATATCGTTACTTGTATTACCAAAATACCAACTTCCCCAAAGATTATCATTCATTACAAATGCAGGTACCAATGTGAAAGGTAAGAACTTATTTGAATCAAGATCGGTCATTTCGTAAGTGCCTGTCGGTAGATTATCAGTTACCGTAGGATCAGTATTAAGTTCGAGAAAAATAACTTCTCCTGAACCTGACAAATCATCCATATTAATGCCTGCAGTACCTAAATATAAAGTGAAATTGTTAGAAATTCCTGTTTCATAAGCATCTCCAAAATACCATAATTCTCCTTGCGTCATTACGGGAAGTATTTGATCATCTACTGTAATGCTACAACTATATGTTTTTTCACCGGATTGAAAAGTTATGGTGGTAGTTCCAACATTATTTCCTGTTATACGAAAGGTTTTTGTACTAACTCCAGTGCTTTTTGTTGTCGTTTTCGACTGAGATTCAGTGACAGTGCTTTCTTCTATAAGGACAATGGACGAATTACTACTTGTATAATTAATTGGTAATTTGCTTACGTCACCTGAAACTTCAATTGAAACTACAACAGAATCAACTTCGCCAATTTTAAGGTTAAGGTCTGATTTATCGATCGTTAAATTTACAACTTTTAAGGTTAAGGTCTGATTTATCGATCGTTAAATTTACAACTTCATTTTTTTCGCAGGAAGTAAAGAAAATGAAAACGATAGTTAAAAGGAAAAAGCCTGTTTTTTTTAAATTTCTCATATTAATTTTTTATTATAATTATAAATACAAATGTAAAACATTTTATTTAGTAAATTATTGTACAATATAAAAGTCAAAATAAAATAACTACTCATATTTAAAATGATAATTACTTGTTTCTTATTAGAAAACAATTTGATAAAAAAAATCGTCCGATTTCTCAGACGATTTTCAATTCACTATAAACTAAATACTAATTATCCGTTCATCGAAACGAGAAATTCATCATTATTTTCAGTTCTTTCCATTCTTTCTTTCAGGAATTCCATTGCTTCCATAGAGTTCATGTCAGCCAAATGACGGCGCAAAATCCACATACGGTTCAATGTATCTTTATCCAGTAATAAATCGTCACGACGTGTACTCGAAGCCATAATATCAACAGCAGGGAAAATACGTTTGTTGGATAGTTTACGATCGAGTTGAAGTTCCATATTACCTGTCCCTTTAAATTCTTCGAAGATAACTTCATCCATTTTGGAACCTGTTTCAGTTAATGCAGTAGCAATAATGGTCAAACTACCACCATTTTCGATATTACGAGCCGCTCCGAAGAATCGTTTTGGCTTGTGTAGTGCGTTAGCATCCACACCCCCTGAAAGAATTTTTCCTGAAGCTGGTGAAACAGTATTATAAGCACGTGCCAAACGGGTAATTGAGTCTAATAGAATTACAACATCCTGACCACATTCAACCATTCGTTTTGCTTTTTCGTGAACCATACTGGCAACTTTCACATGGCGTTCTGCCGGTTCGTCAAAAGTAGACGAAACAACTTCAGCACGTACGCTACGAGCCATGTCTGTTACTTCTTCAGGACGTTCATCTATCAGTAAAACAATCATATACACTTCAGGATGATTAGCAGCAATTGCATTGGCAATCTCTTTCAATAATACGGTTTTACCGGTTTTAGGTTGTGCCACAATTAATCCACGCTGACCTTTACCAATTGGTGAAAATAAATCAACAATTCGAGTTGATAATGTATCGTTTTTTCCACTACACAAATTAAATTTTGTGTCAGGGAAAAGAGGAGTGAGGTGTTCAAATGGAACACGGTCACGTACATATTCAGGTGAACGACCATTGATTTTACCTACTTTGATTAAAGGAAAGTATTTTTCACCTTCTTTTGGTGGACGAATAGCGCCCGATACCGTATCTCCGGTTTTTAATCCAAAAAGTTTAATTTGGGACTGAGAAACATAAATGTCGTCAGGTGAAGCAAGATAATTGTAATCTGCAGAACGAAGAAAACCATACCCATCAGCCATCATTTCCAGCGTTCCTGTTCCATCCAGGATGCCGTCAAAATCAAACTGCTTTTCATTATTGTCTTTATGACTATTAAATTTATTACGATTCGTATTGTTCTGGTGATTGTTGATTTTTGGTTTTAAATCCCGAGGTTCATTTACTTTTACGACTTCAGGAACAATCTCCGTTGCCACTTCTGAAACAGTTTCAGGAGTACTTTTAACATCCTCAACTTTAGTTTCTTTTTTTTGTTTGTTTTCTAAAACAAATACTTTTGTTGGAACCGGTACTGGAACTTCGGTAGTTTTTACTTCAGCTTTTTCCTCTTCGGGTTTTACTGCCGTAGCAGGACTAACCACTTTAGGCTTAGCCTTAGCTTTTGCAGGTTTCCTTGTTGTTTTCTTTTCTGCTGCTTGAGGTTTTTCCTCTGCCACAACTTCTTTTACTTCGGTTACCTTTTCAACTTTAATTATTTCCCTTTTTACAGGTTCTTTAATTACTTTTTTTTCTTCTGTTTTTATAGGTTTATCTTCAACGGGAGTTGTTGATGAACTATCAGAGGATGATACTTTTTGTTCGGAATTCTTTTTAATCGGTACGCGAAGTCGTTTTTTTCGTTCCGCCGACTGATTTTCAAGGGTGCTGGTTTTGCGTTGCGCATTTACAACAGCTTGTTGGTCCAGAATGTCATAGACCAGAGTTTCTTTTTTAGTTGAATTAGTTACTTTTAAACCTAATTCTGTTGCGATGTCCTTAAGTTCGGACAAATCTTTCGCATTCAATTGCAAAATAGTGTAATTGCTCATAAAATGATGAATAAACGTTTTTTGGGGTATTTTCCTCCTGGAAAAACAACGTTAAATGGTGAATGAATTTTTTTTAGATTGATGAAATAAAAGCGGGAATGCTTTTGTGATTAGAAATCTTTGCAAATTTACAATTATATTTCAATAATACAAATTTTAAATCGTTTTTTATCTTATATTTATTAAATAATAGATTTTAATGACAAATGGATAAGATATTTTAATGAAAGCTATAAATAAGTGATTTTAACTACAAATTGATTTATTTTTGACCGATTGTCTGATTAGTGAGATAAATTATTAATCAGTATTATGAAAAGATTAATTCTATCTTTAATAATACTGAAAGCAGATAGTTAGTGAATTAACAAGTGTTTACCTTATACTAATAAATCTCTTAAACTCTTATTATTAAGTACTATATATTCTTTTTTATTGATAATGATAACTCCTTCCTGAATCATTTCAGACAAGCTTCGTGCTAATGAAGGTCTGGCTACTCCAAAAAAATCAGCCAGTTCAGTCTGATTACGGTTTATAGTGAATGTATTACCATGCTCTGCTGCTTGTTCGAGCAGAAAGTGAGCTATTTTTCCTTTCAACGTTTTAATGGAGAGTAACTGTAGTCTGTTGGTCAGAAATTGAGTCCGATTAGCATTGTGAGTTAAAAATTGTTGCATAAAGTCCGGCTGTATACTCATCAGTCGAATAACTTCAGCTTTTGGAATGATTAAAACTTCAGCATCTTCAAGAGTTGTAACATCTACTGGAAATCGATTATTATTAGAAAATAAAAATGCAGGTGCTAATGGACGAGGTGCTTTTATGATTTCGATACCCATTAAATTACCATTTTCAGTGATCATCTCCGTTTTCACAGAACCACTCATCAATATATTCAAAGCATCACACAAGTCACCTTGTCTGAAAATCAGTTCATTTTTCTTGTAAATTCTAATATTATATTTCAAATCAGCCGGAAAACCGCTATCATCCTCGTTAATTTTATGAAAGTTATTCCATTCGGGATCTATTTTATTCATTTTCTTGAAATAAATTGAATTTAATTTTAAAGTGTAACAATTGTTACACTTTGATTGTTTCTAGTTCTATACTTTTGCAGTGTCAATCAGAAATGGAATTGCAAAATTACTAAATTATACCATATTAATAGAGTAAACTAAAACAATATAAAATTATGAGTGAATTTAAAATGGCACCAAAAGCCGAAAAAAAATCATTTCCAACTGCTGAAAAGTTTAATATGATTGAAAAAGTTCAATATGCCGAAGGCTCTGTAGTGAGCAAAATCATTATACGTAATGAAAAAGGAAACATAACATTATTTGCATTTGATAAAGGCGAATTCTTAAGTGAACATACTGCACCTTTTGATGCTATTGTTCAGGTTTTGGATGGCGTTGGCGAAATAATTATTGATGGAAAATTACACGAACTAAAAGTTGGAGAGAGTATAATTATGCCGGCTAATATCCGTCATGCAGTAATAGCAAAAGAGCAGCTTAAAATGCTGTTGACAATGATTAAATAATTTACCCCTAAATCCCCTAAAGGGGACTTTAAGAGTTAAGAATCAAAAATTATAATAAATGTAAAAACATTGCTAACTAAGTTCCCCTTTAGGGGTTAGGGGTAAATAATATGAAACGAACAATAATAAAAATAGACGAAGAACTTTGTAATGGTTGCGAAGCTTGTGTAACAGGTTGTCATGAAGGAGCACTTCAGATGATAGATGGCAAAGCACGTATGGTCAGTGAGTTATTTTGCGACGGACTTGGTGCTTGTATTGGCGATTGTCCGGTAGGAGCAATAACCCTGGAGGAGCGTGAAGCTGAACCTTATGACGAAATTGCAACTCTCGAACGTATAATTCCAAAAGGTGAGAAAACAATAATTGCTCACTTGAAACATTTGAAAGATCACGGTGAAACTGATTATTTGAAACAAGCTGTAGGTTATTTAAAAAATAAAGGAATAAATGTTGATTTTGCACAAGTTCATAACCATAGTGGTGCCAGTTGCGCTACAAAACCGGCAGTTGCTCCATTACAACACAATCATTCAGGTGGCGGTTGTCCCGGAAGTCGTGAAATGAGTTTTTCTCCTGCTGCAACTCCTTCTTTCAAAATGGTAAATACTCAAGAGCAAGCTGCTCCTGCAACGTCACAACTGCGTCAATGGCCTGTGCAATTGCATTTATTAAATCCTGAAGCAGCCTATTTTAAAAATGCTGATGTGGTTTTTGCGGCCGATTGTGTGGCTTATAGTATTGCCGATTTTCATGACAGACTTCTTACCGGTAAATCATTGGCAATTGCTTGTCCAAAATTAGATACAAATCAGGATGTATATTTAGATAAATTAAAGAGCATGATCCTCAATTCGCAAATTAACACACTCACGGTGGTCGTTATGGAAGTGCCATGTTGTGGTGGAATGCTCAGATTGGCTCAAAAAGCTATAGCCGAAGCCGGCAGAAAAGTTCCTGTAAAACTCATTGTGGTAGGCATTAAAGGTGAAATACTTAAAGAGGAATGGGTGTAAATCTCTACCCCCTAAAGAGGAATTTTTTTTATTTGCGTTTTTAAAATAAATTTTTAATTATCAATTATACTAACAACTTTTTTTCCCCTTTAGGGGTTAGGGGTTAAAAAATCAATAAAAATTATGGACATGTTTTGTTTTCAATGCCAGGAGGCAGCAAAAGGTACAGGTTGCGAGATTAAAGGAGTTTGTGGAAAAACGCCCGAAGTGTCGGCTTTACAAGATTTAATTATTTACCAATTAAAAGGGATTTCATATTATACTACGCTATTGCGCGAAAAAAATATTGAAAATGCTGAAGCGAATAGATTTGTATATGATGGTTTATTTATGACTATTACTAATGCGAACTTTGATGATAAAAGATTCATTGACGCTATTCGCAATGGCTTTAAATTGCGTAGTACATTAAAAAAGAGTGTATTGGAAAATGGAATTGCCATTTCCGACGAGAATCTTGATATTCTTACATGGACAGCTCTAACCGTTGCCGAAATGGAAGAAAAAGCCGCTTTAGTTGGTGTTCTTGCCACCGAAAACGAAGATGTTCGATCTTTACGCGAACTGGTGATTTATGGATTAAAAGGAATTGCAGCTTATTTAGAACATGCAAATAATTTGGGCTACGATGATAATTCGGTTCATGCCTTTGTTCAAAAAGCGTTGGTGGCAACAACTGATGATTCACTTTCAGCAGATGAATTAACAGCATTAGTATTAGAAACCGGTAAAGCAGGTGTTACTGTAATGGCATTGCTTGATAAAGCTAATACCACTTCTTATGGAAATCCTGAAATAACAAAAGTTAATTTAGGCGTCCGTAATAATCCGGGAATTTTGATAAGCGGTCATGATTTGAAAGATATGGAAGAATTATTGAAACAAACTGAAGGAACGGGCGTTGACGTTTATACACACAGCGAGATGTTACCAGCTCATTACTATCCTGCTTTCAAAAAATACAGTCATTTTGTAGGAAACTATGGCGGTGCCTGGTGGAGTCAGGTTGCAGATTTCGAAACTTTTAACGGTGTTGTCCTATTTACAACAAATTGTATTGTTCCTCCACGTAAAAGTGCAACTTATGTCGATCGTGTTTATACAACAGGTGCATCAGGTTTCCCAGAATTCAAACATATTGCCGACCGTACTGATGGACAGCCGAAAGATTTCTCGGCAATGATTGCTCATGCTAAAACATTTGCTGCCCCTACAGAAATAGAAACCGGTGAAATAATAGGTGGATTTGCACACGAACAGGTTTTTGCATTGGCCAACAAGGTGGTTGATGCTGTAAAAACAGGTGCTATCCGTAAATTCTTTGTGATGGCAGGTTGTGATGGACGTATGAAAGACCGTAATTATTACACTGAATTTGCAGAAAAACTCCCAACTGACACGGTGATTCTGACAGCTGGATGTGCAAAATATCGTTATAATAAATTACCGTTGGGTGATATTGGTGGAATTCCTCGTGTACTCGATGCCGGACAATGTAATGATAGCTTCTCATTAGTAATGATAGCATTAAAATTGAAAGAAGTATTCGAGTTAAATGATATTAATGAATTGCCAATTGCTTACAACATAGCATGGTACGAACAAAAAGCAGTGATTGTTTTATTGGCTTTGCTTCATTTAGGTGTAAAAAATATCCATTTAGGCCCAACATTGCCAGCTTTTCTATCTCCAAATGTAGCTAATGTATTGGTAAATAACTTCGGAATTGCACCAATTGGTAGCGTAGACGAAGATATGAAATTGTTTTTACCGGAAATGGAAGTTGCGTAAGTCCTTACATAATTAACCCTAAAAAAAACAGCATTCAGAGAAATTTGTATGCTGTTTTTTTATAATTAAAAAAACTCTTTATTTTGGGAAAAGGTTAATTTCTAAAGCATTATTTCTTTTTTTTCGAATATTTTGCTTTACTATGAATTCTATTGCCAGATTAGTCCATAAATCAAATTCGGTTTGCATTTGCATAGCGGATTCTTCTATCAAAATAGAACTGGTCATAGGTCGTTTTGTAAAATCCATTGTACGGCAACCACGTTTTACGACCAGCAAATCATGTGTTTATGGGGATGTACAGCACATTAATTCATTTTTAAAAACGCCAACACACATTTTGTCATTATACATAAATGTCAATTTACCCATCGTTTTTTTTCTTCTACGTTGGGTAAATCGGCGAAGCGTTCCCGAATTCTTTTGGCAATATCTACGTTATAAGTCAGCTTATTTTATTGTTTTTAAATCTTTTACCCTCTTAATTTCTTTCAATAATAAAGGAAATGCTGGTTCAGTCATTCCATGATCGTATCCTTGCATTTCTAAAAGTCTGGTATCTTTATGACCACAAACTTTCATCATTCGCATTAAATAGGCATTTTCCTCATATCGACCCAACATTTCAAGTTTTCTGTCACCGGTAATTAATAACAAAGGCGGAGCATCTGGACGAACATGAAACAATGGCGCTAATGAATCAACTATTGGTTGTGTCCCCTGAATGCCTCTTTCCTCACGAACTGTGAAATGCGTAATAGTTTGACCGCTAAATGGTATTAATCCAGCAATTCGGTTTGCATCAACTCCATTTTTATTTAACCACGATTTGTCCAAACCTACCATTAACGTCAAATAACCACCTGCTGAGTGACCTGAAACAAAAATCATTGTCGAATCACCTCCAAAATCACTAATATTCTTAAACACCCAACTTACTGCTGCAGCAGCATCTTCAATATAAACAGGAGCTTTTACTTTAGGATATAATCTATAATTAACTCCAATTACACAAATACCTTTATTTTTTAAAGCCTCTGGAATTTCTTTGTTTCCTCCTGTTAATCCACCACCATGAAACCACACCACTGTAGAAAAATTCTTACTGTTTTTTGGGTAGTATACATCCAAAACACAGCGGTCGTTTATATAATTATCCGATTGATTGATAAGATCAGAATAATAATGAATATTTTGCAGCGTGTTGTATTTTGTTTCTTGTGCAAAAGTACTTAGCGACAGAAAGGTTAATAATAAAGGTAAAATTGATTTTTTCATAAATTTAAATTAATAAAGATGAAATTAATGTTTGTAAAAAATCGGCATAATAAAAGGCTCAGTAATCCATTTTCTGGACAATACATCAAATTCGCGTTTTGCTCCCGTTATGATTCCCCACTTGTCGTTTACTTTGAACTCAAACGAACCTCCGTAATTACTTTGCGGATACAATGGAGACATAAGTGGAATCATGTTGTAATTCGGTCTTCCAGAATATTGACCAAAAATATTTAGGCTTATCCGGTCTGAAAGAACATATTTAAAATTCCCATTCACTCCCAAGCTATTATTAAAGTCGTTGTATATATTGTATTTAGCCCCATAAATTCCGCCTGAAAGAATTACGGATTCTCCAATTTTTAAATTGTAACTGGCAGAAACAGCATTAATGCCTCCTAAACCATAATAATTAGTCAATATTCGTGAAGTGCTAATCCAACTATTATCGTTGATGTTAAATGTATTATATAAATTATCGGTTGGATTATAAATTGGTTTCGGGTTAATGCTGAAGGTTGGAATTTTTAATGATTTAAGTTGTAAAAGTTGTTCAAACATTTTTTCTTTGTAGAAAGAATTCATGTTTAACAGCGAAGGTGTGGACAGTTGATTTTTAAAGATAAATTGCTGATTATAATCGTAAAAGATATGGCTTTGAATTGTGCTGTTTAGCATCAAAGTATCTCCTGATTCTTGCGAAAAAGCTAGGAGTGGAGCCACAAACAACATTACAAAAAGTTTATTTTTCATTGTCGGTCAACTATTTAAATATCAAATAACTGAACTCCAAATATAGATTGTTTGTTTTAAAAAATAGCATAATTTTGTGTTAAAATACCTAATTTTAACGTATTATTATACATCAAGAAAAAAAATATATTTAGTTCTTATTCCACATTTAAGAGTTAGTATTCGAGCATACTAATTTGCTTTAGATTTTTCTTTTTTAAGCTTTTCAATAAATTTCTTATTGGAATAGAATACTTTGACTTTTTAAAACGATATAAACGCTGAGTGAAAAACTCTTTCATTTTGTTAAATACAAATTGAAAAGTGAAAAATTTATATACAACGAATGAATACATTCCACGCGGTTTAGCTAAAAATCTAGTTTTATAATCGCTTTCTCCCCATAATAAATGAAGTTGGGTAAAACCTCTTTCTATCGAAGTCTGAATTAAATGTAGCATAGATAATTGTCCGGCATTATATTTTGAATAATTATTGTCATGTGCCAAAAAATAAGAATATATGCTTTTGTGTGCCATAAATGCAATGCATCCGGCAATTATTTCTCCGTCAATTTCGATATACGTGACACAACCATATTGCTGAGCAAATTTGTAGTAATTCCCAACATGACTGCTATTTACATGAGGAATTTCGCCTTTTGATTTGATTCTATTAAAATTTAAATTTATTATTTTGTCAATAATTTTTTCTTCAATTTCTGAACCAGTTTTAGTGACAAAATTAGCCTGTGGAAAATTTTTCGAGAATTTATTTTTGTGTTTTCTTACATTGCTGCGAGTGCTGCTTCCTAATTGCTTAAAATAGTCATTTATAGAGTTTGGTAAATCAATTATAAAATCTTCTGATCTGAGTGTAAGGATGGATGTTTCGGAAAATTTTGTACTGTAGGAAGATGGAAAATTAATTGAGTTTATATTTGGGAAATGACAAAATATATATTTTTTAAAATTATTAACAGAATCTTCACTTAGAAAGGTCAGTGTATTCAAACAATTAATTATATCTCCGTTTATATCAAATATTAATATGTCTGTTAATTTTTGATCTTCATATATTAGCAGGTGATGAATATCGATCGTTTTCAGAAAAACATCAATATATCTGCATGTTACAACACTTGAATCATATTTTTTAATCAAAAATGACTCATATTTTAGTGGCAATCCTCTATTACATTCAACTGAAACCATAAATTTAAATAAACAAGTTGAATTTGAAACGAATTCTAAGCTACAAAAGTTCAATATCAAATTTTAAGTAGGTCCCAAAATTTAATGATATTTTAGTATAGACAATCCTTACACAGTCAGGATAGGCAGATAGTAAAAAAAAATTGAAGATACTTTTGTAGAACCATGGTAAGTAAATGGAACAAATTAATGTACCATTTAGAAACATTAATAGAACGCTGATTTTCGCTGATTTATCGGAAAATGAAGGATAAAACAAAACGGATTTTTCTTGCCTTCGGCAAGATGATTAAGACGCAACTATCTGTAAATCATTCCGATTTATCGGAATTAAAATCCGTTTTTTCAAATCCACTCTATCAGTGAAAATTGCGCCTGCCTGTCGCAGACAGGTTCTATTCTTAAATATTTTCATGCAAAATACGACATTATTTGTTTTCAATTACTTCTATGTTGTATTCCAAATATCAAGAGTATTATTATATTTTTTTAATATTGAATTAAAATATCCATTATCTTTGTAATCAGAAAGTTGAAGAGGAAATAGGCTCTGCTGGGGAGCAACCTATTAGCAATAAACTTTCTGCGTTGTGCAGTAAATGTAAAGGGGATGGCATTTTGCTGTCCCTTTTTTACTTTACTGGTATC
The DNA here is from genome assembly GCA_028692715.1 of Paludibacter sp. Classification (GTDB taxonomy): domain Bacteria; phylum Bacteroidota; class Bacteroidia; order Bacteroidales; family Paludibacteraceae; genus Paludibacter. Next base: position 20,279 of record JAQUWU010000014.1, on the reverse strand, counting down.
GCTTTATGGTCTAAGAAAACCCGATTTTATCAATTCTCCAGCGAAGTATATTCAAATATAAATCCTACAAAAACAACCTTCTATCAGTGGACTAAGCCACAAATCCCTGTTTCAGTTAAGTAAGAGAAAGCGCCACAGACTTAATAAGCAGACGAGCTGCAAGTAATAGATAGTGGTCACTTCAGATATTGATTGTTTTCGTAGGTTTTATTAAACGATTTTATATTCATATTTCTGCTGAGTAATCAAAACAAAAAATATTCTATTCACTAATTTTCGTGCAATCCTAGTTATGGCTTTGTTTGGCTCCATTCTCTTACAATATTTTGAAAACGAAAGACAAAGTGCCGGGTCTCTTCTGGCTGCTATCCAAGAACTTTCAATCAAGGTTTTACGCATTGAATTGTGTCTTCTTGGTGTAATTTCACCTTTGTTGTCACGTTCTCCACTTGAATGACAAGTTGGTATCAAACCTATAAATCCTGCCAATTTATCACTATTTTCAAATCGAGTAATTTCTTCTATTTCTACTAGTAAAATCATTCCGGTAATCAACCCAATACCCGGAACACTTCTGATTAATTCGATATTTTTAGAATAACGCTCACTAGTTGATAAATCTTTAATTTTCTTTGTCGCCTCCAATAATATCTCGCGTTGACGTTCCGCTTCCTTTATCCAGAGTTGAAGAGAATCAGTTCCGGTAGAGTACTGAAGTTGAATCGTCTTTAACCATTTAATAAATCGTTTTGACCAATGACCATTTCCGTTCTCAAACTCTTTGGGAAATTCAATACCATAAAAATAAAGCATTGACTTAATCCGTTGCTTGATTCGTGTCATATCCTTGACAATGGTACTACGTACTCGAATCAATGATCGGTCTTCTAATGTTTCAACTCGTGGAATGTAGATTCCTTTGAGCTCGTTAGCCCGAAGGGATCTGCCAATCTTTTTACTATCCACTGGATCACTCTTGTGCATTTGTTCTTTTTGTGTTGTTGGAACATCTGCCGGATTAATCACTATGTTGTGAATCCCAAGTTCTTCTAGTTTATAATGCGCCCGCCCATAGACCACAGAAGCCGGCTTCGTAAGCTGAAAAATAATTCCCATTGGGAAAATTACATATAAGATATTCCAATAAAGCCTCCGGTTGGGGAGGACCATTAAAAGTCTTATAATGTAAGCTATCTGTATAAATAGATGTGTTCCAACTTTTCAAATGAACATCTAATCCGACATAAATATTTTGTCCTTCATAATTTAATTCTTTTCTTTGCGTTTGCATAAGTCACTTGATTTTTATAATTTAAGTGTGAAGACTCAAAGATATAATACTCTTGTGACTTATACTTTTTTTATAGCATCTTTATTCAAATTACAAACATAGGGACTTCTTATTACGATATTTGGGATAATGCTATATGGACCTAGTTATATCTTTTCTATTTAAAACTAGTACAACCTATGTGTTAAAAAAGAACATCAATGATAATTATCATTTAGTGAATAGAAATTCAAATAAATATTTATGCAACAATTAAACATTTTTTTGTTTTTAATGTATTAAAATATGACACAGATTATTATCTTTGTGAAAAGTAAATTCTATGCAATTAAATATTCATAACGAAACATCCTCATTAAAAGCAGTTGTGCTTGGACAACCGGGTTCAATTGGTAAAGTTCCTACATTGGATAAAGCTTTTGATGCAAAATCATTTGAATCAATTTCAAAAGGAGTTTATCCTGCAGAGGAAGCAATATATAAGGAAATGAGTGCTTTTGAAAAGGTATTGCTAAAACACAATGTGCAGGTTTTTCGTCCGTGGACTATTGAAGATTGTAATCAGGTGTTTGCACGGGACGTGGGTTTTGTCATCGACGATAAGATTATTAATTCAAATATCATCCCCGACAGGGAAGATGAAAAGGAGGCTTACGAAGTAATTTACAATCAGGTTTCTTATAATAAAATTTACAATTTACCTGAAAAGGCGCATGTAGAGGGAGGGGATGTCGTTCTGTTCAACGATATTGTTTTTGTTGGTTTGTACACAAAACCTGATTATTCAGAGTTTAAAACTGCCCGAACGAATTTATATGCTTTCAATTTTTTGAAAGAGATTTGTCCCGAAAAAACATTTATTCCCTTGGAAATAAAAAAACATGATACAGATCCTTATAAGGGAATTTTGCATTTAGACTGTACATTTATGCCGGTTGGGAAAAATAAAGCCATTATTTATAAAGATGGTTTTACGAATGAAAAAGATTATCAACTTTTGCTTGAGCTTTTCGGAAAAGAAAATATATTTGAAATCAATCACGAAGAAATGTATTTTATGAATACGAATGTATTTTCAATTTCTCCTGACGTGGTTGTTTCAGAAAGTCGATTTAATAGATTAAATGAACATCTTGAGAATAATTGGGGTTTAACAGTAGAACGGGTTCCATATTATGAAATCTCAAAAATGGGAGGATTATTACGTTGTTCTACTTTTCCATTAGTGAGAGAAAATTAATATTTTGCGTTCTAAAGCACTAAACAGTTTCTTAATAAATATTACCGGAAAATAAATAACTAACACCTTATTTTGTGAGGAGATAATATATGAGAACACAGACAACAAACAAAATTTTAATGATTGAGCCGGTTGCATTTGGCTATAATCAACAGACAGCTGTAAATAACTATTTTCAGCAGAAGACTGAAATGAATAGTGTTGATATTCAGGGTAATGCGCTGAATGAATTTAATGAAATGGTGAAAATTATTCGTGCGAATGGAGTTGATGTTCGGGTCGTTGAAGACACCTTCGAACCTCATACCCCGGATTCTATCTTCCCTAACAACTGGGTTTCTTTTCATGGTGAAGGACAAGTTGTTTTGTATCCAATGTATGCAGAAAACCGAAGACAGGAGAGAAATAAAAATATATTAAACTACCTGAATGAACAATGTTGTGATATTATGAACATTGTTGATTTTACTTTTTGGGAAAAACAGAATCTTTTTCTTGAAGGTACGGGTAGTATGATACTTGACAGAGTGGACAGAATTGCTTATGCGGCATTATCAGAAAGAACTGACAAATCGGTTTTTCTTCAATTTTGTAAAGTCTTTCAATTTAAACCGATTTTTTTCAATGCTAATCAAACTGTAGGGAATAAACGTTTACCCATTTATCATACAAATGTTATGATGAGTGTTTGCGATGAATATGCTGTAATTTGTGATGTTTGCATTGATGATTTGGAAGAACGGAAGAAAGTAGTAGATGAACTGAAAAATAGTGGAAAAGAAATTATTACAATAACTGAAGACCAAATGTTGCATTTTGCCGGAAATATGCTTCAAGTTGAAAATGAAGATGGAAAGTTATTGTTAATTATGTCTCAATCTGCTTATGACTCACTAAATAAAAATCAAATTGAGCGTTTATCTTTGCACAATGAGCTGATTATTATTCCAATTCCAACTATCGAAAAAGTAGGTGGTGGAAGTGTGAGATGTATGATAGCTGAAATCTTCTAAAATAAAAAAAATCAACTAGTCAACTTAAAAATAATGACTGATAAAAAACTTACCGCTCCAGAACTCATGGAGCTTGAAAATATATTTGGTGCTCACAATTATCACCCACTACCGGTTGTGCTTGACAGGGGCGAGGGAGTATTTGTGTGGGATGTGGATGGAAAAAAGTATTATGATTTTCTTTCAGCCTATTCAGCTGTAAATCAAGGTCATTGTCATCCTAAAATTATCAATACTTTGATTGGACAAGCTCAAAAATTGACACTTACTTCACGTGCTTTTTTCAATAGTCAGCTTGGGATTTACGAAGAGTTTGTTACTTCCTATTTTGGGTACGAAAAGGTTTTACCCATGAATACTGGTGCGGAAGCCGTGGAAACTGCTATAAAACTTTGTCGTAAATGGGCATACGAAAAGAAAGGATTAAAGGAAAATTCCGCTCAAATAGTAGTGTGTGAAAATAATTTTCATGGACGTACGACAACTATCGTATCTTTTTCCGTAGATCCGGATGCAAATACACATTTTGGTCCTTTTACACCCGGATTTATCGTGATTCCTTATAACGATGTGAAAGCATTGGAAAAAGTCCTGAATGAGAATCCCAATATTGCCGGTTTTTTAGTAGAACCAATTCAGGGAGAAGCAGGTGCTTTTGTGCCGGATGAAGGATATTTAAAGGCTTGTTATGAGCTTTGTAGCCAGCATAATGTGCTTTTTATTGCCGACGAAGTTCAAACTGGAATTGCACGAACCGGCAAATTACTAGCTTGTGATTACGAAAATGTACATCCCGATATTTTGATTCTTGGAAAAGCAATGTCAGGTGGCGTTTATCCAGTTTCGGCAGTTTTATCAAGTAACGAAATTATGGAAGTAATTCAACCGGGACAACATGGTTCAACTTTTGGTGGAAATCCTCTGGCTGCTGCTGTAGCCATTTCTGCTCTTGATGTTATTCGTGACGAGAATCTTGCTGAAAATGCTTTCAGATTAGGCGAAATTTTCAGGAATGAGATGAAAGCTTTCTGCGAAAATTCAAAAATTGCAATGTTTGTTCGTGGAAAAGGTTTATTAAATGCTTTGATAATCAATAATGAAGGTCACAAAAACCTTGCTTGGGATATTTGTGTAAAATTGCTGGAAAACGGACTCCTTGCCAAACCAACACATACTAATATTATTCGTTTTGCGCCACCCTTGGTAATTACTGAAAATCAGATTTATGAATGTATTGTTATCATTAAAGACACTTTGAAGGATTTTGAACAATAGGTTTACTTTTGTAACGATAATTTTAAGTTTTGTATTGCTTAGCTTTTTTAGTACTTTTGTGCGAATTATTGAATAAAATTCTGAAAGTAATTACATTTAAAAGAGCAACAATTGTGATAGAAATAATACCCGCCATCGACCTAATTGATGGGAAATGTGTTCGCCTTTCACAAGGCGATTATAATCAGAAAACTGTTTATAATGAAAATCCTTTAGAGGTTGCCAAAATGTTTGCTGATGCCGGCATTCGTCGGTTACATTTAGTCGACTTAGATGGTGCAAAAGCACATCATATTGTAAATCATAAAGTTTTGGAAACAATATGTACTTCTACAAATTTGATAGTTGATTTTGGTGGTGGATTAAAATCGGATGATGATTTGCGCGTTGCTTTTGAATGTGGGGCAAGCATGATAACGGGTGGGAGTATAGCTGTTAAAAATCCAGAAGTTTTTTCAGCATGGATTTCAACATTTGGAGCTGAAAAAATTATACTTGGAGCTGATGTGAAAAATGAAAAAATTGCAGTAGGAGGTTGGCTGGAAACCACTGAACTAGAGTTATTACCATTTATAAAGGATTATGTGAATCAAGGTATTAGCAAGGTAATATGTACTGATATTAGCAAAGATGGTATGTTGACCGGTCCGGCCATAGAATTATATAAGAAAATGCTTGCAGCTCAACCTAATATGTACTTAATTGCAAGCGGTGGGGTGAGTTCAATCAGAGACATTGAATTATTACATGAAGCATCAATCCCTGCAGTAATTACCGGTAAAGCTATTTACGAGGGTAAAATTTCTATGAAAGATTTGACTCGTTTAATAATTAAAAATTAATAATTTAAATTGCTTCGCTACAAAATTAAGTTATATTTGTAAACTGTAAATTTTGAAAGAAATAATAATTAAAAATATAATAATCACGCATTTAATTGTCAATAAATTTGATTTATGTTGAAAGATATCTTATCATTAACCGGTAAACCCGGTCTTTTTAAACTCGTTTCTCAGGGAAAAAACATGTTGATTGTAGAATCATTGATTGATGGAAAAAGAATTCCTGCTTATACAAAAGATAAAGTGGTTTCACTTGGTGATATTGCAATATTTACCGAAACAGCAGAAGTTCCTCTTGGAGAAGTGCTTGAATCTGTAAGAGTAAAAGAAAACGGTGCTGCCAGCTCAATCGATCCTAAAGCCGATAATGATAAACTTCGTAATTATATGGAAGAAGTTTTGCCTGAATATGACCGGGAACGAGTTTATCCAAGCGATATTCGTAAATTGATATCTTGGTATAATATTCTTATCAAAGCACAAATTACCGATTTCTTACCTGAAGTAAAGAAAGAAGAACCCCTAACCCCTAAAGGGGAATAAGAAAAGAGTCATTTCCTTTGAAATAGAATTATTAAAATCAAAAGTAACTTAGTTCCCCTTTAGGGGCTAGGGGTATATAATTATGAACGTTAAATCTATTTGCAGTCTTATCGAAGAAGTAGCACCGTTGTCGTTGCAGGAAAGCTATGACAATGCGGGTCTTCTCGTTGGCAACTCACAAATGGAGGTAAGTTCAGTTTTGGTATGCATTGATGTAACAGAAAAAGTTTTAGAAGAAGCTCTACTGAAAAAATGCAATTTGATAATATCGCATCATCCACTTATCTTCAGTGGATTAAAACAAATTACCGGACAAAATGAAGTTCAACGATGTGTTGTCAAAGCGATAAAAAATGATATCGCTATTTATGCTGCTCATACAAACATGGATAATGTGCTAGCGGGTGTAAGTGGGAAAATGGCAGAGAAAATTGGATTGAAAAATATTCGCATTCTTCTACCTAAAGAAGATTCTTTACTTAAATTAATCACTTTTGTTCCGCGTATTCATTCGTACGCTGTACGTGAGGCATTATTTACTGCCGGAGCCGGACACATTGGAAATTATGATAGTTGTAGTTTTAATGTTGAAGGTTTGGGAACTTTTAAAGCGAACGATGAAGCACAACCTTTCGTTGGGAGGATTAACGAATTCCATACCGAATCAGAAATTAAAATTGAGGTAATCTTACCCGATTATCTTAAGTTTAAAGTTTTGACCGCTTTGCTTAAAACTCATCCCTATGAAGAACCTGCCTATGATTTAATTCCTTTGAAGAATAGTTGGAAGCAGGTGGGAACAGGGATAGTAGGTGATTTGGAAGAACCGGAAGAAGAACTGTTTTTTTTAAATAGAATAAAATCAATTTTTAATGTTCCGATGATAAGACATACCAACTTATCAGGGAAAAAAGTGAAAAGTATTGCATTATGTGGAGGCTCAGGAAGTTCATTTTTGAAAAATGCCATTTCAGTTAATGCGGATGTATATATTTCGGGCGATTTTAAGTATCATGAATTTTTTGAAGCTGAAAATCGTATTTTGATTGCCGATATTGGACATTTTGAAAGCGAACAGTTCACAAAAGACATTTTTTATGAGATAATTACAAAAAAAATACCTACATTTGCAGTCCAAATTTCAGACAGTAAAACCAACCCCATAAACTATTTGTAATCAATATGGCTACAGAAATAAAAGCAGAAAAAGAAATTACCGTTGAGGAAAAACTAAAAGCACTTTATGAGCTTCAAAAAGCAGTTTCCAAAATCGATGAAATAAAAATTTTACGTGGTGAACTCCCATTAGAAGTGCAGGATTTAGAAGACGAAATTATCGGATTGAATACCCGTATGGAAAATTTCGAAACTGAAATCGCTGATATTATTGCCACAATTGCAAGCAAGAAGATTGAGATTGAAGAATCCAGTATGAAAATTGCAAAATACAAAGAACAACAGGATAACGTTCGTAATAATCGTGAATACGACAATCTTTCTAAAGAAGTTGAGTTTCAGTCACTTGAAATAGAATTGTGCGAAAAACGTATTCGTGAATTTTCAGTTGCTCAGGAATCTAAACAAGCGGAGCAAAAAATTACGGCGGCACATTTAGCAGAACGTAAACTGGATCTTGAACAGAAAAAAGGTGAGTTGAACGAAATCGTTCAAGAGACTAAACACGAAGAAGAGAAACTTCGTGAACATGCAAAAGAAATTGAATCGTTGATTGAACCACGTTTGGTAACAGCTTTCAAACGTATCCGTAAAAATGCACGCAATGGTTTAGCGGTTGTTTATGTACAGCGTGATGCATGTGGCGGTTGCTTCAACAAAATTCCAGCTCAACGCCAGTTGGATATTCGTTTACGTAAGAAAATTATTGTATGTGAATATTGTGGTCGTATTTTGGTCGATCAGGAGTTAGCAGGAGTTGCTCCGGCTTCAGAAGAATAGAGAAAAAATTATCATTATATAAAAGAGTTCGAAATTAATTTCGAACTCTTTTTTTTGCTTTATATTGAAGGATTCTACTAACAGAATATCCAGAAAATTATTTAGTCTGTTGTAAATGTTATACTGTTTGAAATACCAGATTGCAGCGCATAGTTCTTCCCATTTCTGTATGTAGTAATATTACAACCAAACTGAGTTGATCCATTAATGGTATGGATTGTATCGTTTGTACAATCTGTATTTCCCTCCAATCCTTCACAAAAATTAAATATTAGATTCTCAGAAGGTGAAATTACATCTAAATACTTGTATTAGTTTTGTTTATCTGCGCTTTTCACAATCTAATTTATTATTAAAATAGCATTTACGTAGAATATTGAATTTCTTTTTTGAAAGTAGGGTAGATTTTTATATTAAAGGATAAAATTATAATTTAAACAGAGTCCATCTCTGAATTTAGTTGGATACTATTTTTTGAGAGTAGTCACGGAATCATTTTATTTTGTTTACAAATGTAAATGTATAAATGTAACATTACAAATGGTAATATGTACAAATGTATTAGTTAAATACATGCGTAAATTTTACAATTATATCTATTCATACTTTACATAAATGAATTATATATGTTTGTAAAGTGGACAAAAGTATTTTTAAAAGATAGGAATAAATAATATATGTAAATACCATATAATCAGTAATATAAAGCATTAATATATAAATTTACTTTAATTCAATGTTTATATTTGTCTAAATATGGCGTAACTTCCTAATAAATATATATTTATATATAATAATACGCTCAATATCAGTGTATATAGTTACTAATATATGCATTGTTACTTTAAAACATACTACTTTCTACAGATCCAATATAATGTATTATTAAACAGAAATATAGATATGTTTTATTCTATTTATCCTTTAGAATATGTGATTTACATTTGTAATCTGGCTATGTGTTATTATCACAAATGTATATAGTTTGTATATGTGAATCATTTCACATATCTTTGTAAAGAAATATACAATTCTATTACTTCACATTTATACTGAATATTATGGATGAAAAAGAACGAATCGATAAAATCATGCAGAAGGAAGAAATGACTGCTGCAGTATTTGCCAGTGAAATCGGCATTCAGGGTTCTACTCTATCACACATATTAAATGGACGTAACAATCCGAGTCTAGATGTATTGAAAAAAATTTTGAATCGGTTCCGTACAATTAGTTCAGACTGGCTTATTCTGGGCGTTGGATCGATGTATCGTATAGAAAAGCAATCTCAGACGCTCTCGTTGTTCGAAGATATGGATGAAAGTGATTCAAAATCAGTTGTTTCCGATCAAAAAAACGGCGAAAAAACTCAATCAGTTTTTGAAACCATTCAGCAAAAAAAACAAATAGTATCTGAAACAGGTCAAAAACAACCTCATTCTGCATTGGATATTTCAGTTCAGTCAAATGAATCAAATTCTAAAACGGTTCGGAAAATTATTGTTTACTATAATGATAATACTTTCCAGGAATTTGAAACAAAATGATTTTTTCTGAAATAAATAAGTAAAGGAAAGAATACAATGTCGTATTTTGAACGAGAAGATGCTATGATGAAAATCGTCAGGTTTATATTTTCTTTGTGTCCTAGCTATTTTGATTCCGATTTTTATCGTGCATTAGGTTTAGAAAGGTGTATTTTGTTTGTTTTACGACAATAAACATATCCTGCTTCTATTTTTATTTTTATAAATATGATGAGTTGGCAAAAAAACACACTTATGCAATACTTTTGGAGAGTAAATAAGTTGATTTTGATGTCTTTAAGGTTTAAATCTTGGCATTATCGGGATATTTACGTAAATTTGCAAGATATAATTGCGAAATTTTCATAACAGTATCTTCTTGTTTAATAGGTTGATACACAATATAATATATTTAATGAAGAAATTCATTCTTGATTTAATTGTAAAAGAAAATATTACTTTAAGTTATCAATACTCATTATTGAAACTAACTTCTGACGAAAAATTACCTGAAATTCTTCCCGGTCAATTCGCAGAGGTACGTGTTGATGGCTCTACAACTACCTTTTTAAGACGGCCTATTTCTATTCATTATGTTGATTATGAGACAAATGAACTGTGGTTATTGATCCAAATTATTGGTGATGGAACTAAGCGTATGGCTGAAATAAAATCTGGCGAAACAATGAATATCATATTACCCCTTGGGAATAGTTTTAGCGAACCTGATAAAAAAGATGCAAAAATTATCCTTATTGGTGGAGGATGTGGTGTTGCTCCCTTACTTTTCCTCGGATCTTATTTTAAAAACAAAGGATTTGAAGTCAATTTTCTGCTGGGCGCACGTTCAGCTGCTGATATATTACAGAAAAGTGAATATGAACGTTATGGAAAAGTTCACATAACTACCGAAGACGGAAGTATGGGAGAAAAGGGTTTTGTTACCCAGCATACTGCTTTAAAGGGCTCAAATTTCGATTATATTTATACTTGTGGGCCAACGCCCATGATGAAGGCCGTTGCTTCGTATGCCGCCAAAATAAAGGCTGTTTGCGAGGTTTCTCTGGAAAATACAATGGCCTGTGGAATTGGTGCTTGTTTGTGTTGTGTAACTGATACAACCGAAGGTCATGTTTGTGTTTGTACTGAAGGTCCGGTTTTTAATATTACAAAGTTGAAATGGCAAATTTAAATATCAATATAGGCAAATTACAATTGAAAAATCCGGTGATGACAGCATCGGGCACTTTTGGTTATGGTACCGAGTTTTCAGACTTTATGGATCTGTCGCGAATTGGTGGTATATTTGTGAAAGGGACAACGCTTCGCGCACGTCAGGGCAATCCTTATCCACGTATGGCGGAGACTCCTTCAGGCATGTTAACCGCTGTAGGACTGCAGAATAAGGGAGTAGAATACTTTATTGACAACATTTATCCAACCATAAAGGACTTCGATACAAATATAATTGTGAATGTATCGGGTTCCACGGTTGAAGACTATATTGAGACAGCTGAGAAGATAAATGCACTCGAAAAGATACCAGCGATAGAATTAAACATTTCTTGTCCGAATGTAAAGGAAGGCGGAATGGCGTTCGGAACTACTTGTCCTTCTGCTGCTCAGGTTGTTAGAGAAGTGCGAAGAGTGTATAAAAAGACAATGATTGTAAAGCTTTCGCCGAATGTAACCAACATTTCAGACATTGCATTGGCGGTTGAGGCCGAAGGAGCTGATTCTGTTTCGTTAATTAATACACTCTTGGGTATGGCAATAAATGCCGAGAAAAGAATACCAATATTATCTACCATTACAGGTGGACTTTCAGGTCCAGCAATCAAACCGATTGCTTTGAGAATGGTGTGGCAGGTTGCAAATTCTGTAAAAATTCCAGTGATTGGTTTAGGTGGTATTATGAATGCTGTTGATGCTATTGAATTTATGTTGGCAGGTGCTTCTGCTATTCAGATAGGCACAGCTAATTTTATTGATCCGACTGTATCCATTAAAGTAATTGATGGTATAAACGAATACTTGGACAGACATGGTTTTAAGCATGTGTCCGAGCTAATCGGAGCATTGGAAGTTTAAGATTTATTCGCTTGACAGTAAGAATAAATCAGATTCTTTATTTAATTGAAATTAAGCAATTTAGTCAGTATATTTGTGTTAGTGTTCAATTTAAACCGTAAAGATTATGAAAAAGTATTTACTGTTATTTTCTATCCTGTTTTTATTTTCGGGTTTTTCGTATAATAATGATTTTGCTCAAAATCCTGCCGAAAATCCCGAAGAATCATTAATTATTGTATTTGCCGGAGATATTATGGGACATTCTCCTCAATTTCAGGCTGCATACAATCCAACCACAAAAAGATACAGCTATGATGCTTGTTTTCGACATGTTAAATCAATTATTCAATCTGCTGATATTGCAATAGCTAATCTGGAAGTGCCTATTGCCGGAAAACCTTACAGTGGTTATCCTAACTTCTCAAGTCCTGATGAATTATTGGATGGATTAAAAAATGCTGGTTATGATGTATTATTAACGGCTAATAATCATGTTCTTGATAGAAGTAAAAAAGGTTTAGAGAGAACTATTTGGTCAATTAAAAAGAGAAAACTTCTTTCACTTGGAAGTTATATAGATACAATTCAACGTGATAGCACTTATCCGCTAATTATTGAGAAAAAAGGGATTAAAATAGCTTTATTAAACTATACCTATGGTACAAATGGTATACAGGTTGAGAAACCAAATGTGGTTAACTATTTGGACTCCATGCAGATAAAAAAAGATATTGCTACTGCAAAACTAAAAAATGCTGATCAAATTATTATGACGGTTCATTGGGGAACCGAATACGAATTGGAGTCAAACGCCTTTCAAAAAGTGTATGCCGCATTTTTTGTTCGTAATGGAGTTACTTTAGTTGTTGGTGGCCATCCTCACGTTGTTCAAAATGCTGAAGTATTATATAATGCTGATAGTTTAGCAGTTCCGGTTTATTATTCACTTGGAAACTCCATTTCAAACCAACGGAAACTTAATACTGATGGTGGAATACTGTTGAGTGTTGAAATAGGGACAAAATTGAAGAAAATTATAAGTTCCTCTTATTTACCTGTTTATGTTCATAAAGGAGTGCTTAACAATGTTTTTCAGTATCATTTAATACCAAGTTCTGATTTTATAAACCATCCTCAAAAATATCCTCTTTCACAAGCTGATAGTCTGTCTTTAGTTGTTTTTGATCAATCAACTAGAAATAGATTAAATAATATGCAACTTTTTGATAAATAATTCTTACGATTACGTAAAAATTTGTAAAATTATTTTATTAGTTTTGTGATAGTTTCTTTTCTGTATTTATTTCAAATGCTGAAAGATACTACAAAATAGCCTTAGTATCAATTCTTTAAAAAATTAATTATGGCAAAAGTTTTAATTCTTGGTGCCGGTATTGCCGGACATACTGCCGCTTTAATTACCAAAAGAAAGTTAGGTAATAGACACGAAGTAATTGTTGTAAGTCCTAACAGTAATTATCAGTGGGTTCCGTCTAATATTTGGGTTGGAATGGGATTGATGAAGCCCAGTCAGGTGAAATTTGAACTTGCCCCTGTATACAAAAAGCTGGGAATTGTTTATAAACAAGCTTTGGCGGTTTCAATACATCCAGAGGGTGATAGCTCAACGAAAAGTGGTTTCGTGACTATCAAATATGCATCTGATAATAAGAAAGATGAAGTTGAAAATGTTGAATTTGACTTTCTAATAAATGCCACAGGGCCAAAATTAAATTTCGCCGGTACTGAAGGATTAGGACCCGACAAATTCACGTCCTCGGTTTGTACTTATCAACATGCAGCTCATGCGTGGGAGAATTTGCAGAAGTGCTTTGATAAAATGGAAAAGGGTGAAAAGCAACAAATACTTATTGGAACTGGTCATTCTTTAGCTACCTGTCAGGGTGCTGCATTTGAGTATTCTCTTAATATTGCTTTTGAAATAAACAAAAGAAAATTGAATCACTTGGCAGAAATAACCTGGATATCAAATGAATACGAATTGGGTGATTTTGGTATGGGTGGTGCATATGTAAAACGAGGTGGTTACATTACACCTACAAAAATATTTGCCGAGTCAATTTTTAAAGAATATAATATTAATTGGATTGTTGGAGCAGGAGTTAATAAGGTTGAAAAGGGAGTAGTTTATTATGAAACGCTTGATGGTGAATATCATACAAAAGAGTTTGATTTTGCCATGTTGATTCCAAGTTTTGCTGGAGTAGGGATGAAAGCGTTTGGGAAAAATGAAGAAGATATTACTTCAGATCTTTTTGTTGCCAATGGTCTGATGAAGGTGGATGCTGATTATTCTCCTAAGCCTTACGAAGATTGGTGTGCTACTGACTGGCCGACAATCTATAAATCACCCAAATATGACAATATCTATGCTGCCGGCATCGCATTTGCACCTCCTCATGCCATATCAAAACCAATGAAAAGCAAAAACGGAACGGCAATTAATCCAACAGCACCACGTACAGGTATGCCATCGGGCGTTATTGGAAGAATTGTAGCCGAAAATATATGTGATAAAATTAAAACCGGCACCAAAGATCATAAACACAAAGCTTCAATGTCGAAGATGGGAGCTGCCTGTATTATTTCTGCAGGTTATGGAATTAGACATGGACAAGCTGCAGTAATGACAGTTTATCCTATTGTTCCGGATTGGAATAAATATCCAAAATGGGGTAGAGATATTGATTACACAGTAGGTGAAATTGGGTTAGCTGGTCATTGGATGAAGCTTTTTATGCATTATATGTTTTTATATAAAGCCAAAGCACTTCCATTTTGGTGGATGATTCCTGAATAATTGGCTCAATAAGTATTTGTTTATTAATAAATTATGATATTATGAAAAAAGAAATCGAAAAAACAATACCTTATAGCGAAATGTCATTCGCAACAGAACCAACCCGTTCGACAAAATTTTGGAGAAGATCATTTATCTTACAAATAATACGTTTTTTTGTGCTAAATCTAAAAATAATGAGAATTGTAGTTGGAGGTCACTCATAATTTTGGTTTGAATATGACTCAGTTAGATGAAATAATATCGGAGTTAAAGTCATTATCAACACCCGAACATTATGCTAAGTTAGCCCATTTTGGTATTAAAGATGATAAAGCTCTGGGGGTTAAAATGCCATTAATCCGTCAATTGGCAAAGAAAATCGGGAAAAATCATGCATTAGCTTTAGAACTTTGGGTTACAGAAATACACGAAGCCCGAATTTTAGCATCCTTTATTGAAACCCCTGAATTAATGACTGAAAAGCAGTTTGATAGTTGGGTAAACGACTTTGATTCCTGGGATATGTGTGATGTGTGCGTCGATTTGTTGGCTAAAATGCCTTATGCAATTCGTAAAATAGATGAATATTCAACTCATTCGAAGGAGTTTGTAAAAAGAACAGCTTTTTCGCTTATGTGTCAGTTTGCATTTTACGATAAAAAAATGACAGATGAAATGTATTATCCATTCTTCGAAATTATCGAAAGAGAAGCATGGGACGAAAGAAATTTCGTGAAAAAGGCTGTAAATTGGGCTCTGCGTCAAATCGGGAAACGAAACAATGCTTTAAGATTAAAAGCAATAGAAGCAGCACAACGGATCTTAAAACAGGATTCTAAATCAGCTCGTTGGATTGCTAGCGATGCTTTGAAGGAGTTAAATGATGAAAAAGTGATTGGTAGAATAATGAATAAAAAAAAATGAGGGTTTCAAACTGTTTGAAACTCTCATTAATTTAGTAAAGCTTTTATTTCTAATTATTTAGAACTGTTTTCGGCAATAAAATCTTCAGTATCGTTATAAACGGATACGTTAATTACAGCTTCATACATCTTGTATTGTTCGTCATCTAAAATATACCTTGAATTGTCGAGGTTATACTTCACAACTTTTTCTGCTGCAATAAAATCTTCATTACCTAAAGCCTTTTTGAGCTTTTTTCCTGTTCTGTAAAATACGTACATTAACTGGTCTTTCTGATTATCATTTGCATTCAGAAAGCGTACAATTGAATTGAAAGTACGTTCGTTATTTAATTTGTAAAGTGATTCATACTTTACAGGACTCTTAGCAAAGCTACTTGTTGCAGTAGCAATTGCTACCATTACTAAAATCAAAATCTTTTTCATAATTGTAAAATTTTAATTACACAATCTTAATTTATACCTATAAAAAATACAAAGCAATTCCCGATGATTTTTTAAGTGGGGATTCTTTGTATTAGATTTGTCATAAGAATTATTTCTTTATGACGATGCAAAATTACATGTTATAAAACATATTTTCTAATATTTCGTGTTAAATATTCAGTTTTAATGCAATATTTAATATGTTTGTAATATCAAAAACTATTAAATTGTTGATATATAGAGATGTATGTATTTTTTTAAATTAATAGAGATTATACAAAAAAAAACGTATAAAAAATCTTGCTAAACTGCACAAATGGCTTAAATTGAGCTCTGCGTCAAATCGGGAGATGAAACAATGCTTTAAGATTAAAAGCAATTGAAATGGTGCAACAGATAGTAGAACAGAATTCTAAATCAGCCCATTTGATTGCTTCCGATGCTTTGAGGGAGTTAAATGATGAAAAAGTAATTGACAGAATAATAAATAAAAAAAAATGAGGGTTTCAAACTATTTGAAACCCTCATTAATTTATTAAAGCTTTTATTTCTAATTATTTAGAACTATTTTCGGCAATTAAATCTTCAGTATCCTTATAAATGGACACATTAATTACAGCTTCATACATTTTGTATTGTTTGTCATCTAAAATATACCTTGAATTGTCGAGGTTATACTTCACAACTTTTTCTGCTGCAATAAAATCTTCATTACCTAAAGCCTTTTTGAGCTTTTTTTCTGTTCTGTAAAATACGTACATTAACTGGTCTTTCTGATCATTATTAGCATTCAGAAAGCGTACAATTGAATTGAAAGTACGTTCGTTATTTAATTTGTAAAGTGATTCATACTTTACAGGACTCTTAGCAAAGCTACTTGTTGCAGTAGCAATTGCTACCATTACTAAAACCAAAATCTTTTTCATAATTGTAAAATTTTAATTACACAATCTTATTTATACCTATAAAAAAATACAAAGCAATTCCCTATGATTTTTAAGTGGGGATTCTTTGTATTAGATTTGTCATAAGAATTATTTCTTTATGACGATGCAAAATTACATGTTATAAAACATATTTTCTAATATTTCGTGTTAAATATTCAGTTTTAACGCAATATTTAATATGTTTGTAATATCAAAAAGTATTAAATTGTTGATACATAGACGTATATGTATCTTTAAAAATTAATAGAGATTATACAATTAAAAAAAATGTATAAAAAATCTTGCTAAACTGCACAAATGGTTTACATTTGTGCAGTTTATTTTAGATAAATAGTTGAATTGAACGAAATATAAAATTAATTGTTAGATTATTTTAAATAAGTGATTGATTTATAGAATGAATAAAAACGAAGTGTTTGAACAACGCTTAAAAGCGTTACAAGAATTAGAAGATAATGCTGCTCACCGTCAGCATTTAAAAGGGAAACTTACTGCTAGGGAACGTATAAATGTCCTTTTCGATGAAGGAACATTCTTTGAATTTGATGCCTTTGTATCACCAGCACAAACTCCAATAAGTAGCAAACAATCAAATTTTGGTGATGGTGTAGTGGTTGGTCGGGGTTTGGTTCAGGGACGAAGTGTTTTCGCTTATGCTCAGGACTTTACTGTCTTGGGAGGATCCTTAGGCTATGCTCATGGAATGAAAATAGCTAAAGTTCAGGAAATGGCATTAAAATTAGGTGCGCCCATTGTTGGTCTAATGGATTCTGGTGGTGCACGTATTCAGGAGGGTGTGAAAAGTTTATCGGCTTATGCTGTTATTTTCAGGAATAATGTAAACTCTTCAGGGATTATTCCTCAGATTAGTGCCATTCTCGGTCCTGCAGCTGGTGGTGCAGTTTACTCACCTGCACTCACCGATTTTATTTTTATGACAAATCAAACATCCTATATGTTTGTTACAGGACCTGATGTTGTAAAAGAGGTGCTGAACGAAGATATTGATAAGGAAGGACTTGGAGGTGGAAATGTTCATGCATCAAAAAGTGGTGTTGCACATTTTGTTTCCGACGACGAGGAACATACTATTATGTTGATTCGCAAACTATTATCCTATATTCCTTCCAATAATTATGAAACACTTCCTGTTCCAAATTTGGTGAGTTATTATAAAACCCGTCAGGAATATTTAAATAATATTATTCCGGATGATCCCAATCGTCCCTACGACATGAAAGAAATTATCAAAATAATTGTTGATAAAGATTCTTTTTTTGAAGTTCATGAAAAATTTGCACAGAATATTTTAGTGGGCTTTGCCCGTTTGAATGGTAAATCGATTGGTATTGTTGCAAATCAACCAAAAGTTATGGCCGGGACACTTGATATTAATGCAAGTGTGAAAGGTGCAAGATTTGTACGTTTTTGCGACGCATTTAATATCCCATTATTAATAATGGAAGATGTTCCGGGATTTTTGCCTGGTATTGAACAGGAACACAATGGAATAATCAGAAATGGGGCAAAACTTTTGTACGCATTTTGCGAAGCAACAGTTCCAAAAATTACTGTGATTACACGTAAAGCTTATGGTGGCGCATATATCGTTATGAGCAGTAAAAATACAGGTGGAGATTTTAATTTCGCATGGCCAACAGCCGAAATAGCAGTAATGGGACCTGCTGGAGCCATTAAAATTGTAAATAAGTACGAATTATCGAATGCTGAGAACAAAGAGGAAATGGAGAAAATACTTTCAGAAAAATATAAAAATGAAGTAGCTAATCCATACAAAGCAGAAGAAATTGGTTTGATTGATGAAGTTATAAGTCCTTCGAATACACGTGATATCTTAATTACATCATTCGAAGTTTTGTCAAACAAACAATATTCAAAGCCGGTCAGAAAACATGGTAGCATACCATTATAAACCCCCAACCCCTAAAGGGGATTAATATAAACAGAAATGAAAAAAAGACTTTTAATTGCCAATCGAAGCGAAATTGCTATTCGAATTATTCGTTCAGCACATAAATTAGGCATGTTGGCTGTAGTTTTCCAGAGCGATAAAGAGCCCGATGCACTTTACCTAAAATATGCTGATGAAATTATTCCCGCTCGTGATGCTGGAAACGAAAAACCGATATTTTTGGATGGCGAACGAATTGTAAATTTGGCTTTGGAACATAATATTGATTTGATTCATCCCGGATACGGATTTTTATCTGAAAACCCCGATTTTGCTCTGCTATGTCAGGATAACAGAATTAATTTTGTAGGCCCTTCGCCAGAATTAATTCGCGATATGGGATTAAAAACAGTGGCCAAAAGTATGGCTATTAAAGCCGGCTTGCCATTGGTGCCGGGAAGCGATGGACCGGTAATAGATGCAACAGTTGCCAAAGAATTTGCAGATAAAATTGGTTATCCGGTAATTTTGAAAGCTTCTGCCGGCGGTGGTGGTCGTGGTATGCGAATAGTAGAAAAACCAGAAACTATTGAACGTCAATTTAAATCAGCTTCAGATGAAGCCAGATCTGCTTTTGGGAATGGAGATATGTTTGTCGAAAAATATCTTCAAAACCCAAAACATTTAGAATTTCAGATTCTAGGTGACAAGTATGGTAATGTCGTTCATTTAGGAGAGCGCGAATGCTCATTACAGCGAAAACATCAAAAGATAATGGAAGAAGCTCCTTCAGCCAGCGTAAGCACTGCTATGCGAAAGGAAATGGGCGATATGGCGGTTCGTTTCGCAAAGTCCATAGGATATTATTCAGCGGGTACCATCGAATTTATTATGGATGAAGATGGATCTTATTTTTTTATGGAAATGAATACCCGTATTCAGGTGGAGCATCCGGTTACCGAAATGGTTACAGGAGTCGATTTAGTAGACTGGCAGATAAAAGTTGCTTTAGGCGAAGAACTTACTTTAAAACAGGAGGATATAAAAATTAATGGCTGGGCTATAGAGTGCCGTGTAAATACAGAAGATCCGCAAAATAGATTTAGTCCGCAAACCGGATTAATCGATAAGATTCATTTTCCGCTTGGTGAAAATATCAGAATAGAAACTGGCGTTATAAGTGGTTCTGTTGTAACACCTTATTTTGATTCGATGATTGCAAAGATTATTGTTCATGGAAAAGACAGGAATGATGTCATTGAAAAAACATTGGCTGCATTATATGAATTCAGTCTTATTGGTTTGAAAACTACCGTTCCGTTTTGCCGAACAGTTTTAAAACATCCGGAATTTGTTTCAGCAAAATACACAACCCGCTGGGTAGATCAGGTTTACGAACCGGAAATGCTTGAAAACGATGAAGATGAAATAATCGGAGCATTAGCTGCTACAATTATGTATGCTTCCGAATATCTGCAACTTTCATCGGATACACCTACTTATAAGATT
>JAQUWU010000104.1 GCA_028692715.1 Paludibacter sp. | reverse complement strand
TGTCTTACTCGGCTGATCATTATCGTTAATCTTTGCGAATATTCATTCATTATTTAAGCAATCCTGCTTTTTAACAGCCTTTTTTCGGAGGTTTCCCTGACGTTAACTTATATATCAACAAAGCATTACTAAAATGGGTAATGAGCAAGTATAAGAAATGTCGGAGATAATATTTGCGATACATTTTCATCGTTTTTTCAAATTGGTCAAGCAAAGAAATCTTTTCAAACGTTTCACGATCCAGCATTATATATTGATGTTGTTACCAAATCTGATTTTATCCGATAATGAACGAAAAAATAAAACGCAAATATTTGCGTTCGGGTAGCGACAGCTACGGGTTGGTGCCGGTTGAGCAAGTCACTCAAAAGCCTGTTATCGTTGTGACGTTTCATGTTTTTGGGGTGCATTAACCCGAGAATAGTCATGGTATGATGCATTTTCACGGATTATCTGAGTTTGTGAATAATTCAGGATAAATTGAATATTTACTCTTTTTTTTATTTTCCCAGCGTGGTAATATCGAGTAAAAAGAGATAGGGGATTGAAAGTGGGAAATAAAAGCAAACTAGTCGAAGGGTGTCAAATCAACCGGTTTAATAATATTCGGGGTTTTACGCTAATGGAACTGATCGTCGTGATTGCTATTTTAGGTGCTCTGGCGGCGTTGGTTATACCACGGTTTGGCGGTGTTCTCGAAAATTCTCAGCAAAAAACCGACGAGGCCAATATCCGCATTGTTGAAAGTGCTCTGGAGCTGTATCAGGCCGAAAAAGGAGCGTTACCTCCAGGTGTGGATACCTTTAACGAACTGATTACCGAATTAAATAAGGTCGGCTATTTAAAAAATACTGAATTGGCAGCGGTGAGTAAGGGAAAAGTCTTCACCTATGATCCGAGCTCGAAAAAGATCAGTTTGAGCGGCGGTTCAAGTGAATAACGCCAAGATGCGAAAACGAGTACATCTTGGCACAAGGGGACGGTGATGTTTAATTGTCTGCCACTAACTTATATTTACTCAAAACTTATTCGCTGATATCCAAAATGAAATGTTTCAAGGCTCTGAGCCTTTTGGAAATACAAATCTAAAGAATCGTTGGCAGCTTTATGGTTCTTAAGGGTGCTCACCATATAGTCTGCCAATTGGAAACTATCATTTTCTGTTTTTCTATTGCCAGACGAACCTGATGTGTCATTTTTTTAAATTCAGAAAGTAATTTTTCACCAGAATAGTCTTGATCAATTAAATCGGCAAGTATTTCTTCCGAGAAGGAAAGTTCATCTTTTTTAATAGGAGTAAGGGTTTTGGTACCAGCTACCAGGTTATCAAATTATTAACAAAATAAAACAACAAAAAGCGTACATAATTTGTTAAAATAGGGTCAAAGGAGGGGTTTGTGATTAGAAGAGAGCAGTACTTTTAACTAAAATAAGGTCTTTGTAAAGGCTTAGAATAAAGGATCGCAACATGCAGTTCCATCTGTCTATGTGATACTGGCGATTTCTTTATACCAGATATTCATGGACTCGATTGATCCGGAAATTTGGGTATTATTAATGAGTGTGCCGCCATAATGATAATTCGCTCTAGCAAAGGTTGTATTCATTCCATAGGAAGAGGCTCTGGCAATGGTATAGAGCAGACAGTAGCCGGCATTGATCATATGTTTTTCCATTTCACGGAGTAGCAAAAGAGCCAGTTGATAACCGCGAAACATCGGCAATACCGCAAAATCAGTCATCTCAGAATTTAAATTATCCGGATCGGTTTCACTGGAAGAAACGGCTACTAAATGATTATTGTGAAATACACCAAAGTATAAAACCTGATCGGACATAGTTTTATGGAGATAGCTGGCATCGAAAATAGGAAATGGATAGCTTTTAAAAACTTTGTTGTATATCCCTGCGAGTTCGAGTATATCCGATTCCACTAATTGTCTGATTTCGAATTCTTTGGGCAGGGTTTTGGTTATCGCGTTGTCTTTGTTTTTGATTGCGTAATCAAGAATTTGTTTTAATTTGCTGTCGTTAGTCTGGCTTTTTCTTTTACGACAGAGGTACTTGCCCAGCAGTTTACACGCTTCCTGACCGCGATAAAAACTGGGGATATTTGCTTCTTCTTGATATCCATCCGCTGTAAAAATCAGCTCGAGAGATTCGGGAATTTTGGCAACAATTTTCGAATAATTTTTATCGAGAGCTAATTGGTTCATATGCGTGATGATCTGATCAGCCTCGGAGACATCGCATTTCATTAAATAGATCCGATTACTGTTTCTACCGTGCTGAATAAGACTATTGCCGTAGGTTTCAATGATATCCGTCATCTCAAGACCTCATCATTTTGGTTTCGTTGGTCTCGTTCAAGATTTTCCGGAACAAGGGTGATCGTTTCTTCATAATCGCAAAGTAATTTGGAAATACCAATGGGCTTGTGATCACTTTCCTCGCTGTTTAAATTTAATTGAAGATTGCAATTTTTACAGTCTAAATCACAGGCAGTGTGTTCGTAGTTGTCAGGCATCTGATACGTGGTGATGACGCCTTCATAGTTTCTCAGAATAACCTTATTGGTCGACCAGGAAATAAGGTAGTTTGGCATTACCGGAATTTTACCGCCACCGCCAGGGGCATCGATCACGTAAGTTGGAACCGCAAAACCGCTGGTATGACCTCTTAAACTTTCCATTATTTCAATACCTTTGCCAACATTGGTTCTAAAATGTTCAAGCCCTTCAGATAAATCACACTGATATAAATAGTAGGGTCGAACCCGATTGGCGACTAATTTATGAACCAGTTTTTTCATAATTAGCGGACAGTCATTGATATCTTTTAATAAAACTGACTGATTGCCTAAAGGAATTCCCGCGCCGGTTAGTTTTTTTAGTGCACTGATCGATGTTTTGGTTATCTCCCGGGGATGATTGTAGTGGGTATTGATCCACAGATTGTCATATTTGCTGAGAACTTTTATGAGCTTGTCAGTAATCCGATAAGGAAGAACAACGGGTGTTCGTGTGCCAATTCGAATAACTTCTACATGAGGAATTGCGTAAACAAGACCGAGGATATAATCCAGCTTTTCGTCAGACAAAAGGAAGGGATCGCCACCGGAAAGAAGAACGTCCCGGATGGTAGGTGTATTTTTAATATAGTCGATTCCGGCGGCAATCATTTCATCAGAAGGAACGGAGTCGACATCGCCAACTTTTCTTTTTCGGGTGCAATGACGACAATACATTGCGCACACGTTGCTGACGTGAAAAAGAACCCGATCTGGATAACGATGGGTAATACCACAAACGGGACTATCCTTGTCCTCGTGAAGCGGATCTTCCATATCGATGGTGGAGATGAGTAATTCATCAATACTTGGGAAACTCTGTTTGAAGACCGGATCCGTTTCATAGGCATCATCATCGATTAATGATAAATAATAAGGTGTGATCGCCATTGGGAATTTTTCAATGGTTTCATTAATTTCTTTTTTCTTTTCATCTGAAAATTTAATGCCCATAATTTTCTCAACCGTCTCGACTTTGCGAATGGTATTTTTTAGTTGCCAGCGCCAATCAGTCCATTTATCCATTAAATAATTTGAGGATTGATTGGTATTCAGATGTTCTTGTGTTAATTTGATAGCTTCTTGCATGTTTTTTTTCCTTTCAGGTATATAGATTTGGTAAGGGTGAAGGTGCCATAAGATTTGTGTGCAAATTCATAATATCCTACAACCGTTTCTTTTTTAAAGTAGGTGAAGGTGCCATAAGATTTGTGTGCAAATTCATAACGATATAAGTTGAATTAAATAGTATAACGTAGGGCGATCCGTGATGACCAAGGGGTCAGACTCTCGCCCGCCCACTGCACAATTGCCCGTTCAATTTGCAAAATACTTTAATTTAACTTATTAGAGAACAATAAAAAAGTGCACTCTAACTCTGTATTCACAGAGTTAGAGTGCACAGGTTTCGCTAAAGATAACTCACCTTATACCATTCATAATGTCAGATAAATTAATACCAAACAGAATAGTATAGTATATGACCATCAATGATGATCCTATACAAGCCCCAGTTCTAGCCAGGATGTTTTTCCATGTAAATTTCATTGGATTAATAATTAGCTTACTTATTTCCACATTCAGATAAATACGTAAACAAGCTCACAAATAGAATTACTCAATACATATACTTCACATAATGTTTATTTGATGATATGAATTATAATAACAAAGAAAATCGATTTTGTCAAAGAAAATGGATTATTTTAAGTTTTGCATATGATTTTTTTAAGTTTTGTAAAAAAATGAGTTTGTTTATTCGCTGTTATTTCTAATTTTATGACCGGGAATAAGAATTGTCACGGGGAATCCGATAATATTTTTATTTTCAAGTAAACCCGCTTCATATTAAGATTCTTATCTGATACAATGAATAAAGCCAAAGCTATTGTGTAACAAAAATATTTTTGGTCGGTTTTATTTGATAACTCAAAAACGATAAAATTAGACGTCATTCAAATAAACCATTCTCGTTTGTAAAAGGAGTAGTGATAATGCGATTATTTTTAATTATATTTGTTCAATTACTGTACGTTCCGATGTTAACGCTACGTACCATTTGTATGGTTAAAAACTTAAAAGTTTTAACCGGTTTGTTTGGTTTTATGGAAGCGCTGATTTATATTTTTGGGCTGGCAATTGTCCTATCCGGGGATCAAAACATTCTGGAGATGGTCGTTTATGCCATTGGTTTTGCAGCTGGTTTGATCTTGGGTATTTATATTGAGCAAAAACTGGCCATCGGTTTTACCAGTATTC
>JAQUWU010000013.1 GCA_028692715.1 Paludibacter sp. | reverse complement strand
GGTTGTATAGCCTGTTATTTTATTTTCATCAAAAGTAGCTGCATCGGAAAACAAAATACTGGCAGTTGTACCGTATGTTGTATTATTAGTTGTTCCATTGATTTGTAAACCTGAAATGGTGGTTGTTACACCTGTCACTTTACCCTCAAAATAGGCTGGAAATGTAGTCGTAAAATCGGCAGTACCATTAATCTGAGTAGTTGGACAAATGTAGTCAGTTGGATTTTTGTAAACATCTTTTTTGGATGCATCTGGATTAACTGCAAGGGGAGTAGTGGTTGTGCTACTGATATTATAAACTATTTCGTCACCTGCTACATTTGTACTTGGATCTACTGTAATTGGATAAGAAGTTGAAAGAGTAGGAAATGCAATACCCGAACTTGCAAGAATTGTTGTCGAAGTTGTGGGATTCCAATCTCTACCCATACTGTTAGTTACTGCAGCTTTAGCTGAACTCATTCCAAATACCGCCATAACGGCTAATAAAGTTGTAATTTTTTTCATATTATATTAGAATTTTAGTAAATAATTTCAATGGTAAAGTCAATAAACAAACTTACAACTACGTTACTGACCAGCTTAGCAAAATAGTACTTAAAACAATAGAAAATTGTATCAATGGCTAACACTTTAATTTGATTTTGCAAAAATAGAACGTAAACTTTTGAGTTAAATAGCACTTCTGTACAAACATTAGGACTAAAGTTCAAGAGTGATAATTGTTCTCGAAATTGTACATTTTTACTATGTTACTATTAATTTAATTAATTTAATTTGCAGCATATAGAAACTTGAAGAATATAATAACAAATATTTGGAATTAGAATGTTATGTTGAATTGATGTTATTAAAGTATCATTGATCATATTTGTCAACTGAAGATGGTTTTCTTCTGCTAATAGTTGAAGATTAAATTCGTTTTAACTAGATATTGAATAAATGAAAAAATATATTTGATTATCACTTACAATTATTTTTTTTCGGTATTTAAATCAATTATATTATTTAAATATAAAATAGATAATTTTCATAAAACAACAAATAATAGTATATATATGTATAATAAAAAAACTAAGAAAATGAGAACTTCCTCAGTGATATTAGCATTATTAATCACAGTCTCTTTATTTGCTAATGGTAACATTAATGATGCGCGAACGACTACATTATTTAATTTCAATTGGAAATTTGAAGCAGGCGAAGTGCGCAATGCACAAAAACCGGATTTTAATGATACCGAATGGCGAAAACTCGATTTACCTCACGATTTTCAGTTTGACCAACCCTGGGATAAGGCAGGTGGTGGCGCACGTGGGTACAAGGTTATGGGTAAAGGCTGGTACCGTAAATCATTCAAAGCCGATAGCACATGGAAAGGGAAGCAGGTACTATTAGACTTTGAAGGTATAATGTTGACGGGAGATGTGTGGTTGAACGGGGAAAAAATTGGAGGTACTGACTATGGATATTTAGGCTTCGAAGTTGATATAACAAAACGACTCAATTATGACAAAGAGAATGTTATTGCTGTATCTGCCTCTACGGGACAAAAAGGCGATTCGCGCTGGTATACAGGAGGTGGCCTGTTCAGGGATGTGCATTTAGTTGTAAAAAACAACATATCAGTAGCCAGACATGGAGTGTTTATTTCCACACCTAAAGTCTCTGAAAAAAATGCTGATATCAACGTTCAGGTTGAAGTTACAGGATTTAGTGGTAGCGACCGGGAGTTAGAAATTGCTGCGGTAATTTACGACCCGACTGGAAAAAAAGTAGCTGAAACGAAAAGTTTAGCGCCAAAAAAATCAAAAAAACAAAACGATGAAGTATTGCTGCCGATTATTGGAGTTATACAACCCCAACTTTGGTCTTGTGAATCACCGGCACTTTATTTGGCAGAAATAACATTAACCCTCGATGGGAAAATTATTGACAAAGTTTCGGAAAAATTCGGTATTCGTACTATTGAATTTTCGAAAGAGTTTGGTTTTAAACTCAACGGAAAAAAAGTTTTTCTCAAAGGCATTGCCAATCACCACGACTTGGGAGCTGTGGGAGCGGCAACCTACGAAACGGCTATTGCACGACAAATGGATAAACTCAAAGAGTTTGGGTTTAATCATATCCGCACCTCTCACAACCCTTATTCAGAGTCGTTTATGCGTATAGCCGACGAGAAAGGCATTCTGATTGTAGATGAATTATATGATAAGTGGAGTAATAAAGATTATTGGGCTGGTACTAAACCATGGACTGATTCATGGTATAAACATGTGCCTGAATGGATTAAACGCGACCGCAATCACCCTTCTGTCATTATGTGGAGTTTTGGCAATGAACTGCAAATGCGCGAAGATTTGTGCGGACTTCCAACAAGCGATTGGGGCGTAACAACATACAAAATTCTAGACGTGTTGGCTAAGCGCTACGATCCTACCCGTAAAACTACTGTCGCCATGCATCCTTCACGGGCAGGAGCTATTGGTAAAAACAATGCTGATTTCAATGTGAAAATATTTCCTCCAGAATTGGCTACTGTTACTGAAATTGCTAGTTTCAATTATCGCTGGATGGATTATCAAGAATACTTAAAACATGCACCGGATATGATTATCTATCAAAGTGAAGCAACTACTAACGAACTTTTAGCACCATTTTATGGAATGGATAGAAACAAAATGATCGGATTAGCCTATTGGGGAGCAATTGCCTATTGGGGAGAATCAAATGGGTGGCCAAAGAAAGGTTGGAATTATTCATTCTTTGATCATGCATTGGAGCCTAATCCCCAAGCCTACCTGATAAAAAGCGCATTTACTGAAACTCCCTTGGTTTATATCGGAGTAGTTGATAAGGAAAGTGAAAAAATTGAGTGGAACGAGCAGACTACCGGAACTGCTAATGTATCATCACATTGGAACAGAGAGGAAGGCAAACATTTTAATGTCTATACATATACCAATGCCGAAGAAGTTGAGTTATTGGTTAATGGAAAATCAATTGGTGTTCAGAAAAATAGTACCGATGTAACTAATAGCAATATGATTTTATGGAAAAGTGTACCTTATTCAGCTGGGAAAATTACTGCTATTGCCCGCACGGGAGGCACAGAAGTTGCCCGTCATCAGTTAGAAACAACCGGCAAAGCGGTGGCACTCAGAATTGAAACTGAAAACGCCAACTGGAAAGCTGATGGGATGGATTTACAATACCTGAAGGTGTATGCAGCAGATAGCAAAGGACGCAAAGTGCCAACGGCTACAGGCGAAGTCAGTTTTGAAGTATCGGGTCGGGCTAAATTAATTGCTGTTGACAACGGTGATCATATGAGCGATGAATTGTCTAGTGGAACAAAACGGCAATTACACAAAGGATTTGCCATGGCGATTTTACGTGCCGGCATCAATTCGGGCGAAGTGAAAATCAAAGTATCAGTAAAAGGATTAAAAAGTGTTGAACAAAAATTGCAGTTGAAATAATTTTTTCAGATATGAAACGAGCATTAACGCAGGCGTTCACCAAAGATCGTAAAAATTTGGTATGCGAGTTCCATGTGACAACTAAAAACAATTATTTACACATGAAATTAATAAGAATTGCATTAATAGCAGTGTTGATTTTCAATAAGCAAATTGCTTTTTCGCAGCAAAATGATGTATATGCAGATAAATATAACGAGAATTCGAAAACCGTTGTGCAAAAAGTCCCTGAAAACAATCTTGATTTAGAAAAACTCAATTTCCATATTGCAAAATTTAAAGGCGATAAAGAATGTGCTATCAGCTACACTTTCGACGATGGTTTATTAGAACATGCAACACTTGTTGCCCCAAAAATGGAAAACTTAGGATTTAGGGGAACTTTCTGGATAAATGGCAAAACTATCGATAACAATGATTCAACGAAACCCCGGGTAACATGGAAACAATTAAAAAAAATGTCACGCAAGGGGCATGAAGTGTCCAATCATGGGTGGTCGCATACAAATTTAAACCGTATTCCTATGGCTCAGGTAAAGATAGAAATTGCGAAAAACGATAGCGCTATTTACGTAAACACGGGTGTGTATCCTCAAACTTTTTGCTATCCTTTCAATGCAAAAAGCGATTCAGTTATTGCTATTGCCTCTGAAAATAGAATTGATACCCGTACCAAACAAATTTCATTAGGTGGAAAAATAACATCTGAAAATATAGACAGACTTGTTGAAGAAATGTTAAATAATCATGAATGGGTAGTAACTATGACACATGGTATTTCATATGGTTACGATCATTTCAATTCTGAAGTCATTTTTTATAATCATTTACAAAAGGTAAAGAATATGGAAGATAAAATTTGGGTAGATACGTTTCGAAAAATTGGAGCGTATATAAAAGAAGAAAAAGCTATCACATTAAAGATTAATAATACAAGTAAGGGATATATAGTAACTCCATCACTTCAATTAGATGAAAATTTATTTAAAGAGCATCTTACCGCAGTTATTGATAGTATTGATATAAAGTCGGTTAAAATTTTTCAAAATTATCAAAAATTAAAGACTATTGTATATCCCGATAAAATCATGTTCGACTTTGATCCATTTGGAGGTGCTATTAACATAGTAATAACTAAAAATAAAAAATAAAATGAAAATAATACTTATTTTTCAACTAATGACAATTACGTGCTTTTTGACAGCACAAAAAATTAGCAAAACATATTTGTTGACAGATAAAATGCGTTACACAGAAAATATGGAATATGGTTACGATATTTTACCAACACCGATAATGGGGAAGAGTAAGCCCTACTATTATTCTGTAACTGTGCCCGATGGAAATTATAAAGTTACTGTCAGACTGGGAAGTAAAAAACTAGCAGGCATTACAACTATTAGGGCAGAATCCCGCCGCTTGTTTGTACAACAACAGAAAACCATGAAAGGTCAGTTTGTCGAACTATCATTTGTAGTAAACAAGCGAACTCCTTCTATTTCCTTAATGGAAAAAGTAAAAATTAAAGAAAAAGAAAAAACTTCGCTAACCTGGGATGATAAACTGACACTGGAGTTCAACGGTGAAGTACCTGTTTGCGAAAGCATCAGCATTGAGACAGCTCCAGAAAGCATTCCTACTGTTTTTCTATGTGGTAATAGTACAGTGGTGGATCAAACCCGCGAACCATGGACGAGTTGGGGACAAATAATTCCGTTTTTCTTTGATACTAATATTTGTTTTGCCAATCATGCCGAAAGTGGACTTAGCGCTAATACATTTATTGGAGGAAACAGACTTAAAAAAGTTTTGAGCCAATTGAAAACAGGTGATTATGTAATGATGGAATTCGGACATAACGATCAAAAACAAAAAGGACCAGGCATAGGTGCATATTATTCGTTTATGACAACCCTGAAGATATTTATCGATGAAGTTCGCGAAAAAGGTGGAATTCCTGTTTTAATCACTCCCACTCAACGCCGTCGATTTGACGAAAATGGAAAAAATCAGAATTCCCACGGCGAATATCCTGATGCTATTCGTTGGTTGGCTGCTAAAGAAAATGTAGCACTTATTGATTTGAATAAAATAACGAATACGCTGATTGAAGCATTTGGCCCTGAGAATTCCAAAAGATTATTTGTGTATTATTGTGCAGGAACATTTCCAGGTCAAAATAAAAGTCTTGCTGACAATACACACTTTAGTTCATTTGGAGCTTATGAAGTTGCAAAATGTGTAGTCACAGGAATGTTTAGTGCAATTCCGGAATTGACAGCGATACTTAAACCCGGTTTTTCATTCGTCCCTGAAGCTCCGGATGCATTTGAAACCTTTAAATGGGACTTATCAACTTTTACAGAAAATGAAAAACCTGATGGAGATTGAAATAATAATGTTCTAAACTTAACACCTTTACTTTTATGATGAAAGTTAATTATAAATCAAACTCTGATTTTAAATATATAGAGGATTACTTGTTAGATTCAAAATTTGGTGTTATTGTCAATAATGTAGGTTTCCAACAAATTGCTCCAAGTACCCTCTATCCTCCACGTTGTCATCCAAAAGGGTACTATTTCAACTCAAGATTTGGAAGAAAATTGTCCGAATATCAATTAGTGTATATCACACAAGGTTCAGGTGAATTACAAATAGAAGGTGAACAATATAAAATCGGAAAAGGAGATGTTTTTATTGTTTATCCAAATCAATGGCATACATATACTCCTAACTACAGATCTGGTTGGAATGAGTATTTTATAGGTTTTTCAGGAATGCTGGCTGATATTTGGATTGAAAATTCTTTTTTAGCAAATGATAAACAATTATTTAACATCGGACTTAACGAGGATTTAGTACGTCTATTTAAACGAGCAATTGTGCTTGCAAAGTATTCGAATTGTACTTCTAATTTACATTTATCGAGTATGGTTCATCACTTCCTCGGGCTTTTAATATTTGAATATAACAATGAAGGATTAATTTCAAAATATGATATGCAGGTTATTGAAAAGTCAAAAATAATTATGAATGAAAATATCAATAACTACTTATGTATGGAAAGATTATCGGATGAATTAAATATTAGCTATTCAACATTCAGAAAGAACTTTAAACAAATAACGGGATTTTCTCCTAAACAGTATTTTTTAGAATTGAAATTAAATAAAGCGAAACAACTTCTTTTAGAGACTGCTTTTTCAATAAAAGAAATTGGTATTCAACTTGGATTCTCTTCATCTGAACATTTCTCAACCACATTCAATAAAAAAAATGGATTTGCTCCTCAAAAATTTAGAGTTTTATGTAGACCTAGTTAATATTCCATTTAGCAATCAATATCTTTTCAAAATTAAAAATATTACATTGTTTACTAATTTATAATTTTTTAAAATACATGAACAAGAAAATTGTTTTAATTTTCGTTTTTAGTCTATTAATAGCTAAAATATTTTCCATCACAATTTATACCATTGGTGACTCCACCATGGCAAACCGCAAACCCGGCAGTGTGGAACAAGGCTGGGGCACATTCCTTCAACAGTTTTTTAAAGACAGTACAATTATAGTTGAAAATTATGCAGTTGCAGGTCGTAGCACCAAAAGTTTTATCGACGAAAACAAATGGGAAAACGTAAAAAGTTTGTTGAAACCCGGTGATTATGTGTTTATCCAGTTCGGACATAACGACCAAAAA
The DNA here is from genome assembly GCA_028692715.1 of Paludibacter sp. Classification (GTDB taxonomy): domain Bacteria; phylum Bacteroidota; class Bacteroidia; order Bacteroidales; family Paludibacteraceae; genus Paludibacter. The sequence goes on along the minus strand of JAQUWU010000013.1, from coordinate 82,697 downwards.
GCCGATCAGGTTAAATTATATGCCAATTCGGACAGTGCATATCGTGAAAATCTGACTTTATTTATCAGAGAAACGCAAAAAAAAGGTGCATTTCCGGTACTACTAACTTCGGTTGTACGCCGTCAATTCGATGAAAATGGCATCTTGTTAAATTCGCTTGGAAGATATCCGGATGTAGTTCGGGATTTAGCAGTTAGCCTAAATATTCCTATGATTGATATGGAAAAGAAATCGCGCCAATTGATTGAACAATTAGGTGTTGACCAATCCAAATCATTCTATATGGTATCGGCCGGTAAATCAAAAGACAACACACATTTTACAAGAAAAGGTGCGTTAGCAATAGCAAAATTGGCTGTAGAAGGTATTAATGAAAGCGAATTACCTGTAGCAGAATATTTGATTCATATGAAATGAAAATTCCGAAAACACATAATAACTTAAAATCAAAGTAAAATGAATTTTGTCGTAATTATTTCAATCTGAATTCCAATAGTTTTTTTAATCACATTATTTATAGGTATAGTAAAAAAACAAGGAAACTTTGGATTACATCATTTGTCTTACTGATAATCACTGTACTATTAGAATTGGTTTTATTTACATTTAATCTGTAATAACAGAAATATCTACAGCTCAGCTATGTGTTTCCCAATCCCCGTCCAATCGCATATGTAATTGGTTGGTTGTTAGTTAGTTGGGCGCTGCACGTGGGTGGGATATATTTCTAATCCCACCCTCTGTAGTTTTCGGATTTGTAATCCATCTTAAAATAAACAAAACAGATACAGAAGATTACCGATATAGTTCGGCTATAGAATATGCTAGTGGATAAAGACTATTGGAAGTAATGGTAGATTGTGTAAAAGAACGGATCACAGATCCTAAGAATACAAAAGTTGGGATTGCAAATCCCAACAACGTGGCGTCCAGCATTAGAATAAGGAATGAGCGGGATATCTGGTAGGACGGGGGAGTACCGTCGTACACTTTACAGGAATCCCGATGTAAAAACAGACAGTACCGGCAAAACCACCGTGCAGTTATACAATAATATTACCTGCAAACATATTAATATTAGTGCTGAAGGCATAACAAGTGATGGTATACCGGTGGTGGGTAAATAATAATTTATTCTCATAAATCTGATAGTGATAGAAGTCACATTACCAAAATTCGTCAAATGATTATTCTTGCTAATAATTTTAATATCATTATTTTCCTGCAATCCTTATTATATTATAAACGTCATTTATAACTTACATTTTGTGTTTGGTAAAGTGCTGATAAACTACGCCTTATCTTTGCTCTTGGTTCTTTGTTCTAATGTCTTTTATCATAGAATCATTGTATTGATGTATATACTGGCAAATACACCGTTAAACTACTTTTTGCTGATAATGAATAAAAGTCCTATCATTTGAACAATCGGACAATATAAATTCATAGGTTAGGAATACTTTTGTTTCATAAAATAAACAAAACAATTTATTATTATGAAAAAAACACTTACAATTTTTTTAATTGCTATGTTAATAGCAACAATGAATGTCAGTAGTAAATCAAATGTTCTACCCGATTACAAAGCCTGGCACATCAATCAGAACTTTAATGGTATTGCTGCGTTAAATGGACAAACACCAATTTTAGGAGTTACTGGTGAAACTTTACCTGCAGATTGGAGCTGGAATAACAGTAATTCGAATTATTTTACAAATGTAGCAGGGTATTATTTTGTCAATTCAATAGATACTACTCTATTTAATGCATTTCAGTTTAGAGGCGGAGGAAGTGGTGGACGTGGTGGAGAATTACGATTCCCATCAACTGCTACCAGTGAAGATAAAGATTCAACTGTTTGGTTTGTTGAATTCGACTGGACGAGTAGTAATGCTGGATTTAATTCCACCGGTAAAAACGCTATTGGTTTAATGTTGTCAGGTTCGAATAGTAAAAATTTTTCTGACGGTGAAAAAAAAGGTGACACTTGGTATGGAGATTCGTTTTTTCTGTTGTATGCCTACAAACCTGATACTGTACCTGAATTACGTGGAGGTCCAGGACATTTACATTTAGTAAATCTTGACCCTAAAGGTCAACCTTCTACTGTTAATGTAACAGATGACGCAGGGAATATTATACGAGTTGATACTATCCCAGGATCATTTTACAGACCTTTTCATGCGTTGGGTGGTTCGGATCTTGCTCGTTTTCGTCGTGCCGGAGCTACATGGCATGAAGCTGACAGTATGAATCAGAGTACAAAGTTAAATGTACGTTACAAAGATACACACCAATATCATCTAAAGTTGAAGTTGAACTTTAAATCTCAGGTTATAGAGGAATTTACTATCACACAGCTTGACAGTACCCAGAACTCCCAAACATTGACCAATATCCCATTTCTTGCTCCCAATATGGCTGGTAGAAATAGTATTGTACCAGAAGCAGAGAGAATAATAAAAGACATTTCACGAATTGAAGGATTTAGTTTAAGAACAACTCAATTAGGTGCTGGAGGAAATTCAAATTTCGAATATCTCATTGATAATTTAGAAGTTTACGTAATGAAACCATCGAAAGGCGTTGAAGATGTGAGTATTAATTATATAGACCGTGAAGGTAATTTCGCAAAGTCAACTCGATTAATTTCAGCTCAGGAAGTTGGTTTTAAAATTTCATTGGAAACCGAAGACAAACTTCGTTTTGAAGATGAAAATAATTATTACGCTTATGATGAATCTGCGACTCATGAAGCAAATGCAAGCCGAAATGCAAATGGAGAAAGCCTAAGTGTTGTAAAAGACAGTATAAATACTTTATATGTAGTATTTAAAAAATCTTCAAAAACTATAGGTACATATATTTGGAATGGTGCAAATAGTACTAATTGGAGTGAACTGGAGGATAATTTTAAAGTGAATGGCGTATCACCTTTCAGTTATCAAGTTGGTAATGCTGTAGAGTTTTCAGACGAAAATATCATAAACAAGGAAGTAAATATAAATGAACCAATACATTTAAACGATGCTCCTATAACAATTTCGGCACCAGATTACGTATTTGGTGGTACGGGAAGTATTATTGGGAATGACACTTTATATATAAATGCTCCAACTACAATTGCTATGAATGCTTCAACGTTAAAAGGTGGTGCTGTAGTTAATACAAATGAAATTACTTTAAAATCACTTACACCACTATCGAATTTAATGTTGAAACAAGACAATTCAACTGTTAAATTTGATGTGCCTAGTGGATCACTTTCACTAAATGTAGAAGGACAAGGTGGAACGGTTAACTACGATGCAATATCAAATAATATTTACAGTGTAAAAACAAAAAACGTATCTACTTTGAATTTATTATTGAAGACATCAGGTGCGAAATCTTCAAATTATTGGAGTGGTAGTTCAACTTCTCTTTCCAGAAATATTCAATTAAACGTTACTACAGATATTGAGAATAGCATAATGCCGATAGCATTCGCAACGAATTTAACAATGTTGGATAGCACTAAGGTACATTTAGGTGATAATATACGGATTATTCGTCATGCTAATGAAGGTTCTGGAGGTTCAGATCGATTAAAAATAGGTGAGTTGACAGGTAGCACAAATTCATTTATTGAAGGGGGTTATGTTGATGGACGAGCAAGTGGTTATGAAATTGGATCTTTAGGTACCGATGCGGTATATGATGGCTCTATACGTCCCTGGTTGTCAAAAATTATACAAGGTGCAGTAATCGACAGTACTACGATGAATCGTCAGTCAGATACTTTGGTTTGGGGAAGAAGCGGTATGCGGTTGGATAAAGTGGGGGCTGGGAAATGGATCGTGAACGGTACTATTACTTTCCCCGAAGTAACAAATAAATCAATGTTTAATTCCATTAATGTAAAAGGTGGAACTTTAGAGTTAAATAACAAACTTTATTTTAGTGATTATATTGCTAAAAATTCAGTTGGACAAGATTCAGCAGTTGTTGCTCCACATACTATTATTGTTAACCCAAACAGTCGTCTGATATTAGGAGATTCTGTAGTTGCTCCGGCAATTAATTTAATTACACTTAAGGTAGACACTTTAGGAACGATTGAATGTGAAAATAATTTCATCGGTGCATATAATTTTGATGTTTTAGGTACTTTCAAAGGTGGTGCGAAATTAGCCAACTCTTTTGCTTCGTACGACAAAGCTACTGTTTCAATGAATGTAAATAACTTTACTGAGGGAAATTATGATGTAATTGATGCACAAGGAGATATTACGATTATTGGTAGTGTTTTGGATATAAAAATAAACGCATCTGAAGAGGGACAAAGTATTCAAATGATTAAATCTATGAGTAATATTGATTTGTCATTTTCGAAAGTATATGTGAATGGTGTCGATATTACTGGAGTTACACCAGAGACAGAAGGTGCCAGATATGTATGGTACTTTGATGAGTCGACAAATGCCGGAACACTTCTAAGTTTAGTTAGAGAGACAGATGTCAGTAATCCGAAAGCAACTAAAATAATTAAGAAAATTGATTATTATGATTTTCTAGGAAGAAAAATTAGTAAATACAGCAAAGGTTTACTTTTGAAAAGAATATTATATGAAGATAATTCTGTCGAAATTCAGAAATATTTTATTCAAGATAAATAAAAAATAAAAAAATCGGAACTCACCAAATTCAAAACTATAGGTGGGTTTCGTTTTTTTTAATTTACAAAAGTTACTCCGAAGTAACTCAGTAATTTTTACTAATCATATTTAATAAATATATATCCTATGAGAAAAATCTTATTTTTAATTATAATTTACATGTGCGCTTTTTCAACATATTCACAAAGACAAGCTGAAAATCTGGATCGAGGAGTTGTTGCCATAAAAAAAAGCAGCTCGCAGGTCTTTATTTCTTGGCGATTACTTGCCACCGATCCTGATAACATTTCTTTCAATGTGTATCAAGGTTCAACCAAGCTCAATACCTCACCGATTACAGCCTCTACTAATCTGTTGGCTAATTTAAGCACTACCAGCGCAGCTACATATTCGGTGCGTCCAGTGATAAATGGTGTGGAAAAACCCGCCGATGGCTCGTGGGAAATGTCAATTGATCAACCTGCCAATCGGGTAGTGAAGAATATCGATTTTGCACCGCTACCAGCCGGTTGGGGTAAAATGAGAACAAAATACTGTTGGGTCGGTGACCTGAATGGCGATGGTAAATTTGATTTTGTTATCGATCGTGTAGGTGGCAGCATAGCCGACGAAGAAGAAACAACTGCCGATACACCTCCGGTTAGTAAACTGATTGAAGCATATACATCAGATGGCGTTTTTATGTGGCGGATTTATGTAGGTACAAATGTTCCTACTATGAGTTCAGGACATGCTGATCAGGTGACTGTTTATGATATGAATGGGGATGGATTTGCTGAAGTCCTTTTCACTTCCAGTGAAGGAACTACTTTTCCTGATGGTACACAGATTAAAAACTCGGATGGTACTGTAAAAGATTACAATGTCAGTGGAATGACTACTCATCCTCAGTTTATAACTATAGTTGATGGTAGAACAGGAAATTTAATCAATAAGATTAGCGTTCCGAATTTTAGTAGTTTTACATCTACAAGTAGTGCCAAATGCATATCGGGACATTTTATCATTGCATATTATGATGGTATAAACCCATCTTTGATATACCAATATAAAAATGATGTAAATGGTGGTATCTGTTCAATAGGATTTTCAAACGGAAATTTGATTACAAATTGGTCTCGACTTTCTACATCGACAGAGATAGGACGTGCTGGTCATCAAGTCAGAGTAGCTGATACTGATGGTGATGGTAAAGATGAATTTATTGAAGTAAGCTATGTTATTGACCACGATGGCACTTTGTTACCATATCCATCTGATAACCTACGACATGGTGATCGTCATACCCTTGCTGATATTGATCCTGATCGTCCGGGATTGGAACATTTCAGTATTCAGCAAAGTAGTGTGATGGGTATGGGACTTTGGGATCCGGCAACCAGTGAGGTAATTAAAGGAAATTATTTATCAAGTATTGGTGATGTTGGAAGAGGAATTTGTATGGCTGCAATTCCAACTGTGAGAGGTTTGCAATACTGGTCAACCATGAATAGTTATCAGATATATGATAGCAAAGGTGAAGCGCTAGGTAGTACTAAAGGATCATTTTCTAACGAACCACTTTGGTGGGGTCCTGATTTAACGCGATATCATTGTATTTCTGTTGGTGGAGGCGGTACCAGCCTTGCATTTGAAAAATTCGTTTCTGAAAATTCAAGAATGGAGCGTGTGACACCAAATTTCTATAGTGAAAGTGGAATTTCCGAACTACAAGCATATGGTTCAGGCAGACCTGCTTTTTGGGGAGATATATTAGGTGATTGGCGAGAAGAATTGGTTCTTGTAAGAAAAGATACTACTGGCTTTGCTATTGTGTCCAATTGGGATGTTACTTCTACTCGCTTGTATTGCCTCATGCAAAACCCCGCTTATCGATGCCAAACAACTGCAAAAGGTTATTACCAATCTGCTGATGTGGATTATTTCATGGCAACAGATATGGTTCCTTCTCCAATTGCACCAATACAATTGGCTGAAGAATATATTACTTCCGCTTCCTTGTTGACAAATGCTGTAAATGGTAAAAGCATCATGTTTGATATTCGCAATCCGAATAGCGTAATAAATTTGAATGGAAGTATTTCTCCTTCCCGCCTTTGGCTTATGAATCCAAGAGAACATGATTATGTTTTTGATGGCACAGGTACTTTCTCCGGGAATATGGATATTGTTAAGTCCATGCAAGGATCTGTAACCATTAATGGTAATCATACTTATACAGGGATTACCCGTATTTCAGAGGGGAAAATTATTGTAAATGGTTCATTACAAAGTAATGTTGTGGTGGATGCGCGTGGAGTAATTGCAGGTAATTGTACTTTAAACGGAGGTTTAACGTTGAACGAAGGATTAAATTATGCTGGAGGTCGCATTGAACCGAATGGAAAAATAACCATTGTAGGCAATGTTAGTGGCTCAGGACGAAACACCTTTGCTTTTGATGTAAATGCAGATGGAACAATAAATGATTCAATTGTAATTTTAGGAAACTTCAATGTAACCGGAAACAATAATTTTCTGGAAGTAAATTTTTCAGGAGGTGCTCCAATAGCGGGTAGTTATACACTTATAACTTATAGTGGTACCACCGGAGCTACACCGGCAAAATTTAAAATCCGAGGTTTTGAAGGAAAACCTTACAACATTATAATTGGAAATAACAAAGTTGTTCTCGAAATAATATCAACACGTTCGGCCAGTAGTGTAGTGTGGTCTGGTCAAACAAGTTCTACATGGGATTATCGGTCTATTAACTTCCGTAAGGAAAGTGGCGAGTACTTCTTTGTTCCGAATGATACCGTTTTATTCAATGACGATGCAATAAATAAAAATATTGTTATAACTACCGAACAAATGTCGGCAGGAAACACATTTTTTGCAAACACTACGGGAACATACACTTTATCAGGTACTGGTGGAATAGGTGGTACAGGATTTTTAAAGAAAGAGAATGCCGGAACATTAAAAATTTCTACTGTAAATAACACTTATACAGGCGAAACTCAAATACTTGGTGGAACTGTTGAAGCCGTTAATATTCAGAATGCTGGAGTTGAATCATCATTTGGTAAAGGAAGTTCCGTCCAGTTATCCAATGTAACTCTAAAACTCACAGGATCAAGTGCTACAGATAGGAATATAAAATTAGGGGGCGACAGTGTTATATTAAATACAGTTGGAAATGCTAGCATTTATACTCAGAACAGTATAAGTGGTGCAAATACAAATCTTGTTAAAGAAGGTTTAGGCGTTTTAAATCTTAATACTGGTAATGAATTCAAATCAATAATATTTAAAGAAGGACGAATCTCTCTTGCCACTCTAGATGCCAATCGAACTGGATTGGGAAATGGAACAACTCTCACCTTTTTAGGTGACTCTTCAGTTATTATACCTTCAATTGCTATGAAAGATAATAATAGCGACAGTAATACAGCAACACCATTTGGTAATCCAATTGTTGTACCTTCCGGTAAAATTGGAAGAATTAACTTCCCAATGCGTTGGAAAGTATCAAGCAATCTCACTGGAGCTGGTAGGCTACAATTATCTATTCCGTACATTCGTTTGGATTTTAGGGGGAACTGGAATTCATTTACAGGTACAATACAAGTGCTTTCTAGTACCGACGGAGGTCAGTTTCGCATTAACAACGATTATGGTTACAGTAAATCTACTTTTGATCTTGCAAATGGTACTCAAATGTATCACATGACCAGTGGAAAAACTATTAAAGTTGGTGCTATAACTGGTGCCGGAAGTTTGAACGGAGGTTTAACCACTTGGCAAATAGGTGGAAATAATATTTCCACGACATTTGATGGTGTAATTTCGGGTTCCAGTTCCAAATTGGAAAAAGAAGGGACAGGGGAGCTGAAACTTACTGGAACCAACACTTATACAGGTTCAACTACAGTCAAAACCGGTACTTTGGTAGCTGCATCAACTAATTCAGTTGGGACATACAATATGACTGTTAATAGCGGAGCAACCTTAAGTACAGAAGATGGTATTTGTCAGGCTCTTAATATTGGTGGTTTATTCGATTTAAAATCAGGATCAACTCTTATTATGGAAGTAAACCCAACTTCTGGAGCAAGTGATATACTGAATGTTGCAAAAAATGCAGGATTAAATGGAACTTTAAAGTTAGTAATAGTAGGTTCAGGCGAATTTAGTGTTGGTAATATTTTTACACTCTTTAATGTTCAGGAAGGAATTACCGGTGATATTATTTTACCAACACTACCTATAGGAATGAAGTGGGATAAAAGTATGTTGTATTCAAGTGGTATGCTGGCTATTGTTTCCGATGCTTCAGCCGTGGATAAAATTTATGGAAGCAAAGAAATTGAATCTATAGAGTATTATAATATTTTAGGTTATAAAATTAATGAAAATTCAAAAGAAGTAGTTATTCAACGAATAATTTTCACGGATGGTAGTTTTGTGACAAAAAAGAATTTTATTAAAGAGAAACTATTTTAAAACATTTATTCAATTAATTTAGAATACACTAAAATGAAAAAAAATAAGCAAATATTTTATTTAGCAGTAGCAATATTATTTTATAGTATACAACTTGTAAATGCACAAACATATTTCAACGATTATGCTATTAATGAGAATTTTGAAACCGGGGTTGCCGGTTCGGTTTTCAACTGGGGTTTATCTGGAAACTTTGGTACAAATTCAAAATGTGCCAACGCAGCTACTGGACAAATTGCAGGAATTATATACGGTAAATCACTTGACACCTACGGTGGTTCAGTTAGTGCATCTATAAGTGGTGTAAAAACTCTTGAAGGTTTGAAATTAGACAGCCAGGGAAGACTTTGGTTAGATTTTGATTGGCAAGTGAATAATGGACAATCACTCTATGCCAGTGGAAATGGAGGATATATCTATTTTAAAGATACTGATGGTAATATTATTTTAGGATTTAATGTTGCAAAAGATGATCCGGGTAGTACGGGAAGTTATTTACATTTATTAAATCTAAATAATACTATTGTTGATGTACCAGATGCTGCAGCAACTTCAATTATACCAACTTCGGGAACTGGGTCATTTGCAAGAACAAATCAATGGGTTCATATTCATGCAGTTTTAAACTTTAATTCTAAGAAAATTGACACCTTAGTTATTCATAATAATACTGCAAAATACGAGAATTATTCATTGTCTTTTCACAACAATACTGCAGGAATGTTATCTGAATTTGAACTTAGGTTTAAATATTCAGGAAGTAATGCAAGTAAATGGCGTCCCCAACTGGATAATTTCAAAATTTACAGAATACGTGAATCGCTCGGACTTGCCGATGTTTCCTTGAAATTTCAGGATCAGAATGGAGAATATTTCAAGGTTGATAGCATTTTTACAGGTCAACAAATCGGAACACGCTTTATTGTACCTGCAAATTTACTGAAAACAGAACGCATTAATGGGTTCGATTACATTTTTGATGCAGTAAATTCTGTTACAACCATTGATAGTATTGTAGGTAATACTACTTTAAACCTTAAGTTTAATAAAGTTTCAACCGCCAGTGTTAAGTTACGATTCATAGATCAACATGGAACATTCTTTAAACAAGACTCTGTTTTTGCAAATTTACAAGTCGGAAGCAAATTTACTATTCCGGTTACACTGTCTGATACTATGCGTGTAGGAAATTATTACTATACGCCGGATTATACAACAATGACTGGTATTGATAATATAGTCGGAGATAGTACATTGGTTTTGCTTTACAATAAAAAATATGCATGTACTGTTACAGTAAGATTTCAAGATGAGGATAATAAAACGATTAAACCTGATGAAGTTTTTTCAAATTTATTTGAAGGTGATTCATTCATTACAACATCCAGCCAAAAGGCTTCTGTTGTAACTGATAGTTATTATACGCTAAATCCAATTTTACCATCAGGAATCAGTTTACTTGAAGGTGATACTACATTAGTCTTAATATATATAAAATCACCTATTGTTAATGGAACTTACGTTTGGTCAGGTGTAATCAACAATAACTGGAACGAAACAGAGAAGAACTTTTTAATTAACGACTCTCCAACTGCATATCAAACGGGTAACAGTGTGCTTTTTAATAATTTAGCAGGAAACACAACTGTTAATCTTGCCATGAATGCATATATTGATGGAACGGCTACTGTAAATGCACCCGGCTATGAATTTGCCGGTTCAGGAGAATTAAGTGGTTTTGGAACATTTAATGTTGACCTTACGAGTACTGACCAAGTCACATTAAATATTAAGAATCATTTGGAAGGTGGTATTCAGGTAAGTGGAGGTATAGTAGAACTCAAGAATGCAGCAGCAGCGAAAAAACTCAGAATGGCTGATAATACAAAACTTGTTTGGAATACAAATACAAATATGGGGGAAGCTTCAAATAAGTTACCAATATCGACATTAGATGGTTCAACTGAAATTTCTATTAATACCGTAGCTGCAAAAGAATATTATGCTTTAATTGAAAATGCAACCACTTTAAACATTGCTATTGGTAATGCAGAGAGCACTGGAGAAACCTTTGTAAATTTTGATGGTACAACTTTTCCGGTTGATTTACACCTCAATGCAAGTAATTTAACGGGAGGTACATCCCGTTTAGGAATTGGTCGTACTAATCCGACTAAAAAAATTCATTTAGGAAGTGGCGTTGCACTCGGTAGAGGTGCTACAACATATGGTGATTTATTTACAATAGGTGAACTTTCAGGCGAAACTGGTTCGTTTATCGACGGTACAAATAATAGAATTAGTGCTACAAACCGCGATATGCGTTACCAAATCGGAGGATTGAATACTGATGCAACTTTTAATGGAATAATTCGTGCATATCAGGGTAAAGATAGTTTGAATAGTGTTTTTGTTGAAAAAGTTGGAAGTGGAACATGGACTCTTTCAGCACAACACACATTTTACAAAGGCTATTTTCATGTTGATGCCGGAAAAGTAGTATTTGCCGGAGGCGGATTACATGATAGTATACCGCTTGCTGTAGCCGCTAATGCTACTTTAAGTACCGAAAGCGGAAAATGTTCTGTGACGAAAGTGGGTAAAACACTTGAGTTAGATGACAATGCAGTTCTTACAATGGAAATTAATCCTTCAGAGAGTAATTCAGACATGATATCAGCTACACGTTACATTAAACTATCAGGTACATTAAATCTTATAAATATAGGAGGTGAACTTAAAGGTGGTGAAGAGTTTCAATTATTTCAAGCTACTGACTCAATCGTGGGTAGTTTTACTGAGATTCAACCAGTTTTACCTGTGGGACTTCAATGGGACATAACTAAACTTGACTCGGAGGGATTATTGAAAGTAACAAATATATCTGCAACAAATTCATTACTCTGTACAAAAGATATTTTAAATGTAGAATATTTTGATATAAGAGGTGTCAAACTGAAATTAACTAATAAATTTAATCCTAACAGAGGTAATTTTCAACAAATAATTTTCAAAAAGACTACTTTTACTAATGGGGAAATGAAGATCGAAAAAATAGTTATAAAATAAAAATTAACTAAATAGTCAAAAAACGAGGGTAATCTTTATGAATACTCTCGTTTTTTTATTGAAGTAGTTTAAAGCACTAAAATAAAGATGAATAATATGTTTAAATATCAGATATTATGATATTTAATCGTTGTTTTATAGACAAAACTGATATGATAAATGTTAAATTATATAAGAGAACTATGCTTTTTGCCGTCTTTAGGTAATTCTTGAAACAACACAAAAGTTAAAGTTCAACAAGTCGTTCAAGCTATTATTTTTAGACTGATTACAAGATGTCAATGGAGAGAATTACCAATGAAGCAATTTTTCGATATAAAATATAATTGGAACAGTGTTTATTATCATTTTCAAAAATGGTGTAAAGATGGCAGTTGGCAACAGCTTTGGCAATCTTTACTCAAAAAAATACAAATCATTACTTGATATGTCTTCTGTTCAATTATAAGGAACACATATACCTTCCAATCGTGGTGGTGAAGTTATAGTATTCCGATGAAAAAAGAAATGTAAAACAAACAATATATTTATTCTTTCCAATGTAAATGGGATACCAATAGCTTATAATAATCGAATTTATGGTAATCATAATGATGCCTTTGAACTTGAAAAAAAAGTCGACGACATGGCTGAATCATTACAAAATCAGAAAATAGTATTGATGGACTTATTCTAAATGTTGATGCTGGTTTTGATACTGAAGCTTTATGAAATTGTTTATTTAAAATACGAAATAATTGATAATATTGACAACAATAATCGTTATGGTAAAAATGACGCTTCATTAATAGACGAATTACTTTATAAAAATCGCTTTGTTATTGAAAGAACTAATGCATGGCTATATGCTTTCAAAGCAATCTTGGTTCGTTTTGAAACAAAAAAATCACACTGGAAAGCTCTCAATATAATAGCTTTTTGTATTATTTTACTTAGACAACTTTAAACAACCACATTAATAAATTTCTTAATTTCGATAATATTTATCCTTTGTCTTTTCTGAATTGCAACGGTGTTTTACCAAATTGAGATTTAAAGTATCTGATAAAGTAAGATGGATCCTCTATACCTACTTCATACGAAATTTCAGAAATATTCAGTTCAGAAGTTGCCAAAAGTTCAGCTGCTTTTTTCATTCGTATTACATTAATAAATTCATTTGGGGAATGCCCAGTAATACTTTTCATTTTTTTATAAAAATTCGTCCTTTTTATCCCTGATATCTCAGCCAATGTGTCAACAGAAAATTCAGTATTTGTAAGGTTATTCATTATTTCATGTTGTATCAATTCGATAAACTCTTTGTCTTTGTCAGTAAAATTGATTTGATAGGCACTAACTCCTTTCGATTGAGAGAATTTTTTTTGCAGATTCTCACGTTGTTCGATTAATTTAAATATTCTGGTTATTAGATATTTTGGACTAAATGGTTTTGTAATATAAGAATCAGCTCCTGCCTGAATGCCTTCTAATTGATGATCTGCCGAACTCATTGCCGTTAATAAAATGATTGGCATATGACTGGTCTCAAAATTACACTTCAGTTGTCTTGTAACTTCAAAGCCGTTCATACCCGGCATCAGTACATCACAAATAATTAAATCTCCATCAAATGATTGAGCCTTTTCTAAGCCAGTAATTCCATCATTGGCAGTGTCTACTTCAAAATAGTTGCTTAGTTCACTGTTCAAAAATTTACATATATCAATATCATCCTCAATAAGCAATATTTTTTTTGTTCTTGCTGGTATTTTATCACTTAAGTGCTCAACTGAAGAGGATTCTTTACTTAAAATATCTATATTACTATCAGCGTTCAGTAAAAATTGTTCTTTTAAAAAATCTTCTTCTGAATAAACAGAAGTATCAATCGGAAAGGTTACAATAAATTCAGAACCTCCTGTGGGAAGATCAAGGTATGTAATTTTTCCTTTATGAACAGTCACAAGTTCATGAGTCAAGTGTAAACCAATACCAACACTGTCGTTTGAGAAACTACTTTGCATAAATCTCGAAAATAGTTCGCCTTGTTTATCAAGAGGAATTCCAACTCCAGAATCTGATATTTTTATTGTCAGTAAATTAATCTCTTCATCTACATCAACTGAAAATAAGATATTTCCTTTAGCAGGTGTGTATTTTAATGCATTGGAAAGTAAATTATAAACTATTTTATCAGCCTTTTCTTTGTCAATAAACATGTTATAATGTTGTGTAGAGGATTCGAAACGGTAACTGATTTGTTTATCATATGCAATTTCTTCAAAACTATGAAATATATCGTAAAAAAGAGTTATGACATCCAACTGTTCCAACGCAAGAACAAGTTTATTATGCTGCATTTTCCTGAATTCAAGAAGCTCGTTAATCAGTCTCAACATGCGGTTGGTACTTTTCTTCATTATTTGAACAGGAATATCTATCTCTTTTGAAGTTTTGTTATTATCTTCAATTTTTTCCAAAGCTCCATTTATTAAGGTTAATGGTGTTCGGAATTCATGAGAAATATTAGTAAAAAACTTAAGTTTATAATCTGTTAATTGTTGTTCCAGTTTTAATCTGTTACGCAAGTTATAAAAGTTCATTAAAACACGAAAGGATATTAACGCAATGATAACAGTTAATATAAAATAAATAATATATGCTAACGAAGTTGCCCAAAATGGGGGGGTAATTTTAACCTCAAGGTTAGCTTCTGTTTTACACCAAATACCTGCCGAATTACTTGCTTTAACTTTTAGATGATATTTACCAGGAGGTAACTTTTTATATACGGCGAAGTTTAAAGATGATGGTGTGCTCCATTCTGTATCATAAGGTTCTAACTTGTAAATATATTTTGAATTTTTAGCATTTGAAAAATCAAATGTAGAAAATTCTATTGAAAAAGAATTCTGATCGTAATTTAACTCAATTTCGTCAGAATACGCCATAGATTGATATAATGGTGAATCATTATCATTTGGTTTCATCGAAATTCCATTTACCTTCAAATCAGTAAATGTTATGTTTTGTATAGTATCCGGATATTTAATTTTTAGTGGGTCAATTATAAGCGCTCCATGGTAAGTGCCAAAAACAAGTCGATTGTCCGACAGACGTAATACACTATTTTCATTATAAACATTACCAAGTAATAATTTAGAAAAGAAAAAATTTTCAAATGAATTTGTTTTAGGAGAGAACCTGGACAATCCATATTCGGTAGCAATCCAAATTTTACCATATTCATCCTCGATTATTGACTGAACCACATTATTAGATAATCCCTGATTTGTTGTATAGTGAGTAAAACTAAGTTTATTGTAATTATTGCTAGCCTGACACATACTTAAGCCCCCTCCCATTGTTCCCAACCAGACTCTGTTTTTGCTATCTAGGAATACATGTTTAACTCTTTGTGCTAGTAACTTATTATTATCAAAATTATATTGATAATAATTTTCTGGTGATGAAATCAAAGAATCAGGATGAAACACAATTAAACCGTCGTCAGTTCCAACCCACATCCAGTTGTTTTTATCGCTAATAATTGAACGGAAACTAATTCCTTCAACTTTATCTATAAAAAAATGACGAAAACTCAATTTACCTTTTTGTTCGTTAACCAGTGATAATGCTCCTGTAAAAGTTCCTATCCATTTTCGATTTTTAAAATCAGAAAAAATAACTGATATTTTTTCTGATGGGAGTGATGTTGAATCAGAGCCTCTTGTGATATTTATTTTATCAATCAATAATCCATTTCCTCTACTTCCATACCAGACTTTATCATTTTTTTCTTCAAATATAGAATAGATACTTGATTCATAATGTTTTTTCTCTAATTGTCTATCCAATTTTGAGTCGTAACGATACAGATCCCCAGCACGATTTCCAATCCATATTTCTCCATTTCTCTTAGGATGAATTAATCTAACAGAATTTGAATTATTCATTAATTGTATATTCTCTGGAAAAAGATAGGATATATTTACCTCACTATCATCTATATGAGTCAAACCTGCAGATTCCGTTGAAATCCAAATACCTCCGGAACGGTCTTCAATAATATATGCAAGTGAATTAGAACTAATGTAATTTTCATCACCTATTTTACATTCAAAATGAATAATGTCATCTTTTACAGGATTGTAAATATAGAGTCCGTTTCCAAATGTAACAAACCATACCCACCCTTTCGAATCTTTAATTGTTCTACACCAGTTGTTTACGACCATGTCTTTGATGGGAATGTGAAATTCCTTTACTTTCCCATTTTCTGAATTTAGATATCTGACAATTCCTTTGTCGTTGTAAAAACAAATATTTCCTTTTTTATCCTTGCTAATTTGACCATTTGGTAAGTTGAAAAAATCACTTACTGTAATCTTTTCTGTTATCATATTGAAAACACTTCCTTTTTGCGGAGTTATTACAATCCAGTTATCTTTATTTATGAAATTTGATGTTGTTTGAGGTGATTGAATATTTGAATCTAACTGCATTATAAATTCAAATATCTTTCTC
Organism: Paludibacter sp.; assembly: GCA_028692715.1. Classification (GTDB taxonomy): domain Bacteria; phylum Bacteroidota; class Bacteroidia; order Bacteroidales; family Paludibacteraceae; genus Paludibacter. The sequence continues at coordinate 65,973 of JAQUWU010000013.1, read as the reverse complement.
CTTTCAATTAATTTGTATATTGTGGTATTTTTTGATAATAGAAATATTTTATCGCTATAAAATGTAATATCTTCTATGTAAATGTCATTCTTAAAAATAGTTGAATAATTCTTTGTGATCTTTACAACTCCTTTGTCTGTGCAAATCCATATATTGTTTTTTTTGTCTTCCTTAATTTGACGCACATTGTTTGATGGTAATTTTTTGTTGTCAACGTTGAAAAGTGTAGAATAAAATTTTCCATTTACATAACTTATTTTTCTACAACCGCCATTCGACTCCCATAACCAAGTATCTCCGTTTATTGCTTCCATACGATGGGAAAATTTTTCTTTATATTCTCCATTTCCTGTAAAATCAACGAAACATTCATTTTTCATGTCATAGCAGCTGAAAAACTCTGGAGAAATTCTAATCCACAAGAAATGATTTTTATCCTCATCTACCTCTCTTACGTGATGATCCGCCAGAGAGATTTCATTGCCTTTCTTTGGTTGAAAATTTAAAAAAGTATGTCCATCGTATCTGGTTAAGCCATTAAGTGTACTAAACCACAAAAAGCCTTTGCTGTCCTGAAATATATGTCTTGTAAAATTGTTTCCCAGACCATCATTTGTTGTAAAAAAGGTTGAGTTTAAATCAATCGCTTGTAATTGTAATAAAGGGATAATAAAATAAAGTAGTAGCAAGAAAAAATATTTCCTCATTGAATATTAGTTTTAAATTTATGAAACAAAGATACAATATTTTACTAATTATATTTGTAATTTACACAATGTAAATCAACAATTTAAACCAAATAAATTAAATGTAAAATTTTATTATATCTTTTAAATAAAAGAATTTTAGTGGCTGAACTTTTATCCTATGATTTGTACAAATGTCCTTTTTTGTCGACTTCAATAATCTTTACTTTGCATCACTAAAATTCATACAAAATTCATGGCAAAGTTTAAATCTTATAAAATAAATATCATGACTGTCTCTGTCATGTTTTTTATTTTTATCAGCATTGGTTGTAATGACCAAAATTCCTATTATGATCGACCAGAATGGAAAGAACTCTCAATTTACAAGGTGTTAAAAAATGAAGGAAGATTTAATTATTATTTACAATGTGTAGATAATACAGAGTATGCAGATATTTTAGATGGTGCAGGCTTATATACTGTTTTTGCACCAAATGACGAAGCATTTGAAAATTGGCTCGCTGAAAAAGGATATGATTCAATTAATGATATTCCGACTGTATATTTAAATAAAATTGTAGCATATTCTATTGTGTATGGCAAATGGACAAGTGATCATTTATCTGATAAAATATCATCCAATAGTTATGTTGCAGGAGCATATAAACGTAAAACGGTATATTATTCTATGCCATATAAAGATCCGGAATTTAATTATCTCTGGACTTTCGACGAACCTCTTGAAGGAAGCTATGAAACTACCGTAAAAGAATATCAAACATTATTGACCAAGCAGAATTATAAATACCTGCCTGTTTTTACAGATAAATACTTCAACACAAACTCCCTTAATGCAGAGAGTGATTATCTGACATTTTATCCAAACTCTGTATATACAGGAAAAAATGTTGATGGAGGAACAATAATAAATGAAGATTTAATTAGTGAAAACGGAGTTATATATGAAGTATCAACAGTTAACGAACCTAAAAAGAATATAGATGAAATTATCAATGAGCCACAATTTGTGGGATTCAATAATCTGTTAGATTTCCAAACAGCACCAGGCGTTTTTGCATTCAAAAAATATGAAGAATTACCTAATGAGGTGCTACAAACCTTACGGTTGATGTTGCCAAAGGAAAATCTGGATAAAGTGTTTGTTAAAAGTTATTCAAATAATGCAACTGTCAAATTGGCTTTTTCTCCACTAACTGAGAATATTAAAGCTGAAAACGTATATGATTCTGAGAGTTTAGGATATACTTTATTTGTTCCTCAAAACGATATTTTGGAGCAATATATTAAAACAAAATTATTAAAGTATTATTCAAGTCGTGAACAACTACCATTGGAGGTTATATCAACTTTAATTAATACGCATATGGCAAAAGAGTTGGTTTGGGGTACTCATTATCAAAAAACAAAAAACTTTACTGGTGAATATTTAAATGGTGCAGGAAGTACTGGTAATACATTTTCACAGGACGGAATTATTGAAAAAAGGATGGCAAGTAATGGTTTTGTTTATTTAATTGATCATATTGTTAAAAGCCGTTTTTTTGAAACCGTATATTCAGAAATTCTATTAAATCCTACTCACAGTTGGTTGAATACAGCCTATTTAAAATATTTTAGTAACGGATTACGTGAAGATTTAATGAAAAGTATATTAAATGATAATCCTAATCAAAGGTATACAATTCTTAATTTTTCAGATGAATTACTAAAACAGGATGGCTTTAATTATTCGGGGGAGAATAATACTTTTAGCAATTCAGTTGCAAATGCTGATACCCGTTTGAAACGTTTAATGCAATTACATATTTTTCCCGGGCAACTTAAAGTACAATCTTCTAGCGGTGAAATTAATGCAAATATTCAAGACTTTGACCAGCTGCCAAAAATTACTCAATATGAAAGTTGGTCATTTCTAACAAGTTTAAGTGGAGATATGGTACGATACAAAAGTGGTATTGGAATGCAGGCTGCAGGTAATATTGAGGATGGATCGTATGTGAATTTCACGAAAGTAAACGACAATTTTAATAACGGTCAAGCTTTCAATGTTGATAAAATGTTAGAATATGCTTCACGTAATTCAGCAACAATAGTATCTGAAAAGGATTTGTGGTCCTATATAGATCGGGCTCGTACGGAAAATCCGAATGTAAAAACATTTGTTGATTATTTGGAACGTTGTCTTAAAAGTTCTGCGGATAATACTTTAGCGGGTATAAAATCTGAAAACTATTATACAATCTTGATGCCTAACAATACTGCTATGACCGAAGCTAAAAACAAAGGATATATAATGCCTTTAGATTCTATAACTTCTGACAAAATCAATTATTTGGCGCAAGCTACAAAATTTGTAAATGCTCATATCTTAGTCGGCAGGGTATTTCCAGATGATGGTTTAAATTATCTATATCCTGTTAATATTGATATGCCGGATAGTATCCCAATGCCTACACTTCTGAAAATTACAGATGAACCATGGGGATTAGTTAACCAATCAACTTTAATATCAGTAAAAAAGAATTCCAGTGGATTGTTACTACTCACACCACTTAATGTGAAATCTGCAGGTATGATCGCCATTAATGCCGGGTTAGGTACAACTACTACTTTACGTATTCAAAGAGGTAAGCCTACAGGTAGCTCAGTACAAAACTCATACAGAAGTAACCGAATAGCAAGTAAAGCTGTAATACATGAAATTAATAATTTTTTCACGTTTACTGTTTCTGAACGAAATTAATATTTAACACAAATCAATTTTAGGATTCAACAAAATATGCAATAGATATAGCCTGTCTCCAAATTTATTGTCATTGTTATTAATAATCTTGTAAAATATATGAAAAACGCAAAAAAAAATACTCTTTTAGTAATATTTGTTTTTATATCCATAGTATTAACTGCTCAGGATAAAATATTAATACGAGGGACGGTTATAGCTTCAAATGATAAACTCCCCCTTATTGGTGCAACTGTTGTAGAAGAAAATAGCGATAACCGGATTATTTCCAGCACTGTAACTAATTTTGATGGGAATTTCAGCTTGGTTATAAATGATTCCAAAAATACACTTTCTGTTTCTTATGTTGGATATCAGAAAAAAAAAATAATCATTGGTACAAACAGAAATTTTAAAATTGAACTAAATGACAATAATAAATTAGAGGAAGTAACAATAATTGCAAAACAAAAACAATCAGTAGGTGCATTGGACATCGATGAAAGAGATATATCGATGGCAATAAGTAAACTATCAGCAGCTGATATTGGTGACCTGCAAGTTACCTCTATTGATGAAGCTATGCAGGGAAGAATGGCTGGCGTTGACATTGTCGCAAATGCGGGTGATCCAGGCAGTGGTATGTCGATAAGAATCAGAGGAACAACTTCAATCTCAGGTGACAACCAACCGTTAATTGTTGTTGATGGGGTGCCACTAGAGACGGAAATAGGGCAATTTGATTTTAGTACAGCAACCGAAGAAGATTTTTCACAATTACTCAATATCGCTCCTAATGATATTGAAGAAATTGTAGTATTAAAAGATGCCGCAGCAAACGCAATATGGGGTTCAAGAGCCGCAAATGGTGTTTTGCAAATTACAACAAAACGTGGGAGTATTTCTCCCCCCAAAATAACTTTTCGTACTACAGCATCTTATAGCCCGCTTACCTCCAGAATTCCTACATTAAGTGGCAAAGAATATACTACTTTGGTTTTAGAAGCAAATGCAAATGCAGGAATTATTTTAGATCCACTGCTTTATCCGGAATTTGCTTACGATGTAAATAACCCTGTTTACTACTATAATTATTCTCAAAATACTGATTGGCTCAGTGCTGTTGAAAGACCCACTTTTTCACAACAATATGACCTAGCTGTACGTGGTGGTACAAGTAAGCTAAGATACTCCATTTCTGCCGGATATTCTCACAACAATGGAAATACACTTGGTACCTCTTTTGATCGTATTAATACACGTACAAATCTTGATTATTTTGTTTCAGACAAACTGAATTTTCATGCCGATATTTCTTTTACGCATGGAGTTACCGAGAAAAATTACGAAAATGTTCGGGGGCACGCATATTCTAAAATGCCAAATATGAGCATTTATTATATTGATGAATTTGGAGAGCAAACGCCTACTTTTTTTACTCCAGTTGACAACAAACAAGGTTCTTATCCTTCTTCGTATAATCCTGTTGCAATGGCATTGTATGGTCAGTACACAACAACGGCTGACGTAATATTACCAAAACTTTCACTTACATTTCGTCCAAACGAGTTGTTTCGATTTACTTCAGACGTTTCATACCAAACATCGAATAATAAAATAAAAATGTTCTTGCCTCAATCTGCAACAGGATTACTCTGGACTGAAAGAGAAGCAAATAAAGCGAATGATGGAGACAAAGAAGGATATTCATTCTCAAGTATTAGCAGATTATTTTTCACTCCAAAATTCGAAGATGAAAAAAAACATAGATTAATAGCAATGCTCGGTTCAAATATCGGTTTTTCAAGAAGTTTCTCATATTCATCTCAATCAACCAATCTGCCAAATGAATGGTTTACCGACCCCTCAATATTATCAAAAGTTACCCCGGGAGGTAGTATTAGTTCTGGCTCTGGTAGTGGCAGATCATTATCAAGTTATGTAAATGTTAATTATACATTACTTGATAAATATATTATTTACGGTAACCTGAACTTAAACGGAAGTTCCAATTTTGGACGAGAATATAGATTTGGGTTATTTCCTGCAGTTTCTGCACGCTATCGTTTATCCGGAGAGAAATGGTTTAAAAACTGGAAATGGTTGGATGATTTTTCACTTCGTACATCATGGGGAATTTCAGGAAAAGCTCCAGATGCAAGTTTTTATAACCGATATAGTACCTATTCATGGACTTATGGAGGTGAGCAGGCAAGTTATTCTACTAATCTTGAATTAAGTGAACTCCGTTGGGAAAAGAGTATTACAACGAACTATGGATTTAATTTACAGGCATTTAAAAATAAATTAAATATTGAAGGTGAATATTATACTCGAACTGTCCAGGATCAATGGTCAGATGAAGCATCGTTACCGACCACTTCTGGTTTTACAGAAGTGGGATTAAATCAGGGAGTTGTACAAAACAGAGGTTGGGAAATAAATGTAAATTTCACTCCGGTTCAAACAAAAGAGCTAAAGGTAAATATTGCATTTAATGTAGCTCGTAATGAAAATGTTATTAAAGAAATATCTCAATATCGAAGTCTTGAAAGTGGAAACTGGGATCAAGCCGGAAGTTATTTATCTCGTATTGTTTTGAATAAATCAGTCGGTTCATTTTTTGGATATATTTACAATGGAGTATATCTCAACGAAGATCAAACAATTGCTCGCGATGCAAACAATGAAAAAATATACACTACAGATATTAATGGTAACAGTCAGCCTGTGTATATGCGATTTGGATATCCAACTTATTCTTATCAGTTCAAACCAGGAGATGCAAAATATGTTGATGTTAATCATGACGGGAATATAAATTATCAGGATATTGTTTGGTTAGGAGATAAAAATCCACTTTTCACTGGTGGATTTACACCTTCTATTAGATGGAAAGATTTAACTCTGAATACAGTTTTCTTTTTCAGATATGGCAATTATATTAAAAATTCTTCTCGTATGAATTTAGAGGCAATGTATGGATTTAATAATCAGAGTACTGCTGTTTTAAAACGCTGGACTCATCCTTATGACAATATAGAAGATGCACCTTCTGATTTACTACCACGTGCAATGGTAAATAATGGAGACTATCGAGGTTACAATTGGTTGGCATCAAGCCGTTATGTAGAAGATGGTTCGTTCGTCAGATGGAAATCACTTACCTTAAAATACAACTTCAAACGGGATGCGTTAAAGAAACTTGGATTGACAGAACTGTATCTATATGGTACTGTAAATAACTTATTTGTTTGGACAAAGTATACAGGTCAGGATCCTGAAGTTAATTTAAGCTCGGGCGAAGATAATTCCAGAACTCCTGTTGCTAAACAATTTACATTGGGTTTGAATCTAGCATTTTAGTTTTTTGTTTAATTTAAGAAAATCATAAAATATATGAAATCACAAAAATCAATTATTATACTTCTAATTGCAATTTTAACTTTCACATCTTGTTCAGATTGGCTTGAAGTTCCACCTGAAGATGGCGTAATACGCGATCAGTTTTGGAAAACAAAGGAAGAAACGCTTTCGAGTTTAATGGGTTGTTATATATCCTTAAAAGGAGGAAGTACTTCATCTGAAGCTAATGACTGTGTGAAACGTTATTTTGTTTGGGGTGAATTAAGAGCTGATATGGCTGCTCCTTTACAAATAGTACAACCAACACAATCACAAAAAGATCCAAATTTACTAGAATTAAATACGGGAGAGATCTCTACACTAAATACTTACACTGACTGGTCGCTATTTTATCGTACAATTAATCAATGTAACACGGTTATTGAGTTTTCACCAATTGCCCGTAAAAAGGATTTGTCTTTTAGTGAAAAACTTATGAAACAATATATTGCCGAAGCTGAATGTATCCGAAGTTTAACATACTTTTATTTATTAAGAACTTTTCGGGACGTACCATACATTACACAGGCTAGTATATATGATAGTCAGGACTATTTAGTATCCCAAACATCTCAGACTGATATAGTAGATTCATTAATAGTAACTTTAGAACGTATTGATCAAGAAAACACATTACCGAGTTCATATAATTCAGTTGTATTTACAAAAGGGCGGTTTACAAAATGGGCTATGAAAGCTTTATTAGCTGACTTATATCTCTGGAAAAGCGATTATGCAAATTGTATTTACCAATGTAATCAAATTATTGAATCAGGTCAATTCTCACTGATTTCTGTTGGTATTGAAAAATTGTACAATGAAAATTTGACAACAATGATATCTGATACAGCAAATTTTGCCAGTGAAGGTGATATTGATAATTTGTTTACAAAAGTATATGGAGAAGGTAATAGTACCGAAAGTATTTTTGAATTACAATATTCTTTGGATGATAAATTGTCAAATCCATTTTTCACATGGTTTGGTTCTACTAAAAGTAATGTAGCTCAAATTCTTCCAAATATGACTAACATGCGGGGGGTTTTTTTTCCGGAATCTTTGATTGATAGAAATTATTATGATGTACGAAGTGAAAAATTCTCATATAATTCTGCAGGGAATATATGGAAACATATTGGAAAGACACGTTTAGAAGGTTATGAAGGATCTTCATACACAAATTGGATTTTTTATCGATTAGCTGATGTGATTTTAATGAAAGCAGAAGCATTAGCACAAGAAGCAATTATTGAAGGTGATAATCAAAGCAAATTACTCGATGCTCAGGCATTATTATTTGAAATCAGGAATATAAGAAATGCTACAGAAACATCAAATCCTTTTTATAAACAATCAGGTTCAATTGAAGGAAAAACAATCGAGAAAGCTATTCTTATGGAGCGTGCCAGAGAATTTTGTTTTGAAGGCAAAAGATGGTTTGATGTTTTACGACATGCCCGAAGAAATAATTACAGCCCTGAAAATTTGAAATATCTCGAAGATATGTCATTAATAAGCACATCACCGGAAAAAGTTGGTAGTCTTCAGAATAAGTGGTTAAATAATTTTGGAAGTCATTATCTACCCATCAATGCGGATGAACTAAAAAGAAATAGTAAATTGGTTCAAAATGAGTTTTATAAATAAAAAACAATCAATGGCTAACCTATAATATCAAGAAGTTTAGCTTAACCAATTATAATACATTATCATGAAAAAAATATTAATAAAAGTAATAATGAGAAAACGTCAGTTTAATTTAATGTCATTACTGATTTTTATCATCTTTTTATCTGTTCAATTTGTTTTCACTTCGTGTGAAAGGGAAGGTCAGGAAACTACATATAAAATCTATGAGGAAAAGATGATAGATGAAATCCTGGAAGAAAATGAATTGTCAGAGTTTTTAGCCATTATTGATTATGCAAAATTCAGAGGAACTATTCATGCATATGGAAACTATACTTTGTTTGTTCCCTCTAATAATGCAATTCAGAATTATTTACAATCAATAGGTAAATCAAGCGTAAATGATTTAAGCAGTGATGAAGCTGTTGAAATTATAAAATTTCATTTAATACCGGACAGTATTCCGACTTCTGATTTTGAAGAAGGCAGATTGTCAACAATAAATTTCGCCCACAGATATCTTACTAATAAACCTGTTAATATCTATGGCAAGAGTACTTATTTAATTAATAGACAGGCTAATATTATTACATCCAATCTACATGGTGCAAATGGGTATATTCACATAATTGATAAGGTATTAACACCACCAACTCAAACAATAACTGATTTGATACAATCGTTACCAGAATCAGAATACTCATTAATGAAATTGCTTTTCAGCGAAACATCTTGGGTTGATACATTTTCTGTAGTTCAAAGTAACCGCAATTATACTTTCTTTATTCAAAGCAATGAGGCCTTTGCCAAATCGGGAATCAACTCCAAGGAAGAACTTTTAGAATTACTGCATAAAAATACACCAACTGTAGTTTCCGATACACTTATTTATAATTATATTGGTTATCATGGAATTAACAGGCAACAATATACATTGGATTTAATGAGAAGTTCAGCAATTGAATCATTAATAAAAGGTCAGGTGCTGATGTTTAAGGCAAAATCGAATAGTATTATTGTTAACGAACTAATTATGCCAAAAGTAACAGAAGAAGGTGTTCCATTACTGAAAGATAGCGAGTATTCAAATTATTCATGTTCTAACGGTGTAGTACACGAAATTAACGGAAATATTACTATTAAAAACCGTGCAGCTTATCGGGTATATTGGGATATTGCTGAACAACCTGAAATTATGGCCTTAAAAATATTCCGTAAAGGAGGTAGTGCCACATTCTTACCCGGCGATTTATCAGAAATTACATGGGGAGGTAAATCACCACAACCCATAGTTTATGATTCATGGGCTTTGCCTAAAACATTAGGTACTGATATGTACACCTATAATGATAGGTTAAGATTTCGTATGTCAACCAAACTAAATGGTTGGATGGAATTAAAAACTCCTGTGCTTGTAGGTGGTAAAAATCAAATTACGGGTGAAGATGGTATTTCCTATAAAGTCTGGCTAGGTTACCGCCGTACATCAAGTTCAATTCTGAAAACTATTTTCAAACAGGATGGTAAAGAAGATCAGGTATTACCATATGTGTTTAAAATGAGTGATTATATGCCAAGTTTAGCAAATACTCAACCTGAAGTTGCACTTTCGCAAGGTTGGAAACAATACACAGGAGTGTATTCAAGCATTATGTGTATGCACTTATTAGGAACGATAAAAGTATACACTACAGGAAGACATATACTACGACTTGAATCTACAAACGATGGAACTGAAGGTTGGTACGATATGGTACAGTTTATTCCAGTAGATGAAGATCAGATTTGGCCAAGAATTGATATGGCTGGTAAATGGATAGATGAAGGAATGCAGGATTGTGAAATATATCCATATTCAGATTGTAATGCAAACAACTAAATTAAAAGTGAAAAATTTAAATGCATGAATAACTAAAGTATCATTTGCAAAATTAAATAAAATATGAAATTAACCATAAAAATATCGATTCTCCTATTTGTTAGTTTTTTTTATTCTTGTAATAACTGGGATGATCTGTTAGAGCTAAGAAATGACACTTCCAACAAAGATTTGTTCGAAATATGTCAGTCAAAACCTGAAATATCAATATTTACAAATGTATTGCAAAAAACAGGATATGATAAACTTCTTCAGAATGAAAATTCAATTACTGTTTTTGCTCCAACCAACGATGCTTTGAAAGATTTAAATATTGACAACGTAGAAGAAATGAAAGTCTGGATAATGGATTACATTGCATATTTACAATATTTTATCAAAGCTGATAGCACTTTCGAAACTGAAAGTGTACGAATGATCAACAATAAGAATATCCCGGTAGGCAAAAATACAATATCCTGTGCTACAATTATTAACCATAACTTAACTGGAAAGAATGGAATCGTGCATATTCTTGAAGCATCAATTTTACCTAGAAAAAATATTTGGGAATACCTAAAAGAGCAATCAGATTATAATCAGGTTTCATACATCCAATCTGAGTTTCGTGAAGTAATGGATACCGAAAAAAGTATTCAAACAGGAGTTGATATACATGGAAAACCTATTTACGATACAATATGGACAGCACAAAATGATTTTCTTTCGAATTATCCGGTCGATAATGAAAATCTGAATTTCACTGTATTACTAATTGATAACGCAGCATTCGATATTCTGAAAAACAAATACAAAAAGTATTTCTTTCAGAAAGATGTGGTTAAAATGGAAAAAGAAATATTGAATCAAATTACCGGAGATCTTGTATTAAGTAGTGTAAAAATTACTGAATCCGGACGTTTCCCTTCTACAAAGAATGTGTTGGTTGATATTGATTTTGCAAATATCAAAGAAAGCTATCAGGCATCAAACGGGATGGTATATAAAGTCAGTGCGGCAGATATTAAAATATATCAAAATAAAATAAAAGAACAAATTATTGATGCAAATGATTATGTTGAAAGATATCCTCAGGATCCATGGTTAGAAAGATACAGATCGTGGGCAAAGGGTGGAAATGATATATTGCTCAAAGGTGTTACCGTTTTTACTCACAATTTTACCCGTCGTTTGTTTGCAATAAATGGGACTGATTCACTAGTTGATGTGAGTCAATCTTCTGGTTCAATCAGATACGATGGCGACAACCGTACAAATGCTATAAATTGCTATTTGAAATATGAACCAACCCTCTATTCCACATCTTATGAAATCGCATGGAATGCGTATGACGATGTATCATCGCATTTAGTAGGAATGAGAATTGACTTGGGTTATAATGATGCAAAAGTTAGAATTTATGATACAATTCCTGTAGCAATTCACCAAAAATTGATGTTGAGTTTCCCGGGCGAGTCTGTAGTAAAACGCACAGCAGATGGATATATCGCAAATAATTTTAGTGCATTTACCTGTATGGGCGGCATTGATTCTGCTGGTATAAATAGAGAAACCATATTGAAACGATTTAAAAAATCGGTAAACGAAACAGAGGCAACTTCATATTTTGTGCTTGGTACACCTGCTACTCTTCTGACAGAAGTAGATGCATTTGGTTTGGGAAGTCAAATCATCTGTCCAACATATGGTAAAGCCACATTTTTAGTTACAAATACGTTTACTAGAACCAGTTATCCAGGATTAATGTTTCTCAATTATCTTAAAATTAAACCAATTGTTGATCCAAATGATTGAGATTGATTTTATGTATTTCATTCAGAATTGAATGTATTGTTAATATATTATAAAAATTCACATAACAAAATATGACTAAAAAATTAATTTTCGTAATAGCAATAATTGTCTTATTGATATGTTCTGGTAAAGTCACCGCTGAAAATATAAGTCAAGTAACTTTCAAGGTTCAAGGCAAAGTTGTTAATGGGGCTACAGGTAAACCTCTTGCTGGTATTCATATTGATTTAACTGGTTTAACCAGTGAAATTACAAATGATGATGGCTCGTTTACAATGGTGTTACCTAAGAATGATGTTGTACTTGTTGTTACAGGTGCCGGATATGCTAAAAAGGAAGTTGCTATTAGAGGTCATGAACAACTCATTATACAATTATTTGAAGTAGGTTATAAAGGTTCACAAAAGGATATTTATACTTTCGATGGCAAATATCATAGTTCTACTTATTTACCTAATACGTGGAGCAGCATAAGTGAAAACACAGACTTAAGCGTTGCTGAGACTCCTGATGCTCTTTTTAAAGGTTCTTTAAGCGGTGTAAATTCAATAATCCGTTCTGGTTTGCCCGGAAATGGTTCAAATATTTATATTAGGGGGTTGAATTCTATGAATGCAGGTGCGATGCCACTTTTTGTTGTTGATGGAATACCAATGGAAAACAGTAATTATTCTACTTCGCTTATTGATAATTATTTTGCAAATCCTTTATCATCAATCGATGTAAAAGATATTGAATCTATAACAGTACTTAAGGATGGAACTTCAATTTATGGCGTGAAAGGTGGAAACGGAGTTATTTTAATTAAAACTAAAAAGGCAAAAGAACTGAAAACTACAATTAATGCACATCTGCACACAGGTATTAATGTTGAACCTGTTCAATTTCCAGTTTTAAATGCTTCGGAACACAAATATTTACTTGCAGAGTTAATTCAACGTCAAAACCTGGACATGTCATTTGCAGAAATGAATACATTGCCCTATTTTAATACTAATAAACCTGTAATGCAATCATGGGGCTATGAAGGTAACCCTGATTATTATCGCTACAATCATGAAACTAACTGGCAGGATCAAATTTATCAGAATAGTATTAATCAGAACTATTATTTAAATGTCTCAGGGGGTGATGAGGTTGCAAATTATATGTTATCACTGGGTTTTCTTAACCAGAAAGGAACAATAATCAATACAGGCTACCAACGTTTCAATACACGCTTTAATGCAGAAGTTAAATTGACTAATAAGTCCTATTTCCATACAAATATGAGTTATATTTTTGGCACAAAAAATTTGGTAAACGAAGGAAGTAATATTAGATTTAATCCAATACTTTCAGCACTTACTAAATCACCTTTTACTTCAACCCATTTTTATACAGAAGAAGGAACACCTTCTCCAAATGTTGAAGATTACGATATTTTTGGGAATTCAAATCCATATGTATTAATAAACAATAATCTGGTTGAAAATTTAAATTATCGGTTTTTAGGAAATTTTCTTTTAGGAACGAAAATCAGTAAGGATTTAGATCTGAATATGTTGCTTGGAATTAATTACAATAAAGGACGCGAAAGGATTTTCTATTCCTCTACAGGAATTAAGTATGATCAAATTAACAATACTGATGTTCGAAATGAATCTCAACATAATGTCAACAGACTATTGTCTTTATATTTAAATGCATTTGCCAATTATAACAAACAAATTTCTATAGATCATAAAATTGCTGCAAATGCAGGTTTTCGTTATCAAAGTAATAATGCCGAAGATGATTACGGCAGGGGATATAACTCTCTTTCAGACGACTTTAAAGGCATAGGATATGGCGATGCGCTTCTGAGAAGAATCGGAGGCAGTATTGGCGCCTGGAATTGGTTGTCGGCTTACGCAAATCTAGATTATACAATATCCAATCGCTATTTGTTTAATTTGGCTGTTTCTGCCGATGGCACTTCACGTTCAGGAGAGAATGCACCTACAATGTTTTTATATCCACAAGTTGCTGCTGCATGGATAGTAAGTAGTGAAAAATTTATGAAAGAGTTAGATTGGATTTCATTATTAAAAATACGTGGAAGTTTGGGTGTCAGTGGTAATGATGAAATAGGAAATAATACTGCACACCGTTATTATGTTTCTCAAAACATTCTCGGGAATTATGGAATGGCACTTGGAAATCTTGCAGACACCTTCCTCGAACCAGAAAAAATGACAAGAATGAACGGTGGTTTCGATTTTTCAATATTTAATGAGCGAATAAATCTTGGACTTGATTTGTACTCAAACACAATTTCCAATATGATTTTACAGACCACACCGGATCAACGTACAGGATTTTCTACGAGCTTTTCAAATGCTGGAAAAATGCGTAATACCGGGGTAGATATATCTGTTAATGTAAGGGTATTCAACACAGAGTCATTTAAATGGGATTTGGGTTTGAATGTTTCGCACAATAAAAACTTAATTCTCAATTTATCGGACGAAGAATTTATTTCTGAAGTTCTAGGTGCAAATATACAAACAAAGGTTGGTCAGCCACTTGGTGTATTTTATGGTTATGAAACAAATGGAGTATATTCCACAAAATCAGATGCTCAAGCTGATGGTCTTTATGAAATGCATGGTTTAGTACAAGTGCCATTTGGAGCAGGAGATGTGAAATTTGTAAATCAAACCGGTGGAGATAATTTAATTGATGAAAACGATCGGATAATCATTGGCAATCCTAACCCTGATCTATATGGTGGTATAACAAGTTCCTTTAAATATAAAAACTGGATGTTATACGCCAATTTTTTATATTCCTTAGGAAACGATGTTTATAATTATACACGCTCACAATTAGAAGGACTTTCAACTTACAATAACCAGTCACTTTCAACTTTGACCAGATGGAAAAAGGAAGGTGATATAACAACTTTACCAATGGCAATATTGGGAGATCCAATGGGGAATGCCCGCTTTAGTGATCGTTGGATAGAAGATGGTTCATATCTACGCATGAAAACACTAACAATAGAATACCAATTTCCTCAAAATTTAAAATTATTTGTCAACCAGTTTACAGTTTTTGCGACTGCAGAAAACCTTCTGACATTTACAAAGTATAAAGGTGTAGATCCTGAATTTGCATTTGGACAATCTCCATTGTATTATGGAATTGATCCATGTGTGTCAGCACAACCAAGAATTTTTTCAATTGGCTTAAGTTTGGGATTGTAAAAAAAAGAAATTAATATATGAAAAGCATCATAAAAAAAATAAAAAATTATCTAGCTGCAACAGCTCTTTTGTCATTGATTTTCACTTTTTCATCGTGTGAAACTGAACCATTGGAAGTATTGGATTACAAACAATTCTATACTGGAACTGAAGATGTTGATGCAGCCATACTTGGGCTTTACGGTAGATTTTCAGAATTGCAAGCGCAGGTTGTTGTGCTCAATGAACTTCGTGCTGATTTGCTTGACATTACTCCCAATGCTGACTATTACCTGGAAGAAATAAATAATAATCGTCCATCTAAAGAAAATCCTTGGGCAAATGTTTCAAAATTCTATGGTATCATTCAATTTAGTAATGATATTATGACGAATTTAAAATCCATGTTATCGGATAAAAAAATTACTCAAGATGAATATAACGAAAGATATTCTGATGTGGCTTCAATTAGAGTATGGGTTTATTTGCAAATTGGAATTCAGTTTGGTAAAGCAACTTATTTTACAACTCCGGTTTATTCCGAAAATGATGTAAATAATGGTATTGAACTTTCTATAGATGATTTAATTCCTACATTAATCGCTGAAATGGAATCATTATCAACTTTAGAAGATTATAAAGTCTCTAATCTGATTAAAGACAAGATCGATGATGTTTATTCGCTTGCTTCAATGTTTATCAACAAACATTGTTTGCTTGGTGATTTGTATTTATTTAATGATCAATATGAATCTGCAGCATTACAGTATCGGTTGGTTTTAGCCACTGGTGAAGCAAATGGTGATGTCTCTAAATATCGCTTGGTAGGCCCTGGTGGCTCGGATGTGGTTAACAAAGGTGAAAGTTTGCCAACTTGGTATGGTGTGGGTTATTATAGATATTATGGAGATGACGTTAACTCAATGTTCAATACTTGGAGAAGAATGTTTGCTTCAACTACAACCAACGGACTAAATGAAATGATTTGGTTTGTTAGTTATGATAAGCGCTACAATAGTGATTTCACAGCATTTCGTAAGCTTTTTGATCCAGTAATTAAGAATGGTTCATATAAGCTTAAGCCATCTGATTATGCAGTAGAATCTGTTTGGGGAAATCAAGTGCAATTAAATAGTGCTCCATTTGATGCACGTGGATTAACCGGAGGATTCGATAAAGTTGGGAATGATAATGTAATACGTAAATATTCCATGTTCGATGAAATTCCAAATGGAAATTATGCCGGTGGTTGGTGGCTTTACAGAGCAGGTGGATTACATTTACGTTTTGCCGAAGCAGCAAATAGAGCTGGTTATCCTAAATTGGCATGGGCAATGGTAAATTCGGGATTAAAAGGAAATACTTTTGTTTACACTAAAGCTGATGGTACAACTTATCCGGGTGATTCCATTAAAATACCGGGAGAAAATCCTTTCAATTTATACCCGTATCCATTTACTTTCGATGCCCGTCAGAGTGATCAACCATATATTCGAGCACCGTGGCGCAGTAGCGTCGGAATAAGAGGCCGCGTTTCTTTAAAATCCCTAACTTTTCCTGAAACATGTGTTACGAAGGATGACTCTATTCATTTTATGGAAAATGTTATCATACAAGAAGCAGCACTCGAACTCGGATTTGAAGGACATCGATGGGAAGATCTTGTCCGTGTAGCACGTCGACTAAACAAAGAAGAAGCAGGAAAAGGTGATCGGTTTTTATGGGATGAAAATATAAAAAAGAAATTTGATAAATCAGGAAATACTGCTGCTGATTTAAGCTCGTCAGACAAATGGTACATAAAAGTAAATTGATAATAAAAAAAAACAACAAATGAAAATTCGTAAAATCTCTTATATTGTCATTCTAATATTGTTAGGTTTTCAGATTAACCTAGAATTATATGCTCAGGATACATTTCCTGATGGTTCTCATATCCCTGCATGGTTTTCGCAATTTAAACCAACTGATATTTCAAATCTTGGGAAAAAATATATAATTACGGATTATGGTGTGAAGATTGACAGCAACACGGTGCAAACAAAACAAATACAGTCAATTATCGATAACGCCGCCAAAAATGGTGGTGGTGTTATTATTGTTCCTAAAGGAACGTTCCTGAGTGGCTCACTATTTTTTAAACAAAATACACATTTATTCCTCGAAAAAGATGCTGTCTTGAAAGGAAGTGATGATATTGCTGACTTCAGAATAGTTCCGACCCGAATTGAAGGTCAAACATTGAATTATTTTGCGGCTCTCGTTAATGCTGATAGCATTGATGGTTTTACTATTTCAGGGAGGGGAACCATAAATGGCAATGGACATAGATATTGGAGAGCATTCTGGTTGAGGCGAAAATGGAATCCTAAATGTACTAATATGGACGAACAACGTCCTAGATTATTATATGTTTCAAATTGTAAAAACATAACAATATCTGGAGTGAAATTAATAAATTCACCTTTTTGGACTTCACACTATTACAAATGCGAAAGTCTTAAAATTCTTGGAGTTTATATATATGCTCCTAACAAAAAAACAGGTACTCCATCTCCAAGCTCTGATGGAATTGATTTGGATGTATGTAGCAATGTGTTGATTAAAAATTGTTATATATCAGTAAATGATGATGGAATCTGCTTAAAAGGGGGTAAAGGTCCCAACGCAGATAAAGATTCGAACAATGGATGTAATAAGAATATTATTATTGAAGACAATACGATAGATGAATGTCCGGCTCTAACTCTTGGAAGCGAATCTGTACATACTTATAATGTGATTTTTCGCAGGTGTAATCTAAAAAATGCACATAATTTATTATTGCTTAAAATGAGACCTGATACTCCACAAAGACATGAATATATATTGGTAGAAGATATAACTGGTTCTTCTCGAGTGTTTCTTAACATAAGTCCATGGACTCAGTTTTTTGATTTAAAAGGACAAACCCAACCAAAGTCAACGGCTAGTTCTATTGTTATGCGCAATTGCAAAGTTGAATGTAATACATTCATTAGTGTGAAATCTTCTACACAATATCAACTTAAAGATTTTACTTTTGAAAATCTTGAAATAATTGCCAAAAATGGTTCTTTTGACAAAACATTGATTCAAAACTGTAAGTGGAAAGATATTAAAGTAAATTCGTCAAAAATCAATTCTCCTGTTAGCTTAATTTCAGAAGTTAGTCATCAGAAATTGAATGTCAATTAAATATGTTGATTAGCAGGACTAAATCCCGGTTGTTATTGGGATTTAGTCCTGCTAATTAATTCAATATCATAACTTCTAATTTAAATTATTTACTTCACATAAAAAAACTCCTAACCTTTTTGAAATAACTCAATACAATGGAAATGCATGCTTTTTCCAGCATTTAGTATGAGTTATTTTAAAAATTATGTAATAATTAAACTGACCATTTTATAATATGACACAACACTTATCTAAAAATATTATTATTTTATTATTATTGATTTTGTTTATTCCCAATTTTTTAGATTCACAAAACCAGCGTTCTAAATACAATTTTAATTCTGACTGGGAAATAGTTTTTGGCGATGTAAATATCAAACAGGCTTCTGAATCAAAGACGTCAAAAAAAGTAACTTTACCAAATGCATTCAATGAAGACGAATCTTTTCGGATTCCAATTGATGAACTTAGTGATACAATAGTGTGGTATCGTAAAAATTTCAAATTACCAAAATCATCTTTAGGTAAAAAAGTATTTCTCGAATTTGAAGGGGTTCGCTTTGGAGCTGAATTTTGGGTGAATGGTAAAAATATTGGGATGCATGAAAATGGCGTTATGGCTTTCGGTTTCGATATTACCAATGTTGTTAACTACAAAAGTGACAATTTAATCGCAGTTCGAATTGATAATTCCTGGAGATATAAGGAGAAATCCAGCGGTTCAACTTATCAGTGGAACGATAAAAATTTCAATGCTAATTACGGAGGTATTCCAAAAAATGTGTTCTTGCATATTACACCAAAACTATATCAAACCTTTCCATTGTACAGCAACCTGAAAACTACGGGTACTTATATTTATGCCCGTGAAATCAATGTGTCTAAAAAGCGTGCGATGATTTATGCTGAATCAGAGGTAAGAAATGAATTTGAAACTGATAAAAACTTTTCTTATGAAGTAATACTGGAAGATATAGATGGTAAAATTATAAAAAAAATATCAGGATCTGAATTTTCTATTAAAGCAGGTGAAACAACTAGAGTAAAGGCCGGTGCATTAGTGGAAAATCTGAATTTCTGGAGTTGGGGTTATGGATATCTTTACAATGTTAGTACAGTTTTAAAAGTAAACGGAGTTCCATTGGACGTTGTTAAAACCCGAACTGGTTTCAGAAAAACTGCTTTCAGAGATGGAATGGTTTTTTTAAACGATAGAGTTATTCAAATGAAGGGCTACGCTCAACGAACAAGTAATGAGTGGCCTGCAGTTGGAATGTCTGTACCTGCTTGGTTAAGCGATTTCAGCAATAGGTTAATGGTCGAAAGCAATGGTAATCTAGTCCGCTGGATGCATGTTACCCCATGGAAGCAAGACATTGAATCATGCGACCGTGTTGGACTAATGCAAGCAATGCCCGCTGGTGATGCCGAAAAAGATGTGACAGGTAGACGTTGGGAACACAGAATGGAATTAATGCGCGATGCCATTATTTATAACCGAAATAATCCAAGTATCATTTTCTATGAGAGTGGAAACGACGGAATAAGCGAAGAACATATGGCTGAGATGAAGAGTATTCGTGATTTGTATGACCCATACGGTGGTAGAGCCATAGGCTCACGGGAAATGCTGGACAGTAATATTGCCGAATATGGAGGTGAAATGCTTTATATAAATAAAAGTGCCCAAAAGCCTTTTTGGGCTATGGAATATTGCAGAGATGAGGCATTACGTAAATATTGGGATGATTATTCATTTCCGTATCACAAAAACGGAGTTGGTAATAAATACTTCAAATCTACAGTAACCAATGATATTGTGCAGAAATCTGATGCTACAAGCTATAACCGCAATCAGGATTCGTTTTTTATCGAAACCATCAATCGTTGGTACGATTACTATCGTGTTCGTCCTGGAACTGGAAAAAGAGTAAATTCGGGTGGCACTAATATTATCTTCTCTGATTCAAATACACATTTCAGGGGTGCTGAGAATTACAGGAGAAGTGGAGAAGTGGATGCGATGCGTATACCTAAAGATGCTTTTTTTGCACATCAGATAATGTGGAATGGTTGGGTGGATATTGAAAAGCATGGTACATATATATGCGGACATTGGCAAACCCCGTATGAATTGACGGAGGATGAGGAAAATTCTGTGATCAGAGAAAAGAAAGATGTTCTGGTTGCCTCTACTGGCGATCGGGTTGAATTATTTGTTAACGGTAAATCATGTGGTTTTGGACAACAAAGTTCTCAGTTTTTATTTACTTTTAGTAATATTAAATTTGAAGTAGGTATCGTTGAAGCAGTAAGTTATGATACTGAAGGTAATATTTTGAGTCGTACATGTAAAGAAACAGTCGGCACAGCAAAAAAAATTAATTTAAAACTTATACAAGCTCCTGATGGATTTAAAGCAGATGGTGCTGATTTAGTTTTAGTAGAGGTTGAAGTAACCGATGAACAAGGAAAGAGATGTCCTCTTGCCAATGAAATGATAACTTTTAATTTAAGCGGTGAGGCTGAATGGAGAGGTGGAATAGCACAAGGCAAGGAAGGTAATTATATTTTAGAAAAAGTTTTACCAGTAGAATGTGGTGTAAATCGCATTTTAATCAGATCAACACCAAAAGCAGGTTTAGTTCGTCTGACTGCTCAATCTGATGGACTTGAAAAGGCTGTACTTGAATTCAAATCAAAACAGGTTTCACAAAAATCCGGACTTTCTTCTTATATTTCAGGTGATAATCAACCTTCTTATCTTGAACGAGGAGCAACACCAGAAACACCATCCTTTCAAGTAAATCGTAAACCTGTTAAGATTGTAAATGTTGCAGCAGGAAGTAACGAAAAAACAGCTTATCAGAGTTACGATGATAATGAACTCTCAAAGTGGTCGAATACTGGTGAAATAACAGATGCATGGAT
Organism: Paludibacter sp.; assembly: GCA_028692715.1. Taxonomy (GTDB): domain Bacteria; phylum Bacteroidota; class Bacteroidia; order Bacteroidales; family Paludibacteraceae; genus Paludibacter. The sequence goes on along the minus strand of JAQUWU010000013.1, from coordinate 44,496 downwards.
AAGCTATGAACTAGAAAAGGATGCTATTGTAAGGGAAGTTGAATTAAAATTATCGGGTTGGCGTAACAAAAGTTACCCTATTAAAATTTGCGTGGATAATATAGTTGTTTTCGAGGGTGAAACTCCCAAGAGTCTTGGTTATATTGTGTTACCATTTAAGCCAACCAAAGGTAGATATGTTAGATTGCAGTTAATCGGGCAGAATAAAGAGGATGATGCATTTGGATCAATTGTAGAAATAACTGGAAATAAAGAAATTGAAAATAATAAAACCAACACCAAAGCACAGTTTCAGATTATCGAAGCGGAAATTTATGAATAATGAATTTGGCAAAACCCAAATTACTTGAAAAATTGAAAAAAAATAGAAAATTAAAATAAGTAGCTAAAAAATAATTAGTAAGAATGGATAGAAAAGGAAGCTTTAAAATGAAAATAATCAAAAGTGTAACCATAGGATTGATGTTAATTTCTCAAGTCCTTATTTTTGCTCAGCCGGTTCCAACTACTTTTCAAAATCCCATTCTGTCAGGTTTTAACCCTGATCCCTCCATTTGTAGGGTGGGCGACGATTATTACATGGTTATTTCTTCGTTTACTTGGTATCCTGGTTTACCTGTTTTTCACAGTAAAGATTTGGTTAACTGGGAATTAATTGGGCATGGAATTGATCGTCCCGGCATAATAAATATGATAGGTATTAATGACAATGATGGACTTTGGGCACCTACCATCCGATATCACAAAGGTCTGTTTTATATCATCAATACAGCGAACAAATGTGGTGGTAATTTTTTTATTACTGCAACTAACCCACAAGGTCCCTGGTCTGATCCCGTTTGGTTAAAAGATGCAGTTGGAATCGATCCATCTCTATTTTGGGACGATAATGGAAAATGCTACTATACAGGCAATTGGTGGGATTTTGAAAAATCATGGCCATCGCAATGTGCTGTTTGGATGCAGGAACTGGATTTGAGCACTGGTACATTTATTGGGGAGCGGAAAGTTCTAACCTATGGACATGCTAATAATGCAACATTTGCAGAAGGTCCGCACATTTACAAAATCAATAAAAAATATTTATTGTTAATGGCTGAAGGTGGTTCCGGATATCTTCATGCAGTAACTGCGCATCATAGCGATTCTGTAAACGGATCCTACGTTTCGGATAAAATTAACCCGGTACTTACTCATCGACATTTAGGATCAAATTATCCAATTCAATCACCTGGGCATGCAGATATAGTGCAAACACAGAATGGTGAATGGTGGGCAGTAGTATTGGCTAAACGATTGATAAACGGGAAAAGTCCCCTTGCACGCGAAACATTCTTGTGTAAAATCGATTTCGAAAACCGAACGCCAATTTTCAATGTAGGCTATGGAGTGATATTGTCGGAACAAAAGCGACCAAATTTACCATGGACGCCGGTTAAAGAAACTCCTGTTCGTGACAATTTTGATGCCGACAAATTAAACCTCGGGTGGTACACAGTAAGAACACCGCATAGGGAATTTTATCAAATTGAAAAAGGGAAGTTGTTTTTATCATTGCAGCCGGAAGTAATTGATAGTCTCACAAATGCGTCTATGCTTATACAAAAAGTAAAACATCATCATTTCAAAGCAAGTACCAAACTGGAGTTTCGAACAAAAAAAGAAAATGAACAAGCAGGTTTAATACTTTATCGAACAGCAGACGGCTACTACAGTTTACTGAAAGGCAAAACTGATATTACGCTCGTAAAAACGCACCTTGGAAAAAAGAAAATCATTGAACAACAGCCTTACAACAAACCAATTGTTTATTTAAAGGTAATAGGAGCTGGTTTAGATGCAATTTTTAGTTATGGCGAAACGGAGAATGACATGAGAATCATTGGTGGCACTCAAAGTCTGGAGGTTATTTCTGATAATAAATTCAATAAATTTAACGGCACAGGAGTGGGAGTGTACGCAACCAGTAACAGAAAAACAAGCGAACAAAAAGCCTTGTTTGAATGGTTTGAATACAAGGATTAATACAAAAACTCTTTAAGATACAACGTGGTTCTTCAATGAAAAAACCAAATTCATCTTCAATTGTCTCTTTTCTTAAATTATCAGTTAAAAATGCATTTAAGTAAATTTTTCATATTATCAATGATAATTGTAATTCTTCAATTGTCGTTTATTAGTTTGAGTGCTCAGATAGTTACTTCCTCCAATAAAAATGCCCTTGCTCGCGAATCTTTCAACGTTCCTGCAAATCGTAAAGCAGTGCGGGATTTTCAGTATTTACCAGAGGGTAATGCATTTGTATGTGTAAATGGGAATAATCGTTTTACACGTTCATTATACGGAACTTATGACGATTCCCGGCTCGAAACAAGCGACCGTCCTGTGTTTGCATATTACTACAAAAATGCCGATAACAGTACAAACATAGCATTTGTGGCTGTTACGGGTGATAAAAAGTTACCCCTCGATTCTGTTGGTTATTGTAAATCATGGTATTCAGCAGGGAAACGCAACTATGAAGTTAAAGACAAAAGTTTCGGTAATGCAAAGATCCTAATTTCAGCACTAGCATTAGCCGATAAAGACGGTGCTATTTGGAAGGTAGAAATGGAAAAAAACTCACAGAACTTTAGGTTGTTGGCAGTGCTTTCCAAAATTAAAGCAACCAAATTAAAGCACCTTGGTGAAATGGGAGTTAATGCTCCTGATGTTTTGGAAGCTGGTAAAAAGCTTAAAGATATAGAACTTAACTTCACTGGCAAAACCGTTTATTTGCTATTAAACGGAGCTGATTTGCAGCAAATTGACAATGCACAAGGGGACGCTATTTATCAAAAAGCAGATAATGTTGCTAAAAAAATATCGGAACAAATCTCAATTAAAACACCAGATAAATATTTCAATACTGTTGCCGGGGCATTAAGCACTGCCGCCAACGGGGTTTGGGATGGCAATAACTCGTGGTTGCACGGGGCTATTGGCTGGCGTGTACAACTTGCCGGATGGCGTGCTGCCTACATCGGCGACTTTATGGGATATACTGACCGTGCACGTAAGCATTACGATGCTTATGCTGCTTCGCAAGTTACTTCTGTAGAGCCAATCATTCAGCACCCTTCGCAAGATACTGCTTTGCACCTTGCCCGTGCCGAAAAAAAATGGGGAACTCAGATGTATAGTACCGGTTATATTTGCCGAACACCCAATAATAATGCTCAGATGCACCACTACGATATGAATCTGGTATATGTTGACGAGCTATTGTGGCATCTTAACTGGACTGGAGATTTAGACTATGCACGCAAAATGTTCCCTTTATTGAAACGTCATATCGAGTGGGAAAAACACAACTTCGACCCCGATAACGATGGCCTTTACGATGCTTACTGTTGCATTTGGGCAAGTGATGCGCTACAATACAATAGCGGTGGAGTAACCCATTCGTCGGCGTACAACTACCGTGCAAACAAAATTATTGCTCGCATTGCTGAACTAAATAACGAAGACCCTACACCCTATCAAAACGAAGCTAAAAAAATATTAAATGCACTAAATGCAAAATTGTGGCTCCCTGAAACTGGCTGTTGGGCCGAATATGTCGATTTTATGGGTAACAAAAAGATTCACCCTTCGGCAGCACTTTGGACTGTTTATCATAGTATCGACTCCGAAATTGGCGATATTTTCCAGCAATACCTTGCAACCAGCTATGTCGACCGCGAAATTCCGCATATTCCTGTTTTAGCAAAAGGCATTGACGGTGACTATGATATGCTCTCTACAACCAACTGGCAACCTTATTACTGGTCGCTCAATAATGTTGCTTTTGCCGAAGTAGCTCATACTTCGCTTGCATTTTGGCAGGCGGGGCGTCCTGACGAAGCTTACCGCATTTTCAAAAGTGCTATTTTTGATGGTATGTATCTCGGTCGTTCGCCAGGAAATGTTGGGCAAATAAGCTTTTACGATGCAGCTCGTGGCGAAACATACCGCGACTTTGGAGACCCCATTGGAATGTATTCACGCGCTTTGGTACAAGGGCTTTTCGGTATTGCGCCAGATTTGCTCAACTCAAAAGTTATTATTCGTCCAGGCTTGCCCCGAGAGTGGGATTTTGCCGAATTTTCATCGCCTTATATAGAATTTAATTTCAAACGTAAAAGATTAACAGATAGCTATTTGATAAAAAATAAATTTGCTGAAAAGGCTGAAATTATACTAAAAGTACCGGCAACTAACGAAAAAATAATATCGCTTAAAATAAATGGGAAAGCTGCTACATGGGCTTTGACTGAAAATATCGAGTTTCCGCTGGTCGAAATATTGTGTGGAAGCAATGAACAACTTGACATAAAAATAGAATGGGAAGGTAATGCTTTGCAAACCTCTAAAGCAAAAGAAACAGCTAAAAGAGACGGTTTTGTAAAACTGTCACAGGGGCAAATGACCTGGTGGCAACCCGATAATATTAAAAAGACAAAGAATGACAATCAATTTGCGAAGAATTCACTTTTGCCGGATTTCACAAAAGAGAATATTAAATTCGAGTTGGTGAACATGGATAGTGTCTTAAATGCATCTGTTAGAAATATTTTTAGAAATAAATATATGTCTCCCCGCTCTCCTTACACCACATTGCAAACCCCATGGCAAGGAATCGGTGAATGGTGTAAACCACTGCTTTCATATGTCATTGATGATGCTGGGATTCGAAAATCTACCATAAATCAAACATTTACAACACCATTTGGATTACCTTTCCGTATTCCTGAGGGAAACAACATTGCTTTCACTACTTTGTGGGACAATTATCCCGATTCGATTTCAGTACCATTAACTGGAAAAGCACAAAACGCTATTTTACTTATGGCTGGAACAACCAACCCGATGCAATGTAATTTTGAAAACGGCACGGTAACTGTGAGATATAAGGATGGTTCTAATGAAGTACTTCAATTAATTAACCCTGATACATGGTGTCCGATTGAGCAAGATTTTTATGCCGATGGCCTGGCATTTCAATTAAATACTCCTCGTCCGTACCGTGTAGCATTCAAATCGGGTATTGTGAGCCGGAATTTGGAAAAAGATCTAAAGATTGACCCTTCAGAAGTCTACGGTAGAGTTATTGATGGTGGAGCAGGCGTAATACTAAATATTCCGCTTGATAAAAACAAAGAACTACATTCGCTACAATTGAAAAGTACAGCTAACGAATTGATAATTGGTTTGATGGCAATTACATTGACCAAATAACGAAATATTCTATAAAACTTTATATTATTCTATATTCTAATTCTTTGCCTATATCTTGCCGGAGGAATTCCTGTTTGAGTTTTGAAAATTTTAGAGAAGTGGTGCCTGTCATAAAATCCGCACTCAAGGGCGATATCTTCTATTTGCATGTTTGTGTGATGCAGCAACATTATAGCATGTTCAATTCTGCGACGTTGAATGTATTTCTGAACGGAGCAATGAATTGATTCTCGAAATAAACGGGCGAAAGAATTGGTAGCAAGGTTAGATACGTTGCTTAGATCATTATTAGATAAATCTTTGGATATATTTTTGTCGATGTACTTAATTATCTTGAGGATTCTTTTGTCGATGGTTGGAAATTTCCACAGATTGTCGGGGATGTTTTGTAGCCCGAATAAAATAAGTGATTTAATTTTTATATTTGACTGAATACTTATATCATTTGGTGTAATAAGCATTTTAGATTTTATTTCCCTAATCAGATCAAAACAATAGTCATTTACTTTTATTTCGTAAATGGCTGGTTTAATAGAGTCAAACGGATATCCTAAATTGAAATGTATAAATAATTGGTCACACAATCCTTTGTTTTGTAAAAACAGAATATCCTCCTCATTTTTTAATTTCTGCCCCACAATACTCTCTTGCTTTGAATATCTATTTTTCTTGATGTGTGTATTAAACGATGTGTTAGGTGGTATTAGAATTAATGTTTCGTTGCTTAAATGAAATTCTATATCATCAAATTCTACATATGATCCTCCTGTACTACTATGATATAATCGCCAAAAGGGGAACGACATGTTTTCACATTCCCATTCTGAGAGCATCCAATACCTGCAACAATGTGTTATAACCCTAACTTCTTCTATATTTTGTTTAATTTCCCAAGGGTCATATTTTTGATTGTCTGATAGTTTTCTTAATTGTCCTGACATTATTAAAAAATGATATGAAAAAATACTATGTTTATTTTGTACACAAACTTGATTTTACTATACAACGACTAAAGTGTTATATAGTATAACTTTGTATAGCGTATTATGATTATCCTACTTGTAAAAGTAATCAATAATTTACATAAATCAAATATAATCTTATTAATAATAAAATTACAACCATGCTTAAAGGAATTTCAGCATTAATTAGTCCAGAACTTTTAGAGGTAATGGCCCGTATGGGTCACGGTGAAGAAATTATTTTAGCCGATGCTCATTTCCCAGCAGAATCATTTAATGGCAGGGTTTTACGTGCCGATGGTCTGCGTATCCCTGATTTATTGGCAGCTATCTTGCCTCTTTACGAATTGGACTCTTATGTCCCTCACCCAATAGCTATGATGGCTGCAGTGCCTGGCGATCAACTTGATCCTACGGTAGAAGAGGCTTATCTTAAAAGTATCCACATTACAAACCCAAATGTCCCTGCAATAGAGCGAATTGATCGGTTTGCGTTTTACGAACGTGCTAAATCTGCATTTGCTGTTGTAATGACTGGCGAAACGGCTAAGTATGGAAATATCCTTTTGAAAAAAGGAGTTACTCCAATAATTTAATTTCAATAAAATAAAATATAAACAATAAAAATTAATATTATTATGGCTTACAAATCTAAAGCAGCTTACTTACCAGGAAACAGCACAGTTGTTTTTAAGGAGGTAGAATTTCCAACACCAGGTCATGGTGAAGTGTTGTTAAAAATTAAATCATCTACAATTTGTGGTAGTGATATTCGTGCTATTTATCGCGAACACTTAGGTAAAGGTCCTGAAGGGTATCAAAATAAAATATGTGGTCATGAGCCTGCTGGTCAAATAATTGCTTGTGGTCCGGGCATGAAACGATTCAAAGAGGGCGACCGTGTAGTAGTTTATCATATTTCAGGTTGCGGATGTTGCAACGATTGTCGTCGTGGATATATGATTTCGTGTAAAAGCGAATCACGCGCTGCTTATGGATGGCAACGTGATGGAGGTATGTCGGAATATATGATAGCCGAAGAAAAAGATTTGGTATTACTTCCTGATTCGCTAACATATACAGATGGTGCTCAAATTGCCTGTGGTTTTGGAACTGTTTACGAAGGCTTGGAAAAAATTGGAATCAGTGGTAACGATGCTGTTCTGGTTACTGGTTTAGGCCCTGTTGGTTTGGCTGCTTTAATGCTTGCTAAAGCCATGGGAGCTGAAAAAGTTATTGGTGTTGATACTGTTGCTGAACGTTGTCAAATCGCTATGGATCTTGGCTTGGCTGATGAAGTATTTGTTTCTGGTCCTGATACTTTGGAGAAAGTTATGGCTGTTACAAACGGTATGGGATTTGAGAAAACAGTAGACTGCTCTGGTCATACTTTAGCTCGTCAACTTTGTATCCGCGCTACTCGCCAATGGGGTAAAATGGTTATGATCGGCGAAGGTGGTACTGTTGAGTTCAATCCAAGTCCGGATATTATCCACGATCAAAAAACTATCTATGGCTCATGGGTAACTGCAATTTGGAGAATGGAAGAATTAGTTGAACGTATTGTTCGTTGGGGAATTCACCCAGAAGAATTAGTTACTCACCGCTTTAAATTAGATGATGCTCCTGAGGCTTATTCTTTAATGGCTGATGGTAAATGTGGTAAAGTAGCTATCGTTTTCGACGAAGAAATCAAATAATTTACTAGTTAATCATTTACTATTTACATATGAACCATAGCTGAGTATTAATCTTGGCTCTTGGTTCTAATATTTTAAAAATATATTTTATATGCAAAAAATTGATCCAGCATTAGTGCCAACTATTACCCTTAATACAGGTTCAAAAATCCCGGTAATTGGTTTAGGGACTTTTGGTTCTGATAACTACGATGCTTTAACCGTAGCAGAAGGTGTAAAAACTGCCATCCGTATGGGTTACCGTCATATCGACTGTGCGTCTGTTTATACCAACGAAAAAGAAATTGGTGCTGCACTTCAAGAATTATTTGCCGAAGGTGTAGTAAAACGCGAAGACCTTTGGATTACGTCAAAAGTTTGGAATGATAAACACGATGATGTAGTAGCTTCATGCAAACAATCAATGACTGATTTACAAGTAGATTACTTAGACTTGTACTTAGTTCACTGGCCATTCCCTAATTATCATGCTCCAAAATGTGATGTTTCAGCTCGTCAACCAAATTCGGTACCTTACATTCATGAAAATTACATGAAAACATGGGCGCAAATGGAAGGTCTTTTCGAAGCTGGCTTAGTAAAAAATATTGGAACATCGAATGTTACAATTGCAAAAATGAAACTGATTCTACGCGATTGTAAAATCAAACCAGTATTGAATGAAATGGAAATTCACCCACATTTCCAACAGCCAGAATTGTATAAGTTTATGAAAGATAATGGTGTAGCAGTTATTGGCTATAGCCCAATAGGTTCTCCTGGTCGTCCTGATCGCGATAAAACACCTGAAGATACTGTTGACATGGAAGATCCTATTATTGTTGCAATTGCTCAGCGTTTAGGAATTCATCCTGCAGTAGTTTGTTTGAAATGGGCTGTACAGCGAGGTCAAATAACCATACCATTCTCTGTGAAACCAGAAAAAATGTATGCTAATCTAAAAGGAATTATTGAAGGTTCACTTACCGAAGAAGAAATGGAAGCTGTTTCAAAAATTGACAAAAATTGTCGTTTGATTAAAGGTCAAGTTTTTTTGTGGGAGTCTGCTAAAGGTTGGGAAGACTTATGGGACTTAGATGGTGAAATTGCTAAATAAATTGTAGTCTGAAGAAGTTCTATTTTTGAACTTTCTTCAGACTTACCATATTTTAGCTTTGTGAGCTGTTTGTCAGATTAAAGTCTTTGAAAATATCAGATTCATGAGTTAATCAATTTGACTTATACTAAATTATTTTATAAATATTACATCTAACCAATGAATACAGAAAAAATCACGCTCCTAAGGGGTAAAGACGGACGGAATTATCTAATTCCATTCATTTTAGTTACATCACTTTTCTTTTTCTGGGGTATAGCCAATAATATGACTGATACCCTTTTGGCGGCATTCAAGAATATTTTGGAAATGACGGATTTTCAAACTTCATTTATCCAAATGGCTTTTTATGGCTCTTATGCTTGCTTTGCGCTTCCGGCTGCATTTTTAATTCGCAAGTATAATTTCAAAACAGGGATAATTGTAGGATTGGGTTTATATGCTGTTGGAACATTTTTATTTTATCCTGCAGGACAAATGGAATCATACGGATTCTATTTATTTGCAATTTATATTATGGCTGGAGGTTGCTCAATACTCGAAACAACTGCTAATCCATATATTCTAACAATGGGTCGCCCTGAAAACTCTACACTTCGTTTAAATTTTGCTCAGGCTTTTAATCCTATTGGTTCAATATCAGGGATTATATTGAGTCAAGTATTTATACTCTCTCACCTAAGTTCGAATAAAAGTACAATGACTGATGCTCAACTTCAAGTAGCTCAACAAAGCGAGATGTCTGCGGTCACTATTACTTATATGTGTGTTGGCTTTGTGCTTTTGGCTCTGCTAATTGGTATCTTGTTGTACAAAAAAATGCCAAATGAGAAAGATGAATCTCGTATCACTTTTGGTGCTACAATGAAACAATTGTTCAAGCGTAAACATTTCTCTTTAGGAGTTTTAGCTCAATTTTTCTATGTTGGTGCGCAAATTGGCGTATGGTCTTACACTATTCGCTATGTAATGTTAGCACTAGGATTAGTTGATCCTAAAACAGATTTAATTATAGGAGAAAATGTTGCCTCATTTATTAAGAATCATGACTTTTGGTCAACAATTTGGAGATTTGATGCTACAACCACTGCCGAAAATATTGGCAATACCTTTTATTTATCATCATTAGTTTTGTTTATGGTGTCAAGGTTCATATTCACTGCATTAATGCGTTATTTACGTCCGGGTATTTTATTAGCAATTGCAGCTTCTGGAGCTATAATATCAGCATTAGTGGCAATCTTCTTAACAGGAATGACCGGAGTTATTGGACTGGTAATGATCTCATTCTTCATGTCATTAATGTTCCCTACTATTTACGGAATTGCCCTTGAAGGATTAAATGAAGGTGAAGCAAAAGTTGGTGGTTCATTCTTAGTTATGGCAATTTTAGGAGGAGCGTTACTTACCACCGGGCAAGGATTTCTATCAACTACCTATGGTAGCATAACTGTTTCATTTTGGATACCGGTATTTAGTTTTGTTGTTGTAGCATTATATGGCCTACGTGCCAATAAAGACGAAATTAAACACAATTTCCAATAAAGATAGTTATAGTTAAATGTCAACAGATTATAGAAATTTCCAATTAATTATCTTTTCGGATGTTTCTATTTTCAATATCAAATATTTCATGGAAAATAAAAATTATAAATCAGACAAATTATTTCTAGAAAAACATTTACGAGTAGTAGAATTGGTAAATGGTGATAAACGATTACTTCTAACTCCTGATTTACAAGGACGAGTACTAACAAGTACAGCAAATGGAGAAAATGGTTACAGTTTTGGTTGGTTAAATTACAATTTGATTGCATCCGGTAAATTCTTGCCACATTGCAATAATTTTGGTGGCGAAGATCGTTATTGGTTAGGACCTGAAGGTGGACAATATTCAATTTTTTTTAAAGGAAGTTCGGGTATGGGTTTTGATTTTGAAGATTGGCAAGCACCAAGTCTTATCGACACCGACAAATGGGAATTAGTTTCTTCCAATAATCAAACAGTAACATTTACTAAATCAGCAGTATTGGAGAATTTTTCGGGTACTCTTTTTTCTTGCAAACTTGATAGAACCGTAAAATTGCTAGACAACAATACAATAGCAACTCAGTTCGGCATTGAAATTCCAGCTAGTGTTGATTCTGTTGTATTTACTTCAAGTAATTTACTTACAAATACTGGAGATTTTGAATGGACTAAGCAAACTGGGATGTTATCAATTTGGATATTGGGTCAATTTATTCCTTCTGACAAGAATACTGTTATCATTCCTTTCAAAAAATCAGAAACGGCTAGAATTAACGATAGCTATTTTGGTAAGATTGATGCTGATCGTTTAACTGTAACTGAGAATGCATTATTGTTTAAAGGCGACGGAGGTAAACGTGGAAAAATCGGAACTCCACCGGAAATGACTACTCCTTTTGCTGGTGCCTATGATGCAGAAAACGGTACACTAACTATTGTGAAATTTAGCTTTTATGAAAACAGTGATCATGTTTATGTAAACTCAATGTGGGAGTTTCAAGATGAACCTTTTAAAGGTGATGTAATTAATTCTTACAATGATGGACCATTAGAAGATGGTAGCATTATGGGTCCTTTTTTTGAAATTGAGACTTCTTCGGCAGCAGCCAATTTGAAACCAGGAGATTCATTGTTACATACACATACAACCATGCACTTTAAAGGTGATTTTGAATCTTTAAATGAAATATCTTTACAAATACTGAAAGTAGATTTAAATTATTATTTAAATCTTAAATCAAACGATTTATTTTGTTAGAATATTGATTAATTATTCGTATCTAGTATTTTAAATTATGGCATTTTTGTCAACTAACTATAAAACATTAGTAACTTTTAAACATAATAACAATAATAACTTTGACTATCTTGGATAAATTTAACTATTACTATTTTTAATTAATATTTGAAAGTTATACTCTGTTAACAAATATGTAAATATGAATTTGACTCTGTTTTGATTCATATACATTCTTATTTGTAAGAAATAAAATAGTATTTTATTTTTATTGATTCGGTAATTTTAGTCAAAACTTTGAAATAATTAAAATGTGGATTAATTCAATTTATAAATAATATGATGAAAAATAAAAAAAATAGAATAAATTTGAAATATGGTACTTTACTGACAATTTTTTATATTGGAATTAGTACTTCATTTGCTCAAAACAAAATGTCTACTGAGGAAGTGGCTAAATTAATTGCCAATCGAATTATCAATTCGACGACCTATCTTTTTGAAAATAAAAAAACTGCAGAAACATATAAATCTGTAAAAGATCTACCTTTGTCGTCTGATGTGCAGGTGCAATCGAAGTATAATCAATGGCATTACACAAATGGTGTAACTAACATAGCATTGATGGAACTTGGCAATAAAATAAAAGTCAAACAATACGAAGAATATGTATTGAAGAATATAAATTTTATATTAAATGAAGGTAATTTATTTTTTTTCAAAAAAATGTATGATCAAGCTTTTCTCAAAGGAGGTTGGAACGCAGTAAGGAATGTTAGTTGGCATATGTATTTTAGAGGAAAACGTCTGGACGATAATGGACCAATGGGTGCATGTCTTATTGATCTTCAGCGAAAATACCCAAATCCAGCTTTTTTAAATTACATCAATCAAACGGCTGAACATTTAAATGAGAATGAACCTAGGTTAGCTGATGGAACCATAGCTCGAATTTGGCCTCATGAGAATACAATTTGGGCAGACGACTCATTTATGGCTATTTCATTTTTAAGTCGAATGGGCCAATTTACCGGAGATAATAAATACTTCACAGATGCAGCCAATCAGATACTAAAATATAACAAATATTTATGGTGCAAGGAAAAACAAATTTATTACCACTGCTTTCATACAGACACGAAAGAACATGGAGTGGCTCATTGGAGTCGTGCGAACGGTTGGATTTTCATGGCTCAGGCTGACTTGTTAGCACGAATGCCAAAAGACCATCCAATGCGACAAGCAGTGATTGACAATTTCAAAGAACAAGCAAGTGGTGTTGCACGCTATCAAGGTGCTAGTGGTCTTTGGCATCAATTGTTGGATAAGCCTGATTCATACGATGAAATTACTGGATCTTCAATGTTTGTATTTGGTTTGGCTCGTGGAGTGAAAGAGGGTTGGATACATCCAGATTTCATTTATGTTGCGGAGCAAGGTTTGAAAGGGATTATGTCCAAAATTACTCCTCAGGGCGATGTGACAGCTATCTGTGTAGGAACGGGTATTATGCCTTCGATAAAATATTATTATAATCGTCCTACTCAGGAAAACGATCCAATGGGCGAAGGACCTGTTTTGCGAGCATTAGTGGAAATGATTGATGCTCCAAGGTATAATGAAATTAGTGCTGAAAAGCAATATGATAAAATTGGAAACAATAGATAAACTGAATACCTTTAATAATTTTTAACCTACTTAAGCAGTCATTTCTTTTAAGAAATGGCTGTTTATTTTCATCAAAATTTCAAACCTTTAATTTTTAATTATCAATAAAATTATTGTTTTCGTAAAGAAGAACAATGGCTGATTATTTCTTAGTCGAGCCTTAAAAAGCCCATTTTATTTGTAAATAATTGTTGATTTGGTAAAACAACGAGTTTATCAAGTCAACAATTTGTATTTTAAATTCTAGCCAAAAAGATGATTTCCATTTATTCATCATCCTTTTAAAGTTAAATGCAGCTGCAGCAAGAATCACATTAATATTATCGCCTGTAATTCCTTTGTAGAAATTACGATTTAAGCGATGGTCTGTTTTTAAATGACCGTTTATGGGTTCTATAGCAGCTCTTTTTCTAAATTGTTTTTTCAGCTTATTTTGTTGATATTGAGTTTGTTTTTTACTGCTAAATGGTTTTGGGATTTCGATTGTTGTATCGTTTATTTGTCTTTTTCCTTTGTACCCTCTATCTCCAATCAACGTCTTTATTGTTCTTTTGCCCAATAGCCTTTCGGTTTGTTCCAATGCTGGTTCTATGGAATGTCCATCATAAGGATTTCTAAAGCCCATAGCCCCAATAATCACTCCCGTAGTTTGCGTATAAATAATCGAAACTTTATTTCCAAATTCATATTTTTTATGCTCTTTTCCTTTGGATATGCATTGAACATCAGGCTCATGCACTGAATAAATTTTATTTTTATCGCTCTTTTTCTGACTTAAAATACGCTTAAACAAATCAATATCTGATTGATATCTCAAGTCGGGCAATAAATTACGTTCCAACTCACGCACTAATCTGCCTGCAATCGTTTTTTCTTTTCTATCGGCTTTTCTGGCTTTCCACTTATTGCGTGGGTGATTCCGAAAGCGTTGATCTAAACTCAATTTTTTTAATGTCCGCGTATAGCTTTGACGAACTGGCAGATTTTCTTTCTCTGCTATCTTTTTGCATTTGTCAATAATCTTTCGGTGCAATTTGCTATCTGTGGGAAAAGTGATATTCTTTTCCTGAACAGTAGTGTCAATACTGGCCGTTGAATCATTGCTGTCATCACCATTTATCCGAATACTTTCTTTGAGTATCAGTTCAATCCCGGATTCTCCTATTCGATGACGAAAATGAACTAACTCTGATGCTTCACAAGGTTCAATGGGCAAAAACTCATTCTCACCACAAAAGTACTGATAATAAACATTTTCACTCCATTGTTCAACCACGCTCTCGTCTGATATGTTACGCAAATGCTTTAATATCAACAATCCAACCATAAGTCGAATCGGCTTTGCCGGACGTCCATTATCCAAACAATACAATGGTGAAAATGTCTCTTCAAACAGTTGCCAATTTACCTTATTGGCTAAAATATACATCGGATGTTTTTGGCTTAACATATCTTCCAATCCAAAAAACATACTGCCCTGTGTGGAATTTTTCTTCTTTGGTAACATATTTTAATTGCAAGTATTTCGCATCGAATATACAAAAACTTGTAGATATAAACAACTATTTACAAATATATTATACTGATATTCATTATATTATATGCTTTTTAAGGTCCGACTTCTTAGCATTTGAGTATATATCGTTTGAAATTGTAATACTTATATTTGTTAGATATCCAAAGAAGTCCATCAATCTTAATTCAATTTTTTAAAAGATACTAGTCTATACTGTCCACTCAGAACAATTCATTTATCCTTCCAATTTCAAAATTGAGAAATTCTCTGTCGGTTCATTAGCTTCTAAAATAGTTGATTGCATCAATTCCTTTTTTTATACAGTATTTTAGATATTTATTTGTCTTAATAGTATAATACTATTTTATTCATCATGATAATTGTATTGCAGCAGTAAATATATTGGTTTTATTAAAAGTTTAATCAATTATATAAATGAGTTTGAATATAAAAATGTATATTAATTTATTGTTTTTCAATTAAATTGATTTAAAATTATATAGAGAAAATTATTGTTCCGAATATTAGAAATGATTTTTTTATATATAGAATAATATCATAGTTTTTTATGTAATTCGAAACTGAATACCTAACTATATACTAATTTGGGAATATTAAAATAATAGATTGTTATTTTATATATAAAAAAGCTCGAGTTTCATATCATATTGATATAAAAACTCGAGCTTGTTAACTAAAACTAAATTATATATTTACTTTTTTATAACCTTATAAACTACTTCTTCTTTATCAAACTTAACAAATATATTATATAATCCAGATGGTTTCTTTGACATATCTAAAGTGAATTTCTCAGAAAGGTTGCCAGTATTTGAATATACATTTTGACCTAATATGTTTACGACGGATATAGCACGTATGTTACTATTTGATTCAAAATGTACTAAATCTTTTGTAATGGTTGGGAAAACTTTGCAATTATTCATAGATATCTTAGCAATTGCTGTTGATGTAAAACCCATATTAACTTCAATAGGTATAACAGTTGATGTTGATGGATACCCTAATGAAAACCAAATATATGTATTCCCAGCATTATCTACCCAATTAGGATTTACTTTTATTTTCGCATAAGTTACTCCTTCATTACCCCAATAAATATTTCCATATCCGGCATCAGTTCTTCCTGTTGTTGACGAAGAATTATTGAACCATGTATTCTTAATGTAAATTGGACTGTCTCCTGCTGGATATAACGGGGTTACTTTAGCCAAAAGTAATTGTTGGTATGTCAACATATCATTTTCTCCTGCAAAACCGAGTCTTAATAAAACAGTACTATCTGCTTTATTTACCCAAGCAAGTGTGTTTAGCATTAACTGACCATTATTTATTGATTCGTTAGCGGCATAATCTGGCTCTTTTCCTAAATAAATAGCTGGAATTGAGCGCTTACCACGAGCAGTCCCACCATTCTCAGTAGTTCTATTTATTGTTACGGAATAGAATAAGGGAGTACCTGTTGGATAAGTTCCAGTTCCAACGTTACTTGCATCCCATGAAGCATGTGCATCTTCAGCAACAATTCGACCTTGCGCATCTGGTTTTACACTTGTCATAAATCTTCCACGTCCACTCAACCTAGCGTCAGTATCACGTGATATATTTACATCGTAAATTTGACCCAAATCGCTAGCTAATGGTTTAATTTCAATTGAAACAGTTGTTTTTCCAACCTCACTTACTGTTGTCATTAAAATCTGGTATTCAGCAGTTGAACTAACAAAGGCAGTATCTGTGACTGAATGTACGGTAGTTTCCTGAGCAGCAATATTTCCAACTGCAAAAAGGATAAAGGAACAAAAAATAAAATAGAATTTTTTCATGATAATTGATTTTAAATTGTTATTAATTATTTTATTAAGCAATAATTTTTCTTTTAGTTATTATGTCTCCATTTTTTAGGATTAAAATATAAATACCGGGTGAAAATAAATTAATTTTATTATTACCTGTGCTGATTAAACCCTTATAAACTAATAATCCTGTCATGGTGTAAATATGTAATGAAGAAGTTCCAACTGCATTAGAATGAATTGTTATCGAACCATCTTTATTTGCTATATTGTAGAGTGATTCGGTGTTTAAGTTGACAATATCGTTAACTACATCAGATTCCATCAAAATAGCATCATACATGAGTCCTTTATATTCCGTTGTACTTCCATAACATTTCATAGTTAAGGTATTTGCTCCTTCATGTAATAAGTTTTTATTTACATTGTATGAGTAAAATGAATATTTTCCACCGGTCAATGAACTTCTTCTGATACCACTATCAGAACCAAAATCAATAGTTGAAATTTTCGTTGAGTTTAGCAAAACATCTAGATGAGGACCATCATCAACACCTGCAATTGCAAATTTAAGTGTAGGAGCAGATAATGAACTTAAATTCGACAAATTGAAAGTTATATCCCAAAGTGTATTTACTCTTTGGCAATAATACCAATCATCACGGTCATTGTTAGTTGCAGTGTTAAAAACAAGTGCAACCGGTGTATCTTTCCATCGTCCATACAATCGGGGTAGATCTGCAAAAGCAAATTCGTCCGATTTATGATTAGATTTCCCCACCTGAAAAATCACATTGCTTTTATCCCCGGTATTCCAAACAACATCGCCAAGCGAATTTGTTCCAGCTGAAATAGTGATTCCTTCAACCTTTAAATTGTTTACCAATTTACCTTTTTGGGTATAAGCATACATTGTATATGTACCTGGTCTAATGTTTTTAATGTTGAAATAACCAGTATTTTCAGATGTACCACCAAAAAAGTAGGAATATGGTTGGAGTTGCCATGTCTCACTGTTGTTGGTAATCCAACTAGGCCCTGCTTCAGTCAAAAAAACATAAGCACTGTCAACTTCACCACTACCAG
Organism: Paludibacter sp.; assembly: GCA_028692715.1. GTDB lineage: Bacteria > Bacteroidota > Bacteroidia > Bacteroidales > Paludibacteraceae > Paludibacter. The sequence goes on along the minus strand of JAQUWU010000013.1, from coordinate 26,625 downwards.
TCATTTTTAATGTTCCGGTAAGCGTTCCCCTATCTAATGGATATAAAGTGTTAGTTAACCATGTATAAGGCCATTCAGCTTCTTTTTCTTTTGCCATGCTTTTGGCATCTTCGATAAGATTACTGTTACTTGTTCCTGTATTCACATAAATAAATGTAGGTCCGTAAATCTTGCTCCATGTTGAGTATTCCCGTTTAAGATATACTCCTTGTGATCCATAATGGCCGGATTGGAAATAAGTTAGTAGTATAGGTGTTGTTGTTGTGCTATGAACTGTCAATTCTTGCATTGTCGGTCCGCCATTAACATATTCCCTACTCGCTTCGATATTCCAAATCCCGGCACCATTACCTAGTAATCCATGTAACAAATCATCTTTACGATATACTGACCAATCGTATTTTGTATATATAGAGCCATCGGTTAATTTAAAGGTTGCATCTTGAACTTCTTCGACATAAGATGTCATTGCTTCAGGAGTTACCATATTTCCTTCGCGTTCACAAGTCCAACCATAATTAAAAATATTCTTATCAGCTCTAATAGCAAAACGGACCTCTGTCATGGTCTTGTATTGTACACCATTATCTTTAATTATATAATAAGTATAAAAACCACTTTCATTTTTTCTGAAAACATAATGCATTTCAACTATGAAACTACCTGTAAGTGTATAATAAAAATCCGCCATTTCAGCATTGTTTACATTTACACTAGGAACAGAATTTGATGGTGAATGGTAGCCATCGTTATCATCATATGAAAAATAACCTGATCCGCCATTTGCCAATATATTACTTCCATCATTTTTTTTCAAAGATGTCATTATCCCGCCATTTATTGTAGCGGTCAATACTCCATTATTAACATATATGTTTGAGCCTGAAATAGTTGCTAAACCTTGTGAATATGCATTTACACACAACAGAGTAAGAACCATATAAATAAATACCTTTCTTGACATAGATAATATCTTTAAACGAAATAAGTAATGAATTGAAATAATTACTGTGTATCAATAACCCGGGTTTTGCGTATAAAGTCCGGGGTATATCGACATTTGAAGATACGGTACCGGATAAATTAACCGTTTTTCATCAATAGTAATATTTTGACTTGTATTTGTAAACCAGGAATTCATAACATCTACAGCTTTTCCTGATCTTACTAAATAATGCCAATAAACACCTTCAGCCACAAACTCCCTTCGGTATTCGTTCTGTAATTCTTGTTCAAATTCTTCTTTTGTAGCAGGTGTATAATATTCTAATCCTGCACGTAAACGTGTCTTATTTAGCGAATTAATAGCTTCTGTTGTTGGTAAATCATTTTTCACTAATAAAGCTTCTGCATACATTAGATTAACTTCTGCAGGTCTGATAAGTGGAAAATTTTGAGGCCAATCATTTCTATTTAGAAGCTTAAACCCAGTTTCAAACCATTTAGCAGTTATATTCTCCTTAATCTTAACATAATAACTGTTAGTGTATATTGTATCAAATGTTGCATCAAATCGTAAATCTATTTTTTTGTCAAATTGTTTTAATATATCTTCACTAGGTGATAATCTTGGAACTCCACCAGTATATGGAAATTCTTTCATTTGACTTGGTAATAATTCAGAAGGAAATGTTGCACCAAGTCCACTCGAACCAGAGAAAAATTGAATTTCAAACATACAATATTTATTATCGCTCGCACTTTTAAAAATGTCTTCAAATTTTGTAGCCCAAGTCATATAACTAGCTTTACCTGTAATTTCGGTTAATAATGATATGGCATTATCGATTTTATTTGCATTATATATCGGGTATTGTCCCCATGTCAGATAAACTTTGGCTAAATATGCCATTGCTGCCTGTTTTGTAACTTTTCCAAGTTCAGTTGAAGTATAACTTTCCGGTAAGTTATCAATAGCATATTTCAAATCACTTTCGATAAATTCCAATACTTTAATTCTGTCGGATCTTCCAATTTTACCTGCTTGAACTGGTGAAATTACATTTTCTATAATTGGAATATTTCCAAATACACGCAAAAGTTCAAAATGACCAAAAGCGCGCAAAAATCTCATCTGAGCTTTGTCTATAGTTTTTGTCCCTTCTGATTTAAAGCTTACATCGTCAATTACAGATAAAACTTTATTTGTTTTGGCAATTAATGAATAACCCAGTTCCCATGCTTCTTCTAAAGATGTCAATTCTGAGGTTTCGTTATAATTTGAAATATCAACTAAATCACGTTGAGCATTTGATGTGCCGGAATAATAGTTATTTGACCTACCTTCGCTTAAATAAAAGAAATATAATTCAGGGTATTGTCTTAATACACCATATGTGCCATTAACCGCAGCATTTATTTGACTTTCTGTTTGGTAGTAATTTTCACTATCTATTTTATTTGGGTTCTGTGTTAATAGAAAATCATCTGAACATGATGTGAATATGGTTGAAATCACTAAAATTATTATATATATATTTTTCATTTTTCTATTTGTTTAAAATGTCATTTTAACACCTAAAGTTAATACTCGTGCAAGCGGATATCCACCGTAGTCTCCTCCTGCATTATTTTCAGCTTCAGGAGAGTATCCAATTTCATAATGATCGCGCATAAACAGGTTGTCACCAGAAAAATAAATTTGAGCAGCTGTTATATTTTTGATAGTGTTTTTAGGTAGATTATATGTTAATGTCACATTTTTTACTTTCCAATATGTTGCATCATAAAGCCATCTGGAGTCATATAATCCACTTGTGGTTCCATCAATTCTCGGAATTATTCCGTTACCGGGGTTTTCTTCTGATTGCCATCTGTTTTTCCAGTGTGCAGGACGATTTATTGAAGTTTCACCATTTGAATTATCATATGCACGTCCAATAATACCATAAATTTTACCACCTTGCTGACCTTGCAATAATATCGATAAATCAAAATTCTTATACCTAAAAGTATTAGTCAACCCCCAGAAAAAATCGGGTTCAGGTTTTCCTACAATTGTTTTATCATTTTCATTTATTATCCCATCTTCGTTTGCATCTCTATACTTAATATCACCAACAATATTAGTTGACATTTTAGGAGAGTTATCTAAGTCTGCTTGGTTCATGTAAACACCAATGGCATCGTACATATAATAAGAATACATGGGTAATCCAACCTTAAGTATTGTTGTTTTATTTTCAAAGCCACTCAATATCGGAGTGTTGTCAGGACCAAGACTTAATACTTTATTTGAATTATGAGAAAAGTTTATATTGGTGTCCCATTTAAATTTTCCATTCAAATTATGGGTTGTTAACTCTAATTCATATCCATTGTTTTGCATTGAGCCTATATTTTGCCAGCCATTAGTAAATCCTGTTACAGCAGCTACGGGTACATAATATAACATATTGCTCGTTTTTTTATAATAATAATCAAACGATAAAAACAATCTGTTTTTCAATACACCCAAGTCTATTCCGAAGTTTGAAGAGTTTGTTTTTTCCCAACCAAGATCTGTATTTTCCAGAGTTCCATTTGCATAACCATATGCTATTTGATTTCCAAATGAGTAATTACTGGTAGCTAATTCTGCGAATGATCTATATAATGGAATACTATTATTTCCTGTCATACCAAAGCTATATCTTAACTTCATGCTGCTAACAAATTCAATCTTGGACATGAATTTTTCATTACTAACTCTCCAACCAACCGAAAAAGATGGAAATGTACCCCATAGATTATCTTTTCCAAATCGTGAAGATCCATCACGTCGAAGACTCATATTTAGCAAATATCTGTTGTCATAATCATATTGTCCACGTGCAAAATAGGACATCAATCTATCATCATAAAGCTCATAACTACTTTCACTCACTGTCGAATTATTCAAAGAAAAAGTAGTTAGAATGTCATTGTTAAATTGCGTATGTTTTTGAGTTGCTCTATCACTATGTTTATCTTCGATGGAATAACCTGCTAGAAAATCAAGATTATGCTTACTTAAACTAGTATTGTAATTTAAAGTTGACTCAAAAACATTATTACTAATCCGTTGAGATGTTAATAAGGCTGTACTTAGCTGACCTTCAGTAGCAGAAGCATTACTAGATTGAACTTTAGTAGGCATATATCGATGTAAGATTATATTTCGATCATCCATTGATCCGGAAAATCTTGCTTTTAATCCTTTAAATATTTCGTAATTTAGTGCTAGATTAGTACGCATTCTCGAATCTTCCTGACGATATGTAATTTCGCGTAAATATGCAACGGGGCTACACGATGAACCTGCAAATAAATATGTGGTATTTGGATATACACCAGTTTCTGTCCCATATTTTTTATCAGCAACAGGTGCCATTGAAAGTGCCCTGTGAACCATCATGTCCTTCCCTGTTGTTAAACCACCGTTATTAACAGAACTTGTTGGACTCAGCGTAAAATCAAGAGATAACTTATCATTGAATTTTACACTTAAATTCGATCTAAAATTAATTTTGTTATAACTAGTATATTTTATTATACCATCTTGTTTTAGATAAGTCCCAGATATGTGGTAATTTATGTTTTTACTACCACCGGAAGCTGACAATTGATATTCTTGAATTGGTGCAACTCTATACAATTCATCTTGCCAATCTATTAGAGCAAGACTATCTGTGCCGTATTGCCACAAAGGATCATACATGTAACTTTTATTAAAACTTCCAAGTTGCGACAATCGATATTCGTAAGAATCTGTCGCTTGCCAATCTTTTCCTAGCTCTTTTCCTCTTTTTACCCATCGGGCATCTATAACCTCTTTGTCAAGGTTTATCCATTCCTGTGAGCTAAGTAAATCAATTTTCTTCTCAAGACTTTGTACTCCAAAGTAACTACCAAAAGTAAATTTTGTTTTCCCGCTTTTTCCACTTTTAGTAGTTATAATTACAACTCCATTTGCCCCTCTTGAACCATAAATGGCAGATGAAGATGCATCCTTTAAAACATTGATTGACTCAACATCACTTATTATCAAATCTGAAATATCCGTCGTTGGAACACCATCAACAACATACAATGGTTCATTTGTTGCAGAAACAGATGTTTTTCCACGTATAGATATTTGAAGTGGTGCTCCTAGATCTCCAGTGGTTGCTTTTACACTAACACCAGCCATTTGACCTGCTAATGCCTGATCAACTCTTAAAACAGAACGATTCTCTAACTGTCTACTATTGACCTGTACAATTGAACCGGTAACACTTCCTTTTTTGGCAGCTCCATATCCAATGGCAACCACTTCACTTAACGCAAAAGCAGATTCATTTAATGTTATAACAGGAAATAATTGATTACCCACTACAAATGTTTGTGGTTCCATTCCAATATAAGAACATTTTATAACAGATTTTGAATTTGGGACTGTAATTGTAAAATTACCTTCGAAATCAGATAATGTTCCTGTTGTTGTTCCCAGAACTAAAATTGTTGCTCCGAGAATTGGGGCACCTTGTGTGTCTTTTACTTTACCTTTCACTGTAAGTGACTGTGCAAAAACTATTTGTACAGTTAATACAAAAACTACAATCCAAAGTGTCTTTTTCAAAAGATAATTGTTGTTTTTTGTTTGATTTGTGATTTTGTTTCTCATTATATATTATATATTTAAAAATGTTTCTATGGAAAAACAGTACACAAAAATAGTTTATACTCTAAGTGAATCATAGTAATATAATACACATTTTCTTAGATTATTGTACCTGAATATATTGATACGATTTTCTATAGTTATACATACGATTTTACTATACAGACTGGTAGAGTATCTGTAAATTTGCTATAATTAATTTAAACTTTAGTGCAGATCAGTTTGCCTTGACCATTTGTGAATATTCAATAAATAAAGACTTTACTTTAAGAAATAGAATAAATTTTAAAACTCAATATAAAACTTCATTTATCAACTATGTGTAGATTTAATAGAAAAAAATTTTTCATTGCATTTTTCATGCTTTTTTTATCCCTTCAGTGTACAGTAGCACAATTGCAAAATTTTAAACCCTGGTATAAACAACAACGAGAGTTACGATATAAACCGGATAAAAATGGTTTCACAATTGTAAATGGAACCAAACGTTTCAACAGAGCTCTGTATGGTACACATACTGGTTTTAGAGTAGAGACTGGAGATTTACCTGAATTTTCATTATATATGCCTCAATTGGGTGGTACGATACGTTTTGGCTTGATTAAATCAAAGATCTCAAAGTGGTTGATAAAAGCGGACAATATTATAGCTCGATATGAAGCCGGGAATATGAGCTATGAAATTACAGATCAGTTGCTTGGGAGTGGAAAGTTAAATCTTTCTATATTAGCTATGGCAGATGCCGATGGTTGCATTATTAAAATCAACTCTGAAAACATACCTGCAGATCTGGAACTTTTTTGGGTATTTGGAGGTGCAAGTTACCAACGATTCTCTCGAGATGGTGATTTAGGAGCTGATCCTGAGTCGAGTTTTTACCTAAAACCTGAGAATTGTACTACGAATGAATATAAAATTTCAAACAATGCTTTTACATTACACTACGGTATTGGTCGTAGTTTAAGCGATAATGAAACATATGAAATAAATTACAAGGCAAACAAAGAGGAATTAAACTCAACACGTTTGAATGAAAAAAAACAAATACGTGGAATTGTTAGCAAAAGCTTCAACATACATATTGTAAATGCCTCAAAACAGTCTACTCCATTAAAATTAACCAAGACTGGAAAATCGAACACGCCTGCAATTGCTGGGACTATTTCACTAAATGAGCTAACTAATTACATAATGCTTGTTGATCCAAAATCGAAAAAAATATCCGCTAACGAGAATTTATCTAATGTATATAATCAAGCTGAAAATAAACGTAAGTCAATTGCCGACAGAATAAAAATTAATACACCTGATGAATATATAAATTCTGTTGCTTCAACGTTAAGTACAGCCGCGGATGCTATATGGGATGGGAAATCGTTTCTTCATGGCGCAATTGCTTGGCGAATGGCATTAAATGGCTGGAGAGGTGCGTATGCTGGAGATTGGTTGGGCTGGCATGACAGAGCACGAACCCATTTTCAAGGTTATTTTGCTGCTCAATTCACTGAACCTGCATCTGGAATAAGTGTACCTGATACGGCAACAAATCTTGCAAGACAAAAAGAAGAAGTTGGAACAGCCCTTTATACTGATGGATATATTGGTAGATATCCAAAAGCTGGAAATATGCCTCATCATTATGATATGAACATTGTGTTTATATCAGAATTACTATCTCATTTCAATTGGACTGGAGATATTGAATTTTTGAAAAAAAGCTGGCCTGTCTTAACCAGACATCTGGCTTGGGAAAAAAGAAACTTTGATGGAAATGACGATGGACTATACGATGCATATTGCTGTATTTGGGCAAGCGATGCTCTTCAATATAATGGCGGGGGTGTAACACACTCCTCTGCTTATAACTATAGAGCCAATAAAATAGCGGCTCAAATTGCACCGCTTGTTGGAAAAGATCCTACACCTTATGCGAAAGAAGCTGAGAAAATAAAAAAAGCGATGAACAAACAGTTATGGATGCCCGAACTTGGTTGGTTTGCTGAGTATAAAGATTTACTAGGGAATCAGCTTTTGCATCCTTCTGCAGCATTGTGGACAGTTTATCATTCAGTAGATGAGGGTGCTGCTGATCCTTTCCAAACTTATCAAATGACCCGGTATGTAGACAAATATATACCACAGATTCCAATAGTTGCATCAGGTCTTAATTCAAATAAATACTATACAATTCCTACAACAAACTGGATGCCTTATACATGGTCGAACAACAATGTCGCAATGGCAGAAGTTTTGCACACAGCTTTAACTTATTGGCAAGCTGGTAGAAACGATGATGCATATAATCTTACAAAAAGCACTTTTATTGATAATATGTTTTTAGGTTCAAGTCCAGGAAATTTCGGGCAACTATCATTTTATGACGCATTTAGAGGTGAACTTTATCGGGATTTTGCAGATGGAATAGGCATGGCTTCAAGAGCATTTATAGAAGGCCTATTTGGAGTGTCTCCTGATTTAATAAATCATGTTATAAATTTTCGACCCGGATTTCCAGAATCATGGAATCATGCAAGTATTGAAACACCTGATTTTGAATTACAATTTAAAAAGAATGGAAAGAGGGAAACGTATAACTTTAGTTCAAAATTTATGGAACCTATTCATTTAAAATTAAACGTTAAAGCACTGTACGATCAAATAAATGAGGTGAAGGTAAACGGGGTTGCCACCAAGTGGACTTTGTCCGAAAATGCTATTGGTTGTCCTGAGATTATTATTGAAACAAACAAAGAGAAAAAGTTTGAAGTTGAAATAGAATGGGCAGGCGAACAAATAGAAGAAACAACTGTGAACTATTTCTATGCTTTGGGCGATAGCCTCAGCTTGAAAAGTCAGAAAATCAGGTTTATTGATGTGTACGATCCTCAAGGCATTCTTTCAAATGTAAGCACAAACAACAATTTATCGGCAACACTTCAAGGAAGTATAGGGTGGAGAACTGCTTTTGCAAAAGTACAACAAGGTGCTCTGATTTGGTGGTTACCAATTTCTTTTGAATTAAGAAATCCGATTGATTTTGTATATGATAAAACTCAACAAGAAGATAAAATTCAATTTGTTACAAGAAATAATACGTCAAAATCTGTAAATGGTAAGGTATCTGTTGGTGATTTTTCAAAATCAGTCAATATTCCAGCACGCACATCTACTGAAACAATAAATATCTCGAAAGATAAGCTTGTTCCCGGAAGTAATAATATTCAATGGCTGTCAAACAATGTTCAATTCAAAGATGATGTTATTAACTGGCATTTAAAATCTACAAAAGCGGACAAATATGAGTCCGTAGAACTATCTGACGTCTATAATGATAGAGTAACAAATATCTTCAATAAACAGTATTATTCGCCACGTTGCCCATATCCAACCCTGAGCATTCCTATTCAAGGTATTGGTGATTGGTGTTCATATAATGAAATGGAGAAGATTGACGATTCAGGATTTTGGAATATTGCTAAAGCAAACGGAAATATCGTTTCACCGCAAGGTGTGCCATTTAACACACCAGATGTCATTGGAAAAAACATTGTCTTTTCATCGAAATGGGACAATTATCCGGATTCTATTGAGATACCACTTTCCGGTAAAGCTAGTCACATATATCTATTAATGGCAGGGTCAATGCATCATATGCAAATACATATGATTAATGGTGAAATTCAAATCCAATATACGGATGGATCAAAAGATATTTTACTATTAAAAAGCCCTGACAATTGGTGGCCTATAGAACAAGACTACCACCATGATGGGTATGCATTTAATCTGACTAAACCACAACCAACGAGGTTTTATTTAAAAACAGGCGAATGGCACTTGGATTCATACAATGTGATATCGAGAAACCATACCGTGAGAATTGATGGAGGTGCAGCCTCAATGCTTGACTTGCCATTGAATCCGGATAAAACCTTATCAAGTATAAAACTTGCAACGAATACAAATGATGTTGTAATTGGCTTAATGGCTGCAACATTAAAGAGATAATCTATACAATTTAATACCAATTTCATGATAACTCGTTATTTATTTATTTTAGTTTTTCTTGCTTTTTGTGCAAGTGGCATATCTCAGCCGGTTCAAAACAATGGAGCTTATTGGCATAACATGGAACGTGAAGTTCGTTATAGACCGGATGGTGGAGATTTTGTCATTGAAAATGGTGCACGAAGGTTCAACCGTGCATTGTATGGCGGTAATACCGGATTCAGGGTCGAGACTGGCGATATTCCGGAATTTGCCATGTTTCTTCCCGGTATGGGTGGCAATATAAAAATTGGTATTGCCAAAGGTAAGAAGAGTAAATGGGTTTCGGAGGCAGCAAAATATGTGGCTCGTTACTCTCCCGGTAAAATGACGTATGAAGTTACCGATCCTCTGTTAGGAAAGGGAAAACTAACCATTACCGTGTTGGCTCTTTACGAAAAAGAAGGTGTTGTCATTAAAGTTGAAGGTAAAAATACGCCCTCAAACCTGGATGTGTTCTGTTCTTATGGTGGTGTAAGCAACGAAAGATTTCACCGAGATGGTGAATTAGGAGCTGACCCCGAATCAAGTTTTTATTTGAAACCCGAAAATTGCACCAATAATTCTCTCGAAATAAACAAAAACAACTTTGTTTTAGCTTATTTTACAGGCAATGTAGTGAAAGAATCTGAACGTTACATAAATCCTGTTTCTGGAGCTGAAAAATCAAATACTAATTCGAATCAAGCGCTCAAGGGCAAGGTTCAGTATATGTGCGGTATTTTTCCCGAAAAAGGAATAACAAAAGTGTCAGATGCTTCGAAGGCCAAAGATCCTCTTAGCTTTTTTGCGTCGACAAGTGAAAAAACACCGGCACTTTGCACAAAAGTGAAAGCTGATGGTACATTGTATTTCATCATTGCTAAAGGAAATGAGTCTGGGTTTAAATATACCAACAGTCCTGAAATATTTGCACGTGCCAACAAAGAACGTTTAAAAGATGTCGATCGGGTAGTAATTGAAACTCCTGACCCTTATTTAAATAATCTGGGAGGCGTGCTTAGTTATGCTGCTGATGCTACCTGGGAATCTCCAGCCTGGTTACATGGAGCTATTGTTTTTAGAATGCGACTTAACGGATGGCGTGGTCCTTACGTGGGTGATGTACTTGGCTGGAGCGACCGTTCCCGAACTCACTTTGATGCTTATGCGGCTTCGCAGGTTATTTCGCCCGAAGGCGGACCAAATGTTCCTGATCCCCAAAAACTATTATCACGTCAGGAAGAAAAAATGGGCAATGCAGTTTTTTCAAATGGTTATATTTGTCGTAACCCCAATGAAAACAATCGTCCACACCACTACGATATGAATTTGGTATATGTCGATGCCCTTTTGCGTCATTACCTGTGGACTGGTGATTTAGAGTATGTGAAAAAAACATGGCCCTTACTCAAACGCCACATGGAATGGGAAAAACGTAATTTTAACGTAGGGCGTGATGGACTTTACGATGCCTATGCCGCTATTTGGGCCAGCGATGGATTACAATATAATGGTGGTGGTGTTACCCATTCTTCAGCTTATAATTATTATAGCAACAAAAATATGGCGCATTTAGCCAAATTAATAGGGGAAGATCCTACTCCATACGAGACAGAAGCCCGAAACATAAAAACAGCCATGGATGAATTGCTTTGGTATCCAACGAAAGGTTGGTATGCCGAATACCGCGATTACCTGGGACTAAAGCAAACCCACCCTGCTGCCGGGGTTTGGACTGTTTACCATACCATCGACTCCGAGGTAACCGACCTTTTTAAAGCGTACCAAATGACAGAGTATATTAACCACGAAATACCTCATATACCTGTATTGGCCAAAGGTCTAAAAGAAACAGATAATTATATGGTTTCCACCACTAATTGGATGCCTTACAACTGGTCTGTTAACAATGTGGTGTTTGCCGAGAATCTACACACAGCCTTGTCATTTTGGCAAACTGGGCGTAGCGAGGAAGCTATGAAAATGTTTAAAGGTTCAATATTGGATGCGATGTATTTGGGGAGTAGTCCGGGAAATTTTGTACAATTGTCGGCTTACGATGCGGCTCGTGGCGAAACTTATCGCGATTTTGCCGACTGCATTGGTATGGCTTCACGTTCGTTGGTTGAAGGTTTGTTTGGTATTAAACCCAATCTGCTCGATGGGGTGGTGACCATTAAACCCGGTTTCCCTGAAAAATGGAATCACGCAGCCATCACTATTCCCGACATTAAATTTTCGTATAAACGAGTAGGAAATACCGCTAATTACACCGTAATACCCACTTTTGCAAAGCCAGTAAAAATTCATTTTTGCACAAGCCCACTACTGGATAAGATTGTTTCAGTGAAGGTAAACGGAAAAAATATCGACTTCAACTACAACGAGAATAGCATTGATCACCCTGAAATTGAATTTACGACCGAAATCGGTTCGAAGTTCGATATTTCAATTGAATATGCCGGTAATGCCATTACAAAGCTTAGTTCAAATGCAAGGTATGCTCTTGGCGAGAAATTCTCAGTCGGATCTCCAAACGCTCTGATTACCGATGTGTTTGATCCACAAGCTGTACTTGCTAATATTCAGAAAACAGAAAGTGTTGTTAGCGGAACCGTGAAAGGTGAAATGGGTCACAGGTCGTTGTTCGTAAAAGTAAAACAAAACAACATGACATGGTGGGAAGCTGTTACTTTCGAAATTAGTAAACCAATCGAAGTAATAGCGCCAAACGAGCAGCCCTCAAACAGTTTAAATTTCTATTTGAGGAATAACACTGCTGCGGGTATGGATGTTAGCTTAACTGTTAACCCGGGAAGCAATGCTTTTACCACCAAAGTTAAGGTTGAGGGCAATGCAAAATCTGCCAGTATTATTATTCCAGCGCAGTTCCTTGTAAATGGTTACAATGTAGTTTCTGTCGATGCCGGCAACAATAAAACGCAAACAGAATGGGTGGCAAACTGGACGATTGAAAATCCGAAGACAACCACTTACGAAAAGCTGGATCTGACGAATGTTTTTAATGACAAGGTGACTAATATCTTTAAAAATAAATACCTAACTCCACGTTGTCCTTACCCAACGTTGGCATTGCCAAGTTCCGGTATTGGAGAATGGACTCACCCCGAAATTACGGCCAATATCGATGATTCGGGCCTACGCAAAACTGCCGGAACAAAGAACGAGATTGTAACCCCGCAAGGCGTTCCATTTGCTACTCCGGGCGAAGATAATGCTAAAAACATAGTATTTACTTCGCAGTGGGATAATTTTCCGAAAGAAGTTAGTATACCGGTGAATCAAACGGCTAGTCATGCCTATTTGCTTATGGCAGGTAGTACCAATTATATGCAATCGCGCTTTACCAATGCAACGGTGTACGCTGTTTATGCTGATGGGTCAAAAGACAGCCTGGTGCTTCGTAATCCTGAAACATGGCATCCTATTGAAAAAGATTACTATGTGGATAATTCAGCTTTTCCATTCGATGCCCCACGTCCACAACGATTGTATCTTAAAACGGCACAGTTTACGTTTAACAACAATTCGGTACTACCCGGTTTTAAATTCAATACCGGTCAGATTGATGGTGGTGCTGCAACAGTCTTAGACCTACCATTAAATGCCTCGAAACAATTGAAAGAGTTGGTTTTGAAAACAACTGCAAACGAGGTTGTAGTTGGTTTAATGAGTGTAACGCTGGCCAAGTAATATCTTGTAGCTGAATAAATATTGTTGACAACGCTAATATAACAAAAAATGAAATCATATAAATATGGGGCGCATCAGTTTCTCTGGATAGAGCATTGGACGGACGATTGCCTATATATCCTCAATGAAGCCCGAGATCTTGGTTTGAGTTTGTTTGAAATTTCTCTTGGAGATGACATTGCTTTTGACCCAATTCCGGTTAGAAAAAGAGCCTGTGAGCTTGGTCTCGAGTTGACAGTTGGGCCGGGTAATGTTTGGCCAATGGAGTGTGATATCTCTTCCGAATCGGTAGAGAAACAGCAACTTGGCATGGAGTGGCATCGTCAGATTTTAAAGCGGGCATCCGAGTTAGGAGCAGTTGCTTATAATGGAGCTACTTATGGGCATCCTGGTCATATTTTGCGTCAACCAAGGCAATATGCCGAATTGGAACGAATAGCACAAAATCTTTATCAATTGGCTGAATTTGCCGAAAGTTTAAATGTAAAACTGGTCATTGAACCTATGAGCCGATTTCGAACTCATCTGGTACATTCGGCTCAAGAAGCTATTGATTTGGTTTCTCTGGTTCAGCACCCACAACTCTACATCAATCTTGATACCTACCATATGATTACGGAAGAGCGTGATTATGCTAGTGCTATAAAGACTTGTGGTAGCGCATTATGGGGAATCCATGCCTGCGAAAGTGACCGGGGAGTACCCGGAGGTGGACTTGTTCCATGGAGTGATGTATTTCATACATTGGCAGATGTTTGTCCGAATGCACGTATCTTGATGGAAACGTACAATACAGGAGAAAATGGATTCGGTTATAAACGTGGCATATTCAAAAATGTCTGTCCTGATGCACCTGATTTTATTAAGAATGGGCTTGAATTTTTACAAAAACAAGCGAATGAGGTTCAACAAAACACTAATCAACATGAAAAATATTGAAAAGGGAAATTTTGTAGGTTTCGGTCTGGGGCCAATTCAAACAGGTTTGTTTCTTTATGAAGCATTTCGTTCCGGCAACTTTAAATCCTTTACTATTGCCGAAGTGGATGATGCACTGGTGGATGCCATAAATAAAAATAATGGACGTTGTACAATTAATATAGCTTTTCACGATTCTATTTTGACAACTGAGATTGAAGGTGTCAGAATGTTGAATCCGAGGAGCGAAAAAGACAGACAGGAGCTAATTGAGGCCATTGCTGTGGCTGACGAAATTTCCACATCGCTGCCTTCAATTGCGTTTTATGATAGGGGAGGAGATCTTTCGGTTGTCTCATGTTTGGCCGAAGGATTGAAAAAACGAAACTCAGACAAACAAACCATCATTTATACTGCAGAAAACAATAATCATGCTGCTGAAGCACTGCGGGCTGGTGTAGAGAAATATGGAGGAGATCAAAGCCTGAGCAATGTTCAGTTTCTGAATACAGTTATCGGTAAAATGTCTAGTATTGTTGAGGATTCTATGGTTGTTGAGCAATATGGACTTGCACCACTCACTCCAAATAATAATAAAACAGTCCTTGTTGAAGCTTTCAATAAGATATTAATATCAAAGATTGACTTACCTGGATTTACTCGTAGAATTGACATTTTTGATGAAAAAGCTGACCTTCTTCCGTTTGAAGAGGCGAAACTCTATGGGCACAATGCAATACATTTGCTTCTTGGCCTTTTAGCGCATGAGCGAGGCTGTCGAACGTTAGCGGAGGCCGGTCTTCAAACCGATCTTATGGAAATTACCCGAAAAGCATTTATTGATGAAGCAGGAGCCGGATTAATTAATAAGTATCATGGTGTTGATGACTTATTTACAGTTCATGGTTGGAAAGAATATGCCCGTGATTTGCTGGAAAGAATGACTAACCCATTGCTCTCAGACCCCGTATTACGGGTTATACGCGATCTCAAACGAAAAATAGAGTGGAATGATCGTTTAATAGGAAGCACCCGGTTGGCTATAGCAGCCGGAACTTATCCAGTGAACCTATTAAGAGGAATTCAATTGGCCGAGAAGCTTATCTTAACAGAAGTACTTCACGAAATATGGCCTCCTGAAGTTTGGCTTTCAGCTGGGGCAGGTCAGTTTATTTTGCCCAGATAAATAAATACTAAATATAATAATTTACGATATTCATGAAACGAGCATGAACGCAAGCATTTACCAAAGATTCTGAACCAGCGGTCAGCGACCAACGGGAGATAAAATTTGGTATGCGAGTTCCATGTGACCATGATAAAACAATTAATTTACACATGAAAAACAAATCATTCCTTGCATTCGATCTGGGTGCAACCAGCGGTCGATCCATTCTGGGTACAATTGAAAATGGCAGACTTCAAATGAAAGAACTGACCCGTTTCCCAAACCAAATTCTTCAAATTGGAGATCACTTTCATTGGAACATCTATTCATTGTTCGAACATCTGAAAGCAGGTCTCATAGCTGCTAAAAATGAAGGTGTTGTAATAACATCTATAGGTGTTGATACCTGGGGTGTTGACTTTGCCTTGTTGGCCGAAGATGGTTCTATTCTTGGTGCTCCTTATGCATACCGCGACCCACACAGTATTGGTGCTCCCGAAAAATACTTCGAAATCGTTCCCCGCGAAAAAGTGTATAATCTGACAGGAAGTCAAGTGATAAATTTCAACAGTTTATTTCAACTTTTTGCAATGAGTCAGGCCAACAATTCATTATTGAAAGCTACTAAAGAAATCCTTTTTATGGCTGATGCGTTAGCTTATATGCTTACTGGCAATAAAGTAGTGGAATATACGATTGCTTCTACATCACAGATTTTAAATCCCCGTACTAAAAAATTCGAAGCTGAATTGCTCGAAAAAGCAGGTGTTTCACCTTCTGTTTTAGGCGAAATTGTAATGCCGGGACACCTGATTGGTACATTACGAGATGATTTGGCCGAAGAAAGCGAGCTGGGTAAAGTAAATGTAGTGGCTGTTGCAGGACATGATACTGCCTCTGCGGTTGCTGCTGTTCCTGCTGCCAATGAAAATTATGCTTACCTGAGTTCCGGTACCTGGTCGATGATGGGAGTTGAATTAAAGGATCCCATTATAAACGAGCAAACATCGAAAAACAACTTCACTAACGAAGGTGGCGTAGAAGGAACAA
This sequence comes from Paludibacter sp., assembly GCA_028692715.1. Taxonomy (GTDB): domain Bacteria; phylum Bacteroidota; class Bacteroidia; order Bacteroidales; family Paludibacteraceae; genus Paludibacter. The sequence goes on along the minus strand of JAQUWU010000013.1, from coordinate 10,126 downwards.
TCCGTTTTCTGAAAAATATTACAGGAATGTGGATTCTGGAACAATGCATGAAAGAATGGAAAAAAGAAGGCATCACTTATGCATATGAAAAAATTGTGCAAATGGCCGATACTGTTGATCCATTTCAATCGTTTATTGAGCCGGATCATAGTTCATTCGTAAACCCGATAAGTATGACCAGGGCTATTCAGGATTATTGTTCGGCTACCGGACAAAAAGTACCTCAGACTCACCCGGAGTTTGTACGTTGTATTTTCGAAAGTCTTTCACTGAAATACCGCAATGTTTTGGGCTTATTGAAAGATATGGCTCCATTCCCCATCGAAAAACTACATGTGATAGGTGGAGGATCAAAGAACCCATTATTAAATCAATGGACAGCAAACTCTATTGGAATACCTGTAATTGGCGGACCTTCGGAAGCAACCGCTATCGGTAATATTATGCTTCAGGCAAAAGCAGCCGGATGTGTTGGTTCGTTACAGGAAATGCGTCAGATCATAGCCGAGTCGGTTCATATTGACGAATTCTACCCTGAGAACCCGGAAGCATGGGAGGAAGCATATGAAAAATTCTTAACTGTAACAGGATTGTAACTTTCAAATTTTTACAAGGAAGAGGGACTTCAGTTAAATAGGTTCCTCTTATACCATTTTATAAATAGTAATATCAATAGTGTTTCCTATCAATTGTTTTTGACTACTCATTTTTTTTAAGTATATCTACTTTGAATTTGATATGTCTTTGGGTTAACACCAAAGTGTTTTTTAAAGGTTTTACTGAAATAAATACTGTCATTATATCCTACCATTACACTAACATCAAGTACTGAATAATTGGTATTCTTTAGCAACATTGCAGCCTTTTTCATTTGTATGGTGTTTATATATATATTTGGAGTGTCGCCCGTTATAGCTTTCATTTTTTTATAAAATAAGGTTCTACTACACCCCATTTCAGACGATAACAGATCAATATTAAAGACTGGTTTTCCTAAATTTTCTTCAATCAATGTTGTCACTTTCTCAATAAACTTTTTATCTTGTTTTGACTTTGTTAATATTTCGATTTGTAATTCAGGTTCTTTGTTGAAATTTTGTAATAATTTTTGTCTTTTCTCGATAATATTTTTGATTTTCAACTGTAATTGAGTAAAATCAAACGGCTTGTTTATGTAATCATCAGCTCCTGTTTCCAAGCCTTCGAGTCTTTTTTCTTCCGACGAATTGGCTGTCAGTAGTATGATTGGGATATGACTTGTATCAAAATTATCCCGAAGTATACTTGTAGCCTCAATTCCATCCATTATCGGCATCATTACGTCCGAAATTATTAAATCAGGTAAAACTTCATTGGCTACCTGAACCCCTTCTTTACCATTCGAAGCTAAATAAACTTTGTAGAATTGGCTGAATTTTTTATTCAGATACTCTCTCATCTCGTCATTATCTTCAATAATAAGTATTGAGCTTCCAAATTCATCCGGGTTGGTATCATCCAAAGTATCATTTTTAGATGTATCGGTTGGTTCTAAATAGTTTAACTCTTCCGAAACTCCTTCCAGTATATCACTTTTAGAATAGCTTGCTTCATCTATTGGTATTTGAATAGTAAAGATGGTGCCGCGTTCTAATTCACTTTCCACACTTATTTTTCCGGTGTGCATGTCAACAAGTTCTTTTACATACGAAAGTCCTAAGCCGGAGCTGTTATCACTTTTCCCAAACCTTTCGAAAAGCGTTAGTTGATTCTCAATGCTTATACCTTTTCCTTCGTCCCGGAAGTTAAGCGTCAAAAGTCGATCGTTGTCGCTGGTTAATATTTCCAATGAAATGGACTTACCAGCTGATGTGAATTTAAATGCATTAGAAAGCAGGTTATAAGTAATTTTTGACAGCACTTTCTGGTCGACATAACCATAGATCTCATGATCATGATCCACAAAGTTGTATTTATAATCGCCCTTTTCAGCCAATGGTTTAAATTCAAGGTATATATTCCTGACTAAATTATTGATATTTACGTGTGCTACTTGTAGCGTTTGTTTGTTTTCGCTAATCTTCCTGAAATCAAGTATTTGCTCGACAAGCTGTAGTAAATACCCGGCATTGTTCAATATCTTTTGGGCATAATATGTTACTCCGTTGTCGGCTTGATTTTCGCGTATTAAGTCTTGAGCGGGACCAATAATTAATGTTAGCGGTGTTTTAAATTCGTGTGATATATTGGTGTAATATTCCAACTTCTTATTGTTAAGTCTGTCGGCATAAATTATTTCTTGTTGTATTGTTATTTGTTTTTTGTAAAAACGCAGACCAATCACAACTACAATTATTAAAATACATATAATGAGTGTATAACCCAAAGGACTTTTAATAAAAGGTGGCTTTATGTTGACTTTTAAAATTAATTCTCCAGGTATTAGAAAACCATCACTATTAGTTGCTTTTAATCGGAAAATATAATTGGCAGGAGGTAAATTCTGATATATTGCAATATTACTACTTAAAAGTGGTGACCAATTTTCATCTTTTCCTTCTAAAATATATGAATATTGAATTTTTTCAGGATTAGAGTAATCAAGTACTGAAAAATCCAGTCGAATTGAGTTTTCCTTATATGTTAGATTTATTTCATTTGTATTCTCAATAGACTTGAGAAGTATTTTAGACTCTTCGGGTAGTATCTCTATACCATTTATAAATAAACGGGAAAAAACTACAGGAAATTTTGTTGATATTTTATTGATCTCTTTTGGATTAAATGTTATGAATCCTTTTCTGTTTCCAAATAAAATATCTCCATTATTAAGCTTTTGTGCACAACTTTCGGTAAAATAACTTAGTCTGTGTTTTTTTTCAATATAAAAAATCTCTATATGTTCATTTTTGATATTGTATTTATTTAAACCAAGACTTGTACTTAACCATAAATTTTTGTTATTATCTTCCTGAATTGCGTAAATGGTATTAGAAGATAAGCCACTTGATGTATTAAATGATTTCCATTTAAACTTTAATGAATCTACATTGTAACTCTCAAGTTGGTTCAATCCACCTCCCATGGTTGCGACATATATTTTTTTATTACTACCTTCATATATATAATCTACACTATTATAACTTAAACTTGACAAGTTTTTACTATCATTTACTATTGAAATAAACTTCCCCTTAGGATTTCTAAGATACAAATTTGGTAATAAACTAATACCTCTCGAAGTCCCAATCCATAAATTGTGTTTACTATCAAGAAAAACATATCGAATATAATTACTCAAAATACTACCTTCTACTTCTGAATTTTCAAATGTTGAAATTTCAAAATGTGAAAATGGATTTTTAAGTAAGCTAAGACCATTTTTAAAAGATCCTATCCAATATTGACCATAATAATCTTGTTTAATAGAGTACACATTATCTAATGCAGGGTATTTTTCAGGCTGATAGTGAATAATATCAATTTTCTTGTTTAAATTATGTATGTTTTTTATGACAAACATTCCTCTGCCCTTTGTTCCTATCCAAAGGTTGTTCGTTTTATCTATAAATAAACAATATATATTTATGTTATATAATTTCTTTTTAAAGTCGTCTGTTAAATCACTCGGAAAGTTATCTGTAATTTTATAATTTGAGTCATAACATATAATTTGTCCACCCTTACTTCCGACCCATAAATTACCTTTAATATCTTTAACTGTAGAACGGATCTCATTTTCTAGTATATTTAGAGGTTCGTGATTTGGTATATGCCATTTAATCTTGTCTGATGTTAAATTAAGCTTATTTAATCCACCATGCATAGTGCCTATCCATAAATTTTTGGAGTTATCTTCGCATATGGACAATACAACATCAGAAGATAAACTATGTGAATTCTCTTCTGAGAAAGTGAAACTTTCAAATCTTTCTTGAAGAGGAATGTATTTAAATAGCCCTCCACCATCTATTCCAACCCATAAGTCTTTATTACTGTCTTCGTAAAATAGTTGTCTGTCAACATCACCTAAAAACTCTCTGCTTTTTGAATTTAAATCGAAATATAAAAGAGATTTATTATTGTAGTCATATCTATAAACCCCTCTATTAGTTGGAATTAGCCAAATGTTATTTTTTGAATCTCTAAAAAAACCTGAAATATCTTTTAGTACTGTGTGTTTTATCTCAAAAAAAATTTGCGATTGTAAATTAACATCGAAAAGTATTTTCTTTGAGCCTAATATGATTCTATCATTGGAAAGAGGTAAAATACAATAAATCGGGTAATCCTTTAGTTTGAGATTTATTGAATTTTTTGTGTCAAACTTCCTATTTTTTTTATTAAATATTCTAATTCCATCGTTATTTGTCCCAAACCATATGTTTTCCTTTCCCTCAAAAAAACTAATAAATGATGTTCGTTCGAAATAGTTGTTTATTTTAGGATTCATGGTTCCTGAATCAACATACTTTACTAATCCCAAATCAGTGCCTAACCAAACATTATGCTGACTGTCTTCAAATAAAAAATGTATTGAATTGCCAATTCCAATAAACTTTGTATCTATAAATTCTGGTTGAAATTTACTTAATTCATTATTATAAGTTATCTTAACAACTCCTTGATTTCCCCATAACCATAATTGATTTTGGTGTGTTAATGTAAAATTGCGGAATAACTGATTGCTTTTCAGTACATTTGGCTGTAGGTTAATCACTTTGTTACGTGTTGGATCAACTATTTGTATTTTACCATCATAGGTAAGACACCAAATATATCCCCAATGGTCTTCTTTTGCAATGGAAATACTATTATATATTAAGCTGTTCTCAGTTCCTACTTTAGCATTAAAATTTCTAAAATTATTACCATCATACCTGCTTAACCCGTTTAAAGTAGCAAACCACATGTAACCTTTTTTATCCTGAAATATTTTTCTTACCGAATTGTCGGCAAGCCCATCATTAATATCAATATGGTCAAATTGGATTTCCTGTGCAATACAAAAGATTGAACTGAAAAAAAATACATATAATAAATAGTGTGTCTTCATAAATGCATATTAAAACCTATTGAATTAGAAATACGTATCAATTTAATTAATACAATACAAAGTAAGAAAAAATCTTTGATATTATTGCATTTAATTACTTTTATTAGGCACTGTCTTAATACAAATCTATAACAAATACTAGTTGGATTTTATCTATATTAAATATTGAATTATTTTCATTTTGAGTCAATATTCACTTATATTTTCACAAGACCGCATAGTTTATTCACTCAGTTTCATTTATCACGTTTCTGTAAACAATTACCCAACTAAATTTGAAAACAAGTTAAACATTGAGTTAAGAATAATATTATTTTGAGTTATAATTATCAACAATCCCAAACTTCCTAATCTTCGTCATTGTATTGATATGCACTCCTGCAAGTTTCCCTGCTTCGGTTAACGACATTCCTCTTTTTAAATAATCAAGAGCTTTTCTGTTTTTGGGTTTAGATAAAAATTGTTGAACATCTTCCTTTGACCCTTGCACTCGACCTTTATAAACACCTCTTGCTTTCGCAAGTTTTACACCTTCAAGTTGTCTTTCCCGAATCTGACCACGTTCCATTTCGCTGATTGTTGCAAGAATACTTATGATAAGTTTTGAAATCGGATTTTCTTTCCCGTCCTCATTTATTGTAACCAATCCTTGATTTATGAAAAATACCGGTATCAGTTTTTGATTTAAATAAGATAGTGTATTTAATATGTCCAACATATCTCTTCCCATGCGATCAATGGTAATAGCACTAATTTTTGCAACTATCCCTTTTTCAATGTAACTCAAGATTTCTTTTCCACCTGGTCGTTCGAAAAAGGGAATTGTTCCTGAACATTTATCTTCTATTACCAAATCATAATCTTTTTTATTTATCCGTTGACGATCTGTTCGTTGATCCAGAGTTGAAACCCGAGTATATAAAATATTTATTTTCTTCATATTTTTAGCTTTGTCCATCTTTAATTCTATTTTTGTGAGGAATTCCATGTTTATTAAATAAATCAACCCAAATTCCAACCTTATCATCATTCACATTTTGGATTCTACCTCAAAATTGTGAGTGAGAGAATAAAATAAAACAGGACATATAAAATACTCCTGTTCTTAATTCTCTATTATTATATATTGCACTTCTTCAAAAATAATTTCAGTACAAATCCCCGCGCTTGATTTTCATTAAGGAACCACGAGTCAGCAGAAATAATATCTTCTGCATCTGTTTCTTTCAATTCTTGTAATGCAGGAAGTAATTCCGGTTTAATGATACTTTCTATTTCATAAAGGAAGTTTTGATATTCATTTACAAATTCAATAGCATCCATATTTAATCGTATTTTAATCATAATCTATAATATTATATTCCTGATTCACTCTTTCGTTGTAATTCTCTACTTTTTCAACATGATTATCGATCACCTCTACCAATTGGTCAAAATAGATTCCTACCAAAGTATTTTTCAAAGTACCATCCTCTTTAACAAATGAAATATCAAATAAATCACTCCCACCATTATATAAAATATGAACACTACCCTTCAATAAAAATCCATTGACTTTAAACCTTAACCCCAAACTTATCACAACAGGTGATTGAAATCCCCAAGACATCATTACTAAATGCTGACTTTTCAGGATAGAGTAAATATAATCCGCAAGTTTCACATCTTCCTCTGTAAGTTCTATTTTATTATTGTCATTCATATACTAAAATACCTCCTTCCATAGGTTCGTTTTAATTTTCTCATTTTCGCAATAATCCATTATTTCAGAAACTGTAGGATTTGATTTAGTAATAATTTTACTTATTACGCACTTCATAGAAACATTTTCGATTTGACCTCCAGTAAGTAAGTGTCTATCTGCAATTCTTTCAATTTCTCCTTCATCCAAAAAATCAATCTTACTTTTCAATATTGATTTAACTGCTTTTTTATCAGGGTTTCCTATAAAATACTTCATAGTGAATCTACGCATAAATGCATTGTCCAATTGTTCTACTAAATTCGTGATAGCGATTATAATTCCACTATTCTTTTCAAATAACTCCAACAATAAATTAATCATGGTTGATTCAGTCATATCATGACTATCTTCACCATCATGGTTTCTTTTTCCTAATAACGCATCACACTCATTCAATAATAAAATGGGAATAGTGTCTGATTTACTACATTTTGCATTGTAATCTTCGAAGATTTGTTTAATATTTTTTTCACTTTCTCCCCACCATTTAGACCGAACCACACTGAGATCCACTTGAAAGATATCACGGTTTGATTGTTTAGCAAGCATATCCGCAATACTTGATTTCCCTGTTCCACTGGGTCCATACAATAAAATTGATATACCTTCTGCTTTATTTCCTTTGAGTTTCATTGCTTGCTGATACTCTTTGAAGTTGTCTTTTTTCAGTAAGGTTTGAAGTATATTTAATTCTCTTTGAATTTCAGAATTGAAGAAAAGTTCCTTTTTCTGAATAGTATCATGCTTAATATAATAGTGAGACGTTTCAACTTCTTCCTCATTCTTAGTTAAGCAATGTTCATTTAATAACAGTTCCTTTGCTTTTGAAGTGAGTTGAACTTCATTTGATTTCCCAACTATTTCAATTAATCCCAATATTTGTAGCTGACTTTTATTATCTGAAAGTTGTTTAATAAAAGATGCAGCATTCGCAATTCCATAAACATCGAACGACAAAGAATATGTGCTCACTTTTGATTCTAAATCACTTTGTTTATGTATTAAATAATACATTGCAAACCTATCCTTCACATCCAAATTAAATGATTTTAAGGTTTGGATTTGAGTCAGATTTGCATTCCTGTCTTCATTACTTTCGATAGAATTAAATATATCAACTTTTGATTGATGATTTAATAACTTGTATTTATTAATTCGATACATATGACCGGAGAACTGAACGAAGTTATACCCATTCCCATATAGTTTTTCAAATTCAATAGTTTCATTACGCAGCAGCATATCCAATAATGCTTGATTGATTGTGAATGAACTATTATATAAATTGTTAGTTCTATCTTCGTTTTTCTGACGAATAAATCCTTTCTTGATCAGTAGTTCTAAGTCACCCGTTAAATCGAAATAATCCTCTAATTCCATATCAAGGAAACTTAACAATCGTTGAGTTCTGACTCTTTCTAAATCTTCATCGATTGTAAATGAAAAAATGATTGACAATAATGCACATTGAATGTGTGATAAGTTGAAGATTGAAGAAAGATATCTGAATGCTTCATCTATCCCTTCACTTGATTCAAAATCTAATTTTGATTTTTTAGATTTAATAAAAATGAAATTCAGGTACTGTATTGTTTGCTTGTGATTGATTTTATCCATTTATTTTAATTCCTGGTTTTTACAAAAGTTATTCATACTTACCATCTGACGTAAGATTTCATGAAACATAAATTCCCCTGTTCCTATTCTTAGATAAAATAAAATACCACCTTCTTCTGTTGTCGTTTCAATGAATTTTAAAGCAATTTCCTGATACTCTGTTCTCTTTTCTTTTTCCGTAATTATATCATTCAGTGATTTGAAATAAATCAAATCCTCGATCTTTACTTTAAATCTTTGATTTTTTACAAGCAGAAGTGATTCTTCGTTTCTTAATATTACTGAATATAAATAATGTGTAGTCAGTAAAGTATATCCATTCTTGTTGTAGCTTTCAAAGATTGGATGTTCCCCTTCTTCCAAAGTCACAAAATCTTCTTGTAATTGATAATCACTTTCAGGAGAATAATCAAATATCACTGTGCGTGGATATCTGTTTGTACGGAATCTAATCCGTTTGAAAATGGATTCAATAGTTTTGTTTTTTGTTATATTATTGTTGTTCATAATTGTTGTTTTTTTATTAAATAAATCATCCCTATAGTATACGGTATATATTTCCTTCTATTTTATACTTCCTGATATAATGCTTTAAAGTCACCATGATGCAAGTGAAAAAAGTAAATATCAGTAATCTTATTTTCCAACTGATTCAATTTATCTATCAGTTCAAGGTAATTACTTCCATTGGGAACTAAACCCAATTTCTTTACACTATAATCTACACACAGTTGATTCAACTCACCAACTTCATTAAGATTATATGTTTTTACAATTTCAGTATCACGATTAATTCTTTTTTTAATCCTGTATTCACCCCTCCAATTTAATACATTCGTAATCCCTGTTCTGAATATCTCTTCCTGATAACCGTTTTCAAAATGAGATAATCCCAAATCTATTTTATCTAAGTGATTGTATAAAGAAGAATGCAATACATGCACTTTTATCCTACCGCGTAGAAATGTATGTTCATTTCTTGTTTTATTATTAAATTGAACCACTTCTCCTTTCCCTTTACAAAACTCATAATCAGTGAAGAAATCCGGATTGATATAACCTTCATCATTCTGATTTAATATTGTCTTTGTCTGAAAAGGAAGATTCAACCAGTTTTTTGGTTTTGCTGTTTTATAGCGTTGCGTCATTCCATAGTATTTACGTGACACAATGAAAATGGGATTTTCTGATAGAACCGGAAATAATAATGCAAATGCATTTTCAGCAAGGTTCATATTTCCACCTCCTTGTTCTAATCCTTCATTAATGACAACTAAAGTGTCAATGCGGTGATTCAACAGGAGTAGCACTTGAATTGCAATGTAAGCATCCAGGTTTAAACATATGATTCGTTTGTTTTCTGAGTAATCAATATGGATTGTATCACGGAATTGATAATCTACTAATATGATATTTGAATAATCTTCCAGCTTATCATATTTTTCAATATTATCAGTTCCTGATGCAAGATAGAGTAACGTTTTTCCGGTGGTGAGTAGTATAAACTTAAGTAGATTCACATAAAAATCAAAACCGGTGAAAAACATAAATTTTTCAACCAAACCGTGGTTACATACTATCCCCAGATTTTTAGTTCCGTTATAGTTTCTTTTTAGTCCATTAAAAGAAGGAGTTTTGTTTATTTTTTTATTCATAACTCAAAGGTATGAGATTTAACATACGGAATGCAAATATTTTCTCATATTTTTTCTCATTTATTTCAATTTATC
>JAQUWU010000058.1 GCA_028692715.1 Paludibacter sp. | reverse complement strand
GTGTTTTAAAGTGTTCAATACAGGATTCCTCATTTGGAAAATAATTACTAAAGTCAAGTAAATTCATGATTTTTTTACTTGCAAAGTTAATAATTTTCTATTGGGTGCAAAAGCCGATAGTCATTTAATTTTATACTAAAATGAATACCCGTAATAAAATCACTGATAGCTATCGGGACCAAAATCCTCCCTTCGGTCTTCAAACAGGAGTATTTTTTCGCCTTTCTCACTTGTTTTTTGGTTCACCGAACGAGGTCAATCCCATCAACTGAAAATTCAGTACAACTGTATACATTGCGGATAATCATAAAACATTTTCTATTGTAGCGACATGGCATGTAGATATATGATTGATTATCAAATTTAAATTTTATTTAAAACAACTTGTTTTTACTTTTTTCTTGCATTAAAAAAATACTCATCATTTTGTTTGGAGCTTTTCTTTTATCAGAAATACTATAATCAATAGTGCGAAAAGCAGCATTTGAGCAGTTACCCAGTTCCATCCTCCAAACTTCCAGCAAAGGAGGCCGATAAAAGTTCCCAATGCACCTCCGATAAAAAACGAAGTCATGTAAACTGTATTGATGCGGCTATGTAACGATTCATTACCGAGTGTGTAGATGAGCGTAACATTGGTTACCTGTAGGGATTGTGCACCAATATCGAGTAATAATACTCCCAACACCAATGCTGGTAGTGAATGTTGGAAAATCAACATGATTAGTGTACTAAGAATGAGTAATCCCACAGCCATAAAACGGAGCCGGTTACTTTCGCCTTTATCAGCTCTTTTCCCAATCACGGGTGCTATCAATGCACCGGCTATTGCTACCAATCCGAATAAACCTATGGTATCACTTTGAAAATTAAAAGGACTGCCACTGAGGTGAAACGTAAGTGTTGTCCAAAATGAACAGAACAAACCAAACTGTAACATGCCGATAATGCATAACCTCCTGAGTTGTGGAAAATCTCCCAATTGTTTGAGTGTAGAGATCAACAACTTTAAATAGCTGCCTTTAAAAGTTGTTTCAACAGTTGGTAAATATATTTTCAACAGAACGGTAACTGCTGCTACTGCTACAGCTGAAATTAAGTACACATATCGCCAACCAAACCATTCGGCAATGCTGCCACTTAAAACACGGGCAGCCAAAATGCCAATCAACAATCCGGTGAAAATAGTTCCAACCGTTTTGCCTCTGTTTTTAGTACTAAGCCCAGCAGCCAGAGGTATAACAACATGAACAGAGACCGAAAACGTACCAATAAACAGACTCAAGATCCATACTTGCATAATGTCGGTGGAGAACATTAACAATACGAGCGCGACAAGTAATAAAAGTTCAGACCAAATGATTAGTGTCTTTTTATTTATTTTATCTCCCAGGGGGGTAATAAAAAAAAGTCCCAGTCCGAATCCGACTTGCGATAGCATGGAAATAATTCCCGCCTGTGCTTCAGTTGCATGAAATTCGGTTGCGATATTTTTTAAAATAGGTTGGTTGTAATAGATATTTGCAACAGTAATTCCTGCAGTAACAGCCATTAATGTGACCAAGAAGGGAGAGATTGGTTGGTCTGCTGCGGCTGTTTTATTTTTTGTTGGTGTCATATAAATCGGGAGCTTTGTTTTTAAAGGTTAAAAACAATCTCGGTATAAAGGTATATTTTCCACGACAGGAAATTATGTAAAATCCTTGGATAGTTTGTACTTTATACGGGCTGCAAAGGTATAAAAATCAAATTAATTCATTAAGCATTGTGTCTATTTCTTTTCGTAGACTTTGTTAAATGTTTAATCATATAAACATACTCTCTTAATGCTGTTGTAATATGCTTGAAGTTCATTTGTAGTCGGAAATAGAATACACTTTATTTGAAAACCATATATTGGTTTACTGTTTATAATACTATCTACTTCTTACACAATTAGTCATATGAAACAATTTTTAGACAGATCAAGCAATGCTAACAAATCGCTCAAGATTTTGAGTTGGAACATTTACATGCTCCCATACATAAGTTTATTTAATCGAAATGCCGAACGTGCGCGGGTAATTGCCGAAAAGTTGCAGTATTCCGATTGTCAGATAATTGTTTTTCAGGAAGCTTTTAGCAGTAAATGTCGTAATATCTTGTCAAAGCGACTTGCAAAAGCATATCCTTTTCAATATGGACCTGTCAATAAATGTATAGTACCATTTAGAACAAGTAGCGGGCTGTGGGTGCTGAGTAAAATACCACTTAATCAGTTGGATAAGATTAAGTTTAGTATTAGCAAAGGATTTGATATGATAGCGAGAAAAGGAGCCGTACTGTTTGAAGGTGACTTTCATGATGCAAAGTTTCAACTGCTTACTACTCACCTTCAGGCCGATAATTCACATCTTGTGCGAGAAAGTCAATGTAGTGAAATCAGGGAACATTTGTTGAATCAGTACTTCAATCCGAATATTCCACAACTAATTTGTGGAGACTTTAATATTGATATGGCTGATCAAGTTAATTACAAGCAAATGTTACACATTCTCCAAGCAAGCAATGGTGAAATCACCGGCGATACTAAGTTTACTTACGATGAAATAGACAATACATTAGTAAAAAATGCCTTAGGCAAGAAGAAAGTTATAGATTATATTTTGGTAAGAAATGATCAATTTATCCATCAAATAGAACGTTCCGTAAAAACTTTTTATGAAAAAATTGGACAGCGTTCGTCGAATCTCTCCGACCATTATGCTATGCAAGCCGATATAAATTTTAATACTTCATTGTAGATAAAAAGTCCATTGATTTCAGCTATCAGAAAACTTGTTTGTAATTAAATAAATTTGTTTTACTATTTGTTTATGTTTTTAGTAAAAACGGCAAACAGCCAATCGTATTACTGCAATCGGCTGTTTACTATATAGTCTTGAATCTAAAATCTTGGTTCTAGAATCTTTATTCTAAATCAATATTCGTCCCAGCTTTTAATCTTAATATCTTCAATTGTCATTGTACAAAAAGCATTAATAAAAGCAGAAGCCAATCGCGCATTGGTCAGCAACGGAATGTTGAAGTCAATTGCTCCACGACGAATAGCATAATCATTTGCCAACTCTCGTTTGGATGTATTTTTCGGAATGTTGATAACCAAATCAAATTGTTTATTGGCAATCATATTTTTCACATTCAAATCACCTTCTTCGTCAGGCCATTGAACAGCAGTTGCCTGTACTCCGCTTTCAGCCAGAAATTGTTGTGTTCCACGAGTGGCAAATAATTCGAAGCCTTTTTTCTGAAGCAATGCACAGGCATCCGACAATTCAACTTTTGATTTTGGTTCCCCCGAAGAAATTAATATACGTTTCTTTGGAATACGGAAACCCACTGATAACAATGACTTAAGTATTGCCTCTGAAAAATCATCGCCAATGCAACCCACTTCACCTGTCGAAGCCATATCAACACCCAAAACAGGGTCAGCTTGCTGTAAACGTGCAAAGGAGAATTGAGAAGCTTTTATACCTACATAATCCAAATCGAAAGCTGATTTTTCAGGTTTCGTTACCGGAAGACCAAGCATTACTTTCGTTGCCAGTTCAATAAAGTTCAGTTTCAATACTTTCGAAACAAATGGAAAACTACGGGAAGAACGCAGGTTACATTCAATTACTTTGATATAATTATCACGCGCTAAGAACTGAATGTTGAACGGTCCTGAAATATGAAGCGATTTAGCAATTTCACTCGCTATTTTCTTAATGCGACGAATCGTTTCAACATAAATTTTTTGTGGTGGAAACTGTGTGGTAGCATCACCCGAGTGAACCCCTGCAAATTCCACATGTTCGGAAATTGCATAAACCAAAATTTCACCATTTTTAGCCACTGCATCTATTTCAATTTCTTTGCAACGCTCAATAAATTCCGAAATGACAACCGGATGTTTTTTCGAAACATCAGTAGCAAGTTTCAGAAAGTTTTCCAATTGCGAAGCATCGTAACAAACATTCATAGCAGCACCCGAAAGAACATATGAAGGACGTACTAACACTGGATAACCGATTCCTTCTACAAATTCATTTACATCGTCGAAAGTTGTCAGTTCCTTCCAGCGAGGTTGGTCAATTTTCAAGGTATCAAGCATAGAAGAAAATTTATGACGATCTTCTGCACGGTCAATATCTATTGCTTGTGTTCCGAGAATATTGACGTTTTCGCCGGCAAGCTTCATAGCTAGATTGTTTGGAATCTGTCCGCCGGTTGAGACTATCGTTCCCATTGGATTTTCCATATCGATTATATCCATAACCCGTTCGAAACTCAATTCGTCAAAATACAGTCGGTCACACATATCATAGTCAGTCGATACTGTTTCCGGATTATAATTAATCATTACCGAGCGAAAACCTTCTTTACGAATGGTCATTAAAGCATTTACTCCACACCAGTCAAATTCAACGGAAGAACCAATACGATAGGCTCCGGAACCCAACACCACCACCGATCGATGATCGCCTAGATATTTGACATCTGTAGTCGTTCCCCCGTAAGTCAGATACAAATAGTTTGTTTGTGCCGGATATTCGGCCGCCAGTGTATCAATTTGTTTTACAACCGGCAAAATACCCTGAGCTTTACGATGCTCACGAGTTTGTTTTATTCTTTCGTCAATATCGTCGCTACTGCATTTTGTTACAAGTCGTGTTATCTGGAAATCGGAGAATCCCATTTCTTTTGCTCTGCGTAAAACATCATTTGGTAATTCAGACAATGAATTAAATGTTTCCAATTCATGTTCTTTTTCAACAATAGCTTTCAATTTATATAAGAACCAACGATCAATTTTTGTCAATTCGTGCAATCTGTCGACATTATATCCGCTGTGTAAAGCCTGTGCCAAATAGAAAACACGTTTATCGGTTGGTTTTGAAAGGGCAGTATCTACATCGTCGGCATAAAAATCTTTATTGGCCACGAACCCGTGCATTCCAAGCCCAATCATACGCAAGCCTTTCTGAAAAGCTTCTTCAAAATTACGTCCAATAGACATAATCTCACCTACCGATTTCATACTTGAACCCAACTGACGACTTACACCCTGGAATTTACCCAAATCCCATCGTGGTATTTTACATACAATATAATCCAAAGCAGGTTCGAAGAATGCTGAAGTATCTTTTGTTACTGAATTTTTCAGCTCAGGGAGTCCATAACCCAAACCAAGTTTTGCTGCCACAAAAGCCAGTGGATAACCGGTTGCTTTAGAAGCCAGAGCTGAGGAGCGACTTAAACGTGCATTTACTTCTATTACACGGTAATCTTCAGAAACCGTATCGAAAGCATATTGCACGTTACATTCTCCAACAATTCCAATGTGACGAATAATCCGAATGGCTAATTCACGCAATTTGTGGTATTCAGAGTTGGTTAATGTTTGCGAAGGAGCCACAACGATACTTTCGCCGGTATGAATTCCAAGCGGGTCGAAGTTTTCCATATTACATACCGTAATACAGTTATCATATTTGTCACGAACCACTTCGTATTCAATTTCTTTCCAGCCTTTCAACGATTTTTCGACCAATACCTGAGTTGAATAAGCAAAAGCTTTATCAACCAACGCTATTAACTCTTCATCATTATCGCAAAATCCGCTTCCCATTCCGCCTAAAGCATAAGCAGCACGAACAATAACAGGATAGCCTAACTCATTGGCCGCGCGTACGGCATCTTTCAAAGTTGTTACTGCTTCACTCTTAATATATTTTACATCAATTTCGGATAATTTCTGATTGAAAATTTCACGATCTTCCGTATCTATTATCGATTGAACAGGCGTTCCGAGTACACGGACATTATATTTTTCAAATATTTTATCTCTGAATAATGCAACACCACAGTTCAGTGCCGTTTGACCACCAAACGAAAGGAAAACACCATCAGGTTTTTCTTTTTCAATTACACGTTCCACAAAATCGGGAGTAACCGGTAAGAAATATACTTTATCGGCAATCCCTTCGGAAGTTTGCACTGTGGCAATATTCGGATTAATCAGTACTGTTTCAATGCCTTCTTCTTTTAATGCCTTCAATGCCTGAGAACCGGAATAATCGAATTCACCGGCTTCACCAATTTTTAATGCACCCGAACCAAGTACTAATACCTTTTTTATTTCACCTTTATTAATTTGCTTATCTTCATGTTTTCTAACCAAACGCGATTGCATTTCATCCTCAATCATTTCGGCGATTGGTTTTGTAAATTCGGTCAGCGTTTTGATAAATACATCGAATAGAAACTCAGTATCAGTTGGTCCTGAAGAGGCTTCAGGGTGAAATTGTGCCGAAAACCAAGGTTTGGTTTTATGGCGAATACCTTCATTTGTTCCATCATTCATATTCACAAATAATGGTTCCCAATCAGCTCCAAGTGTCTTACTGTCAACAGCAAATCCATGATTTTGAGAAGTAATAAAAGCTCTTTGTGTACCAACAAGTTGTACCGGTTGGTTATGACTTCGGTGACCGTATTTTAGCTTGTAGGTTTTAGATCCACCGGCAACTGAAAGCAATTGATTTCCCATACAAATACCAAATATCGGTTTATCGGTCTTCATTGCTTCCTGAATATGTTTTACGGTATTCTGAGCATACTCAGGATCTCCGGGACCATTGGAAATAAACAGTCCATCAAATTCAATATGATTAAAGTCGTAATCCCAAGGAACACGTATTACAGTAGTGTCACGTTTTAATAAACAACGGATAATATTATGTTTTACTCCACAATCTACCAACAACACGCGGTTTTTTCCGTTTCCGTAAGTGATTACTTCTTTGCAACTCACCTTTGCTACCTGATTCTCATCATCTGGATTAATAAAATCAATATCCTCACCATCAGGAAAAACAAATTTACCTTTCATTGTTCCTTTTTCACGAACCAATTTTGTTAACTCACGAGTATCAACTCCAAATATTCCCGGCACTTCGTTTTCTTTCAACCAATCACTCAGGCTTTTGCCTGCATTCCAGTGACTGTGTTCAAAAGAAAAATCGGAAATAATCAGGCCGGTAGCTTGAATTTTTTCCGATTCATAAAAAGTAGAAAGTCCGTTTTGGATGATGTCATTCGGAACGCCGTAATTGCCAACTAACGGAAAAGTTATTGTCAAAAGCTGACCGGCATAAGAAGGGTCGGTCAAACTTTCGGGATACCCTACCATTGCGGTATTAAAAACAACTTCGCCGGCAACCGGTTTTTCGTACCCAAAGGATTTCCCTTTAAATACTGTTCCATCTTCTAAAACTAAGTGGAGAGATTTGTACTCTTGCATAATTTTTTTTTTGAACCCCCGACCCCTGAAGGGGAGTTTTTTGACTTAATTCAGCTGTAAATACAAGCTTTTTTTTATCCTAAGGGGTTTAGGCTACTCACTTGTCCAAATTTGCACAAAAGTACTCCTTTTTCTTGTTTTATGCAACCCGAAATTTAGGTTTTCTTTTATATTTAACCGTATTTCTTTAATTTTATTTCGGAATGGCATATTAAGATTTTTTCGGAATAAAAAGAGAATAAATATTTGCTGAATTGAGTTCCCTTGCAACCTCCGCTAGCGCAGGTCTGTGACCTGTGCAATTTAAAAAGAGTATTTTTTATCTTTTTGGTTTTGGCACGGATTACAAATTCGCGTCAGCGTGTATGGCAACAATTTTAAATCAACACAATATCCAACAACTTTTTTTCATTACCGCAACAACACGTTGGAACTGGCGGCTGCATACGGGCCTTCAAAAGAGCACTGATAAAGGCTCAGCCAGATACCAACGTCAGACATTATTTGGATCGGGGAATTCAATACCGCAGTAATCAGTATGTGGAGGAACTAAATAAGAGAGGGTTTCAAATAAGTATGACTGAAGAAAAACATTGTTATGAAAATGCTGTAGCTGAAAGAGTTAATGGAATATTAAAAGTTGAGTTCTTTCTGGATCAAATCTTCTTTAATATGGATCATGCCAGAGCAGCTACAAAAAATGCAATTGATATTTATAATAATAAAAGAATTCACTTATCTTTACATTTTAAAACACCAAATATGAATTTCAAAACAATTAAAATTATTGTTTAACCTGTAGCCACATTTTGGGACAAGACAGTTTAAAGAAATCGATAAGCAAATACACAATAAAAACATGAAAAAGGAAAGTGATATAACATCATTGAAAACAATAAGTTCAAGAGTTGAATTTAAACGTAAATTCAGTTTACGCGAAATGTATCGTGCTACTGTTTTTGCTCCAAAGGCAATATCAAAACTAATTGGAAATAAAAAGAGTAAATTGGTTGACCAAAATTTTGTGAAACGTATACAGTTGGCAGTTACCGAAGTAAACGGTTGTGCAATCTGCTCCTACGGTCATGCTAAAATGGCTTTGCGTCAAGGTATGGGTAATGAGGAAATAAACAGCTTTTTAAGCGAAAGTGGTGGTGGTGATTTTATTAAACATGAAGAAGCAAAAGCGATTCTGTTTGCTCAACATTTTGCCGATTCAAGAGGCTTTCCAAAGAAATACGCTTATGATTCTATTGTAAAAGAATATGGAGAAGAAAAAGCACAAATTATACTTTCGGCTTCTCAAATGATGATTGTTGGAAATATGTATGGAATTCCCCTCAGCGCATTTTTATCCAGACTAAAAGGAAAGCCATATAAAGACAGCTCGTTGTTTTACGAATTTAGAACACTAATATCAGAGATCCTTTTTTTACCAATTGCAATTGTTCATGGTTTCATTAGAGGTTTTATTGGTTTGCCGAACGAAAGATTTGACAAAAGCACTGATGAGGAATAAGGTGAGATTTGAATGATTGACAAGTATAAAAGATGCACTAAATCCTCTGCTCCCGTGCGATTGTATCGCATGGGAAAACAAATAAATCATTTATTAATTTCACACGATAGAATTCTCTTTGGTTTTGGCGATTCGTTCAAAAAAAGTATCGTTGAGTTCCTGAAATAACTGAATAGAATCAGGGTATCTAAAACTATCGCTCCATCGCTACCGCACGATTGTATCCATCGCTACCGCACGATTGTATCGTGTGGTAGTACGTTTTTACTTGTCTTTTCACGCAATATAATAATCGCACGGGGGAGTGCGGGAAAATTAAGCCCTATCAGAAACAGTTTGTTTAATGGAGTATCTCTTCTGATTAGGTCTTAATGATTATCCTCCTGATTGTTATTCTCCCTATATAGCGGTGGAGCTAAATCTCGTAGTTTCTCCGGATTGAATCCTGCCTCGCGTATGGTTTCTTCCGCAGCTGGTCCGCCACGTAAACCAGCTTCACGAAATGCCTCCTGAATTGCCTTGGCATCATTGGCAGTTAATGTAGTAGCATTATAATGTGAAAGAATTGCTTTGACTTTCTCTTTTTGTGCTTCTGTAATTGTCTCTGTCCTTTCTCCTCTACCTTCCTTAGAACCGCCTGATGGGTGAGTTGCCCCTCCCGTTTTGCCAGTTTCATAGGTGTATTTGAGCGTACTTTCACCCAGTACTTTTCCTTCTATTGCTTTCAGTAAATCGGCACGATAAACTTTATCGTTGCTAAATTCCAGCTTTTCTGAAAGGGCATAAATTGTCAGATTATACTCCTTTACTCCCGGACCTTTTGACTTCATGGGGTCGTAAGCAGTTTGGTCTTTATCATTGTATCCAACGATTCCAAACCCTTTCGCATTTTTAGGTATGCTTTTAATGTTAGCAGGGATATTGTAAACCACCCAATACGATTTTACTTCGGTTGGATCAGTTGGGTGTGGAAGATGCCACAGGTTTATTGCAAAATACGTTGTGCCTTTTGGGACATTAGACCATTCCAAAGGCATAGACATACCTTCTCCTTCTCCGGTATATTCAATGGATAACGAACTATCGAGCTTAACACCTGAACTGCTGATTGTAAATTCAGTTTTTTGCTGTGCAAATGTTTGTATACTTAGAAAGACAAGAAATACAGATAGTATGTTTTTCGGATACTTCATTTCTATAGGTTTTAAAATTTATTACTAATTGTTGCATCATCCTTGTATTAAAGATGAAACAAAATTACAGCAAATAAAACCCTTTTACAATATTATTAGACCAAAGCAAACGAATCTTAGAAATATAAACGGTTTTCTACGACGATTGACTTTAATAAACATACTAGCTCACTCCGCTCCCACACGATTTTATTGTGTAGCATTACAAATCCGCACTAGCGTGCGATACATGTAGAAGCAATGGGTTAAAACAAAAATATTTTATTGTTAATGTTCGATGATTATATAAAATTGACTGAACATACAAAATCTAACAAATAGACATTTATTAAATATAATTAAACAACAACTAAATATTATTTAATAATACATTAATATTAATAATATATTTATTACTTTTACAGAAAATAAATTCAAATATATGTTACCAACTTATTGCCCGAGTTGTCAAGCGCAACTCAAAGTGAAATGTCTGAAATGTGAAAGTTGCCAGACTGAAGTAAACGGTTCGTATGACCTACCTGTGCTGGCATTGTTACCAGAGATTGACCAACAGTTTATTATCCGGTTCGTAAAAAACAGCGGAAGTTTAAAAGAAATGGCTTCGGAACTAAAATTAAGTTATCCTACTGTAAGGAATATGTTGAACGATGTTATAACTAAAATTGGAAGCTATGAAAAGGAATAATTTTTGGGAATTACTGTTAAATCCATTTACCCGCATTGCCGGACTACAGGCATTTGGACTGGGTTTAGTATTTATAATACTTATGGGAATTATCGGAACGTATAGCTATGTTAGTTTTGACGGAGTTATTGATATGCATTTAGTTAACCAAATGACATTCATACATTCATTTTCTTTACTTGCCATCGACATCATCAGCGTAGTGTTAGTTATGTGGATTACCGGGTTGATTATATCAAAAGATTTCCGGTTTATAGATATTCTGGGCACCATGACGCTGGCAAAAGCCCCATTTATAATCCTGGCAATTGCTGGATATTTTACCAATTCACCTAATCCTGCTGAAATACTTAGAAACCCGGGTGTAATATTCAATTCAGTATCATTTATTCTTTTGCTAATTCTTACAATTCCTGTTATGATATGGAATATTATCCTGATGATAAATGCCTTTAAAATATCGTGTAATGTGAAAGGAAATAAATTGACCGCTGCATTTATAATTGCCTTATTAACATCTGAAATCATTTCTAAAATACTAATATTTAAATTTTTATAACAATGAAAAAGTTTATTTTTTTATTAGCAACTTTATTTGTAGCAGGAATTGGAAATGCTCAAGACATTGCCGGTGATTGGACTGGAGTACTAAAAGTTCAAACAACACAATTGCGAATTGTCTTTCACATTACTAAAACCGATGCCGGTTATACAGCTACTATGGACAGTCCCGATCAGGGGTCAAAGGACATTCCAATGAGTAAAGCTACATTTGAGAATTCTGTGCTAACAGTTGGAATGGATGCAGCGAATATTGAGTATAGCGGAAAATTAAATGACAGTGACGTTGTGGTAGGTACATTTAAACAAGGAGGACAATCATTTCCTATGTCTTTAACCCGAAAGGTCCCTAAAAAAGCAGTATTAGATTCTACTCCTGCGGTTGAAATTGATCAGAATAAATCGGATAAAATTTTAGGAGAATGGAACGGAATGCTCAAAGCAGGAGGTATGCAATTGCGTTTGGTATTCAATATTACAAAAACTGATACAGGTTATTCCGGCACCATGGATAGCCCTGATCAGGGAGCAAAAGGTATTCCAATAACTAAAGCTACTTTTGAAAATTCAGTCCTGACAGTTGAAATTGCAGCAGCGAATATTGAGTATACCGGAACACTGCAAGATAGTGCTGTTATAGTAGGTACATTTAAACAGGGTGAACAGAATTTCCCCTTAAATCTTAGTCGTAAAACCATTGAAAAAGTACAAACAAAAAGGCCACAAGATCCTGTAAAACCATACCCATATTACTCTGAAGAAGTTACATTTAAAAATTCGAAGGATAGTGTCACATTAGCAGGGACATTAACTCTGCCAAAAAAGGAGGGAAATTTTCCGGTTGTGGTTTTAATAACAGGAAGCGGTCCACAAAACCGCGATGAAGAACTGATGGGACATAAACCTTTTTTGGTATTATCAGACTATCTGACACGCAACGGGATTGCCGTACTGCGTTATGACGACCGGGGATGCTTTGCATCGACAGGTGACTTTAAAAAGGCGACAACAAACGATTTTGCAACAGATGTAGAATCAGCCGTCAGATTTTTGAAAACGCGGAAAGAGATTGATCAAAAACATATCGGCTTGATAGGACATAGTGAAGGTGGTATTATTGCCCCAATTGTAGCCGTTAATTGTAAAGATGTATCTTTCATTGTTTTAATGGCTGGTACCGCGATTCCCGGTAGTGAATTGTTATTGCAGCAACAGTATTTAATTGGTAAAGGCATGGGAATAAAAGAAGATAAATTACATGCCTCAACTAAAATTAACACTCATATTTATAAAATGCTAAATGAATTTGAAAATGTGGATACATTAAAATCAAAGATTACAACTTATCTGCTTAATAGCTCGAAGGAACTTTCAAAATTGGATATTCCCAAGGGAAAAGCTATGAATGATTTTATTGATGTAATGTTGACTCAACTAATGAGTCCGTGGATGTTGAACTTTATACGATACAACCCTACCCCCATGCTAGAAAAAGTAAAATGTCCGGTTTTGGCAATCAATGGAAGTAAAGACTTACAGGTTCCGGCCAATATAAACTTACTGGCTATAAAGGAAGCATTGAAAAAAGGAGGAAATAAAAATGGAACAATAAAGGAACTGCCCGGATTAAACCATTTATTTCAGGAATGTAAAACAGGATTACCAAAAGAATATGCTGAAATAGAAGAAACCATATCACCAATAGCATTGGAAACTATGACAAGTTGGATAAAAGGAATTGTCAAATAAATTTCAATAATTTGATACATTTACGCTGATTAAACTTCTTTCGATGTAATGGAGTACGGCATGTAGTCGTGCTCTATTTTGTTTATAAACTTCTCTCTCCCCCTCATTTGTAACGAGGGAGAGAGAGTTATTTATTTAGAACAAAGTGATTTGTAAATTCTATATCAAGTCAATTTCAATAATACTGCTTCTTCTCCCACGCGATACAATCTCCGAAATATCGGGACAAGCAGTGCGGGCAATGTCATTAAATTAGTATTCAAACGTTTGGAAATCAGCAACTAAAAGTTGTATATGTGAGATTTGTTTTGTATATTTGTTTAAAAACACTGGTATTAAACTGTAGACATTCAAAATAATTAGGTCATTTTAAATGTACAGTTTGGTATAGGAAATTGAACCCCAATTTATATTTGAGTCGTTTAACGTGCGGTAGAATACATCCTTGCCACATGAAATAATCTTATATAAAGTAGAGCCTCCAAAATGGGAAGCCTCTTTTTTATACACTTAAACATTTATTTAATTTGTAAATTAAAAAAGGTTCAGATTAAATAAATTATATAACCTATAAAAAAACCTAATCTATTTTTCTTTATTCTATTTATAATTCGAACCTATTACATTGCTGATTATATGATGTTTAGCACCTTTTTAATTTGCTTTTAAAATAATACTAAAATTGTAATTGTTCTAAATAACATTATCTAAGTCTAACTATATATATAAAAAAAAAACTTAAGAATATATTTTCATTACCTTTGCCTTTATCAAGTTTAAAAGTTACTTTAATTTAATTGTTAATGCGTAAAAATTATTAGATATGGAACACGAATTTAAATACGATGAACAAAATGAAGTTTTAGTTTTGACATTAAAAAACACAGTTGTATTTTCTGATTTAGAAGAACTTTACGAAACTTCTAAAAAAATGCTTGAAGAGAAATCGAACAGGCAATTATTATTAATGATGAGTGGTAATTTTTCATTTGATAGTAGAGAAACTCGTGAGGCAAGCACTGAAAATTTCAAGAAAATGGATTTATCTGAAATGGCCTTTGTTGGTATTGGTGCTGCAAACAGAATGTTAGCTAAAGTTTTAATGAAAACTGGATTAATTAAAATAAATGGGGATTTTTTTAAAGAATATACTGAAGCTGTAAAATGGTTAAAAAGCAAAAGATAATTAATTATGGAATCAAACACAACAATTACAAATGCCAAAGTACGAATTGATCACATTGAAGATGTGTTATCATCTGTAGCGGCTGGCGACCTTGACTTGAGAATTGAATCGGAAGTGGAAGATGATTTAACGGGTGTAGAACAAGCGATAAATCTTTTGATTGATGACTTAACACATGAGTTAAAGAAGAGTAATCAAATGAAAGAGGAAATGCAAGAAAAACTTCTAAAAATTCAAGATCAACAAAAAATGATTTTTCAACAACAGGAAGATTTGATGGAATTATCAAGTCCTGTATCAAAAGTGTGGGACAATATATTGATTTTACCAGTAATTGGAACATTAGATAGCCAACGTACACAGATAATGATGGAAAACCTACTTATGAAAATTGTGTCAACTGGTTGTACTACTGCGATCCTTGACATTACAGGTGTACCTACTGTGGATACTCAGGTGGCAAATCATCTTCTTAAAACAGTTACCGCTGCAAGATTATTAGGTGCTGAATGTATTGTCAGTGGCATAAGCCCTGCAATTGCTCAAACGATTGTACATTTAGGAATTAATTTATCGAACATTTTAACTAAAGCAACTCTTCAATCAGCAATGATTTATGCTATGAAGAAAAATGATCAACTCGTTGAGGGCAAAATAAAAATAGATATGAAAGAACTTGATGATAATCAATTGTAAATGATATGAATTACAACGAAAAAAAAATACCAATCATTAAAATACGTGATTATTTAATTGTATCAATACAAGTGGATATGCACGACAGATTGGCTTTGCAACTGCAAACACAAATTTTAGATGAGATTTATCGTACAGGAGCTAAAGGTGTTTTGATTGATATTTCAACACTTGAAATGGTTGATTCATTTATCGGTAGAGTGCTATCTGGAATGGCTTCAATGGCATCGATTATGGATGCCGCGGTTGTAATTGTTGGCATGCAGCCTTCTGTAGCCATTACGTTGGTTGAACTTGGTCTGGAAATGCCAGGTGTTGACACTGCATTGAATATGGAACTGGGCATGGAAATGCTGGAGAAAAGAATATCTAAGGATTAAAAAAACACCAATGTTAGAAATTGTATCAGACAAAAGCTGGAAATTACTTGAAACATGTCCACTTAAAACCGAATTTGACATTGTTAAAGCTAGACAAATTGTACGTCAGTTTGCCAAAGAGGCTGGGATGGGAATAGTTGACCAAACCCGTATTACAACTGCCGTTTCAGAGCTTTTCAGAAACATGTATATGTATGGTGGTGGTGGAGAAGTACTAGTTGAAAGTGGCATTATTGATGAAAATAACGCCCTGATTATTACCTGTATAGACAAAGGTCCTGGCATTGAAGATATCGATTTAGCAATGACAGATGGCTTTTCTTCCGGACAGGGAATGGGATATGGATTGCCTGGTGCAAAAAGATTGGTTGATAGATTTGAAATGACTTCGGAAGTAAATAAAGGGACTACAATTAGGGTTATGAAATGGAAATAAATAGAGAGCAGGTCTTGGTATTACAAATTGACAGTGACGCAGATGTAGGTATTTGTAGAAGAAAATCAGTCAGTTTGGCTGGAGTTTTGGGATTTGATGATGTGAAAATGGGAGAAATTGCAATTTTAGTTTCAGAACTTGTTACAAATGTTTTAAAACACGGAGGAGGAAAAGGTCGTATTGTAATATGTTATTTAAAGACCGAAGATAAAAAAAAAGCAATTGAATTTTTTTGTTTTGATGCGGGAGCTGGAATTCAAAATCTCGAATATGCAATGAGTGATGGTCTTTCTGGAAAAAATACACTAGGATTAGGATTAGGAACAATACATCGTTTTTCTGATACTTTTGAAATTGGCTCAATGATTAGTATGCCTTTAGATGAAGTTGATTCTAAAATAAATTCAGAATATAAACACTGTATTCGAGTTGTCAAGTGGGTTCCAGAGAGTCACTGGCTTGGTTCAAATAAAAGTATTATTATTGGAGCTTCTTCACGTTGCATTCCAGGAGAGACTTTAAATGGAGATGCATATCTTATTAGCCATCTAAGTGCTACTAAAACTATAGCAGCAGTTATTGATGGTCTTGGACATGGAAAAGAAGCACATTTGGCATCAAATAAAATAAAAGAACAAATTTTATTAAAAAGTGAACTCCCTTTAGTTGATTTGATAAAACATGTTCATCAAGCAGCACGCGGAACTCGAGGAGCTGTAATTGGGCTAATTTTTATTAATACAGCAACTTCTAAACTGTCATTTGTTGGAATAGGAAACATTGAAGGGTTTATTATTTCTCCCACATCAAAGAAAAGTCTCATCTCATTTGGAGGTATACTCGGACATAATATTAGAATTCCTCAGGTTTTTGAATTTCAATTTCAGAAAGGAGACTCAATTTGTTTATTCAGCGATGGCATTACCTCACGCTGGAGTCCAAATGATTTAGATTGGAACAAACACCCTCAAAAAAACGCAGATTTATTAATTAATAATTTTTCCAGACTTAACGATGATTCCACCGTTCTTATTATCAACTACGCTTCATAAAATTGGTATAATTCCAATTATTTTAGAGTCGGATCTAGTTCGAGCTCGCAATATTGCTTCCATGTTAGCATTGGAAATTAAGTTCGACAAGACTTCAAGCATTCGAATTGGTACTGCAGTATCAGAGCTCTGCAGGAACATGATAGAACATGCCAATGGTGGTTCCATCAGTTTTTTCATTGCCCAACGACAAAGTAAAAGTGATGGGTTAGTCGTTTCTTTTAAAGACAATGGACCAGGAATTTCTGATTTAGATTCAATTAAGAATGGCTCTTTTATATCAAAAAAAGGTATGGGAGTAGGTCTCAGCGGCTCACAACGTCTTATGGATGACTTTGATATTCAGACTCAAATAGGTGTTGGTACCGAAATAACTATTGCTAAATGGCTTCCTCCATTTACAATTCAAATTGAAAGTATTTTACTCCATGAAATTGAATCTGCACTCAAAAAAACAATTGAACGTGGCGATACAAGCCTTATTGACACAATAAATTTCCAAAACAACGAACTCATTTATTTGCTCAAAAACTTACAAGAACGTAATGAAGAAATTGAATCCATTAATAAAGAATTAGAAGTAACGAATCAAGGTGTTCTGGCGCTCAATAGTGAATTGGAAGATAAGGCATTAGGTATTGAAAAAGCTAAACTACAAGCCGAACATGCCAACAGAGCGAAAAGCGATTTCTTGGCACACATGAGTCATGAAATTCGAACTCCAATGAATGCAATTCTAGGTTTTACAGAACTACTTCTGAAAACAGAATTAGACAATTCCCAACGACAATATACAGAAAATGTAAGTCATGCAGGGAAAGCATTGTTAGAAATTATAAACGACATACTTGACTTCTCTAAAATTGAAGCAGGGAAGCTTGATCTAGAACCTGTAGAAACAGATATTGTAGAACTGTTAAATCAAATCGTTGACTTAATAAAATATTCTGCATTCAAAAAAAATCTTGAACTTTTATTGACCATACAACCTGGAATTCCACGTAAGATTATGATAGATCCAATCAGGTTAAGGCAGATCTTAATAAATCTTTTGAGTAATGCTATTAAATTTACAGAAAAGGGAGAAATTGAACTGAAGGTTGAATTTTCAATTACTAATGATAAATTCACAAAGTATAATTTTTCAGTTAATGATACAGGAATAGGCATTACACCCGAACAAAGATTACGACTTTTCAAGGCATTTTCGCAAGCTGATGAATCCACAACCCGAAAATTTGGAGGCACAGGACTCGGTTTAGTAATTTCCAATCTTTTACTTAAAAAGATGAATAGTGAACTTTTGCTCGAAAGTGATTGGGGAAAAGGAAGTAACTTCAGTTTTGATTTAAATGTTCAGTATGCTGAAAGTTTAAAGACTCATCCAATTGACTTAAATTTTAAGAATGTATTAGTACTTGATCATATCGAAAAAAGCTTAAAAAACATTGGAGAACATTTAAACTACTTAGGTATAAATTATACACTTTGTGAAAGTGTTTTTGAAGTATTTATTCAATTAAAAAAAGGCAACTTTGACTTGTTTATTTGCAATTACACGAACCAGGCATTGAGTGGAATTAATATTATAAATCAAATCAGAACTAATTTTTTAATTCCAATTGAGAAATTACAAATTGCAATTATCTACGGCTCAGATGATGAATTTAAACTTTTACATGCAGAATTCAATGATTTACAAAAACTAACAAAACCAATAAAAATTGATGATTTATCAGCTCTTTTATTGAATGAGCCTACGCAAACAAATAAAATTGAAACTGTTGAAAACGAATGTATTGAAGAAGAAAAAGCGGTAACTGGAAAATCAAAAAAGTCCATTCTCATCGCAGAAGATGTTGAAATGAATATGATGCTAATAAAAATGCTATTATCACGCATGTTAACCAATGTAGACATTGTTGAGGCTAAAAATGGACTTGAAGCTTTGCATTTGGTTCAACAACAAAAATTTGATTTAATATTGATGGATGTTCAGATGCCCGAAATGGATGGAATGGAAGCTACTAAAAGAATTAGAAGCTTAGACGATGAAATTGTAAAGAATATTCCAATTATTGCATTGACTGCGGGTGCTTTAAAAGAAGAAAAAGAAAAAGCTATTCAATCAGGCATGAGTGATTTTTTGACAAAACCAATTGATACGAAACAACTTAAGATAGTACTTAATAAGTATTTGAATAAGTGTAATGGAAATAAATAAATTCAGCCAAGTGTTAAGAATATTACTGTTGATCACATTTTAAATTTTCTCCTTTTCATTCATAAAATACGTTTCCGCATTACTGTTTTTATTTACAAATTGGTTTCAAAAACCTTTTAAATACGTCATTAAAAATCATACTAAAATTTAAATGAAAAGTATTAAATGGGATGAAATTTAAATTCCTATGTATCTAACAATACTTATTTCCTTATTCTTCCCATTAGATTTCTTTGTTTTAGAACTCCCTAAACTTATCTGCGAATTTCAGCAAAATCCATTAGCCATAAACACCCTACAACTTCGTTTGGGTTGGCAATTTACATCCACTAAAAACGAAGCGATGCAATCTGTCTATGAATTGGAAATATAAACAGAAGGTTATAATTGGAATAGCGGAAAAATTAGTTCAACGAAAAGTCAACTTATAAAATACACAGGAAGTTTCTTCAAATCAGATAAAAAATACAAGTGGTAAGTTTGTGCTTGGGACGAAAAAAGAAATACTGAGTATTATCAATCGATGTGGTGTTGAGTAAATTACAAAACAAATCGTGCCGATCATCAGGTACTTTCTTTCAGATTGGGTGACTGGTACGATTATGGCGAATTTAAATACGCTTACTCAAAAAACACTCCTGTTTCTTTTGTTGCAATCTCTCTCCCCATCGTTTATAACGAGGGGTTAATGGTTATTTGTTTAGAACAAAGTGATTTGTAAATTCACCCGCTGGTGCGATTTCGTACTACGCGCCTATAGGAAAGAGTAGATAGCCTTATTTTTAAGAATTGAAGATGATACCATTCCTAGACTTGTACCGGTGGGCGTACATATTTGAAAGGTAATTGACTGAACTTTCGCATGTATTACTCAATTTTAGATGCTTAATTCATAACTAGACTCGTTTCGACAATCCACTTAGCCTCTTCGAAGGTCTATTTACCCTTTTCGAAGGTCTATTTACACTCTTCGACAGGGAGTATTCAGGGAGTATTAAAAAATTTAGAATTTTTTCAAGAAATGAAACTCAGTAGAAGCAATAAACTTATTATTATAAAATAGCAAGTTATATTATGCTCAATAAAAAAACATATTCTGTAAATTCTGTGTTTTCTGTGTGCCCTGAGTAGTTATAATTAAATACTTATTCGTTTTATCATCAAAAATTCACTAAATTTATTACTTTTGTTCTGACTAAAAAAAGAATAAAAAAGAAATCACATTTCCGATAATGAATTCTTCCAGTATTAAAAAGTTATATTTCAAGGAAACTTCTTTTGCCAGTTTAATGCGGCACAGGATTTATAATGTATTGCTTTATGCCAGTAAATATGATGCGTTTGTTTTGGAAGAAGATGGACGTATCGATGAACAGATTTTCAATGAATATACATCGCTAAACCTACGTTACCCTCCAAGATTTACACTTGTATCCAACGAAGAAGAAGCAAATACACAACTTGCTGACCGACAATTTGAATTAATTATATCTATGCCGAGTGGAGACAGTATCAATCCATTTGAATGGGCTAAAAGTGTAAAAAATCAATTTCCGGATATTCCGATAGTTGTGCTGACTCCTTTTTCAAATTCCGTTTCAAAACGTATAGCCAACGAAGATTTAAGTGCTATCGATTATGTTTTCAGTTGGTTGGGCAATTCCGATATTTTATTGGCTATCATCAAGTTAATAGAAGACAAAATGAATTTGGAAGAAGACGTGAATTCAGTGGGCGTCCAGGTAATTCTTTTTGTGGAAGATTCTATCCGATGGTATTCGTCCATAGTTCCCCACCTGTATAAATTTGTTTTCAAGCAGTCTCGTTCGTTTATGATTGAAGCATTGAACGAACATGAACAAATGCTCCGTATGAGAGGCCGTCCGAAAATTGTATTGGCACGCTCCTACGAAGAAGCAATTGAAATATATGACAAATACAAGGAAAATATGCTTGGGGTAATTAGTGATGTGAGTTATTTTCAAGATGGAAAAAAAAACAAACTTGCAGGCATAAACCTATGTAAAAAAATCAGAGAATTTGATAAGCATATTCCTATTATTATCGAATCGTCGGACGATAGCAATAATATAGAAGCAGCAGAAGTTAATGCAGGATTTTTGAGTAAAAATTCTAAGACATTAATGATTGAACTGCGTGAAAAAATTACAAATAACTTTGGGTTTGGCGATTTTATTTTTGTAAATCCAACTACACAGGTAGAAGAGGCAAGAGTAAAAAACCTCAAAGGATTACAGGATAACTTATTCAAAATAAGCGATGAATCTCTTTACTATCATGTATCTAGAAACAATATTTCGCGTTGGTTATATTCACGGGCTATGTTTCCATTGGCCGAATTTCTGAAAAATATTGACATAGATGGTGACGTATCAAGTGATCTTCTAAAAGTTCGTCAAATAATATTTGATGCCATTGTGGATTATCGAAAAGTGAAAAACCGAGGTATTGTGGCCGTTTTTGAACGTGAACGATTCGATCGATATTCAAATTTTGCACGTATCGGCGAAGGTTCTTTGGGAGGAAAGGGACGTGGTCTGGCATTTATAGATGCCATGATTAAGGACAATGAAGAATTTGATAAATTTGAAAACACACAAATTACCATTCCCCAAACAGTGGTTTTATGTACCGACATTTTTTCGGAATTTATGGAATTGAATCAACTTTATCCGGTAGCACTTTCCAACTTGAGTGATGATGAAATTCTACGCCATTTTCTGAAAGCACGAATTCCACAAAAATTAATTGCAGATTTATTTGCGTTTATAAAAGCGGTAAGTTCACCCATTGCTGTACGTTCCTCTAGTTTATTGGAAGATTCACATTATCAGCCTTTTGCCGGAATTTACAAAACCTATATGGTACCCTATAGCGAAAGCAGCAAAACGCACATGCTTGAAATGATTATTGAAGCTATAAAAGCTGTTTATGCATCGGTATTTTTTCACGACAGTAAAATTTATATGACCGCAACCAACAATATCATTGACGAAGAAAAAATGGGGATTGTTTTACAAGAAATCTGTGGAAATGCTTATGAAAATAGGTTTTATCCTTCTTTCTCCGGTGTTGCCCGTTCGTTAAATTATTATCCCATTGGTTCGGAAAAGCCGGAAGATGGGATTGTAAGTATTGCAATGGGATTAGGAAAATATATTATGGATGGCGGTATGAGTCTTCGCTTTTCGCCGGCGTACCCAAAAAATGTATTGCAAACCAGTACGCGCGACATGACCATGCACGAAACACAGACTTATTTCAATGCATTAGATTTAAGTCAAACGCATTTTGTCCCTCAGGTTGATGATGGCTTCAACCTGCTGAATATTAAAATTTCTGACGCAGAAAAAGATGGCACATTACGATACCTTGCTTCTACCTATAATTTACAAGATGATGTTATCAGGGATGGGATGTATGACGATGGGCGGAAATTAATCACTTTTGCCAATATATTAAAACACAATGTCTTTCCTTTAGCAGAGATTTTAAAAACAGTACTCCGTATTGCTCAAAGAGAAATGGGAAGGCCCATTGAAATTGAATTTGCAGTTAATTTGGATTATTCACCAAAACCACTTCATAACTTTTATTTGTTGCAAATAAGGCCGATAGTAGACAGTCGTGCAATGATAAACGAAGAAATCGGCACTATAGCTGTTGACGATGCAATTATTACAAGTCAAAGTGTGTTAGGACATGGTATTACGGATGACATTTACGATATTGTTTATGTAAAACCCGAAACTTTTAATGCTGCAAACAATCAGAAAATCGTTCTTGAAATTGAAAAAATAAACAAACAACTGATAGCTGAAGACCGGCATTATGTACTTGTAGGCCCCGGACGTTGGGGTTCTGCCGATTCATGGCTAGGAATACCTGTGAAATGGACAAACATAAGCAATGCCCTTTTAATTGTGGAGTCAGGGTTATCCAATTATCGGGTCGATCCAAGTCAGGGAACTCACTTTTTTCAGAATTTGACTTCGTTTGGAGTAGATTATTTCACTATTAATCCATTTTTAAACGATGGTACTTATGATACCGATTTTCTAAATTCACAACCGGCTGTAAACGAAACAAAGAACTTACGGCATGTCCGTTTTGAAAATCCAATTATTATAAAAGTGGATGGACGAAAAAACAAAGGAGTATTGATGAAACCTGAAATTACCCCAACCCATAAAGGGGAGTAAAAGAAATAAAAAAAATCACTATTGACCGACAAAAATCAAATTTAGCCGGAGTTTATTTTTAATTGTCTGTAATTCTATCACTTACAAATATCATTTGGAATTTTCAAAAACCTACCCTCCTTCAAAAAGAGTCATTTGTACG
>JAQUWU010000057.1 GCA_028692715.1 Paludibacter sp. | reverse complement strand
AATACTCTAAACAGTCTTCATCGCTTTGAAACCGCCTGTGAAATTCAATTGAATTTAAACCCATATATAAACCTTTTCCCATTTGGCAAAGGTAATAAAAGCCCTGCGCTCTAAACGCCTATACCAAAAAATGTATTTATCTGTTTCCAGTTTATTATCTGATCGAATTCCGATTCAATAGTATATAATATTTCGTCAAAATCAATTTTATCATTTTCCTCACTTAAAAGTTCTTGATTAAGGTCTGAAAAGTTAATGTTGTTTGAAAGATTGAATGCTTCTTTGAAATGGGCGATAACTGTCTCGATAGGATCAAAGGATAGAATGGTTTGGTCGTATACCACGTTAATGATTTTGAAAATCTTATCAATTCCGTCGGTTGTTTTTTCGATAGCTTGCATAGATTCAGATTAAAATTGTTCTATTTGAAAAGATTGTACATGCAAATTTAAAGTTAATTTTATATATTTACAAACTTCAGAACTAACAATTAAATTTTGCCTGTTTTCTTTTATGGGTTTCCGCCCCTAACCCTGACCTACTTTTTGCCTTGACGCAAAAATAGACAAAAATGTGAAGACTGCGAATGACCTGCCTACCACTAGGCAGGTTCACTCAAAAAAGCGTTCGGGAAGCTTAGTGCGTCCAAACTCGTTAAAGTTCGACTACCAGCCTGCAAGAATATAAGTTTTTAACACGAACTTCAACTTCAAACAAGGATCATTTTTAACTGCCAACATTTCTTATTTTTCGACCTGCCTACAGCAGACAAGCTCACCGTCCGAGGTCGTGCTCCAAAGATTGGCATAGGTAAAATAACAGGTATCTAGACAATATTCTATAAACAGTTTATTTTCAACACCGTCAAATTATCAAATAACTAAAAAACAGTCGTTTATAGATATTTGAAAGTTGAATTAAGTAATAGAATTCAATCCCGATAGAATTCGGGAGTCGAATTTATTTATTAAAAATAAAAAATGTGACATGCCTGGAGCAGGTAGGTTCAGAAAACAGATTTACATATAGCTTTCAGCAATATGATTTTCAGGAACTTGCATCTTATTCCTCCCCAATTTATCGGGGGAAATCTATTTTCTTTTATCCGTCATTTTCAGTTAAAACAGATAAAATCAACGTTCTATTAACTCTTTCAAATAGTACATTATATAGTTCCATTTACTTATAATACTCTTCGGCTTTAGCTCTAATCGTTTCAAAGGGTTTCATAAATACTTCTTTTTCGAGCATCTTTAATTTTGAGAGTAACACGCTGTACTTAGTAAAATCTTCGCCAAAAGCCTATCCTAATTCACTCATTAATACTTGATTGTCACTTGCTAAATAGAATATTACATGTTGTATGTAACTGTTTTGAAGTTTGTCACTTTAGCATTTGTAGGTTTTATACTTAAGAATATATTTAATTTTATTTGGCAAATCGAAATTAACTATATATTTTTGTAGCGTTATTACAAGAGATAAAATTTGAAGACAACATTAAAACATATAGCAAGCATACAAACGGGTTTCTTTGTTAAGCCATCCACTGAGGGTGATGTAGTCTATTTACAAGCCAAGCACTTTGATGAAACAGGATTGTTAAACACAACCCTGCATCCTGATTTGATGGCTGAAAGTATTCCGGAAAGACACTTACTCAGAAAAGGCGATGTGTTATTTGCAGCGAAAGGTACAAAAAACTTTGCTGCTATCTATAATATTGATTTGCCGGCTGCAGCTTCAACTTCGTTTTTTGTTATAAGGTTGGAAAACGAATATGCAAATAGAATTATACCTGAATTTCTGGTATGGCTGATTAATCAACCGGATTCCCAAAATTTTCTGAAAGGAAATGCAATGGGTAGTTCCATTGCTTCCATTTCAAAAACAGTGTTGGAGGATCTGGTAGTTTCAATACCTACTATAAAAACACAGGAGGTAATATTACATATTGCCAGCCTTCGAATCAAGGAAATACAATTGAGGCAACAAATTGAAATCCTACGGGATAAACAAATACAACAACAAATTATCAACGCAATAAAATAAAAATGAAGAAGATAACTCAGGAAGACATCAACAAAGAAGTATGGAAAGCCTGCGATACGTTTCGTGGAAGCATTGATCCAAGTATTTACAAGGATTATATACTTACCATGCTTTTTGTAAAATATCTCAGTGATGTACACGATGATAAATACGAAACGCATCTGAAGAAATACAACGGTGACAAAGAACGGGCTGAACGTGCCATGAAACACGAACGCTTTGTAGTGCCTGAACAGAGTCATTTCAACTATTTATACGAACACCGCAATGAACTCAATATAGGCGAACTGATTGACATTGCACTGGAAGATCTTGTTGAGGCCAACCGTGATAAATTATACAGTGAAGATGGAGCAGGTATTTTCCAGAATATCAATTTCAATAGTTCGGTGCTGGGTGATACGAAAGATAAAAACACCCGATTGAAAAACCTTTTGCTCGATTTCAAAAAAGATTCATTAGACCTACGCCCATCTCATTTGGAAGGAACGGATATTATTGGTGGAGCATATATGTACCTGATTGAGAACTTCGCTAGTGATGCGGGCAAGAAAGCTGGTGAGTTCTTTACACCCAAAGAAGTTTCGACACTGATAGCCAAACTGACCAAATCGAAACCCGGTTCGCGTATCTGTGACCCTACTTGTGGTTCAGCATCCTTGCTGATTAAAGCCGGTGAAGAAGTGGGCTCTGATAATTTTTCACTTTACGGACAGGAAGCTAATGGAAGCACCTGGGCGTTAGCCGTAATGAATATGTTCCTGCATGGTTTTGATAATGCCACTATTCGCTGGGGCGATACCATACGCAATCCGAAACTAAAGGAAGGCGATGCTTTGATGCGGTTTGACACGGTAGTGGCAAATCCTCCCTTTTCGCTTGACAAATGGGGAAAAGTAGAAGATACGGATGGCGAAAAAACAGTGGTGAGTTGGGATCCAGAAACCGACCAGTACAATCGTTTCTGGAGAGGGACTCCTCCCAAAAGTAAAGGTGACTGGGCATTTATCAGCCACATGATAGAAACTACTTACGAAGGACGCGGTAAAGTTGGCGTAGTAGTTCCTCACGGTGTATTGTTTCGTGGAAGCTCCGAAGGTAAAATCCGTCAGAAAACCATAGAGGAAAATATTCTGGAAGCCGTGATTGGCTTACCGGCTAATTTGTTTTTTGGAACCGGTATTCCGGCTGCTATTCTTATTTTCAATAAAGGAAAGGTGGACAATACCAACGTGCTTTTTATAGATGCAAGTAAACAGTATGATTCGGCCAAGAATCAAAACAAGCTGAATGAAGGTCATATTAATCGTATTGTAGAAACCTACCGTAACTTCAACGAAGGAAAACTCCAGGCAGGAGTTGCCGAAGATAAATTCAGTTATGTGGCTAGTTTTGATGAGATAAAGGAAAATGACTTTAACCTGAATATACCGCGCTACGTAGATACCTTTGAGGAAGAAGCGGAAGTGGATATTGCTGCTGTACAAATGGAAATAAATAAGTTGGAAACAGAATTGACAGCTGTACAGGCAGAAATGCAGAAATATTTGCAGGAACTAGGAGTTGAATAAAACCGCCCCTAAATCCCCTAAAGGGGACTTGAAGAGTGGTTTGCGAGACGATATTCAATAAGGAACAGTTTTAAGGAACAATGGTAGCTTTACATCGTAACATGCACCTATTAAATAAAGCTGAATTTTGCTGTTTTAAGGAACAATGGTAGCTTTACATCCCCTTTAGGGGCTTGGATATATATAAAAAACAGATAAATGACTATCCAATATGCATCCGACTTACATTTGGAATTCCCGGAAAACGAGGCTTTTCTAAAAATAAACCCGCTACAACCAGTGGGCGAAGTTTTGCTGTTGGCAGGTGATATAGTTCCGTTTGCTGTAATGGATAAACACAAAGACTTTTTTAGTTTTCTATCCGATAATTTTGCGGCAACTTATTGGATTCCGGGCAATCATGAGTATTATTATTTCGATGCGGCAACAAAATGTGGCGTGCTGAATGAAAAAATAAGAAGCAATGTTTTTCTGGTGAATAATACCTCGGCGGTGCATGATGATGTAAAGTTTACCTTTTCAACATTATGGAGCAAAATTAATCCGGCTAACGAATGGCAGATTGAACGCAAAATGAGCGATTTTCATGTCATCAAATATGGTGGCAACCGATTTTCTGCACAACGGTTTAATGAATTACATGCCGATAGCATGTTATTTCTCAAGCAGGAGTTAGCAACAAATACGGCAGCTAAAAACGTGGTAGTGACGCACCATGTGCCAACTTTTATGAATTATCCACAAAAATACAAAGGAGATATTTTGAATGAAGCTTTTGCGGTGGAATTATTCGATTTAATTGAAGCCACCAGTCCCAATTACTGGATTTACGGACATTCGCATGGCAATACACCTGATTTTGAAATAGGAAAAACGAAACTGTTGTGTAATCAACTGGGATATGTCAAATACGGAGAGCATAGCATGTTTGATACTAAAACTTCAATTAATATATGATTATCAAAATAATAAACCTATATTTGTACAATAAACTACACTGGTTTATCTATCATATATTAGTTTATTATAACAGAAAGAGAATATGAAGCAGTTAGAACAATACATCTACGAAATACTGGGCACAGAAATACAAACTGAACCTACAGCCAAAGAGCAATTGAATAGCTTGCCTATGTATATAAGTGAGACTTATCGCTTGTATAACTTTGTTCTGTTTAACCAATTTCTGTTGCTAGTTGAACCAAAACAGGCAGACAGCTTTAGTATCTTGCAAATAGAAAAACATTTCGATTTGCTTAAGCGCACATTTGCTAAAAAAGTGATATTGCTTTTACCTGAAATCACAGCAGTTAACAGAAAACGGTTAATAGAAAAAGGAATCAACTTTATAGTGCCCGGAAAGCAAATTTATTTACCGGAGTTATTGCTTGATTTGAGAGAAAATTTTAGTAATCCAAAATTGAAACGCAAAATTGAAAAGTTGCTTCCATCTGCTCAATTTTTGCTTATTTATCACATTATACATCGCAATGATACATGGCAACTTGAAGAACACTCTTTTAAGGAAATTGCAAAAAAAACGGGTTATACTGCCATGGCTATCACCAAAGCTGTGAACAATCTAAAATATCACGAGCTGATAGAAATAACGGGTGAAAAAGAAAAACAGATTCGATTTATATCCGATAGGAATGAATTATGGCAAAATGCCGAACACCGTAATTTATTGGTAAATCCTGTTCTAAAGCAAGTGTATGTGGACAATAAAATAAATAATTTTATGCTACTATCCAATGCTTCAGCGTTGACCGAATATAGCGATATGAATCCAAGCAGACAAAAGTTTTATGCTTTAGAAAAAAACAGGTTTTATGGATTGCAAAAAAACAATTTACTTTCAAATGCCAACGATCACGAAGGAGAATACTGTCTTGAAATATGGAAATACAGTCCCGAAACCCTGGTAGGTGAACAACCCAACAATGCTCCGGTAGTAGATCCATTTTCTTTATACCTGAGTTTAAAAGAGAGTAAAGATGAAAGAATTGAAATGGCTTTAGAACAATTAATAGACAAAGTGCTATGGGAATAGGATTGGATGTATTTAAGAAATACTTTGAAGCATACCCCGATAATTATGTAATTATTGGAGGTACAGCCTGCGATTTGATTATAGACGAAGCAAGCTTTGTACCTCGTACCACCAAAGATATAGACATTATACTGGTAGTGGAAGCGTTGAGCCCTGAATTTGTGAAACAATTCTGGAAGTTTATTGAAGATGGAAATTACGAACGCAGGGAAAAAAACGACGATGATCGTAAATACTATCGGTTTTTGAAACCTGAAAATCCTGAATTCCCATTTCAAATAGAGTTGTTTTCACGAAATCCCGACTTGCTTGACCTTGACGAACAAGCTCATCTGACACCTATTCCGGTAGACGATGACCTGACCAGTCTTTCAGCCATATTAATGGATGATGATTATTACCACTATATGTTAGAACACTGCAGGTTGGAAGTTGGCTTACAATGCGCCAATACTGAAGCCCTGATTTGTCTGAAAGCAAAAGCATGTCTCGAAATTGCCGAACGTATTGCTAATGGGAGCAAAGAAGAAAGAAAAAAACTTCGAAAACACAAAGGGGATGTGTTTAGGCTGGCAGTAATGTTGACTGCAAACGATGAATTTGAGCTACCTGAAACTATAAAAGCTGATCTACAGTCTTTTGCAAATGCCATTGCCAGCGAACTGCCCGATAAAGCAATCTTTAAAGAAATGGGGCTAAGTGCCATATCCGTAGAAAATGTTTTGAAACAAATTATTAAAAGCTTTCAATTGAATGAATAACAATACAATATATAAAGATTCGCCATTGGGCAAAATTCCAAATGATTGGTCTAAATCCGAATTAGGAAAATTGCTTGAAACATTACCTGCACCATATAAATTAAGTACTAATGAGTACCTAATTAAAGGAAAATATCCCATTGTAGATCAAGGTAAAAAACAAATAGTAGCTTATACAAATAATGATGATGCAATTATTAATAATTTACCTGCATTGATATTTGGTGATCATACTAAAGAAATTAAGTTGATTAAATTTCCGTTTGCTGTTGGTGGGGATGGAGTTAAAATTCTGAATTCAAAAGAAATCGAAATTGAATATTTGAAATTCTTGCTTGAAAAATCTATTAAGAGATTACCTGATTTAGGATATAGTAGATATTTTGTTGAGTTAAAAAATAAAATTGAGATCTACCCAAAAAGAAACGAGCAAAAAGTTATTGCCAATTTGATTAGTACTTGGGATAATGCTATTTGTAATGTGAAAGAATTAATTGAGCAATTTGAACTACGTAATAAATGGTTGAAGCAAGCATTGCTGACAGGGAAGAAGAAAATAAAAGGATTTGAAAATGAAAAGTGGAGTAAGAAATCATTAAAAGACATTTTGATCCCTGTCAGAAACTCACTTATACCAGAAGAAAATGTAATGTATCAACAAATCGGTATTCGTTCTCACACTAAAGGAATTTTTTACAAAGAGAAAGTAATCGGTGCAACATTGGGTGATAAGAGAGTTTTTTGGATAGAACCAAATTGTTTTATAGTCAATATTGTTTTTGCATGGGAGCATGCAA
This sequence comes from Paludibacter sp., assembly GCA_028692715.1. Lineage (GTDB taxonomy): Bacteria > Bacteroidota > Bacteroidia > Bacteroidales > Paludibacteraceae > Paludibacter. Next base: position 16,194 of record JAQUWU010000057.1, on the reverse strand, counting down.
TCGCAAAAACAACTGAAAATGAAATTGGGATGATTGCATCTCACCGTTTTCCGATGTTTAAACCTAAAGAAAGTGTACTTGATTTAGATTATTTGCTCTATTATTTCAAATCTCCTCGTGGTAAAAGTTTATTAGAACTTGCTTCACCAGGGGGTGCAGGAAGAAATAAAACGTTAGGTCAATCTGAGTTTATGAAACTACAAATTCCAGTTCCATCACTTGAAGAGCAAATAGCTATTGCGCAAGTACTGCAAATGGCTGATAAAGAGATATATTTACTGCGAAATAAACAGGATATGCTGAAGGAACAAAAGGAGGGGTTGATGCAGGTGTTGCTGACTGGAAAGAAAAGATTGAAAACTAATTAAATTAGATATGTCAAAGAAACAAATCAAAGTAGCAATTGCTTACGATTTTGACGGAACTCTTGCTCCAGGAAATATGCAAGAGCATTCATTTATTCCATCTTTAGGGATAGATTCTGCATCATTTTGGACAGAAGTAAAAAAAAGAGCCAAAGAGAATGATATGGATGAGATTTTGGCTTACATGCAATTGATGATTCAAGAAGCTGCAAACAAAGATCTTCCTATTCGGAAAAAAGACTTTGAGAATTATGGTAAATCTATTATGTTCTTTAATGGCGTAGAAACCTATTTTGATAGAATAAATCAATATGCAAAGGAGAAAGGTATTGCTCTGGAACATTATATAATTTCTTCTGGATTAAGAGAATTTGTGAGTGGTACAACAATATCAAAATACTTTACGAACATATTTGCCTCCGGGTTTAAATATGATGCAAATGGTGTGGCTGTATGGCCTGCGTTAGCAATAAATTACACAAATAAAACTCAGTATCTTTTTCGTATAAACAAAGGAATAAAAAACGCATATGATAATAGTCTGATAAATAAGTTTGTGGAATATGACGAACGTCCTATTCCATTCAATCGAATGATTTATATTGGCGATGGTGAAACCGATGTCCCAGCCATGAAAATGATCAAATATGAAGGAGGTTCTGCAATTGCTGTTTATAATCAAAAAATAAGAGCAAAAAAAGGAAAATTGTCACCAAAGCAAATATGCGAAAATCTAATCAGACAAAATAGAGCGGATTTTATAACACCAGCTGATTATAGTGATGGTAGTGATTTAGATAAGACTATCAAACTAATTTTAGATAAAATCAATATCAATGCAGAACTAAATAAGATGAGTAAATTAGATAAGTCTATTGCATTAACTAAATGATATTTTATTATGGCAAAGCAACATCATGTAGTTCCTAATACAAAAGGTGGTTGGGATGTAAAGAAAGGCGGCGCAGATCGCGCCAGTGTACACACTCCTACCAAGCAGGAGTCTGTTGACAAAGGAAGAAAAATCAGCCAGAATCAAGGCTCTGAGTTATATATTCATGGCAAGGATGGAAAAATTCAACAAAAAGACAGTCATGGAAATGATCCATTTCCACCAAGGGGATAAATGTATGAAATCATAAAAATCTAATATTATGACTATTGAAGAATTAAAACAGCTAAAAGAAAGCGAAGATAAAGTAGAGTTTAAAGAAGCAAAACACAATTATTCATTTGCAGGTAGCGAGCACCGAGAACAGGAAGAAAGGCGTAAATGTTTTTTAGGCTATGTAGTTGCTTTCGCTAATGAAGGTGGCGGCATGTTAGTTATGGGAATGGCTGATGAATTTCCACACCTAGTGGTCGGTACTGATTTTGCAGCTGGAGAAGTTGGAGCATTGGAAGATGAAACATATGTTCGCCTTGGGATTCGAGTAAGAATAGAAGAACTGTTCGAAAACGGATTAAGAGTCTTAGTTGCCAATATACCATCTCGTCCAGTAGGAAGAATGCTGAAATTTGAGGGCGTTCCACTTATGAGAGTGGGAGAAAGTCTGCGCAATATGAGCGATGAGGAAATGTTTTCGATTTTATCAGAGCAAGAGCCAGATTTCTCAGCTAAAATTTGTGTAGGTCTTAGCGTTGGTGACTTGGATGAATCTGCCGTTCGAAAAATGAAAGAAAGCTATGCTCGCAAGCAGAACAATCCTGCATTTAAGGAGCTAAGTACAATACAAGTTCTGACAGATTTGAGACTATTAGTAGATGGAAAACTTAATTATGCTAGTTTGATACTTTTAGGTAAGCGTGAACTTATTCAGCAAAAATTACCACAGTGTAAAATTATTTGGGAATTTAGAAATACCGAAGCACAAACACATCATGACTCCCGAGAATCAATAGAAGAACCTTTATTTATTGCCGTTGATAAAGTGTGGGGACTTATTAATCAACCAACTTTAAATAAAAAGAATCCGATTCAATCAGGAGCTTATATTTTTGATTTATTTGATTTCAACGAAGCTGTAATTCGTGAAGCTGTATTAAATGCTGTTGCACACCGCGATTATTCAATAACTAGTGAAATTGTCATCAAACAATTTCCCCAAAAGATCAATATTATCAACCCCGGAGGTTTTCCAAAAGGAGTTACGATTGATAATATTCTCACAGTGAGTAGCACTCCACGTTGTAGGTTGATGACAGAAATTCTTGAAAAAACAGGGTTGGTTGAAAGAAGTGGTCAGGGAGTTGATAAAATATTCTCAATTACTTTATCTGAAGGCAAAGCAGAACCTGATTATAGAAGTTCTGATATGTTTCAGGTATCACTTGTTTTGAAAACTGAAATTATCAATAAAGCATTTCACGTTTTTGTGTCACAATATCAAAACAGTGAAAGAGAGCCAAAACTAGGAGTTGAACAAATAATTACCCTGTATAAAATTCATGATGGTTTATTACAAGGATTAAATTCAGAGATTGTAGGACAACTGGAAAGGATTGGATTAATTGAAAAGGTTTCAGGTCATACCAATCGATATACATTGTCAAGAGAATATGAGGATTTGGTGAAAAATGAATTAACTATTGGGAATTTCGTAGTTAAAGAGGTTGAGTTATTGCTAATATCGTTACAGGGAAATGCCCTAAAAGTAGGCGAAATGGAAAAGTCTCTTTCAGCCTATCTGTCACGTAATCAAATTAAATATCTTCTGGAAAAATTAATAGAAGATGATATTATAAAAGTTGAAGGTAAATTCAAAGGAGCTAGATATTCAATTGTTGATAAATATGTAGATTTAAGAGGAGATAAATTAATAAATGAAGTTATAATTGAATTAAGAAGAATACATGATTAAGACAATTCTTTGTATCGTGCTAGAGTTTCTTTGTATTCTAATTGTGATAGAATAAATACAATAAGTAGTGAAAGAGATAGAATTCTCTGTATTGATAATACTAAACTATATACTTCAGATTATAATAAAGATAAACATGTAAATATTAGCCATTTACATGTTTGTTATTAGGCTAACTAATTCTCCGTATCGACACTTAAATTCTCTGTATTAAAAATAAAATTAGGCGTAAAGGATTCTCCATATGAGGAAAAAATTCTTTGTATTAGCTTTATAATTTTCTCAAATTTAAAAAAACAATGAATATTCCTTCATTCAAAGAAGACCATATTTCCCAGATACCAGCTTTGCAGATGCTGCAAAAGTTAGGATATATCTATCTAAGTCCATCGGAAGCGGAAAACTTACGGGGTGGTAAAACCAGCAATGTGCTATTGGAAGATATTTTGCGGAAGCAATTGAAAGAACTCAATGCCGACAAAAGAATCAGTTCCACCAAAACCACCTTTATCAGTGATGTCAATATCGAAAATGCTATACGAACAATAAAGGAGTTGCCGATGAACGATGGCTATATTGCAGCCAGCGAAACACTTTATAATCTCATTACATTGGGGAAAGCATTTGACCAGAGTTTTGACGGCGATAAAAAAAGTATTACCGTTCAATATATTGATTGGGAAAATCCCGCAAATAATGTTTTTCATGTAACTGAAGAATATAGCGTAATGCGTAGCTCCAGCAAGGAGCATTATCGTCCCGATTTGGTGTTGATTGTGAACGGTATTCCGATGAGTGTGATTGAATGCAAACGTCCAGACTTAAAAAAGCCCTTGGAACAGGCGATTAGTCAACAATTACGCAATCAGCAAGAAGATGGAATACGAAGTTTGTATGTGTATTCTCAGATTATAATTAGCATTGCCACTCAGGAAGCATCGTTTGCAACTAACGGCACGCCCGAAAAATTTTGGGCAAAATGGACAGAGAAGTTTGTAACTGACGAGGAAGAAAAACAATATAGGAAAGAATTGTTCTCGCTGAAAAACAAAGCATTATCACTGGAACAGAAAAATAAAATGTTTGGTGACCGATTTAGGTATGTGCGAAATTATTTCGATGCAATGGAAGTGGAAGAAATTCAACCCACCATACAGGATGAGTATCTATATGGACTTTGCAGACCTGAACGTTTATTGGATTTGATTTTCAATTTTATTCTTTTTGATAACGGAGCTAAAAAGATTGCCCGCTACCAACAGTTTTTCGCCATAAAGAAATCGATGCAACGGATATTGCAAATTGAAGGTGGACGTAGAAAAGGTGGTGTGATATGGCACACCCAAGGAAGCGGAAAATCCTTGACCATGGTTATGTTGGCCCAAGCTATTGCGTTAGAGAAATCGATACGTAATCCGAAGATAGTGCTGGTAACCGATCGCACAGATCTTGACAATCAGATTACTGGTACATTTCGTAAATGCGGCAGGTTTGTAGATAATGCCACCACGGGTCAACGCTTGGTAGAGTTGTTAGAAAGTAAAAGTGATGCGGTGGTGACCACCATTATCAATAAGTTTGTGGCAGCGATGAAGAAAATGAAGCAACCGCTAGACAGTCACGATATATTTGTTTTGGTGGATGAAGGTCACCGCACACAACACGGAACATTTAATATAGAAATGCAAAAGGCATTACCCAATGCCTGCTTTATTGCCATGACCGGAACACCACTTTTTAGAAAAGACAAAAGTACGGCAGCCAAATTCGGTGGTATCATAGATGCTTATACTGTTGATCAGGCTGTGAAGGATAAAGCGGTTATTCCCTTGTTGTACGAAGGAAGGCTAGCCCGTCAGGTAGTAAATGAAAGTCCGTTGGATATCTTTTTCGGTATGGTTTCTGAACCTTTATCCGATTATCAGAAGGCGGATTTCAAAAAGAAATTCAGTAGAGCCGATCAACTGAATAGTGCCGAACAGAAAATTTATGCCATTGCCTGGAACATCAGTTTGCACTTTAGAGATAACTGGCGGGGAACTCCTTTCAAAGCTCAATTGGTTTGCGATAAAAAAGTGAATGCCATTCGCTATAAAAATTTTTTGGATGAAATAGGCATCGTCAGCAGTGAAGTTTTGATATCTACTATTGATGAGCGGGAAGGCGAAGACAGTGCATACGAGAAATCGAACGAGCTGGAAAATCGTTTTTGGAAGAAAATGATGGATGAGCATGGTAATGCAAAAAAGTATGAAAGTAATATTATCAACCGATTCAAGAAAACCGATAAACCTGAAATAATTATTGTGGTTGATAAGTTGCTTACTGGTTTTGATGAACCTAAGAACACAGTTTTATACCTTACCCGTAATTTGCAAGGGCATAAACTGTTACAGGCAATTGCTCGTGTAAACCGTATTTATCCCGATAAAGATTTCGGTTATATAATAGACTATTACGGTGTTATCGAGAATCTGGACGATGCACTGGAATTATATTCAGGCTTTGAAGATTTTGACGATGAAGATCTTGTTGGTACTCTTACCAATATCTCGGACGAGATAAAGAAGCTTCCACAAAAACATTCCGAGTTATGGGATTTATTCAAAACAATTATCAATAAAAGAGATGCAGAAGCATATCAGATATTATTAAAAGACGAAGCAGTACGCACCATTTTCTACGACAAATTAGCATCCTTTGCTAAAAGTTTGAAACTGGCACTTTCATCCATTCAGTTTTATAAAGAAGTGAATGAAAAAACAATTGATCGCTACAAAGTAGATTTGACCATGTTTTTGAAACTGCGACTAGCTGTGGTAGAAAGATATAGTGATACCGTTGATTACAAACAATATGAAGGACAGATTCAGAAATTAATTGATACCCACATTACGACTGAGAAGGTAGAAACAATAACTGAATTAGTCAATATATTTGATAAAGAAAAATTTCAACAAGAAGTAGAAAACACCACAGGAAAAGCAGCTAAAGCAGATAAGATTGCAAGTCGAACTGCGAAACATATATCAGAAAAAATGGATGAAGATCCGGCTTTCTATAAAAAGTTTTCACAGATGTTGAAAGAAACTATTTACGAATACGAAACTCATCGACTCAATGAAGTGATGTATTTAATGCGCGTTCAGGAAATAATGAACAATGTGTTGGCACATACCGACAGTGATATCCCTGATGAATTGAAAGATAAGGATGTGGCAAAAGCCTTTTATGGGTTAAGTATTGAATCGTTGAATGAAAAAATGACTGACCCTGTTATAAAAAAAGAAATATCTATAAAGACCGCATTGAAAATTGATGAATTGGTACAAAAGGCTGTTTTAGCTGATGGAATACCTATCATTGATTGGCCGTTTAAAACAAACATAACCGGTAAACTGCAAATTGAAATTGGAGATTATTTAATTGATGATGTGCGTGATAAATACAATATTAATCTTTCATTCGGAGAGATGGATGAGATTGCCAATAAATGTCTGGATGTAGCTAAAGTTCGTTATAAAGGATGACAGATTATATAGAATATGGCTCAAAACGAATTGATTTCAGGTTGGAGTATTCGGACAGAAAAACACTGGGAATAACAGTAACTCCTGATTTGGATGTTTTGGTAAAAGCACCTGTGAATACTCCTGTTGAAGCCGTTAAAGAAAAACTCAAAAAGAAAGCACCCTGGATTATCCGGCAATTGAGTTTCTTTCTTTCCTTTCATCCGCGGTTAACTGATAGAAAATTTATTGGAGGGGAAACACATTTGTATCTCGGGAAACAATACCGAATAAGAGTGATGAGTGATGAGTTAGGAGTTATAAGGGACGGGGTTAAACTAAAAGGTCAGTTTTTAGAGGTGTATACCCGTGACAATACAAAGGTAAAAGCTTTGGTTGAAGCCTGGTATTTTGACAAAGCCAAAGAGAGATTTCATAAGATGGCAGAACCTTTATTTGATAAGTTCGTATCAAAACATGATTTATCACTTGCCACTTATCACCTATCGCTTAGGCAGATGCCTACTCGTTGGGGTAGTTGTACGGCTAAAGGCAGGATTATTTTGAATCCTGAATTAATAAAAGCTCCCAAGGCTTGCATCGAATATGTAATCGTTCATGAGCTTTGCCATTTAGTTCATCATGACCATACTCAGAAATTCTTGGATTTGCAAACAAAAGAAATGCCGGATTGGGAAAAATGGAAGAGTAAATTGGAAAGGTTGTTGGCGTAAAAAACTCAGTTCAAAGTATGAAATCCCCATTCCTCATAAGTTAAGAACATGGGGATTAATAGTAAAAAGGAGACCCTTTTCGATATGTAAGCCTAGAACAGAATTCTTGTACAAATCGGAGAGCACTCAATTTTTAGCTTCGGATAATTAAAGGAAATAACTTCGCATCTGGTTAATGTCGCCTTTTCTTCCTCCCTCTCCTTTTGGAGAGGGTCGGGGACGAACGTAGCGGAAGGGTTTTCTTGTTTATTATTTCAAATCATCTAGTTTAATGCTTTCAGGTCAAAAGCAGATTGATAAGATATAAAATCCTCGTTTGCTTCATTTTCAATCCACGCAGTTTCATCGTGACTGATTAAAACAATGTCCTTTGTCGTTGTATTCTTAAAACGACTGGCAACTTTTTCCAATGATCTCAATTCTTCTTCGCTAAACAATGAAACATCAAACTCTTTTTCTGTTTTCAGCCGCTCACCTGATTTTTCATCGCTGTAATACTCAACAACGCGATCAACAATATCGGAAACATTCCCATAGAGTCCATCATATCGTTCGGGTACAGGGCCATAGTTTTTTGCCTGATATGTTATTCCGCTAATGGCAAAACCAGTTCGTTTGTAATTCAGGAAATCGGCATAATAAAGCAATTTATTCATCTTGGTAGTAAACGGGCTGCAAAGGCAGGCAAAATAAACTACCATCTGTCTGGCTTTTTCCAAATTGGGGGCGACAAAACCGGTTAATATACCACGGGGAACATTTCCAAGTGCAGCATATTTCTCATATTCATCATTTATATTGGCTCTTTTATGATCAACAGCTTTGTCTATCTTTTTGATTATTGATTCTTTTTCTTTGTCGGAAAATTGATGGGACAAACTACTGATAAAATAATTTCTAAATATCTCGGGATCTTTACAGATATTAATCATTCTTCCGTTCGAACTGTTAGGTATTTCACCCGATTCATATTTTCCATACATGTTTACGCCAAATCCTAACATCTGTGACATTTTGGTGGCCGGGAAATCATATTGTTTACGGTATGCCGTAATTTCATCAGGAAAAGGAATTCCTTCTTTTTCGCGATATTGGTTATATACCTGATTTAGGTTCAGGTTATCCAACCGTGCATCGGTATAATCCTCCTTTGTATCGATACAATGATAATGGTGGTGAATAATATAAAATTTTGAACCGCGAAAATCGTATTCCCTGGGTTCTTTAATGAGGATGGCGTCTCCTCCGGTAAATGGGCTTGTCATTTTTTTGTTTTTTTGAAAGGATAGTTCATGATTCTTTCCGCTATATGAAAGGATATACAAATGGTTTGGCTGCCTGGAGCACCCATGGAAATCTTGATGTATATTTCTTTCCTTTTCTCTGTTTTACCAAACACCCACATTTCCGATAATTTGTAAAGGGTATCCGGCAAGGGACCTTCCGAGTAATTCTCAATCTGCAAAGCGGCAATTATTTCATTCCGCCTGTACGAACAAATTTCTAATTTTAATAACGCATGAAAGTTTTTATCCCGATGATCACGAAACACGATGTCGAAAACTTTAGTCTTTTGATGAAAATCATCCAAAAACCGTTGCACCTGCTCCCTGTTTGCACCTACTAACTCCAATTTGTTTCATATTTTGCATGCAAAGATATTTGTTTCTATCTACTAAACAAATAATCACACGTTAAAGTTTAAAACAAGTCATAATATCAGATAATATAACTTTTATCGTTTTATATAATTCTGTATAAATTTATCACCTGCGCTCACCATCTTTTTCAAATGAGACAGACGGGAGGAAGCAAGTTTACTGGAAATAACAATGTTATGCAAACACAAATTTCAGCAAATATTCTGCAATGTGCAAATCTAACTAGCCAGATGATCTTCCCTTCTTTGGAAGGGAAGTACCCCAAAAGGGGGAAGGGTTATTGATGGTTTAAAAACGGCTTCCTAAATCCGACACATTATTCTACAGTCAGGTCGGAGGTAATCGTCAAATCTTTTTCCCAAGTATTTATACAATTCTTCATGAATTGCATATTTTCTATTTAAATTTGAATGAGTGAATTCTCTTAGCTTTAATTTATAAACAACTCCATTATAACAATATTTAATCTCAAATATACTTAAATCTGTAACATTCTAAGTATATGCCCGAAATTAGTTTATACTATTAAAATATATTAAACTGCTGTTTTTCAGAGCTTAAATATCAAATAATAATATAAACTATTTAGTTCGATGCACTTACCATAAATTAAGTAATAGAATTCAAATATTGTCGTATCTCTTCATTAAAGAATATAAATGGAACGCAGTCCACGAATTCTATCGGGAGAGTCTGGTGCTACTAACCAACTTCTCTAACATTTCCGGATAAGAAACTAAATTAGTAACGTATTTTGTAGATTTCATTGGTCTTATTTTTCTTTCCAATCGAATGGCATGCGGATAATCATTGGCAGAAATAAAGAGAAATAGTTCCTAGTCGTCTGCTACAGCCGTTAATCGATGCTTCCCATAACTGCCAAGATTATGCTTGTCAATTCTAATTGAAATATCTTCTTGAGTTGCACCAATATAATACTTCTGTAATTTTGCACTGAAAAGAATGTAACATCCTACCATAGAGATGGCTGATAAAGTTCAACAAATGAGTCTCCACAAAGATAAAAAAGATTTTTTGATTTCGTAAATTGATTATATCGGGGATAAAACGTAACAGAATAAAAAAAACACTTACCCGAATGAACGAATAAGTGTTTTTTCCAAGGGTGGGCCCAACTGGGCTTGAACCAGTGACCCCCTGATTATGAGTCAGGTGCTACTAACCAACTGAGCTATAGGCCCGAAAATATATTGTTATATAATTTCCTATTTAAAAACCTTTTCTTTCGTTTGCTATCGGAAGAGTCAGGTGCTACTTACAAACTCCGCTGTAAGCCCTGCTTTTGCTAAATATTTAGTATCTTTGCAAAGCGAATGCAAAAGTAGTAAATTTTGTCATTCTGCAAAAATTCTTAGTTACTTTTTTTATAAAATGAAACAATTTAGTAATATTTCTACCATTATATTCGACTTTGGCGGCGTACTGATAAATTTGGATTTACCGCAATGTATTTTAAACTTCAAACAATTAGGCATTCAAAATATTGATAACTACCTGAGTAACTTTGGACAAAAAGATTTCTTTCTCGATTTTGAGAAAGGAAATATCGGGACAGAAAAATTCAGAGAAGAAATACGAAAATTCGAAACAACAGCACTTTCCAACGAGCAAATTGATACTGCTTGGTGCTCTTTCCTGTGTGACATTCCTGATGAGAAACTAGAAATCCTGACAGAATTAAAAGAAAAATTTAGAATAGTAATGTTGAGCAATACTAACCCATTGCATATTGAGGTGAGCGCTGCCGGCGAATTTGCTAAAAGAGGAAAAACAATCAATGACTTTTTTGACGCTTGCTATTTCTCCTACGAAATGCATATGGCAAAGCCAGATGCTGAGATTTTTCTAAAATTACTGGAAGATGAACAAGTTCGACCTAATGAATGTTTGTTTTTAGATGATGGCTTAAAAAACATTGAACAAGCTGCTAAACTGGGAATTCAGACTTATCTGGTAAAAGAACACGAAGATTTGAGTTTTTTGCTCAAAGACGAAACGTTTATTTGATTTTTTTTATGCAAATCATATATCAATCTGAAATAAATTCATTTACACCCTGTGTTGCTACGGTCGGATTTTTCGATGGTGTGCATGCCGGACATCGTTTTTTAATTGAAGAATTAAAAAATTTAGCCACAACACAGCATCTAAAGAGTGTAGTTGTTACGTTTAGAAATCACCCTCGTAAAGTTTTACATTCTGATTTTCAACCACAACTGATAACAACATTAAAGGAGAAACTGGAACAACTTGAAACTACCGGAATAGACACTTGTATTGTACTTGATTTCTCATTGGAAATGGCAAAATTATCAGCTTACGAATTCTTAAAAACAATACTTTCAGAACAGTTCAACGTAAAAACATTGCTGGTTGGTCACGATCATCGTTTTGGGCATAACAGAGCCGATGGCTTTTCTGAATACAAACAATATGGCATTTTGTTGGGAATGGAAGTAATAAAAGCAAATCGTTTCAGCACTGACTCCGAAACAAAAATCAGTTCGTCAACTATAAGAGATGCTTTGAACACTGGCAATATTGAGCTTGCAAACAAGCTGTTAACTTACAATTACTCCATTATGGGTAAGGTGATTAATGGTTTTAAGGTTGGTCAAAAAATTGGTTTTCCAACAGCAAATATAGAAATTTTGGAAAGTGAGAAATTAGTCCCAGCCATTGGCGTTTATGCAGTTAAATTTCGATGGAATAAAAGGAAATTCAATGGGATGATGAATGTAGGTAAAAGGCCAACCCTCAACAATGGTAAAAATATAAGTATTGAAGTAAATATTTTTGATTTCAGCGACAATATTTATAATGAAACAGTTGAAATTGATTTTATAACTAAAATACGTGATGAAATAAAATTCAACAATATTGATGAGTTAATTGAGCAATTGAAGAAAGATAAAATTGAAGTTTTAAATTATCTCAACAGAGAATAAATATATTTTGTCGGTTAATTCGCAACATTTATTGTATATTCATACATAAAATTCTTATCTTTGCGTCTTACACTATTAAATTTCACAAAAACATTTTTTTATGAAAAAAATCTTATTATCACTTATCATGGGACTACTCCTTGTGGGTTGCGCTAAAAACGACAATCCTTTTTTTAAAGATTATACAAACAAATATGGTGCTCCACCTTTCGACCAGATTAAAAACGAGCATTATATGCCGGCGTTTAAAGAGGGCATTAAACAACATCAAGCTGAAATTGATGCTATTGCCGATAACAAAGAAGCTCCAACTTTTGAAAATACCATTGCTGCAGTAGATTACAGTGGAGAATTATTGAAAAAGATTTCTTCTGTGTTCTTCAATTTGTATTCTGCCGAGACAAATGATGATATGGCCAAAATTGCTGAAGAGGTAACACCAATTCTGTCAGAACACAGCGACAATATTTATCTAAACGAAAAATTATTCGCTCGCGTTAAAATCCTGTATAACAATCGTTCAACTCTTGGTTTAAATGCTGAACAAAACCGTTTACTGGAAAAATATCATAAAGATTTTGTTCGTAGTGGAGCAGATTTAAACGAAGAAGACAAAGCTAAACTTCGTGAAATAAACAAAAATCTGGGATTAGCGGAACTTACATTCGGTCAAAATGTTTTGGACGAAACGAACTCCTATAAAAAGGTAATTGAAAATGAAGCCGAATTGGTCGGACTTCCCGAGAGTGTTCGTCAAGCTGCTGCTGAAACAGCCAAAGAAGATAGTTTGGATGGTAAATGGGTATTTACTACTCAAAAATCAAGCTTTATTCCTGTTCTGCAATATAGTAAAAATCGTGAGTTACGAAAAGAGCTGTTAATGGCTTATACTACCCGTGCTAACCATGACAATGATAAAGACAACAAAGCAGTGATTGTAAAAATCATGAAACTGCGTACTCAAAAAGCGCATCTTCTTGGGTTTGAATCTTCGGCTGACTTTATTCTTGATGACACCATGGCCAAAACGCCAAAAACTGTGTATGATTTTCTGAAAACTGTTTGGACACCAGCTCTTGCAAAAGCTAAAGTTGAAGCCTATGAATTACAAAAAATGATGGACAAAGATGGTAAAGGCGAAAAACTGGAACCATGGGATTGGTGGTATTATTCCGAAAAACTACGTAAAGAAAAATACGATTTAGACGAAGAAGCACTAAAACCCTATTTCAAACTGGAGAATGTTCGTCAGGGAGTATTCGATTTAGCTTCAAAACTTTACGGATTGAAATTTATAAAACTCGACAGTATGCCTGTCTACAATCCTGATGTTGAAGTTTTTGAAGTAAAAGATGCCGATGACTCATTAATTGGTATTTTATACACCGACTATTTCCCTCGTCCGGGAAAACGTGCAGGTGCCTGGATGAATAATATTGTGGAGCAATATAAGAAAGATGGTGTTAATCATCGCCCGATAATTTGTAATGTGGGTAATTTCACAAAACCAACGGTCGACAAACCATCACTTCTTAACATGGATGAAGTGGAAACGCTGTTCCATGAATTTGGACATGCATTACACGGTTTGCTGACTCAAGCTACTTATCCAAGTTTATCAGGTACAAATGTTGCCCGTGACTTCGTAGAACTTCCATCACAGGTTATGGAAAACTGGTGTTGGGAACCGGAAGTAATGAAAACCTATGCAAAACATTTCCAAACAGGTGAAGTAATGCCACAGGAATTAATGGATAAAATTCAGAAAGCTGGTACTTTCAATCAGGGATTTATTAACACCGAGTTATTATCAGCTTCTATTCTGGATATGGATTATCATACTATTAAAGATACTGCTGATTTTGATGTTGCCGCATTTGAGAAAGCTTCACTTGAACGTATGGGAATGATTCCTGAAATTATTGTTCGTTATCGCAGTACATTCTTCAATCATATTTTCACTACAGGATATTCTGCAGGATATTACAGCTACACATGGGCAGCAGTACTAGATGCTGATGCATTTCAGGCATTTAAAGAGACAGGAGATGTTTATAATCCTAAAGTTGCTACAGCATTCCGAAAAAATATTTTGGAGCGCGGTGATACGGATGATCCGATGAAATTGTACCGTGCCTTCCGTGGTGCCGATCCAAATCCGGAAGCATTATTGAAAAGAAGAGGATTGAAATAATCTTCAATATCAAATTTATCAAATATGTCTGTTAATTAATTTTAGCAGACATATTTTTTATTCCAAATATCAACAAGAAACTAAAAACAAAAAGCACAACTCTGATATTTTTAAAATTTTAATGTAACTTTGTCATCTCTGAAAAATAAAGTTCAGTATAAAAAAGCTCATGAAAGTTTCTTTAAAAAATATAATAGTCCCAAGTATTCCTTTAGCAATTGTTTTAGTCATTTCGTGTTTTGTTATTTGGATGTCTACGTTTTTTGGGGGTCGTGTTGGGATTCTACCTGTACAAAACTCTTTTGCAGTAAATTATCTTCAATCGTTCATACAGCCAGACACCTTGTTTTCCAACCTCATTGGAGTTGGATTTACTCTTTTGAACGCTTTTTTAATTGCACAAATTAATAACCGATTCACCATCATTAAAACCAGAACGTTTCTTCCTTTATTGATCTTTCTTTTACTAGTGGGAACCTGGAATGAAACGCATATTGTTAACGGGTCACACATAAGCTTGACACTTTTCATTCTTTCTCTTTTCTATTTTCTGAATATGTACAGAAATAAAAAAGCCTCTGAGATGGCTTTTATGGGAAGCTTATTAATAGGTATTGCAAGTATAATTATAAATCCTTTAATTTTTCTGATTCCTGTTTTTTGGATTGGGTTTGTTATTTTTCAGAGTTTATCATTAAGAACCTTTTTAGCAACTCTTTTTGGAATTTTAGCTCCATGGATTATCTATTTATCTGGTTTATACTATTTCAATCAGCAAATAGAATTTCAGCAACTTTTAAGTGCTAATTTCAATTTAAACTTAGGTGATTTAAACCTTTCCATATCCCGAATTATTTATTTCAGCTCCATATTATTAATTCTGATTATTACACTAATTGGAATGTTTTCTATAACCAACAGCGATGCTATTCGAACTCGTAACAATCTCAATTTCTTTATTTTATTATTGATTTCAATTGGAATATTATCAATCGTTTTTCAAAATCAATTACCTTCCTTTTTACCAATAATTGCCCTATTATATTCATTTCTGGCCTCATACGCTTTTACTCTGAAAACAAACAACTTTTACGGAATACTTTTTATAGTCTTTGTCGTTATCAATCTCCTCTACGTTATTTCTAAATATATTTTTATCTAAATGACCGGACTTTTAGAACTTGGTTACCTGGGGCTTTTTATTGCTTCATTTTTAGCCGCCACTGTGGTACCTTTTAGCTCTGAAGTAATTTTCTCGGCAATGGTGTTCGGTGGATTAGACGCTTGGGCTTGTGTCTATATAGCCACCCTGGGCAATTGGTTTGGTGGATTGACCTGCTATTACCTTGGTAGAATGGGCAAAATGGAATGGATTGAAAAATACTTCCGCATAAAAAAAGAAAAAATTGAGAAATTTGCCGACAAAATTCATAAACACGGCGATTGGTTCGCATTCTTTTCCTTCCTTCCGGGAGTTGGTGACATTATTGCAGTAGCATCAGGTTTTTTCCGTTGTCGTTGGTGGATTGTTGCTATATCAATGTTATTAGGCAAATTCGTACGGTATATCGTTTGGATGTATTTCAATGGATTGTTTATGTAAAATTTATTTTTGCTATTTTGGGAATAATTCTTGTTAAGTAATTGACAACAAATAATGTCGTATTTTGCATGAAAATACTTAAGAATAGAACGCTGATTTTTACTGATAGAGTGGATTTGAAAAAACGGATTTGAATTCCGATAAATCGGAATGATTTACAGATAGTTGCGTCTTAACCCATTTTGCAGCAAAAACAGCTCAAAACCATTAAATACGTACATTTTTGGGCTTTAAATCAGCCATTAAAACATGCATGTTATTGAAATTCAGTTGTAGTATTTCTGAAGTTGCATTGTAG
>JAQUWU010000012.1 GCA_028692715.1 Paludibacter sp. | reverse complement strand
GTAAATCATTCCGATTTATCGGAATTCAAATCCGTTTTTTCAAATCCACTCTATCAGTGAAAATCAGCGTTCTATTCTTAAATATTTTCATGCAAAATACGACATTATTTGTTTTCAATTACTTATAAATATTAAACACAATTATTTTGTATAATAAAATATTGAATTCATTTTCAACCATGAATTTTTACTAAAAATGCATATTTATAATTTGTGTAAATTCGTGGTTATATTTTTTTATAGGAATCATTTATTTTGAATCAAAAACCAGTATTAAGTATTTACTATTTAATAAAATTAAGATATACAGTCAATTACTTGAATATTGATACGACATTATATTATTCTCATTACTTAATTCTTGTCTCAAATTTAAATTAGGTCAAATTGCAGATAATCATTAAAAAAATTAATGAGCTCATGAAAACAAATCCATTGAAAGATTTTTTTGATTTATTTTTTCCAAATGTATGCTTGGTATGTGGCGAAAATTTGATAAAAAATGAGCAACATATTTGTATGTCCTGTTTGCATGAAATTCCAAAAACTAATTTTCATTTGCTACAAGACAATCCGATTGAAAAAAAGTTCTGGGGAAAAGTGAATGTCTATCGGGGTACTTCTTTTTTCTTTTTTCAAAAAGGTTCTCCTTTTCAAAAATTACTTCATGCTCTAAAATACAAAGGTAACAAAGAAATAGGAGAGGTGTTGGGTAAATATGCTGCTGCCGACCTATTAGAATCAGTCGATTTTTCAACGGTAGATGTAATAATTCCTGTTCCACTACATCCCAAAAAATTTGCTAAACGGGGATATAACCAAAGTGAGTGGATAGGAAAGGGAATTTCTGATATTTTCGAAAAACCAATGGATACAAAGACTTTGATAAGAATCAGAGAAAATACCACGCAAACTAAAAAAACAGTATACGAACGATACGAAAATACCGAAGGTATTTTTGATGTTAACGACAAAAACACCTACGCAGGAAAACACATTTTACTTATTGATGATGTTTTAACTACCGGCTCTACTTTGGAGGCCTGCATAAAAGCACTTACAAAAATAACAAATGTCAAAATAAGCATATTTACGTTGGCAGTTGCATAATCATCCGTAATGTGTATAATAAGTAGTTGTATTAAGGTTTTTTTGTGTTTTTTTGATTTAAAGATGTTCTGTATTGTAGAAAAAAACCGAATTTAAATTTGTAGTTTTGCATAGATATTCTAAAATTAATTTAGAGAATCCCCTCATGCCTTTTTATGCTGTATAAATTCCGTATATTCATCTATTTATTTCTTCTGTTATTAACAGGATGTGTAACTTCGCCCAATGAATTAAAAATTGCTGAACAAATTTTAGAAACTTCCCCCGATTCAGCACTACACTTATTACAAAACATAAAAAACACTCAACTAAAATCCGATGAAAATCGTGCGCTTTATGGAATTTTACTTTTTCAGGCACTTGATAAAACAAATAGCTCACTTCCTGCAGACTCTGTTATAAATTTTTCAATTAACTATTATAAAAACACCTTTAAAAATAATGAATTAGCCATTGCATATTATTATAAAGCAAGGTTATATAAGATTGCACAACGATTTGATAAGGCTACTGAATTGTATTTGAAAGCACAGGATTTAATTCAAAATTCAAATCAGAACTATTTGTTAGGAAAAATATACTCTGATATGGGGGATATTTGTTCGTTTCAAAAAGATTATAAGGAAGCATTATTAAAATTTCAACAATCAAAATTCTATTTTCAGAAAGCAAATGATTTAATCGAGACATCATATAAATTAATTGATATTGGTAGAGTCTGGCGTTTATCAAAAAATTTTAAAAAGGCCTTTGTTTACTATAATAGCGCATTAACTCAAACAGTAGATTCATTTGTTAATGGTGCAGCTTTACAAGAAATTGGTATAAACTATTATAATGATTCAAAATACGATTCTGCACTAATATATTTAAATAAAAGTTTGTTATACCCATTCAAAGGTACAAATTATGCTATAAGATGTTATGTGTTGGCAGATATTTATTACAGATTAAATAGATATGAATCTGCAATTTATTATTCAAATTTATCATTCAAATATCCAAATACATACATAATTCAAAGGGAAAGCTTTAGAATACTTGCAAATACAGAGTATAAAAAAGGAGATTTTAAGAAAACGGAGTTATATATGGGAAAATATCAAGATTGTACAGATTCTGTAAGAAAAATTGAGATTCAAACAAAATCCAGTGTATTAGAAGATATTTATATAACAAAAGGTACAGTTCAGAAATCAAAAAAATATGTTGTTGCTCTTATTTCATTTATCCTTCTAATTATTTCTTTGAGTATATTTATTTTCTTAAAATTGCGCAAAAGGAGTAAAAGCAAGGATATTCAATTGAAAAATGTTGAAATAAAATTGATAAATAAACAGGTCCTTTTAAAAGAAAGTTTAATTAAGAAAATAGAAGAAACTAGATTGTCAAAATCTACAAGTTATAAAAAAGCCGATATTAGAGAGCGAGAACAAATTGACATAGAAATATATACTTTTTGTTTACATTTAGATGACTGGGGTCGGTTTGAAAAATTAATGAATCAAACTTTTAATAATTTATTTATTGTATTATACGGAAAAAGTACGGATATTAATCGTAAAGAATTAATTTTATGTTCTCTCCTCTTACTTGAAGTTCCCACCACTGATATATTAATTATATTAGACTGTCAATTGGCTAGTTTATATAAATTAAGACAACGAATTGTTCAAAAACTTAATCTCTCGGGCACCAAAGAATTTGAGCAATTTCTTCAGGACATATCTACCGAAAAATAAACTTTTCTCATTTCACATTGTAGAGATTTACGCGAAATTAACCTAAAATATTTCGCATTTTTTTGCATGTCTCACAAATAGCACTTTGTCCAAATATAAATGCCATACATTCAGCTGTTTAAAAAAAAGCATGTCTCACTTTTTTTCGCTTGATATTTTGTAGAATAGAATTCTACTGCATAATTTAGCAGTAGAAAAATTCTATGTTCAATTCTTTAAAAAATAAAAATTATTATGAAACAGTTAATCAAAAAGCCAATTGGTCAATTATTAGTTTTAACAACATTAGTTGTCAGTCAGTTTGTTTTTGCAGGTGATCTTATTAGACCGAGTGGAGATCCAACAATTCCTACAATAAATTCCAAAACTACTTTAAGTACATTTAGTACCCTTTCTGATGTATCATCTATTAGCTCAATAACTGTAGATTTAGTAGCAGATGATATAATGGTCAACTTTAATTCTCCTGTAGGTATTGCTACTGTTTCAGTTTACAATTCGAAGTCAAATCTTGTCTATCAAATAGCTGTTGATACTGATAATACAGCAGAAGTAAGTATACCTGTAGATTTCTTCAAAAAAGGTGATTACACAGTAAGTGTAACTTATGGTTCTACCGTATATACCGAACAAATTAATTTATAAATCCGATAAGCTACGAAGTTTTACTTCGTAGCTTTAAATAAAATACTCTCGTTATGAAAAACGTACTAAAAGTCTGGTTAAAAAGACGACAACTATACAATAATCCGAATTCATATTTTGCTCAGGTAAATGTGAATAATAATTTTTCCATCGACACTATTATTGACGAAATAGTAAAAGAAGGGTTGGTTGATAATAAAGAAAGTGCTTTGGAGTTTATGAAGCATTTTAATAAAAAAGCTGCCGAACTATTACTAAATGGGAATGAAGTTGATACAGGATTAGTAAAATTGATTCCGCAAGCTACGGGATTAATCGAAAATAAATCATGGAATCCGATTTACAATAGTATTGATGTTGAAATCAAAAAAAGCAATGAACTGGTATATGCTATTTCAGATACTTATGTTCAGATAACCGGGGCTGACGAAGAGTTCTATGATGTTTTTAATTCTAAATTAGACTCACAGTATGAGGACGGTGTCGCTAAAAATGCTGAATTTTTTGGTAATATAAGAAAAAAAACGGCAGAAGTTCCCCCTTGTGGCATTGCTTTTCGCAATTGGATTTTAAAAGCATAATATTTGAGTTAGTGTGTTGAAGGAGGCTGAAAGTAATTTCAGTCTCTTTTTTCATGACGTATAAACGATTTATTTAATAATAATTGTAAATTTGCATAAAACACTTAATTTTTAGTACTAATTTTTTTAAAGTCAAGGGTCAATAATATGAAAAAATACTTCTTCTTTCTTCATATTTTATTGATATTTCTTTTTGCCGGATGTAAGAATATCCCCTCAAACCTATCTGTTGCTGAGGAGTTACTCAAGACCAAACCGGATTCTGCTTTAAAACTTCTTCAAAATATTCATCCTGAATCTTTAAAAAACGAATCGAATAAAGCCTTGTACGGTTTACTTTTATACAAAGCATTTGAAAAAAATAATGAGATAATTAATTCTGATTCACTAATTAATTTTTCGATGAATTATTATGATAAAGAGAATGAAGAACATGAATTAGCCATTTGTTATTATTATAAAGCGCGTTTTTTAAGAAAATCCCAACAATTTGATAATGCAACAAGCTATTATATAGTAGCTCTGGACATCTTAAAACAGTCTGATGATTTCTATTATATTGCAAAGATATATTCGGATCTTGGTGATATATGTTCTATTCAAAATAACTATAATGAGTCTCTGTTAAAATATCAAATGGCTCTAAACTATTTTCAGATTGCTAACGATTCAACACAAGTTAGTTATACACATGTTAATATAGGCAGAGTAAATCGGTTTCTAAAAAACAGCAATGAAGCTCTAAAGAATTACAGAAAAGCTATCTATGAAACAAAAGATTCGATGTTATATGGCTCTGCTTTACAAGAAATCGGAATTAATTATTTTGACACAAAAGAATTTGATTCAGCTGAATTTTATTTAAAGAAAAGTCTTAATTTCCCGTTTGTAGGGACTAATAATGCAATTAGATGTTCTTTTTTAGGAGATGTCTACTATGAAAAATGTCTTTATGACTCTGCTGTTTATTATACTAAACAAGCTTTAAAATATCCCACAACATATTTTCTTCAAAGAGAATGTTATCGAATTTTGGTAAATACCGAATATATGCGTGGGAATGTAGAGGTGATGGGAAAGTATTTGTTGAAATATCAGGAATATGTTGACTCAATCCATACTCTCGAATCACAAACAAAAGCAATAGTACTTGAGGATTTGCATAATAAAACCGACGAAGCTTGTAAAGCAAAAAAAGATTTGATTATTAATACATCTATTTTAATATTACTGGTATTGATTATTTCATATTTAGCGTATTTTTATTACAAAAGTACCTTGTTGAAAAAAGATAAAATACAAAAGATAACGGATAAGTTACATTCGAAACAAGCATTTCTTAGTCAACATTTAACGAAAGGGTTGAGTGAGGCAAAACTAATGCATACAAATTTACGTATTAAGGTATCGGAAAAAGAACGCAGTATCTTGGATAAGAAAATTTACGAAAAGAAATTGCATCTTTACAATTGGGAGGCTTTTGAAAGCGAAATGAATAAAGCATTTAATAATATAATTTCCTTGCTTCAGGAAAAATATCCAACACTCACTAAAAGAGAAATGACCTGGTGTTGCTTGCAGCTTTTGGAAGTACCTAACAAAGACCGGATTATGTTACTTAATTCTACTCAGGAAGCAATTTATAAGATGAAACAACGTATTGCTAAAAAGATGAATCTAAAACAGACCAAAGATTTGGATTTGTTTCTGTTAGATTTAACTTCAAAGAATATTTAATCCAGTTTGTACCAACAATTAAGTAACACCAAACAGTGTTTTCCTAGGGAAATCAGTTTTTCCGTTTTTTCCGTGTACTGAGTAGTAATCATTTTTTTTCATTGGCGTATAAACGATTTATTTAATAATAACTCAACTTTCGCAAGCATTTAACTTATTGATAAATATTGATATATCTAAATTTATATATTGATAATGAGCTGGTTATAAAATTCTATTTTATCGAATAAATATTGTATATAGTTTCTTGTGATCTTTTTACTATAAGTTAAAATACGTTTTATCGTATACCGATGTCGTTCTTGAATGCGCGACCTCGGCTGGTGAACCGAAAAACAAGTGAGGTAAGCGGTTAAAAATCGTCCTTGTTTGAGTTTCGACGTATTTCGTCGGAATGAGTTTGGACGATTTGAGCTTACCGAGCGTAAGTTTTTCGAGTGAAGCAGCCGTAGTCTTGACTTTTTTGCCTACTTTTTGCGTCAAGGCAAAAAGTAGGTCGGGGCTAGGGGTGGAAACCCCTATATGAGAACTTGCGAAAGTTAAGTAATAATTGTAAATTTGCATAAAATACTTAATTTTTAGCACTAATTTTTTTAAAGTCAAGGGTCAATAATATGAAAAAACATCTCTTCTTTCTTCATATTTTATTGATATTTCTTTTTGCCGGATGTAAGAATATCCCTTCAAATCTAACTGTTGCCGAGGAGTTACTCAAAACTAAACCTGATTCTGCATTAAAACTTCTTCAAAATATTCATCCTGAATCTTTAAAAAATGAATCGAACAAAGCCTTGTACGGTTTACTTTTATACAAAGCACTTGATAAAAATAATGAGGTAATTAATTCTGATTCCCTAATTAATTTTTCGATGAAATATTATGATAAAGAGAATGAAGGACATGAATTAGCCATTTGTTATTATTATAAAGCACGATTCTTTAAAAAAGTTCAGAGATTTGATAATGCAACAAACTATTATATATTAGCTTTGGATATTTTAAAACAGTCCGATGATTTCTATTATATTGCAAAGATATATTCGGATCTTGGTGATATCTGTACTTTTCAAAATAATTACAATGAAGGTTTAATTAAATACGGATTATCTTTAACATACTTTCGTAAAGTAAAAGATTCAACTGAAAGCACTTTTAAACTTATTGATATTGGTCGTGTTTATAGATTTTTAAAGAACAACCAAGAATCTCGTAAGTATTTTGACACAGCTATTAGTCAATCAAAAAATCCATTAATAATTGGAACGGTTTTTCAGGAAAAAGGAGATGTGTTTTATAGAGAAGGTATATTGGATTCAGCCTTGTATTATTTAAATAATAGTTTACATTATCCATATCGTGGTACCAATTATTCGATTAGATGCTATATATTGGGAGATGTCTATTTTGATTTGGAAAAATATGATTCGGCAATGTATTATTCCACAAAAGCATTGACATATCCGACTAGTTTTTTGATAAAAAGAGAATGTTATAGGATATTAGCCAATTCAGAATATAAACTAGGAAATGTAGAGATAATGGGAAATTACTTGAGTAAATATCAAGATAATATAGACTCAATCCATACTCTCGAATCACAAACAAAAGCCATAGTACTTGAGGATTTGCATAATAAAACCGGCGAAGCTTGTAAAGCAAAAAAAGATTTGATTATTAATACATCTATTTTAATATTACTGGTATTGATTATTTCATATTTAGCGTATTTTTATTACAATAGTAGCTTGTTGAAAAAAGATAAAATACAAAAGATAACGGATAAGTTACATTCAAAACAAGCGTTTCTTAGTCAACATTTAACGAAAGGGTTGAGTGAGGCAAAACTAATGCATACTAATTTACGTATTAAGGTATCGGAAAAAGAACGCAGTATCTTGGATAAGAAAATTTACGAAAAGAAATTGCATCTTTACAATTGGGAGGCTTTTGAAAGCGAAATGAATAAAGCATTTAATAATATAATTTCCTTGCTTCAGGAAAAATATCCAACACTCACTAAAAGAGAAATTACCTGGTGTTGTTTGCAGCTTTTGGAAGTACCTAACAAAGACCGGATTATGTTACTTAATTCTACTCAGGAAGCAATTTATAAGATGAAACAACGTATTGCTAAAAAGATGAATCTAAAACATACCAAAGATTTGGATTTATTTCTGTTGGATTTAACTTCAAAGAATATTTAATCCAGTTTGTACCAACATAGAAGTAATAGAACATCTATAATGTCGTATTTTATAGAAAGAATAGAACGCGGATTTTCACGGACTGGGCGGATAAGAACGGAAAATATTTAATCTTATTTAAAACAGATTTCAGTCATGCAAGCATGACTGATAAGATGAATATCAATTTCGACTTGTCGAAATTAGAATCCGTTTTAAAACCCAATATATCAGCGTTTATCCGCGTGCTATTCATCAATTTTATTTATTTGATTATACGACTACCAAATAGCTATCGGGATTATTTCCACTTACTTATAGTTCAATTTTGTCCCATTAAGATTAATTGTTTGTCACAACGGAATTACCACAACTACTCAGCCCCCCAACCCCCTAAAGGGGGAGTTCTGGAGCGACATTCATCATTTATGCGCTTTAATTTGGCTGTTTTTTTTGTGAAAATTACATTTTTTTTCTCTGCAATTTCCCTAAAAACGTCAAATGAAGTACTTCTTGAAGTGCTGAGTAGTCACGAATTACCACAATAGAATTATTATAGACCTTTTGGGTTGTTTTATAATTACAGAGGGTATAATTTTTTCATGACCTGCCATTTTTTTTCTGCTTAAAACCACTACCATTTAACATAATATTTTCTTTGATTTTATCGATGTCCAAAATATATTTAATCATTAATTGTAATACGCACGTAATCAGTATTTTAAAAATCAAGATGTCCAAATTTGTTTTCTATTATTTTTGTTTATAATTTGGTATTTATATAATTTCGTATGTCAAAAATGAGCAAATATATTTTAGCTGTTTGCGTAATTTCAACCTTAGTCTTTATTATGTATAGCGGTGCAGTCAATTTTCGGGTATAGTGAACATAGGGTATTATTCCTCTTAGCCTAAACCAATTCAAGAATGGGGAATTTAATGCAACTCGTAATTTTTGTTGACTGTATCGCTATTACTATTCTTTTCACTCCATTCCTTCTAAACTTTCTTTCCCATTCATTCGTTTCATTTTCATTTTCTTGAAGTTTGTCAAAATTTTAGTAATTTTGCAGAATAACGAATTCTTGTTAAGTGTTTTCGCTGTTCCAGCTCAAAGCAAACCAGAAATTGAAAAAAACAATGAAACTACATTGTATTTGCTGCCAACAATATATCCTCTAAACTGGGACATTCTTGCTGATTTTCACAATTTGTTGCGTTTGTGCTATTTGAGGAATTTCTTTTTATGTACCGTCCTGACACCTAGAAACTGTTTAAAAATAAACGTTATGTATTGAAAATATTAAATATATGATTATGAATAAACTAACTATAATTATTGCATTAACTATGACTATATTAAGCAAGAATATGGCTCAGGAGAATCCTGCGTATCAAATCCCACCGGAAAGCATTATGCAACTGGCCGATTATCAACGCGCACCACAGGTTTCAATTGACACTAAAAAGAATTTTATAATCTTTAGCTACCGAAGCACTTATAAAACCCTTGAAGATTTAAATCAGGTGGAAATGAGTATGGGAGGATTGCGTATTAATCCGGTTACGAATATTGCTTCTGCAACAAATTATATTAACAATTTGAAAGTCGGAAAGGTGTACGGAAATGAACCTGTTCAAGTGAAAGGATTGCCAACAAATGCACGTATTGCTTTTATTACATGGGCACCCGATGAAACAAAAATTGCATTTACCAATACCAGTGCAACAGGCGTTGAACTTTGGGTGTTGGATTTAGCCACGGCACAGGCAAAAAAACTTACTGATGCAGTACTAAATGCTAATTTAGGAAATCCACTTGACTGGTACCGCGACAGTAAAAAATTATTAGTTCGTTTTTTGCCTATTAAGCGTCTAGCGTTAATTGATTCAAAAAGTGATTTACCTACTGGCCCCATTGTTTCGGAGAGTAATGGCTCTACTTCACAAAACAGAACCTATCCTGATTTGTTGAAGAATTCCGTGGATGAAGCAAATTTTGTGACACTGACTACTTCAGAACTCTATAACGTAGATTTAAACGGAAAAACTGAACTATTCAAAAAGGAAGATATGTATGCCACTATTTCCATTTCACCAGATGGAAATTACATGCTGGTTACCACCTTTCAAAAACCATTTTCTTATGTTGTTCCTTTAAACCGATTCCCTCAGGTTTCCAAAGTATATAACTTAAATGGGATTGAAATCAAAAAGGTAAACGATGTGCCACTTTCGGAAGTAATACCAAAAGGATTTATGGCTGTCAGAACTGGAAAACGGTCGATGAACTGGAGAGCCGATGAACCTGCTACTCTTTTTTATGTAGAAGCATTGGATGGTGGTGATCCACAATTAAAAGTGACGTACAGAGACGCTATTTATCTTTGGAAAGCACCGTTTTCTGAAAATCCATACTTGCTGACTAAAACTATTCAACGCTATTCAAATATTGTCTGGGGAAATAATAATGTGGCTGTATTACAAGATGAATGGTACGACACCAGGAATGAAAAAACGTATTTAATAAATCCATCTAAACCCGGAGAAAATCCAAAAGTAATTTATGACAGAAACTTTCAGGATGTATATTCTGATCCCGGCAGTTTTGAGACATGGAAAAATGAATTTGGAAAATATGTTTTAGCGATTGATAAAAATTCACTTTTCTTAATTGGAGAAGGACATACTTCAAAAGGACAGTTTCCATTTATTGATGAATTTAATCTTAAAACGCTAAAAACTTCAAGACTTTATCAATCATCGTATACCGATAAAATTGAAGAGATATTTGATATAGAAGATTACAAAAATGGAGAAGCATTGGTTCGAATTCAATCTAAAAATGAATATCCCAATTATTATTTCAGGAAATTCCGGAAAAAAAATGATTTGACACAACTAACCTATTTTCCGAATCCGTTCGAGAGTATTAAAGATGTGTACAAAGAACTGATTAAATACAAACGAGCTGACGGCGTAGAACTATCCGGAACACTTTATTTGCCTGCTGGTTACGATCGTACAAAAAAAGAGAAACTTCCTTTACTAATATGGGCTTACCCGGCTGAATATAAAGATAAAAACAGTGCCGGACAAATTACTGCCAACCCGAACGAATTTACTTATCCTTACTATGGTTCATTCGTTTATTGGGTAACCCGTGGCTATGCTGTTCTGGATGATGCAGCTTTCCCTATTGTGGGCGAAGGAAAAGAAGAACCGAATGATACATTTATTGAACAATTAGTATCTAATGCAAAAGCTGCCATCGATGCGGTGGATTCACTCGGATTTATTGACAGAAAGAAAGTAGCTGTGGGTGGACATTCATACGGTGCTTTTATGACAGCCAACTTGCTGACACATTGCGATTTATTTGCTTGTGGAATTGCTCGTAGCGGAGCATATAACCGTACGCTTACTCCGTTTGGTTTCCAAACCGAACAACGAAACTATTGGGATGCACCAGATGTGTACAATACCATGTCACCGTTTATGAATGCCGAAAAAATGAAAACTCCCATTTTATTGGTACATGGCGAAGCGGATAATAATCCCGGAACATTTACACTACAGACCGAACGTTATTTCCAGGCGTTAAAAGGGTTGGGAGCTCCGGCACGAATGGTTATTTTACCGAAAGAACAACATGGTTATGTTGCCCGCGAAAATATACTTCACTTACTTTGGGAACAGGATCAGTTTTTGGAAAAATACTTGAAATAGTTGAAAATGGATAGTTGATAGTTGACAGTTGACAATCCCCAAACAAAAGCCACCAAATGAATTTCTCATTTGGTGGCTTTATTATTTTCAAATATTTTGTAGAATATATCATAAACTTTAAGTTCACCTCTTACTCCCTCTCCTTTGGAGAGGGTCGGGGTGAGGTCTGTAAACTAATTTACAGACTCTCTCCGAAGTCTTTTTTAAACTTCGCCATTAATTTTTGTGGCCAATCAGAAGTTGGTTCAAGACCTCCCATAAAGAAACGTAATACTGGTGGTTCGTACACAAAGCGTAAACCTCCAATCAATTTACGGTTATCGTATAACCAGTGCAGACGGTCTTCTACATATTTAATTTGAGAAAGTGTAAATACCCTACGTGGAACTGCTAAACGCAGTAATTCCATATCGGCATAGGTTTCGTTCCCATATTCATCGCGTTGGTTGGAAATTGATCCACGTTCCATCCCACGAACACCAGAAATTAAAAATAATGCAGCTGCCAGTGCACCTGCGGGATATTCAGTTTGAGGAATATGGGCGCATACTTGCATTGCATCAACGTGTGCTCCTAATACACCTGCAGGTTTAATTACAGGAATTCCCTTTTTGTCCAGTGCTCCAACTAAATATTTGATGAAGTTAGGACTTTGACAAATCATGGATTCGTCCTGAGTTTCATATAATCCGACAGCCATAGCTTCAATTTCACGAATTGAAATACCACCGTAAGTCAAGAATCCTTCATAAAGAGGTACTAATGCTTCTAACTCTCTAAAAATCTCCATTTTATCGGTACACATACCACCACCACGCGAGGAAGAAATTTTTCGGGCTGAAAAATAGCATAAATCTGCCAGAGCCGTCATTTCTTTCATGATAATTTCCATTGAGGAGTTTTTAAACTCTTCTTCGCGTTTCATAACTAAATATGCATTCTCGCCCAATAAACTACAATCGAGAACTAAACGGATTCCATATTTATCTGCCATTGCACGAACATCGCGTAAGTTCTGAACCGAGAATGGTTGACCTCCGATAAGGTTGGTAGATGCTTCCATTCGAATAAATGGAATATTGGTAGCGCCATGACTTTTAATGGTTTCTTCCAGTTTCTCAATATTCATGTTCCCTTTGAAAGGATGGTCGGAGTTAATAACATATGCTTCATCATAAAGCAATTCTGCAATTTTACCGCCATTTTGGGTAATGTGTGCCAATGCGGTAGTAAAGTGGTAGTTCATGGGAACTAAACTGCCTTTTTTTACATAAGCAATTGAGATAAGGCTTTCAGCAGCTCGCCCCTGATGAACAGGGAGTAGATATTCTTTGCCTAAAACGTCTTTAACCGCTTTTTGTAGCCGTTCAAAACTTTGTGAACCGGCATAAGCATCGTCGGCTTGCATCATGGCCGCTAACTGGTTGTCGCTCATGGCATTTGTTCCGGAATCAGTAAGCATATCCAGAAATACATCTTTAGTGCTCAGACGGAATGTGTTGAATCCACCTTCATAAAGCGCTTCCAATCTGCGTTCTATGGGTACTAAGAATAGTTTTTGTACAATACGTACTTTGTGCA
The DNA here is from genome assembly GCA_028692715.1 of Paludibacter sp. Taxonomy (GTDB): domain Bacteria; phylum Bacteroidota; class Bacteroidia; order Bacteroidales; family Paludibacteraceae; genus Paludibacter. Next base: position 77,404 of record JAQUWU010000012.1, on the reverse strand, counting down.
GCTCTAACGGAAGGTCTTCACCGCTGTAAAATTTGATTTCTTGCATAATGTTGATTAATGATTAAATATATAGATTTTTATTTGGTTATTACGGAAAAAATCAGCGTGCATTGAAAATGAAGCATGCTGATTATAAATTTAGGGCTATTTCAAAAAACATTATAATTGAAAAGCAAAGATAATAATTATTTCACATATTCAAAGGAATTGAATGTAATTGTAAAATATTAACTTAGATTGCTTTCAATCAGTAAGTCATCTGTTTCAAAAGCCAGGATTTAAGATGTTGTTTTGTTCCTAAAATTTATTTATGTCCTTTATTGTCTATTTAACTAAAAACATGTAAATAGATCATTTTAAAATGTGCATATTTGCATCATAAAATTTCATTTTATTTCTATTGTTTTTCATTGATTTCTAAACATTTAATCAAATCTTTGAAAGTGCGGAGTCAGCACCTTAATCACTGACAGAACTGTATGAAAAAGAAATATCTTCCGATATTTTTATTTGCGGTTTTCATTCCCTTACTAGCACATCTCAAACATTATTTATCTTATTATTCTATGATTTCAATCAAGTTGCGGTAGCATGCAATTTTGGTTTAGGAAGTCTGTGTCTTAAAAATAGAATTAAACCTAAAATAGTGCGGCGTCAGCACCCTAAACTCTGACAAAAATAAAATGAAAAAACAAATCTTACTCATCTCCGGTTTATGCCTGGCTTTTGTTTTGCAAGCACAAACTGCTACTGTCCCTTCAATAGGTGACGGTTCAAGTTCTAATCCCTATCAAATTGCCACATTGAATAATCTTTACTGGCTATCTCAAAACACGAGTGAGTGGGATAAGAATTTTATCCAAACAACCGATATTAATGCTTCAACTACTTCCACATGGGATAGTGGAGCTGGTTGGACTCCTCTGGGGTCGGTTGTAAGCGAAACTTCATATATTGCATTTACCGGTTCATACAATGGAACAGGGCACAGCATTTCAGGATTAACCATCAATCGTCCTTCAATAGGTAATGTTGGTTTTTTCGGGTTATTGTACGGTGCCACTATCCAGAATCTTGGTTTGGTAAATGTAACAATAACAGGTGGAGTCGAAATGACAGGAGCATTAACCGGTATGACTTATAATTCCACCACTACGGTAAGTAATTGTTACAGCACGGGCACGGTAAACGGAATAAATAAGGTTGGAGGATTGGTAGGTATGAACGAAGGTTCAGTGATTACGCACTGTTATTCAAATTGTACCATCAATTGTAGCGAACAGAAAGCTGGTGGTTTGGTTGGGAAAAATAGTGGAGTAGTAAGAAATTGTTATGCTACCGGAGCGGTTTCAAGCGCTGGTATTACCGATGATAGTGGTTCTGCAGGAGGTTTAATAGGTACAAATTTTGGTTCGGTAACTAAATGTTATGCTACAGGGGTGGTTTCGGCTTGTAGGGAAATCGGAGGCTTGATTGGTAAGAGTACAAGTGAAGATGGTGGGGCTGCCTCGGTAGATAGTTGTTATGCTACAGGTGCGGTAACTGTTATCGGAAGTCAGGAGTACACAAGTGCCGGTGGTTTAGTAGGTGATAATTATATAACATCATCAATCAGTAATAGTTATGCTACAGGTTCGGTGACCGGTCTAAGTATCAGTAGTAATGTTGGCGGATTAGTAGGAGATAACTATATGTCAGCTATCAACTATTGTTTTGCTACAGGTGTCGTTTCTGGTGGAGGAAGCACTGGCGGTTTGGTTGGAAATAACAATACTTCATCTACTATAAGCAACTGCTATGCAAGGGGAAATGTAACAGGTACATCTAATAATGTAGGCGGTTTGGTCGGGCGGAATGGAAGTTCTTCTATAAACAATTCATACTCCACTGGTACGGCTTACAGTCTTGGATGTTATGGTGGCGTATTGGGAAGTAATGAAGGTGGTGCTTCAATCAGTAATAGTTTTTGGGATACCAACACTTCGGGATTAACAAGTGGTTGCGGATATAATGAAGCTACCTTTAATGCCACAAGCAAAACAACTTCGGAAATGAAAATCCAAAGTACCTTTACAAATGCTAGTTGGGATTTTTCTTCTATATGGGCTATTAGTAGTACTGTTAATGATGGATATCCAAGCTTTATTGGGAGTATTTCTAATGCTGTTGTCGAAACAAAAGCAGATAATAAAATCAGCTTTTATCCAAACCCTGCCACTGATGTATTCCAAATAGTCGGCATAGAAGAATCAGCAACTATTACTTTATCCGATTTAGACGGCAGATCATTGTTTACTAAAGAAGTAACAGCTAATGAGATGATTTCTGTAAGTACTTTGCCCAAAAAAATTTATTTGGTTACTGTAAAATCAAACTATGTAACGAAAACAGAAAAATTGATTATTCAACGATAGTAAAAGTGCGGAGTCAGCACTTTAAACTCTGACAGAAAGACTATGAAAAAGCGATATTTAATTTCAATGTTTACGTCCATTTTAATTCTTGTTGTCAATATTGAAACAACATTTGCACAATGGACATCTCAAACCAGTCCGTTGGGATCAGAAATTTTAGGAAAAATGCAATTTGTAAGTGCTACAGAAGGTTGGATTGCATGTGGCAACAGCGGCAACCTACTTCACACAACAAATGCAGGTGTACAATGGAATGTTGTCACTCCATTTCCGGCTGACACTTCAATGAGTAATCCATCTGACATTGGATTAACCATGAGTTGGACAAATTCAACTCACGGTTGGGCGATAAAAACATACGGGAGTTTGGATAATCCTAATGGAGCAACGATGTATCAAACTGAGAATGGCGGAACAAACTGGACCAAGAAAGATTTTCCAAAACTTGTGCCTTCAGTAACTTACAGTTCGGCAGATTTAGTAGGAACCTGGCAAGTCCATGCTTTATTTGTAGATAACCCAAATGATGAAAATGTGTTCAATGGATGGGTTTATGGAAGTACAACTATTGCATCAGACGGAAGTTCCAGTTACACAACTACAAATAATCAGGGACAGACAACCACCCGCAATTCAACCACTCCGTTTAATATTACTTCAAGAGGTAGATTCACAGTTCCGGGTGCTGATATGGATGGTTTTATGAGCGCCGATAAAAACACAATGATAATCACTCAAACAGATGGAAGTGGAGGATACAACCTTATTGTTTGGCAAAAAGTAAATGCTTCGACAGTTTATACAACTGCCGATTTACAGGGAACATGGGAAATGCATTCCGTTCAAACACAGCCTAATGCAAGCTGGGTACATGGAACAACAGTTATGGATGCCACCGGAAATGGAACGACATTAGCAGACACACCTAACGGTCAGGTTAGTCGTGCTTTTTCGGGTTCCATGTCTTCAACCGGGATTCTTTCTTCCGCTGGTTCAGATATAAATGGTTTCATGAGTGCTGATAAACAAACCATCTTCATAACTCAGTCGGCTGATGGCAGTTATTTATTGAGCATTATGCAGAAAAAACAAAATGCAATTACCTATTCAGCAGACGATTTGGTAGGAATATGGCAATTACATTCTGTAATGATTGGTAGTTCGTCATCAGCCTGGGTACATTGTCAGTATAAAATAAATGCATCTGGAAGCATATCAGCAACAAAAATGTCAAGAAATAATGAAGCAATGTCCGACATGACCAGCTCTATTTCAATTGCTGCTGACGGAACTCTTACCGGCTTTGGATGTGCTGATGCTGATGGATTTTTAAGTGCTGATAAAAGCCTTGGTCTCAATACACTATCTGATGGTACTGGTGGATATTACTTAGCAATATATCAAAAAGACCTATCTGCAAATGGTGACGCTGGAATGCAAGTCCAGTTTGCCGATAATAATACCGGTTGGGCATCCGTTTACAATTCGCTTTATGGATATTTTTTACTTTACAAAACAACAAATGGCGGTACCAATTGGGACGTAATTAATGGAGTTACAAATCCGGTTGGTGGATTTTATTATTTTGTAGATGCACTGAATGGTTGGATGTTTGGGGCTTCTGCATCAACTTCAGGAACAAACACTGATATACTTCACACTACCGATGGAGGTTTAAGCTGGACAACACAAGCAACTAATATTGGATCAGCAAAAGCAATTTATTTTTCGGATGTATTACACGGTTGGATAGTAGGAAGAAATGCTTTGTTAATGAAAACAATAGATGGTGGAGCACACTGGAGCACACTAACCAATACAAATCAGAATCAGGAATCACAGTTTAGATCGGTTTATGCTTTAAATGCGAATGTATGCTATTTTGGAAGTTCGGTTTCAGGAAGTTCCGATGAATATATTTTGAAAACAACGAATGGGGGAGATTCTTGGACACCAACACAAGTTCCATTTCAATATAGTGTTTTCAATGTCTTTTTTTGGGACGAAAATAACGGTTGGATTTCCGGTGATTATGGTCAAATTGCTCATTATAGCAATAATACAGGAATTATTAGTCCCGAAAATACAAGTATAACAATTTCACCAAATCCTGTTTCCGATTTTATCAAAATAAACGGAGTAACCGATATTTCACAGGTTCAAATTTATGATGTAAGCGGAAGATGTCTGATTGAAAAACAAATGAGTGTTGATCATAAATTGGATATAAAATCTTTTAAATCAGGCATTTACTTTTTAAAACTACCAACAGTAAATAGCAATAAGATGTTGCGATTTATTAAACAATAATCATTATGAAAAAAGTAATTTTTGATTTAATTGTGCTGATTACCTTTACAAGTTAAAATGGATTTAATCTTTTTCAGAAAAAAATTACCATAAAAGGGAAAATTTCAACTTCAGCCAAAACGAATGGCAATTTCGTGAAATCACCCGGAACATTAACGCTAACTGATACATGTAAAGTATTGACTTTAGTAGGCATGGGAAGTATATCATGCATTGATTTATTTACTTTAACGCTTGATGAAACATGCGATATACTTGCAATTCCTATCAACTCGGCACATACAGGAACTTTCATTCTGCAAGCTCAATACTATGCCCGACATACAAAAAAGAGTGTTCATTTTGTTTGAACACTCTTTTCTAAAAAATACGTTTACTGAATTAATCTTTATAATTTTCCCATTTGGTTCCCAGCATAGTTCCTGTTTTCAGGAACTCACGGTGCATACCGAAACAAGCCGAAAGACTTTGAGGAGTATGACAACTACTGTTTAGTGTTAAGTATTCACGAAGCATTTCTTTGTATTCGGGTGCTACACATTTTTCAATAATTTCGTGAGCACGTTGAATTGGAGATTTTCCTCGAAGATCAGCCACACCATGTTCAGTAATAATTATATTTACGGAGTGTTCGTTTTGATCCACATGGGTTACCATTGGAACTATAGAACTGATTTTTCCACCTTTTGCTGTAGAAGGAGTGGTGAAAATAGATATATAAGCACTGCGTGTAAAGTCGGCAGAACCACCAATACCGTTCATCATTTTTGAGCCCATAACGTGTGTACTGTTTACGTTACCGAAAATATCGGCTTCGAGTGCAGTATTAATGGTGATTAATCCTAATCGGCGCGCCAATTCCGGACTATTTGACATCTCCTGTGGACGTAGCACCAGTTTGTCACGGAAGAACTCTAAATCGGCGTATAATTCTTTTAAAATCGGCGTGGTGATTGTTAGCGAACATCCACTTGCAAACTTAATTTTGCCGCTTTTAATTAATGCTATAACAGAGTCTTGAATTACCTCAGTGTACATTTCAAAGTTTGGAATATCGGGATTGGTTCCCAATGAAGCCATTACCGCATTCGCAATATTTCCTACACCTGACTGAATAGGCAGAAATTCTTTTGGTATACGACCTGATTTGATTTCTCCAGCAAGAAAAGTAGCTACATTTTTACCGATATTATCAGTTATTTCATCCGTAGGAGCAAAACCACCTACTTCATCATTGCGCCATGTTTCTACTACGCAAAGAATTTTCTTCGGATCAACTTTGATACTTGTTGTTCCCATTCTGTCGGAAGGTTTCAACAAAGTCATTGGTAAGCGGTGAGGTGGGTCTAGCGGTTCAAAAATATCGTGAAATCCGCGGAGTTCCTTTGGATGATTGTGGTTTAATTCAACAATAATGTGATCTGCTAAATTTGCAATAGTTGGTGAGATCCCTACACCCGAAGTCGGAATTAGTTCACCGTCGGCAGTGATATCACATACTTCAATTATCGCAAAATTTGGTTTTGGCATAAATCCGAAACGTAAATGTGACGCAAGAGCTGATAAGTGCATATCGAAATAAGGAGCTCGTTCTGTATTCAAAGCACTACGTAAATCTTTGTTCGACTGGTAAGGAGTACGAAACAAAATGGCGTCTGCACGGGCTAAAGCTCCATCCAGCGAATCGCCTGTTGATGCACCGGTGTACATTCCAATTTTAAACTCTTTTCCTTCGGCATGAAATGCTTCAGCACGTTTGGCAATGGCGGTTGGTACTTCTTTCGGACATCCGGCAGGAGTAAATCCACTAAACCCGATTATATCGCCGTTGTTTACATAGCTTGCTGCCTCTTCAGCAGTTACAAATTTATAAGTCTTTTGCATAATTTTTTTAATTACAATATACGATGTACGATTTACAATTGTTTGTATATGAATGATTTGTTTGATTTTAAATTAGGGGAAAGTCTTAAAATATAGGTTCCTGAAATTAGAGTGCAAAATTACCTATTTTTTTTTAAACTACCTTGAAAAGTGAGAGCTAAATACAGAAAAATTTCAGTATTTAAATTTATTTAAAAAATTCAATTTTCTATTTGAAAAAAATATCTTTAATTATCAATAAAATAAAAAAACAGGTCTTAAAAATCGGTAGTTCAAAAAAAAATGGTGATATTTGCAATAACTAATTATCGTATATTTATACAATACATTGCGTTAAAATTTACAAACTTAACATATATAGAATATGAAAGAAAATGACATTCGCCAGCTTGAGCCAAAAGCTCTCTGGAAAAATTTCTACAGTCTTACACAAGTTCCCCGCCCTTCTCATAAAAAAGAAGAAATTGGCGCATTTCTCGAAAATTTTGGAAAATCACTTGGTTTGGAAACTCTCCGTGATGAAATTGGTAATGTTCTGATTCGCAAACCGGCTACTCCCGGAATGGAAGACCGTAAAGCAGTGGTTCTACAAGCTCATATGGACATGGTGCCACAAAAAAACAGCAATGTAAAACATGATTTTAAAACCGATCCAATTGATGCCTATGTCGATGGCGACTGGGTTACAGCTCATGATACAACACTTGGAGCCGATAATGGAATCGGATTGGCAACGGCAATGACAATAATCCAATCAACAGATATTCCTCATCCTGCTGTTGAAATGTTTATTACGGTAGACGAAGAAACGGGAATGTTTGGAGCTTTTGGTCTTCAACCAAACTTTTTGAAAGGTGATATTTTAATGAATCTCGATTCGGAAGACGAAGGTGAACTGTATGTTGGTTGTGCCGGTGGTATTGATGCCGATATTGAATTCCGTTACAAAGAGGTAAAGGTTCCCGAAGGTGATGTGGCTTTGAAAGTGTCATTAACTGGATTAAAAGGTGGTCACTCTGGAGTGGATATTAACCTACAACGTGCTAATGCTAACAAACTAATGTTTCGTTTTTTGAAAGATGCAGTTGCCGACGAAGAAGCGCGTTTGGCAAGCATTGATGGGGGAAGTCTGCGTAATGCTATTCCGCGCGAAGCATTTGCAGTGATTACTGTCCCTGCCGAAGGAGTAGATGATATGGTAGAATATGTTCAGGAATGCGAAGATATATTCATTGAAGAATACAAAGGGGTGGAAGATAAAATCTCTTTTACAGTTGAGCAGGTTGATTTACCTTCAGGACTCATTCCCGAAGAAGTTCAGGACGACTTGATCAATGGTGTGATTGCATGTCCTAATGGTGTGGAACGTTTTATTCCTGAATTACCAACCGTTGTCGAAACGTCAAATAATTTGGCAATAATAAAATCGGATGGGAATGCTATTATTCTACGGTCACTGATTCGTAGTTCTGTAGAATCACGCAAAGAAGAATTAGCTTCAATGGTTCAGAGCGTTTTCTCACTTGCGGGTGCAAAGATAGAATTAGTTGGTGGTTATCCGGGTTGGAAACCAAATTTGGATTCTCCTATCCTAAAAGTTATGAGCAAAGTTTACGAGGATAAATATGGAAAAACTCCGAAAGTAATGATCATACATGCCGGTTTGGAATGTGGTATTTTGGGAACCCATTATCCAAAAATGGATATGATTTCGTTTGGTCCTACCATTCGTTTTCCACACTCACCTGATGAAAAAGTAAATATTGCCACAGTGCAAAAGTTCTGGGATTATTTATTAGCAACCTTAGAAAATATACCAACAAAATAAATTAAAAAAATACTACCCCTAACCCCTAAAGGGGAACAAAAATAGCTTTGTCTCCTAAACTTATATGTTTATTTATTACGGACATGCTTAGTTCCCCTTTAGGGGTTAGGGGTTTATTGTAAAAATATGAAAAGAATATTATTTTTTCTATCAATCTTCCTGTTCTCAGGAGTTGTCTTTGCCCAAAAGGACACTACTGCTGTCGATTCGTTTCAATTTACTATCGTTAAGCAAAATAAAATTACGCCTGTAAAAAATCAGGCAAGTTCGGGTACCTGCTGGAGTTTTTCCGGTATCGGTTTCTACGAAGCGGAATTACTGCGCATGGGAAAACCTGAAGTTGATTTATCTGAAATGTTTGTTGTACATCACTCTTATTCAGATAAAGCAACTCAATATGTACGTATGTATGGAACTGCGAATTTTGGTGCTGGAGGCTCGTTTTACGACGTAAGCTATGTGATGAAAAATTATGGAATTGTCCCTGATTCTATCATGACCGGTTTAAATTATGGTGAACCAAAACATAAACATGGCGAATTGGATGCCTTGGCCGAGGCTTATGTAAAAGTGATAGTAAAGAATCCCAACAAGAAATTATCTACAGCGTGGAAAATCGGTTTTGATGGAATTCTAGATGCTTATCTAGGAAAATTGCCAACAGAGTTTATGGTGAATGGAAAGAAATATACTCCTATGAGTTACGAGAAATCGTTGGGATTAAACTTAGATGACTATATTTCGCTCACATCTTTTACACATCATCCGTTTTACACTAAGTTTGCCATCGAAATTCCGGATAACTGGCGCAACGATGAATCGTATAACCTCCCATTGAATGAATTGATGCAGGTGATGGATAATGCCATTGATAAAGGGTATTGCTTAGCATGGGCTTCTGATGTAAGTGAAAAAGGCTTTAGTAGAAAAGGTGTAGCGGTTAACCCGGAAACCAAAAAAGTTAATTTACCCGGAACTGATCAGGCCAAATGGTTGAATATTTCTCAAAAAGAAATGGAAGACAGCATTTATAAAAAAATGAAACCACAACCCGAAATTAAAGTTACTCAGGAACTACGTCAGGAAGGATTTGATAATTATCAAACTACAGACGATCATGGTATGGTCATTTATGGAACTGCAAAAGATCAAAACGGCACAAAATATTATCTAGTAAAAAACTCATGGGGAACCGACTCGAAATACAAAGGAATATGGTATGCCAGCAACTCGTTTGTACAACACAAAACCATTGATATTTTAGTGCATAAAGATGCTATTCCAAAAGAAATTTTGAAGAAACTGGGACTAAAATAATGTAACTACTCAGCCCCCCTAACCCCCTAAAGGGGGAGTTCTGGAGCGACATTCATCATTTTGGCGCTTTAATTTGGCTGTTTTTTTGTGAAAATTACATTTTTTTTACTCTGCAATTTCCCTAAAAACGTCAAATGAAGTACTTTTGAAGTGCTGGGTAGTCACAAAATAATTTAAACTGGTTATAATTTTTTAAAAAGGTGTTCAATTGAGCACCTTTTTTTTGTCAAAAAATTACTCCTTTGACAGATTTCATATTCATTTAAATATCAAGAATTTAAAATGTAACACCATTGTAATACATTTGGCAAAAAGCTGTAATATAAATGCAGTTTCTTTGCAACCGAAACGTAATTTAAATAATATTTATGAAATCGGAAATTAAAATCCTTGTAACAGCATTCTCTCTTTTTATTTCTAGTTTTGCCATCGCACAGGATTCTGAGAGCAGTTCCGAAACTTTTAGCCCCAACGGTAAACCTATAGTGACAATATACAGCGACTTCTCTGTTGAAAATTCAAATGGAAAAAGCAATGCAGGTTTTGAGGTTACAAGAGCGTATTTAGGATATGCATATAACTTCAGCGAGAATTTTTCAGCGAAAGTTGTATTTGATGTAACGAATACGGCTGGATTAACGCCCTCGTCCTACACTGCTTTTTTGAAAAATGCTTATACTGAATATTCAACAAAAAACATTAAGCTAAATTTTGGTATGATAAGTACTACTTCGTTCAAATTTCAGGAATCTTTTTGGGGAAAGAGATATATGTATAAATCATTACAGGACGAATACTGTTTCGAAAGTAGTGCCGATTTAGGAACTTCATTTAAATGGGATATACTTCCACTGTTAAGTCTCGATTTATCGGTGTTTAATGGCGAAGGATATAAAAAAGTACAATTGGACAGCACGCTAAAAGTAGCCGCGGGATTAACCATAGAACCAATAAAAAACTTGTACGGAAGAGTTTATTTCGATTATATGAAGAATGGTATAGCTCAAAGTACTTTTAATGTTTTTGCCGGATATAAAGCAAGTAAAGGATTGATAGGTGCTGAGTACAATTTGCAGAATGCAAATAAAATGATTGCCGATAGAAACTGGTCATCGGTTTCAATATATGGTAACTATTCATTTGTAAAAAAACTGTCAGTGTTTGGTCGTTTTGATAAAGTTACGTCCGATGTATTGGCTAATACTACTAGTGGTTGGAATTCAACAGATGGAAATGTTTATATTGCCGGAATCGAATATATCCCTGTTAAAGGTATTCAAATAACGCCTAATTTCCGTTATTCTGATTTTGATAATGGAAGTAATTCTAAGAGTATTTATTTAAATATAGGTTTAAATTTATAACAAAATCCTATAAGATATTAATTTAAAAAACAAAAAATGAAAAAACTAATTTTATCTGTAATGATGTTGTGCGCCATCGCACCTTCATTCTATGCTCAAAAAATTAAAGGAAGTGACACTGTATTACCATTGGCTCAAAAAGAAGCTGAGGTGTTTATGAAAAGTAATAAACAATCGGTAAGTGTTATCGGAGGTGGTAGTGGTGTGGGTATTGCTGCTCTTATGGAAGGAACAACTGATATGGCTATGGCTTCACGTAGCATGAAACTGAATGAAAAACTTAAATGTAAAGAAGCAGGAAAAACAATTGTTGAGAAAATTATTGCTTACGATGCTTTGGCTGTAGTGGTAAATCCTTCAAATCCGGTTTCAAAATTAACCCGCCAACAATTAGAAGGCATTTTTACAGGAAAAATTACAAACTGGAATCAGGTTGGCGGTCCAAATATGAAAATTATCCCTTACTCACGCGAAACAAGTTCTGGAACATACGAATTTTTTAAAGAACATGTTTTATTGAATAAAAATTATATGAATTCTATTTTGAGTATGCCGGCAACAGGAGCTATTATTCAATCGGTTAGTCAAACAAAAGGGGCTATTGGTTACGTTGGATTAGCGTATATCAACAAATCGGTTAAAGCAATAAAAGCGTCGTTTGATGGAAAAACATTTATTACACCTTCGATGGCGAATGCCATTAATAAAACCTATCCAATTGTACGTCCATTGTATTTTTATTACGATAAAAAAGACGAGGCAAAAAATATAGCTTTTGTTAACTTTGTCTTTTCAAAAGAAGGACAAAAAATTGTACAAGAAATAGGTTATGTGCCTCTGAAAAAATAATTGAATAGTTCAAAAAACTAAATTTTGATATGAATCCGTTAGAGAAATTTCTTTAGCGGATTTTTTATTCTATTGCCTCTTTTACCAGTTTAAATGCTTTTTCCAACTTCAGCATTTCGGCGGACATAAACTGATAAAACTCCATCCATTGAATGCGGCGATGAAGATCGATACCCGTTTTTTTTGTATAAATCCTACAGACTTCGTTACCTGTTTCCCTGATATACGCAAAATCCCAAATTAATCCATCAGGGAATTGTTTTTCCATCAGTAATTTATAGTGTTCAAACTGTTCGTATTTGTCCAGTCGTGCTTTTGGATCGTTCAGATTAATTTCCAAAATTACAAAGGCTCCATCGCGTGTTGCATCAAACTTCATTTCCACCCCTTTCATTTTGGTATTGTACAACATAAACTTGCTTTTACGACGTCGTAAAGCAGGAATCTGACTACAATATGTCCCAAATCCTTCCCAAAATTCTTTTTTCAGTTGTTTTAATTCTTCTTTGCTGTACACTTGATAATTGGTTTATTATATGATTAGTGGAGTTGTCAAATTTAGATTAGTTCATTTGTAGAGAACAGATTAACTAATTGACAAGTCGCTATTTCACTATTTTATAAATATTTCCCGGTAAACATTTCACTATTCCTTTAAATTCCATTTCGAGTAACATGGACGATATTCTGCTAATTGGTTTTTCCATTTTAATGGCTATTTCGTTCAGTTGTAGACCTTCGGTTTGCTGACGTAAAATAGTAACTATATCTTGTTCTTCGTCCGAAAGGTCTAGAAATAAAGTGGTTTGCACGTTCGCAACATTTTGTTGGGTTTGTTTTTCCCAGTTCATAAACTTCAACAAATCATCTGCCGATTCTATTAACGAAGCTTTATTGTTTTTTATCAATGCATTACATCCAGCCGACCATTCATCATCCACTCTGCCCGGAAAAGCAAATACATCACGATTATAATTGTTTGCTATTTCGGCCGTAATCAAAGCTCCACCTCTGGACGCCGATTCTATTACTATAATGGCATCACACATTCCGGCAATTATTCTGTTTCGTTGCACAAAATTGGGTCGATCGGGGTTTGTTTCACTCATGTATTCGGTAAGTAATGACCCATTTTCCAGCATTTTTGCCGCTACAGAACGATGAGTTGCCGGGTATATTCTGTCCAACCCATGACCCACAACGCCTATGGTTTTGAGTCCGAAATCGAGTGCGGCTTTGTGCGCACAAATATCAACACCGTAAGCTAAACCACTTACAACTATTGTATTGGGTTGATGAGTGGCTAAATCAGCAATTAATTTTTTACAGTTATCCCTTCCGTTTTCAGTTGCATTTCTGGTCCCTACAATGCCAACAAATTTTCCATTATTAAAGTCTTTGTTGCCTTTACTGTAAATCATAATTGGAGAATCGAGACATTCTTTCAGGCGATATGGATAATCTTTATCCGTAAAATAACTGGTTTGAATCTTATTTTTAATAATAAATTCAATTTCTTTTTCAGCTCTTTGTAATACATTTTGCGAAACAATTTCAAGGGAGAGGATATTCCCAATCCCAGGAATTTTAGCCAGTGTTTGTTGCTTTTCAAGGAAAACACCTTCCACACTTCCAATATATGCAATAAGGCTTTTTGCTAGGTTATTGCCTATCCCTTTAATAAGTGTTATACCTATTTTGTATTTTAAAAGTTCATCATTCATAGTTAGTAAAGTATCGGAAATATGATGCTTATTTTAGTTGTTTTTTTGGTTTAAACAAACTCATTCCCATCCAGCCAATGAGAACTCCGGTAATATCGGCCAGCCAATCTAACCAACTGGCTGTGCGTGGGGCAAAAAATTGTCCCTGAGAAATTTCGATGCCTCCGCCAAGTAATGTAGGAAAAATAAGACAAATCAAAACAAATGCTAACAAGTTTATGTTATTATTTGCAGACCGTCGATAATCAAAAATTAAGACGATTGATAAACCAAAATACATTAGAATGTGAACAAGTTTATCTTCGTTATGGAAAGTAGGAATATCCTTAAATGACGAGGGTGAAGCAAATGATAAATACAATATACAGGAAATGATAATTAATGATTTCCAATAATTTTTTAAGATAAACATAGTTGAAGTATTAATGTTAGATGATAATAATTTTTATAAGTAATTGAAAACAAATAATGTCGTATTTTGCATGAAAATATTTAAGAATAGAACCTGCCTGCGACAGGCAGGCGCAATTTTCACTGATAGAGTGGATTTGAAAAAACGGATTTGAATTCCGATAAATCGGAATGATTTACAGATAGTTGTGTCTTAATTATCTTGCCGAAGGCAAGAAAAATCCGTTTTGTTTTATCCTTCATTTTCCGATAAATCAGCGAAAATCAGCGTTCTATTAATGTTTCTAAATGGTACATTAATTTGTTCCATTTACTTAGTTATTTAGACAAGTCACAAAAAAGAAATAGAATCTAAAAATAATTAAAATGAATAATTATCTTTGCAAAGATAAAATTTTGAAATTTTAAAACGAAATATTCACAAATAAAATATTGATATATGAAAAAACTATTCTCTTTCATGTTGGTAACCATTGTATTAGCATCTTGTTCCAGCGTGTTAATTACTGGCAGAAAGCAATTATTGTTGGTTCCCGATGCTGAAATCTTATCGATGAGCGCACAAAGTTACAAAGAGTTTATTGACTCAGTACCTGCTTCAACCGATATTGCAAATACGCAATTAATAAAAAAAGTTGGAAAAAAAATATCTTCTGTGGTAGAAGAGTATTTGAAAAGTAACGGTAAGGAATCTGAAATAGCTAATTATGCTTGGGAATTTAATCTGGTTAAGGACACTTCGGTGAATGCATTTTGTATGCCAGGAGGTAAAGTGGTCTTTTTTGAAGGAATTTTGCCAATTGCACAAGGTGAATCAGGAATTGCAGTTGTTATGGGACACGAAGTAGCTCACGCTGTTGCAAAACACAGTAGTGAACGGTTGAGTCAACAAATGTTATTACAATACGGGGCTTCGCTTACCGATGTGCTTCTTACCAACAAATCTGATGCAACACGAACCGGCATCAATACGCTGTATGGAATAGGAGCGCAGTTTGGAGTTATGTTGCCCTACTCTCGTAAACACGAATATGAAGCTGACCAGTTAGGATTGGTTTTTATAGCTATGGCTGGTTACGATCCGAATGTTGCTGTAGCTTTTTGGGAACGAATGGAAGCAAATTCAAATGGAGCACCAATGGAATTTACGAGCACACACCCATCGGATGCCAACAGAATTGCTAAACTGAAGGAATTTCTTCCTGAAGCAATGAAGTATTACAAAAAATAGGATTATATTTCTATAATACAGGCTGTTTCATTAATTTTGAAACAGCCTGATTTGTTTATTTGCATTTGATTTTAAAGCTTTGACTTATGACCTCACTAGCGATACCCCGCTAATACTTTCTGCAAAGAAATCGAACCTAAGGTGTTTGGGAACGAGGCACGTAGTGCTGATTTCTTAAACATCTTTGCATTTTCTACCGACCCCGCTGTCACACGATTTCAACTTGCTGCAATAAACTGTTAATCAATTAAATACTTTCTGGAATTTTTTGTTGATAAAGCCATAGAAGTAATTGAAAACAAATAATGTCGTATTTTGCATGAATATATTTAAGAATAGAACCTGCCTGCGACAGGCAGGCGCAATTTTCACTGATAGAGTGGATTTGTAAAAACGGATTTGAATTCCAATAAATCAGCGAAAATCAGCGTTCTATTAATGTTTCTAAATGGTACATTAATTTGTTCCATTTACTAAAGTCCAATAGATATTTAAAGTTTTTCTTCTTTCATTTTTTTTGTGTTTTCACACATTTTTATTACAGAAAAAAACCAAATAACTATTAACTAAAAGTTTTTTCGTATTTTTGGCAAATGCTATCCGATGAAAAAAGACTAACCATTCGTGAGTGGGCCGAAGATGATCAGCCCCGCGAAAAAATGTTGAAGAAAGGCGCTCAAAGTCTTTCGGATGCAGAATTGTTAGCTATTCTCATTGCCATTGGCAACAAAGATGAATCGGCAGTGGAACTTGCCCGAAGAATTATGCGTGAATGCAAGGACAATATCAATGAGCTGGCTCAACTTTCGGTAAATGATCTTTGCAAACGATTTAAAGGAATTGGCAAAGCAAAAGCTATTACCATAATGGCGGCATTGGAATTAGGGAAACGCCGCAAAACAAATGAAATACTGGAACGGAAAAAAATTGCTTCCAGCATCGATTTATTTGAACTTTTCGAACCGCAACTTATCGATTTACAGCACGAAGAGTTTTGGGTTGGACTGTTAAACGGGGCAAACAAAGTAATAGAAATTAAACGCTTGACGCAAGGTGGAACCCGACAAACCGTGGTAGATATTCCAATGATGTTGAAAATGGCGTTAGAAAAATCGGCTCAGGCAATAGTCGTAGCACACAATCATCCTTCCGGTCAAAATCGTCCGAGCCACGAAGATGAAGTAATTACGAAAAGAATAAAAGCAGGCTGCGATGCCATTGGTATAAGTTTTCTGGATCATATCATCATTGCCAGAGGAAATTATTATAGCTTTGCAGATGAAGGGATGATGTGATGATGAGGCGATGTGCTAATGTGCTGATGAGTTGATGTGCTGATGAGGTAATGTTGTAATAAATTGATGAATGATTAAACCTAAATATTATGGAAAAGAGAAACGAAATTTTAGAATTGAGCTTCGAATTTGCTCTTGAAATAATTACATATACAGAATTATTAGAAGAAAAAAGGAAGTTTGTTCTTGCAAATCAATTACTAAAATCAGGAACATCAATAGGTGCAAATGTACGGGAAGCTCAAAATTGTGAAAGCAATGCTGATTTCACTCATAAACTAAAAATTGCAGCAAAAGAAGCAGATGAAACAGAGTATTGGTTATTGTTGTGTGAAAAATCACCAAATTATCCGTTTAATTCGGAGCTGAAAATTAAGATTTTAAGTATAAAAAAACTCTTGTCAAGTATCATCTCAAAAATGAAATCAAAATAATCAATACATTTAATCATCACATCATCACATCATCACATCAACTCATTATCACATCATCACATCAATAAAATGACATTACTTGAAGTAGAAAACGTAGTAAAACAATATTCGGGACACAGGGCGCTGGATGGCGTCAGTCTGGAAGTCCCGGAGAATTCGGTGTATGGATTACTCGGGCCAAATGGTGCAGGAAAAACCACCTTGATACGAATTATCAATTGCATAACTGCTCCTGATAGTGGTGAAGTTCGTTTGAATGGGAAACGAATGACTTCTGCCGATGTGGAACATATTGGTTATTTGCCCGAAGAACGTGGTTTGTACAAAAAAATGAAAGTGGGCGAACTGGCTTTGTATCTTGCTCAACTGAAAGGAATGAAAAAAAATGATGCGTTGAAAGCATTAAAATTCTGGTTTGAGAAATTCGAAATTCAGGCATGGTGGGACAAAAAAGTGGAAGAACTTTCGAAAGGAATGGCACAGAAGGTGCAATTTATCACAACTGTTTTGCACGAACCTAAACTACTGATATTCGACGAACCTTTTAGTGGTTTCGACCCTGTAAATACCGATTTACTGAAAAGAGAAATTTTGGATTTACGGGATAAGGGAGCAACAATTATTTTTTCGACCCACAATATGGAATCGGTAGAGGAACTTTGCGAAAATATATCGCTGGTTAATCACGCTAAAATTGTTTTACAAGGAAACGTAACTGAAATAAAAAAATCCTTTGCCAGCAAAACCTATAAAATATCAACTGCAACACCAATAGAGGGAAATTCTGATTTTGAATTATTGACCGAAAAACAAATGAATGGAATCGTAGAAAGTACCATTAAAAAAATTAGTTCGGGGGGCAACAACATTTTGTTGAATGAAATCATAAAACAAACTGAGATTATTAGTTTCGAAGAATTATTGCCAAGCATGAATGATATCTTCATTGAAACGGTGAAGAAATAATTGTGAATTGTTAATGATAAATGGTTAATTATGAAAGAGAATGTAATTAAGGACAAAAGTCTTTTGTTTGCAATACGCATTGTAAAATTATTTAAACATTTAACAGAAACCAAAAAAGAATTTATTTTATCTAAACAAGTTTTACGAAGTGGAACAAGTGTTGGAGCAATGGTTCGAGAGGCAGAACATGCTGAGTCAACTGTTGATTTTATTCATAAAATGGCTATTGCTCAAAAAGAAATGAATGAGACACTCTATTGGTTAGAATTATTAACAAAAACTGATTATTTAAGTCAAGAGCAATTTGATAACATAAATAACGATGCGTTGGAAATCATAAAACTAATTACAAGTATTATTAAAACAGCAAAATCGAATCATAACAAAATAAATTAATGAGATGATGTTCCATTCAAAAAGAATCTAACATTATTGGCATTAATAATTTACCATTAACAATTTACCATTATTTTTTATGAGCAAAATTTCATTAATTATAAAACGGGAATACACTACCCGCGTGATGAAAAAATCTTTCATCATTCTTACCTTTCTTACGCCACTTCTGTTTGCAGGTATGATAACTGTTCCGCTTTGGTTATCGAATATCAAGGACAGCAATAAGAAACATATTGTGGTTATCGACCGCACTAATATTTACTCGCAAGTATTGAAAAGTAACGAAACCTATGAATTTGATTTTGTGGATAAACCTGCAGAAGATGTAAAAAAAGAGAATGAAGGGAAAGATGATAAAGAATTTACCGCTTTGCTTTTAATTACCGACAATTTGGCCAATAACCCTAAAGCAGCTACGCTTTATTCAGAAAAACAGGTCAATCTAGAACTGAAAAATTATATTTCAGGTTTGCTGAATCAATATGTAGAATTACAAAAACTCGCATCGTATAATATCCCAAACCTAAAAGAAATGGTGGAAAAATCGAAAGCAAACATCGACATTCCTACTATTAAATGGGGCGAAGACGGTGATAATAAAGAAGGTTCAGCCGAATTGGCCTTAGTCATCGGCATGATTTCGGCCTTTGTTATTTATATGTTTATTGTTATTTATGGCGCACAAGTAATGGGAGGTGTTGTTCAGGAAAAAACAAGTCGCATCGTGGAAGTTATGATTTCGTCGGTAAAACCTTTTGAATTAATGATGGGAAAAATCATTGGGATTGCAATGGTAGGATTGACTCAATTTTTAATGTGGCTTATTTTGACCATTGCAATTTCTACGGCTGCAGGAAGTTTCTTTGGTGGTAATTTGGACATGGAGGCTTTGCAACAAGCGAACCAAATGGGGATGTCGGCTTCACCTATGTCACAAAATCCAAATGAAATTCAGCAGGTTTTCGCCATGTTACACGGATTTGATTTTATGCAGATTATTGTGCTTTTTGTGGTTTATTTTTTGGGTGGTTATTTGCTATATGCTTCTCTCTTTGCGGCTGTAGGTTCTGCTGTCGATAGTGAAACCGATACACAACAATTTTCGTTGCCATTAACCTTGCCCATTATCTTTGGTATTTATGCAGCCATTTACAGCGCTCAAAATCCGGATGGACCATTAGCCTTTTGGTGCTCGATGATTCCATTCACTTCGCCCATAGTAATGATGGTTCGCTTGCCATTCGACGTTCCGGTTTGGCAAATAATATTATCTTTGTCTATTCTGGTTTTATCGTTTATCGGAACAACCTGGATGGCTGGAAAAATATACCGAACTGGAATTCTGATGTACGGTAAAAAAGCCAGTTGGAAAGAAATGTGGAAGTGGTTACGATACTAAAAGATTTTTTTTAGTAAAATATGGTAACTCAGGGCACACAGAAAATAGAGAATATAATTTTTTATTGACTATAATCTAACTTGCTATTATTGAGTAATAAGTTTATTATTTCTACTGGGTTTTTTGAAAAACTCTATTTAATTAACAGTCAATCAGATATAATATTCCAACAAGTTGATGGATAATTTGAAAATAATAAAATCCAACAAGCTGATGGAGAAATCACAAAACCAAATTATGGGACGGCAATTCCAACTTGTTGTGGGTGGAAAAGAATACAGAACCGACATGCTTTTTTCTCACACGAAGTTGAAATGTCACGTAATTATCGAACTAAAAGTCAAAGAGTTTGAACCTGAGTTTTTAGGAAAACTTAATTTTCACATGATAGCCATCAACCAGTTAGTAAAAGCCGATGATGATAAGTCTACGATTGGCATTTTACTCTGCAAAAACAAAAACAATATTGTTGTCGATTTTACGTTGAAAAATATAAATAAACTTATGGGAGTTAGTCAATTTACATACAATGAATTACCGAATGAAATTAAAAACTCCCTACCAACACTCGAACAGTTTACTCAACAATTAAATCATGAATGAAAAGTATATAATTCTTAAATAAAATTAAATATGAAAAAAATCAAATTTTTATTTCTATTATTCAGTTTGTGTGGTTTGATTTCAGCTCAGACAAAAGATTCCACCCAAACAAAGTGGACCATCAAAAATTGTGTAAATCAATTTTCTGCAGATAAAACTGTACCTACCAAAGCAGGCTATCAGTATTGGTTTGCCGATAAAGATTTTTTGAATGGGAGAACGCTTAAAATGAGTGTTGTTAAACCGCATGATGCGACTCACCCACCTCATAAACATGCTGAGGATGAATTCTTTTTTATTCTGGAAGGCAAAGCTCAGTTTTATTTGAATGGCGATTCAGTTATTGCAGAGCCATACGCCAGTTTCTATTGTCCTTCCATGGTAGAACATGGCATTAGCAATGTGGGCGATACAGAACTTAAATATCTCGTAATAAAAGATTATGGAGCACAAAAATAATTTTTGAAAATAACAAAACAGATGATACCGCCCTACTTACAACCCAACGACGAAATTCGTATTGTATCTCCTTCGGGAGCAATTGATCCTAAATATATTGATGGTGCAAAGAGCAAACTCACAACATGGGGATTCAGCGTGACGGAAGGTGAATTTGCACGCTCGGAATACGGGCGATTTGCCGGAACAAAAGAACAACGTATTTCGAATTTACAATCGGCACTCGATGACCCAAAAGTAAAAGCGATCATTTGTAGTAGAGGTGGTTATGGAGTGGCACAAATTATTGATAAACTCGATTTTAGTTCATTTACAAAAAATCCAAAATGGTTGATCGGGTTCAGCGATATTACCATTATACACAATGCTATCACTAACCTTGGGGTTGCTTCTATTCACGGAATTATGGCAAAACAACTGACCGAATTGCCCGAAAATTGTGAGCAAGTGCAACAAGTTAAAAATATCCTTACGGGGAAATTGCCGGAATATACTATCGCTGCAAACCTATTAAATCGCAAGGGAAATGCCTCAGGAAAACTCGTAGGCGGAAATCTTTCCGTATTAATGGGCTTACGCGGAAGTGAATTCGATTTGCCTTACAAAGGAAATATTCTTTTTTTCGAAGATATTGCCGAAAAACCCTATCATATCGATCGCATGATGCAAAACCTGAGATTTAGCGGTGTTTTATCGCAAATTTCAGGATTGATTGTAGGACAATTCTCTGATTGTGAAGAAGATCCACAGATGAAACAAAGCATTGCCGAAATTATTTTCGATGCAGTAAAAGAATATGATTATCCGGTTTGTTTTAACTTTCCTTCCGGTCATGTTGATGATAATATGCCTTTGGTATTAGGAAAAAATGTTGAATTAAACGTTAATGAAAGTGCATCCCTGCTTAAATTTTAAGGCTTTCTGAAAAGAATTATTTTTTTTATTTAAAAAGAACGTTAGCTATATGCATTACTTTTAAAAAAAAATATATCTTTGTAAGTATTCAATTATCAGTGAATAAAGCCCATGACTTTACAAAAACTCTTTTTCGTATTAATAACATTATTTCTTTCTGTCCAATTTTCGTCTGCAGAAATGTCTTCGGACATATCTACTGCAGATAATATTAATAATAATTTAACAGTAGATTATCTGTCGCAAAATAAAGTAGCAATAACAGATTCTTTAATTAATTACGGAAAATTATTTCTAGACACTCCTTATAGATACGGTTCTACAGGAACTTCTTCCTTTGACTGCTCCGGATTTACTTCATTTGTTTTTAGCAATTTTGGTTACAATTTAGATCGTTCTTCAGCCGATCAGGCTGAACAATTTGACCCGGTACAGCCTGAAAATGTAAAAACAGGCGATTTGGTGTTCTTTTCCGGTAGACGAAAAAGTCATAGAGTTGGTCATGTGGGTATCGTAGTTTCGGCAAATGACGAAGGAGATTTTGATTTTATACATGCATCGGTACATAATGGTGTAACCATTTCAAATTCAGCTGAAAGTTATTATAAAAACCGTTTTATTAAGGCTAATCGAGTAATTAGTCAAAATAAAATGCTTTCAGTTTTATGTTGTGATAAATTTAATAAAGATAATTCTGATGTTGAAACTCCATTAACATTGAAAACCCCTCCAGTCAAAATGGTTTCGAAAGAGATTAAAAAAATTATTCCGGCAAAATATCATACGGTAAAATCTGGTGAAAACTTAAGCACTATTGCCAATAAATTTGGTCTGTCAGTTGCCGAATTAAAAAAGAAAAACAATCTGACAAATAGTAAAATCAAACCTTCACAGCAATTAAAAATAAAGGATTCAGAGACAATTGTAACTGTTGAAAATATCCAATTGGCAGAAAATAAATCAGTTGCTAACATTAAATCTAAAGATGTAACGGAGAAATCAGAAAGTTCCAATCCTACATCACATATTGTAAAAAAAGGAGAATCCCTTTTTAGTATTTCTAAAATGTATAATATCACGATTGATGAATTAAAAAAGATCAATCAACTAAACGGAAACGGTATTCATTTTGGCGATGTTTTAAAATTAAATACATTCAGTAAGGCTGAATTTGCAAAAGTAGTACCTCAAAAGAAAGATACTATAAGAAAAGAAGTTTTAAAGCCTGAACAGCTTGCTATAAATACTTCTCACAAAGTAGTTTCCGGCGAAACGCTTTTTAGTATTTCAAAAAAATACAATATTTCCATTGATGAATTGAAAAAAATAAATCAATTGGATGGCAGCAATATTCGCCCGGGACAAACATTAAATCTCAAACAGACGGACGAAAAATATTTAGCTTCAACAGAAAAAACTAAACTCATTACTCATAAAGTTGGTCCGGGTGAATCCTTTTATACCATTGCAAAGAACTATGGTTGTACGATCACTGATTTAAAAAGCTGGAATAATAAAACGGATAATAAATTAATGAAAGGAGAAAAACTTATTGTTTATCCTAAAACAATTTGATTTCTTTTAATCGAAAAGATGTTGTAAAATAGCCAGTGAATGCAATTCGTGAAAATCGGGGATGTGTAAGCGGTAATACTCCACCAATCCTTCAAGCAGTTTAATGCGTTTTTGACGCGAAAAGATCAACGCATTTACATTTCTGTAATCTGTATGTAAAACTGCTGCAAAATCCACCGCATCCTCTATAATCAAATAGTGTATATGTAAGGGTTTTTCGAATTGAAAAACGCCGTTCATCAAATCAAAATATCGAAAAGGACTTTCGTCACTATTGGGTTCAAATCCTAAATAACGTGTCAGTTTCAGTAAAAAAATCAAGTGGAAATTTGCCATTCCTTCTTCAGAACAATCCAACTGTTGAATCGAATTTTCTAAAAACAAAAATAAACTCTCATCAGGTTCGGTTTGACGCAGCGTCCTGAAAAGTATTTCGGAAATAAAAAGGGCGATAGCATTCTTTACCGGGTTATAGGGTATGCCTGTAAACGTGTAGGCCATTTGCAGCTCTTTAATGCTGTTTAATTCCTTTCCCGGGGTATGATTTACATTCATGTCAACCAATGATAGTGGCTGCAATAATGCCGGTCGACAAACGGACTTTTTCTTGTTTATGCCATGAACCATATATGATGCACGCCCAAATTGCTCAGTATAAATTGTTATAATAGATGCCGAGTCGGAATATTTTAAGCTGTGAAGTATAATTCCTTTGGTTTTTTGTTGCATATTTTGAAAGTAAAACGGGCAAATATAAGAAATATTCTCTTTAACGAAGCTATAATAATAGATATTTATCTTACTTTTAAAACATTAAATACTGATAAATAGCATTTTATAAAATATTTGAAATATTTGTAGCAAAGGCTTTGTAAATTCAAAAAACTGCCGTATATTTGCACCCGCAATTGTGAGGAACAATTGAACAACAACAACGACCATTTGGTCCCTTCGTCTATCGGTTAGGACGCCAGGTTTTCATCCTGGAAAGAGGGGTTCGACTCCCCTAGGGACTACAAGAAATTAAAAAATTAAAAAAAAAGATTGAGATGGCAAATCATAAATCATCGATTAAAAGAATACGTCAGGCTGACAAGAAAAAATTGCACAATCGTTATTATGCAAAAACAGCTCGTAATGCTGTTCGCAATTTGCGTGCAACAACTGATAAAACTGTTGCAACTGAAATGTTGCCAAAAATCAGTGCAATGCTTGACAAATTAGCTAAACGTAGCATTATTCACAAAAACAAAGCAAGCAATTTGAAATCAAAATTGACTGTTTACGTTAATAAATTAGTCTAATCGCTTCTTACTAAAATACAGAAGCCCTTTTCCTTTTGGAAAAGGGCTTTTTTGTCATCAAACTTATAGAACAATCCGAATTTTTTGTTTTTGACGTTTTATTTAAAGTGTTTATGGCTTATCAGTCAATTAAGTGGATATTTGATTCTCCTACAAATAACTCATTAAAGCGACTGAGAATTCACTTTAATGAGTTATTTATAGCGTGGAATAATTCCACCAACTTTTTTTGATTTGATTTCCGGGCTCTAATCGTTCAACGAATTCCAACCTTGCGCCTGCAATTCAATTTCTTCGCCTTCACGACCAACAAGCAGTAATCCCAATTCAGGTTTTGTCATGTGCCCCACAATTCCAACACCTTCGAGCGCTACAATTTTATCATAGTCCTCCAACGAAGCCGTAAAAAGTAATTCATAATCTTCACCACCATTCAGTGCGGCGGTTACAATGTTCATGTTTAGTTCTTCGGCCATAACCACCGCTTGGTATTGAATCGGAATTTTATCTTCATAAATACGGCAACCCGTATTGCTTTGTGAGCAAATATGCATTAATTCAGACGATAAACCGTCTGAAATATCCATCATTGCAGTCGGGACAATTCCTTTTTGAGCCAATAATTCAATAATATCTTTTCTGGCTTCTGGTTTCAACTGGCGTTGTAAAATGTAATCTTTATCTTCAAAATCGGGTTGTGCCTCTTCGTTGCCCGAAAACACCATTTTCTCCCGTTCCAATAACTGTAATCCCATGTAGGCTGATCCTAAATCACCGCTAACACAGATTAAATCAGTTTGCCCGGCACCATTACGATAAACTATTTTTCCTTCTTCGCCTTCACCAATGCAGGTTATGCTAATGGTAAGTCCGGTAAGGGAAGCGGATGTGTCACCGCCAATCAAATCAACGCCATATTTTTTACAGGCTAATTCTATTCCGGCATACAATTGTTCCAGATCTTCTACAGAGAAACGCTTGGAAACTCCTAACGAAACGGTAATTTGTTTCGGTTGTCCGTTCATAGCATAAATATCGGAAAAATTAACCACAGCGGCTTTATAGCCAAGATGCATTAGTGGAACATACACCAAATCGAAATGAATCCCTTCGAGCAATAAATCGGTGGTTACCAATATTTTTTTATTTTCATAATTCAAAACAGCTGCATCATCACCAACACCAATTAAAGTGGATGTGTTTTGGATGTTGAATTTCTCTGTCAGATGTTTGATGAGTCCGAATTCACCGTATTTGGATATTTCTGTTCGTTGCATATTGTTTGTTTTTAGAAAAAACTTTCCCGGAGTTTATTAACCCGGGAAAGTTATAGATTTAAATATTTTAAAAACGAACAAAGGTGTTACACACTCTTTGTTGTTTTTCTAACAGGGAATTTTATCAATTCTTGTTTTATGTCTGCCACCTTCAAAACTACTCATAAAAAAAGTGTCTACAATGTTCAAAGCTTCCGCTTCTGTGACAAAACGGGCAGGTAATGAAAGAACATTTGCATCGTTATGACGACGAGCCAAAGCAGCAATTTCAGCGTTCCAGCAAAGTGCAGCACGTATTCCCTGATGTTTGTTTACAGTCATGCTTATTCCGTTACCACTTCCGCAAATGGAGATACCAAAATCGAATTTGCCATTTTCAACGGCTGTTGCCATTGGGTGAGCAAAATCAGGATAATCACAACTTTCGGACGAAAAAGCTCCGAAATCTTTTAATTCCAATACACCCTCTCCATTAATGTATTCCATGATTTTGTTTTTTAAATCGTAACCGGCATGGTCACTGCAAATTGCAATTCGCAGGTTCTTGAATGGATTCATATGTTCTAGTTTTTTATAGAATGCAAATGTAGAAATTTATGTTCAACTTAACAACAAATTCATAACGGTCTTCGCATATTTACTGGCAAAAATTCTTGATCCGTTTACTGGTGGAGTTCTTCGTGAGATTTTTTCACCTGTTAACGGCACAATTTTCTTTGCTCATCAAAAATCGCTTATTCATCAAAATACTTTAATGTACAAAATTATAAAATTATAAAAGTAGAATATTAAGAATGAAAAGTTAAATATGGAGTAGGTCTGATTGTACTGATAATTAAGACAATTATTAATCAGTCAATAAAATCGCTAATAATGAATCTCACATGTTTATGAAGTTGATTCGTTTTAAAGTCAAACCATTCTTGTCGAAAATCTGAATTGTGGATAATCCGGTTGAAATTTGCAAATGGTTTCCTGTTGTTGAGTACGTTAATCAATTTATTTTTAAAAGTTGTATCTTTGAGTTGCATAGTGAAATCTTCCATTATTCTGAAAGATTCCCGTGATTCGAGCGGAAGAAATTCAATGCAGTTTTCCCAATCAAAATGTTTTAATTCTAATTCATTAACTGAAATTCCAGTTTCTTTTTCCATTTCATCATAGTCATTTGCAAACTTTTGAGGGATGTCTTCAATTTCAAGTGTATCTGTGTTTAGATAACAGATAAGCCCTGCATAAATATTTCCGACAATGGTTTTTATGACCGATAGAAACTTTGCCGGAATCTCAATTTTGTCATCCTCAATTTCAATCAAAATTTCATTTTGCATAAATTCTCGTATCTTTTGCAATTTTGCTTTATCATCTTTCACTGTGCGAAGTATACCGAGTATTTCGTCTAATAGTTGTTGTGAGTTCATAATAAATAAATTTTGATTAACTAAAAATTTCTCGTAATTCTTTATTGCTAAGTTTTCCAATCCAATTTTCACCAGTGGCAACCGTCATATCAGCTAGATGTTTCTTTTTCTGAATCATTTCGTCAATTCGTTCTTCAAAAGTATTCTTTGTAATCATGCGGTGTACCATCACGTTTTTCTTTTGACCAATACGATAAGCCCGGTCTGTTGCCTGATTCTCTACAGCAGGATTCCACCATAAATCGTAATGTATGACATGTGAGGCAGCAGTTAGGTTCAGCCCCGTTCCGGCTGCTTTGAGCGATAAAATGAAAATTTTATCGGCACGATTGTTCTGGAAACGATCCACCATTTCATTTCGCTGATTCATGCTGCTGCCACCGTGATAAAACATGGGTTTTTCTCCAAAACGTTCAGAGATAAATCGTTCAAGCAAAACTCCCATTTCGCGAAATTGTGTGAAAATCAATACTTTCTCGCCACTTTCTATAATGCTGTCGAGTAGTTCGAAAAGCAATTCTATCTTTCCAGAAAGCAAGGGGTCGAATTGACCGTTTTTGAGAAAATTGGTTGGATGATTGCAGATTTGTTTCAGTGCCAGTATCATTTGTAATACTAAACCTTGTCGTTTAAATAGCGATTGATCATCGGAAAAGCCTTCGATTTCTGCCATTGCAACTTGCATGGTTTTTTCGTATAATGCAGCTTGTTGTTTGGTGAGCAATGCAAATTGATTTTGTTCCACTTTATCCGGTAAATCGGAAATAATGCTTTTATCCGACTTCATACGGCGCATCATGAATGGTGAAGTTATTTTTCGAAATTTTGCTACAATTTGCTCATCATTAAACACCTGTATTGGCTCAGCATAGTCCGTTTTAAACGATTTTACGGTCCCCAAATAACCTTTGTTGGCAAAATCCATGATGGACCAAAATTCTGTCAAACGGTTTTCTACCGGTGTTCCACTCATGGCAATGCGAATATTGGCAGGTATACTTTTCACTGCTTTTGATTGAACAGTATCGTGATTTTTTATATTTTGAGCTTCGTCAATAATCATCACCTGCCATTTTTGTTTTTTGAGCAATTCGGCATCGCTGCGCAATACGCCATAGGTTGTAAGCATTACATCGGCATCGAACAGTTTATAATCACGACTTTGACCATGAAAAATATGTGATGAAATTGAAGGCGCAAACTTTTCTATTTCAGCTTGCCAGTTAGTCAATAAACCTGTGGGGACAATAATCAAAGCTTTATGTTTATCGTCAATTGCCTTTTCTTCTTTGAATTTCAATAAAATAGAAATCACTTGTAATGTTTTTCCCAAACCCATATCGTCGGCCAAAATGCTTCCAAAGCCAATGCGACTGTTGCGATACATCCATGAATAACCGCGTTGTTGGTAGGGGCGAAGTTGAGCATTTAGTCCTTGGGGTAGAGCTATGTCTTCTTTGGAAGTCAGTTCACGAATCAATTCCTGCACTTCGTCAGTCATTAAAATTGGTGCTCCTTCATATTCTTCCGACAAAGCCGTTTGAAGTAACTGATAAGAATTCAGCGGTTTCTCTTCGCTGAAAAATTTATGTAGTTTCTCAATTTCCGCATCGCTAACGTAGATATAATTCTCCTTGAATTTGAATAAACGTGAGGCATTTTTCATCATTTTATCAAATTCTTTAGGCGACATAAGCGTATCGCCAATGGCCACCTGCCAGTTAAACGAAAGTAAATGTTCTAATCTGATAAATCCTTGTGAATCGGAATTTTTTGTTAATTTCAACGAAGCTTTAGGTCGAAGTAATTCTTGCAACGACTTTGGTAGCATGATTTTTATATCCAGCAACCGAATTGCCGGGAGAATTTCCATCAAGAAGGGTGCAAATTCATTGCTGTCGTAAAGTATCGGTTGGTTTGCAGCAAGGTTGATGTGTGTATCTAACCCACGAATAAAAGGTGACAATAAAGATAAGGTTTGCAAAATTTTGTAACGCTGCTTTTCAAATTGCTTTTCCTTCAGTATTTTAGATAATGAAAGCGGAATCTGATTTGTATCTGAAGTATCTTCAATGCTAATTGATACATCAAATTGTTCATTATCAAGATCGGTAACAGTAATTATCGGTTTATAGATTTCGTTTGTAAGGTGATAACGGTCGAGCCATACTTTTATGCCTCCACTTAATGCATTTTCACCTACACTATTGAAAGAATAGGCTTTGTTTTTGAAGAACAGATCTTCATACAAATCGCCAAAAGTTTGTTTAGAAAGACGAGAAACAAACTGGGTAATCACTAATGAAAGTAATTCAACGGTTTGATTTTCAATTGGTAATTGTTGCTCCGCTTTACGGATAATTTTCGTTGTCAGGAGTAAATCGTGAGGTAGTATTTCAGTTAGTTTGGCTATTAATAAACGCACTTGATTATCAATAAGGGCTGGCAACCAACGAATAATAAATTCCTTGTTCTCAAGCTGCACAATTTGTGGAATAACCATGCCATTTGCCAATAAATGCAGTGAAGCCAGCAGAATTTTATGAAAAGCGGCTACTGAAGGTTGGTAATCGAGCAACCTATCGGGATTAAGTTTGAAAACAGCAGGAATAAGTTGTTCCAACCTTTTTAATTTGTGATTTTCACCGCTGATTAGTGTGATATTATTACTGTCGACTAAAATTGAAAGAGTTGTGTGATGATTGATTTCGGTCGTTTTGCTTGGCAAAGGAAAAACAACATCAAAATCCAGCTTTTTTGCTAAAACTCGTTTGGCTTCTTTGGTATTACGAAGAAATTGCGAAGCGTATTTTTCTCGAAAATTTGCACCCGGATAAAATGGGGGTGAATCGGGTAACAATTGCACCAGTGCTTCCGAAAGATTTTGTATTTGGGAAAAATTGATCCTGTCGTAAACTCTTTCAGAATCGTAATTAATATTAATTACTTTGTTTGTTTTCAGCAAATTGCGAAGTAAAGGAATCTCAGTTTTTTTCTGATCGGCAATAAAAATTCCCCGTTTTTTCAATTCATCAAGTAGATTTACCTTGTGAATTTCAAATACGAGGAAGGGATTGTTATCAATTTCGCGGCTGACCATGTAAATTACTGCTGCCAAATGTTTGCAAGGTACTGCCCAGTCGGGACACGAACATTGCATCTTAAAATCTGTCCATTGTTTTGGAAAAACTTTAAGTCCTACTTCTTCGGCTATTGTTAGAATTTCGGGGTCTAAATCGCGATTGAGTAACTTGGAAATCAAAGCAGGACGTTCAATTATCTTAGTCATCAATTGTTCAACTTGGTCCTCAAAAAAAGGTGGAACAATCAAATTGACTTTGTACGGCGAAGGTCTACTCCCGGCTACTTTGGCGTTAATCATGTTTTCTTTGATTTTCACCTCTTTTACATACCCATTTCGGGCATACGAAGCCCCACGAGGTAAGCGGTTGTCATAATCTACATTTTCCAACGAGCGTAACCAATGTTCGCCCCACCAAGTTTTACCGAATTGAATTGCCATTATTTGCTTAATTGAAATTGATTTTACAAAGTTGCAAAATTACAAAAAAAACAGTTTGTTTTGTAAAATAAAGGAAGTTCGTTATTATCAATTAGATGTATATATAACAATGAGTTTTACTTTTTTCTCCATACACTCACTTCAGATAATCGCTGTTCTGTTATTCTGGAAGATTTTCGAATATTTAGTGTGAGATTTTCAGGTTCATTTAGCAATTTGAATTCCTCGCTCAGAATTGATTTTATCCCTTCAAATGAGGTTACAGGTTCACCATCTTTTTTGAAACCTCCCGGCCAATGTTCGGGTTTAATGTTGTTTGTTTCCCAATCGTAAGTGGAAATTAGTATCAAATATCCCTTCTCATTCAGTCTTTCATGGATGTTTTGTAAGAATAATATCGGACAGGTGAGCTCTTCCAGTAAATTCGGAGCAATAATCAGGTCGTAGTTGCTGTAGTTAGGTTTAAGGTTGTTTGCATTATCCTGCATAAAAAGGATATTTTCGTTATTTGCTCCAAGACTAAAATCTGATAAAACCACATCGCGATATAACACCAATTCTCCCTCATCTTTTGCTATATAACGGATAAAACCCTTTTCCTGCAATTGAATTGGTATACGTATAAAACGAGCTGAGAAGTCTATGGCTGTAATTTTTTCGAAATGCGGAGCCAGTTCAAATGCCAGTCTTCCTGTATCAGCATTCAAATCAAGAACATTCCGAATCGTTGAACCTTTAACCGTTTGTAATACTAAATCAGCAATTTGTTTTGAATAATTTGATGATTCAGAATAATTATCTCCCCACATATTTTCGCAGGAGATGGCTACTTCCTCATCGGTTTCGTATTCATCGTTATGAATGACAAGCGGTATCTCCGATTCTACAACTCTGAATCCTGCATGTTGGTAAAAATGCCGGCGAAATGCGTAACGGGCATGTAAAGTTGCTTCGTTTCCGGTCGAAATCCACGATCCACCCTTTATTAAATTGTGTTTTCCGTCAAAAGTTGGTGTAGTAAAATCATCATACAATGGATGCACTTTAAAACCTGCATATCCTGTAATTGGCGTTTCAGTCCATTGCCATACATTGCCCACTACATCATAAAAATCTCCGCTTTTAAAAATATTAACAGGGCATGGTGAGGCGAATTTTTCTAAATTTATATTGCCGGGAGCAGTTTCCCATTTATCAACATCGGGTACATTACAATATTCTGCCAGTCGAATCCATTCAGCTTCGGTTGGTAAGCGGTAAGTTCTTCCATCTTTTTTCGTTTTCCAATTACAATACGCTTTTGCCTCGAGGTAATTTATTTCAACTGGCCAGTTCCAGGGCATTGGAATTTCTTCAGCAACAAGTCTTAAACTATATTCAATCCCATTTTTTCTCCAAAAGAGTGGCATTTGGGCTTGCTTAAAAGAACACCAGTTCCATCCTTCTTCGGTCCAGTATTTTTCCGTTTTATATCCTCCTTCTTCTACAAAAGAAAGAAATTCTTTGTTTGAAATCAAATATTTTGACGCCTTGAAATCTTTCAGATCTTCTGTATAATGACCATATTCGTTGTCCCAGCCATAAAAATGGTGATCGGCATTTTTACCCAGTTCCATTTTTTTTCCGGGCACAGTCAGCATTTCGTTTTTGGGTGCTTCACCTGTCTCTTTACAAATTTCGCCAAATTTACCTGCTACTACTTCATCCAAAGGTAACTGTCTGATTAAAACAGAAGATGTTTCCAAATGAATGCGTTCATGTTCAATGCCCATAAGGATAATCCAGAATGGATCTTCCCATTTTATTGGTAATGAGAGCTTCTCGTTTTGAATAACGTCAATAATTATTTTTTTTGCTTTATCGCGATATTCTCGTACTTCAGATACCGAGGGCCAGTTATAGTGCTTCTCGTTCAAATCGTCCCAACTCATTTCGTCGACGCCAATAGCAAAAATTGACTCGAAATCGGGGTTTATGCGGTTGTCAATAATTTTTGCGAGCATAAGTTTGTTGATAAAAAACACAGCGGTATGTCCCAGATAAAAAATCAAAACATGACGCAATGGATCACCACGATGATAAAAAATATCATCTGATTTTAATTGAGTATAGAGTTTTTCATCTATAGCCCATGTTTTTAAAAAATAATCAAGAATTTCAGCTCTTTTTTCTTTCGGTTGGCCATTCTTTAAGTCAACTGTTTTCGTCAGTAAATCCTGCATAACTTATACTAATTTTTTGTGTAAATATATTTTTTTCATATCGAAAGTCCCACTTTTGTCAGCTTTTATCTTTTTTTGATTCATTGATGAAACTGTTTGAAATCCCATCTTTTCATATAGAGATAATGCTGCCAAATTTTCATCCCAAACCCGAATAAAAACATCAGAGTATTGTTCTTTGTCAGCATTTTCAAAAAATGAACGTATTAATTGAGTTCCAATTCCTTTTCCTCTAAATTCTTCTGAAACCATTATTTCGGCTATATATAAGCACTTTTCAAGTTGAAAATTGTCTTTTATTTTGTTGGGGAGTAATTGGTCTTTATTTAGCTGACCGTAAAGTAAAACTCCTTCTAAATGATTTGAAGAATGGGCTATTATAATTTTTCCATCCACAAAAAAACCATCAATATATCGACTTATTTCCGTCGAATCAATATATTGTTCTGATTGACCTGACGAAAATGTTTCAAGATATAATGCAATAATTTTATTACGAAAATTAATATTTTCAGTCTGAATAATTTCCATTGGTATTTGTTGAATTGCAAATTTAAACAATTAACGCATATTTAGGGTGTTTAAATGGAAAAAAATGCCCACACAATTCAAATTCCGAACTTGTGTGGGCAAATTATAAAACAAATTTGTTTCAGCTTACAATGGCATCCATTTTATTGTTATGTTAGAGAAACTTGGAACACTTGTCGGAGTCTCTGTTTGTTCTGTTGCCCCTTTCGTAAAATTAAAGCTTGAATAATTCCCGGATGAGCTTTTATCTGTCAATTCAAAACAGACTTTGTAACTACCATCTGCTACTACATTTCCATTTGTATCGGTTCCGTTCCAGGTGAGTGCTATTGATTTGTAACTCGAACGTGTTGCACTTGTTGATGCATCCGTAGCATTCCCTTTTGAAGCAGATTGCCAATGCGTTAAATCGGACTTCCGTGATGCGGCATAAACAGCGATGGATTTTACAAACTGACCTGAACTGTTTTCAATCCAAACGGCCATTACATTTTTTGGAGAATAGTTTCCACCGGCAGTGCTGGTGTTGGCTGTAACTACTAAGCCACTTGTTGTAGTAGTCGTTGAGTTAGCTGGGTCATTTGTTGTTGTACAACTGATTATTAACGAAGAGAGAACAACGAATAAAACCGTAAATCTTACAATTAACCTATTTCTTGTATTCATAAATCCTATTTTAAAAACATTACTAATTTAATTCTAACTATTGAACGACTATAGGATTAAAAAGTTGTAATGATTACAAAATAAGAATATGATTTTAAATTTAATTATTTATATCAGCGATAAAACATAAATACTCTTAACGGCTTCCATTTTTTTAAATACTTTTTCATAAAAGCATCTTCAGTTTCCAGATTCGTTCTCAGTTCTTTAATAGAGATTCCCATTTGATCTACCAACTTATTTAAATCAGGGTTATCTGAATTTAAGAATGTGTTTATTTTTTGGGCTTCATTCAGTTTCGCTGTTGCAGTTGAAAGCAATTCAATAATTTGATCATCGGGCATTTTTAATCCATCGAATTGTTTGTTTTTTGCCAGAATGTAGGTGTTGAATATCTGAACTGATTTATTAAATAATTCTACCGTCAGATTATAGCGTTCGTTTGTGATATTCAGCTGGTTATAAGCCATTCTATTCCTAATCAATTTATTTGTCAGACCGCTATTTGAAATTCGTTTGTTTTCCCTGACAAGTTTTTCTAAGGGACTCAAAGAAGATTGTATTTTTATGGAATCTGAAAAATTAAAATTGCCTGGTTTATTCAATTTCGAAAAATCACTCGCTTCAAATTCTTTATTTGTAAGCGGATTGTCCAAAAACTGCCAAATTAGATCGAAAGGCATATGTGTTTTTATAAACTCTTCTGGTGAAATCATAAAATACCGATCATCAAAATACTGAATGTATTTTCCTTTTTCATCATGACCGGCTGCCCACGTAGCATCCACCAGATAATATTTTTCATTTATTTTAATGGCATTCCAAGCATGGCTAATATCTGCTATTTTTCCATCGGTTTTAGTATAACCATTGATAACAATCGATTCAATATCTACTGCTTTACAACACGCCTTGAAAAGCTCGGAATAATTTGCACAGACTCCCTGATGAGATTTCAGAGTTTCTGCCAACAATTCATCTGTCGAAGCTAATGATTGGTTCGATGTGTAATACTGAAAGTTATAACTAATGTTGTGTGAAATCCAATAATATATGGCTCTGGCTTTTTCAGTAGGAGAAGTCAGATTTTTAGTTAGTGACGAAGTTATTTCTTCTACGGTTTTCGGATTTCCGGGGACTGTTGCAGATTGATTGTCTACTTTGCTGTAATCAATTGCAAAGGAAACATTGAGATATAAAAGGAATACTACTACTGAAATAATTTTTCTCATAGATGAATATGTACAATTGGTTTATACAAGGAAAAAGCGACTTCCCAATTACTTGAATGGAATATTAAAAAAAAACGATATTAATTCAATTCTCAATTACTTTGACTTAATCAATTCTTTAGAAACGTCGAAAATTAAAAAAACGTATTTCAGCCTTTCTAAAAAGTCTGAAATACGCATATTTTGTTTTCTTACAAAGAGTGTTTTTTCAAAACTCCATTAAATAGGCTTTAATAAATGCATCAATATCTCCATCCATTACTGCTCCAACATTCGATGTTTGATAATTGGTGCGATGATCTTTTACGCGTCGATCGTCGAAAACATAGCTGCGAATTTGCGATCCCCATTCTATTTTCTTTTTGCCGGCTTCAACTTTTGCCGTTTCAGCACGACGTTTCTCGAGTTCCAATTCATAAAGTTGTGATTTAAGTAACTTTATGGCATTGTCTTTATTCCCAAATTGAGAGCGACTTTCAGTATTCTCAATCACTATTTCGTCCATCAACTCAGTAACCGGATTTTTGAATTTATAGTGACAACGAACGCCTGTTTCCACCTTGTTTACATTCTGACCACCTGCACCCGACGAACGGAACGTATCCCAAGTAAGATTAGCCGGATTTATCTCTATCTCAATAGTGTCGTCAACCAATGGAATTACATATACCGAACAAAAGGAAGTCATGCGTTTTCCCTGTGCATTGAACGGCGAAACACGCACTAAGCGATGTACGCCATTCTCACTTTTCAGGTAACCGTACGCCATTTCGCCTTCAATCTGCATCGTCACCGTTTTGATTCCTGCTTCGTCACCTTCCTGTAGGTTAGTGATTTCGCAGTTATAATTCTGACGTTCGCACCAGCGCTGATACATACGGAAAAGCATTTGTGCCCAATCCTGAGCTTCGGTTCCGCCTGCTCCACCAACGATTTTGATAACTGCTCCCAGTTTATCTTCTTCGTTCGAAAGCATATTCTTCATTTCGAGGTTCTCGACTAATTCAAGTGCCTGACGATAAGCCTCATCCACTTCTTCTTCGCTAACGATTTCTTCTTTGTAAAAATCGAATGCCAGCTGAAGTTCATCGGCAGCAGTTTTCACTTCAGTGTAACCAACTACCCAGTTTTTCAATTCTTTCACTTTACGCATTTGAGCTTCAGCAGCCTTTGCATCGTCCCAGAAATCTGGAACTTGCGTGCGTAATTCTTCTTCTTCTATTTGGATTAATTTAGTATCGACGTCAAAGATACCTCCTCAACGCTGACTCGCGTTCCAACACATTTTTAAGTTGGTCTGATGTTATCATTTCTTTAGTTTTTGGCCCCCAACCCCCTGAAGGGGGCTAAAAAGCGGTTTATGTTTTGATTATTTTTTAAATATTGTGATATAATGTCTTAAATCCCCTTTAGGGGGTTTGAGGGCAAGCTAAAAGAAAAAGCAAGGAATAAATACGGCTAAAAATCCGATAAGAAATCCGGCCATAGTTTGAAGGGGTGTATGAGCTTTCAGTTCGATACGTGATAAAGCTACGATTGCCGATACTGTTAATACCAGAATAAATAACCAAACCGGATTAATGGCTAAACGATAGCAAACACCAAAAACGGCCCCTGATAATCCACCCATACCGGCTACATGAGCACTGATTTTCCATTTCATATTAATAAAAATAATGATGAAAATAGAAATAGCCGACCCAATCCCCATTGATACAATAAACAATGGAAACTGCATGGTGCGCCACATGAACAATGCCCAGAATACATAAGCCATAAATGAAAATAAATAAGGCATGGTTCGTTCTTCGCGGTTCGAAATAAAAATATCGTGTACTTCACCACGTCGCATTAAAAGCAAAATAGGAACTGCTGGTAGAATTCCGGTAAAAATAAAAGTCCCGATAATGGCTACCATTCTCCAAAAGAAAGAAAGAGGTGAAAATATATCCATACTCATGAGTAAAGTCATGCCATAGGTAGGAACCAGAATTGGTTGGAAAATGTAGGTAACGATGTTGAATAATGTTTTCATATTTTACCTCCCCCAATCCCTCCAAAGGAGGGGAGTTGCGCTACCAAATGGGGGGTTATTATAAGGTAGATTGTTTAAATTACTTGTTTCTCATTTATTGTTCCCTCTCCTTAGTAAAGGGCTAGGGTGAGGACTATATTTCCTTCCTCATTCGTGCTACCGGAATACTCAATTGTTCTCTGTATTTTGCCACTGTCCGACGAGCAATTAAATAGCCTTTCGTTTTCAGAACTTCAGCTAAAGCATCGTCATTCAATGGTTTTTTCTTGTTTTCGTTATCCACACAATCTTGCAAAATTTTCTTTATTTCGCGTGTTGAAACTTCTTCGCCTGAATCGTTTGTCATTGATTCGGAAAAAAAGTATTTCACGGCAAAAACACCAAATTCTGTCTGAATATATTTACTGTTACTAACACGCGAAATCGTTGAAATATCATATCCAGTAATGTCAGCAATGTCTTTCAGAATCATTGGTTTCATAAAAGTATCATCGCCTTCAATAAAAAAATCGTGTTGAAAATCGACAATGGCCATCATGGTGGATAGCAACGTTTGCTGACGTTGTTTAATTGCATCTATAAACCAACGCGCAGAGTCTATCTTTTGTTTAACGAACATTACTGCATCTTTCATTTCGCGACTCCGATTTTCTTTACTTCCGGCATAATCCTGCAACATTTCATTGTAAGTACTGCTTACACGTAGTTCAGGTACATTAGAATTGTTGAGCGAAACCGATAATAAACCTTCATCATTTTCCAGAATAAAATCAGGGACAATGGTTGTCATTGATTTTTCCAGTATATTCCCTCCCCATGCATTTCCCGGTTTGGGATTCAGGTGAATGATTTCATTCATTACATTTTTAAGCACTGTATCGTCAATGTCAAGCCCTTTTTGAATTTTATCAAAATGTTTTTTTGAGAATTCTTCAAAATAATCTTTGATCAATTCGCGGGCAAATATGACTTCCTCGCTTTGATTTTTGCGTTCGAGTTGAAGCAGTAAGCATTCCTGCAAATTTGTAGCCCCAACTCCTGCCGGATCAAGTTGACGTACCTTTTCAATCACCCGAATCATTTCTTCATCAGTGGTCTGGACTCCTGCCTGGAAGACAATATCATCCACCATAGCTTCGGCTGTTCGGCGCAGATAACCTTCATCATCAATATTCCCAATCACGTATTCAGTAAGCAATCGCTCGTTGTCTGAAAATTGCATTAATCCAATCTGGCTTAGCAAAAACTCATGAAAAGTCATCCCTGCCGAGAAAGGAATATCTTCGTGTTTGTCGTCTTTCGAAGTGTTATTTGCTTTTAGTTTATAATCAGGGATATCATCATCGGCCATATATTCCTCCGGATCGAAATCATCATTATTGCCCCCATCATCTATGCTCAGGTCATCCATTTCGTCAGTTTCTTTGTCCATTTCAGCACCTTCTTCCAACGCAGGGTTTTCCACCAATTCCTGACGGATGCGCTCTTCCAGCTCCAAAGTAGGCACTTCGAGCATTTTTATAACCTGAATTTGCGCAGGCGATAGTTTTTGTTGTAACTTTTGTTGTAATTGCTGCTTTAACATAACTTGGAAAACATCCTAATTCGTATCATCTGTCGGCAAAGATAAGCTTTTTTTGGAAGAAATTCAAGGTGCTTTACAAATTTCATTCCAATGTATTAAGAACGGGGGTTGACAAAATTTCAAGGTTATAATTCATAAATATTTTATTACAGGCATAATAAATCGCATCAAATTATTTGTTTTAAGGATTGACAATAAAACACCATCGGATATATAATTGTTTTTCAAGATAATTTTCATAGTTTTGTTAATTGTTTTTTGTTTTAAAATTAAAAGTTATTTGCACTAATGAGAAAAGAATTAAAATTGACTCTTTTAGTTTTTTCAATCCTATTTTGTGGATGTAAAGAATATATCTCTCATAATTATCTTTTTAATGAGTATTATTATTGTTTTAATGCATATCGTAAGTATCCTATTGATATGACAGTTGATACATTTAAATATTTTTTTAGAAATAATAATACCCTAGAAATTATTGGTTATAGATATGAAACGTTAAACGATTCATTAGTGCCAATAAAAGATACTGTCTACAAGCAATACTATCTTGATAAGAAAAGTATAAAAGTGTTCGACTTGCTTCCGACCGAGAATGCTTTTTTAACTGAATCAACAGATATAGGCTTTAGTTATTACTCAGAATGGAGGCTAAATTCCTTTGATAAAAATAAGTTGATTGTGGTTTTTTATAATTGGAGAGTAGAAAAACTAAGTAGTGAAATTGAATTATACGCAGTAAAATATTGATTGTAGTCAAATAATTATCTACTCAATTTCATATAAAGACGTTTATCTCTTTTTTAAAGAATATTATTTTAATAACTATCCAGAAGATATTTTATTATCAAGAGTAAGCCTAATGCACCTTTTTTAATTCTCTTCCTTCCCAATTTCACAAATAAAATCCGTAGCTTTGTAATCCAATTTTTAATACATTTCTAACCAAAATTTCCCCTTTAGGGGATTAAGGGGTAATGATAGACCAACCAACCATAGACCGCATTACCGAAGCCGCACAAATTCAAGATGTGGTGGGCGATTACGTTACACTGAAGAAACGCGGAGTGAACTTGCTTGGCTTGTGTCCTTTTCATAATGAAAAAACGCCTTCGTTTATCGTTTCGCCGGCAAAAGGGATTTTTAAATGTTTTGGGTGCGGTAAAGGTGGAAATTCTGTTCATTTTATTATGGAACACGAACAGATTAGCTATTACGATGCGCTAAAATATTTGGCCAAAAAGTATAATATTGAGGTTCAGGAACGGGAACTTTCTCCGGAAGAAATGGCTGTGCGGAATGACCGTGAAAGCATGTTTCTAGTAAACGAATTTGCTCAAAAACATTTTGCTCAAACACTTCATCACCATATCGACGGGAAATCTATCGGTTTGAGTTATTTTCGTGAGCGTGGTTTTCGCGAAGATATTATTCAAAAATTTCAGCTTGGTTATAGTCTTGAACAACGCGATGCTTTTACACAAGCAGCCATAAAAGCCGGTTACAACAAAGAATACCTGATTAAAACAGGTCTTACAATCGAAGGCGAAAATAATTATGTGGCCGATCGGTTTCGGGGGCGTGTGATGTTTCCCGTTCATTCTCTTTCCGGAAAAGTGGTGGCTTTTGGTGGTCGCATTCTGAAAAAGGATGATAAAATGGCGAAGTATGTCAATTCGCCTGAATCAGAAATATACCATAAAAGTAACGAGCTTTACGGCATTTATTTTGCCAAACAGGCTATTGTAAAACAGGAGCGCTGTTTTCTGGTGGAAGGTTACACCGATGTAATTTCCATGCACCAGAGTGGCATCGAAAACGTGGTGGCTTCATCCGGGACTTCGCTTACTCCGGGACAAATCCGACTGATCCATCGTTTTACCGAAAACGTGACAGTGATATACGACGGTGATGCAGCCGGCATTAAAGCATCTATCCGTGGGATTGATTTATTGCTGGAAGAAGGGTTAAATATAAAAGTGTTGTTGTTGCCCGATGGCGATGATCCTGATTCTTTTGCCCGCAAAACCAATGCTTCCGATTTTATTGAATATGTTCAGCAGAATGCATCTGATTTTATTCGTTTCAAAACCAATTTATTACTGAACGATGCTGGTAACGATCCTGTAAAACGTGCCGGTTTGGTGTTGGATATTGTGAAAAGTATAGCCATTATTCCCAATTCGGCAATTCGTGGCGAATATGTGAAAGAATGTAGCACCTTGCTGAACGTAGAAGAGCAGATGCTTTACTACGAAATCAACAAACTAAAAAGTGCTGAGAAGGAAAAGAGTCTTATTCGTCGTCCGAATGATGCTCCGGATGGTCCTTCACCAGATGAATTTTATCAAGATGAAATGGGTCCGGTAGTTTCTAAATTTGATGAACAGGAAAAAAACATTTTACAGGTTCTGATAAAACACGGCGAGGCAATTTTCTATTATGCAGATGAAGAAAAACAAGTTCCGGTAACAGTTGGCGATTATATTTTAGATGAATTTGACAAGGATAATATTGTTTTTTATAATGATATTCACGCATTAATGCTCAAAGAATATAAAATTCATCATAAACAGGCTGGGTTTATCGCCGAGAAGTTTTTTCTCTATCATTCCAACTCCCAAATCAGTATGCTTACTGCCGATCTGATTTCTGAAAAATATACGCTGAGCCGCATTCATTCCAAAATAAAAAGGGTAGAATCTGATGCCGAACGATTTATCGATTTAGTTCCGCGTGTGGTGTATGAATTTAAAAACTGTCTGATTATTGATATGATAAAACTGAAACTAGGAGATTTAAAAGTTGCAAATGATGCAAAAAACAATGTAGTTGTTGATCAAATAATGCAGGAAATGAGCCAGTTGGAAGTGATAAAGAAGCAACTTTCGAAAACACTTGGTGAAAGGATAATAACGAAACTCTAGATAGATACAACATCAATTGACTTATAAAGAATTAAAACAAAACTCCGATTTTTCTGAAATTGCTGTGTTGGAGCACAAGAACCTGAAAGAAATGTTGGTAAAGGAAATTACCGATAATTCAGGTTGGTCTCGTGTGGCAAATATGTATCAGATTACGGGTGTGTTGGCTTTTGTGTTAGGTGGCTTTAAAGCTTTTATGCCTTTTTTTGTTCATCGAGAGGCTCAATATCTAATCTGGCTTAGCTATGGATTATTATTTACTTTTTCTTTTCTCATTGTGTTTCATGAATTAGTTCATGCGGCAGCATATAAACTTGTAGGAGCAAAAGAACTGTCATTCGGAATGGATTTGAAAAAGTTTATGTTCTGGGTAATGGCCGATAAACAAGTGTTGAATTACGAACAATTTAAAAAAGTGGCTCTTGCACCTGCAGTTATTGTAGCTGTTCTTTCCATTTTTGGAATGGTTATTTTTTACACCCAACCTTATTTCTTCTTTTTTCTACCTATTTTTGCATTTCACAGTTTGTTTTGTGCCGGAGATTTCGGATTGCTTTGCTTTTTTCAAAACAGACCTGAACAAGAAATTGTAACTTACGATATAAAAATTGAAGGAAAAACTTATTTTTACGCTAAACAAAATATATAATGACATTATACGACAAAATAATTTTCGGTCCCATAAAGAGTCGCCGACTGGGACTTTCATTAGGAGTAAACTTATTACCCATTGATGCAAAAATATGTACGTTCAATTGTATTTACTGTGAATGCGGCTTTAATACAACGATGCATGAATCACCAATCCCTACGCGTCAACAAGTAAAAGAAACCCTGAAAGCAAAACTAAAGGAGATGGTTTTTGAAAACCAAATTCCTGATGTCATTACTTTTGCAGGGAATGGCGAACCTACTTTGCATCCCGATTTTGATGGAATTATAGATGATACTATCGAGCTTCGCAATGATATTTGTCCAACAGCTAAAGTAAGTGTACTTTCCAATTCTACCAGAATTCATAAATCGTATGTTTTTAAAGCGTTAAACAAAGTTGATAATAATATCCTGAAATTTGACTCGGCCATCGACCGAACCATGAAACTGATGAATTGTCCTGTAGGTACGCATATAAATGTGAATTGGTTG
Source organism: Paludibacter sp. (assembly GCA_028692715.1). Taxonomy (GTDB): domain Bacteria; phylum Bacteroidota; class Bacteroidia; order Bacteroidales; family Paludibacteraceae; genus Paludibacter. The sequence continues at coordinate 34,158 of JAQUWU010000012.1, read as the reverse complement.
ATTGAAAATCTAAAGAAATTTGAAGGGAAACTGATTATACAAACAATGTTTTTAAGTGGAGTATACAAAGGTGAACCATTTGATAATACTACCGATGAAGAAGTAGAAGCATGGTTGCGTGCCTTAAAGGAAATTCGACCACAAAAGGTTATGATATATAGTCTCGATCGGGAAGCGCCTACTGAAAGCCTACAAAAAATTTCTGTCGAAGAACTTAATATTATTGCTGAAAAGGCAAGACTAAGTGGATTTGATGTTTCGGTGGCTGGATAAAGATAACCCCTAACCCCTAAAGGGGAGAAATATTAGTATTGATTATTAAAATAAGAGAAATGAATATAGTGAACAATATACTAGACAAAAGAAATTTATGTTCCCCTTTAGGGGCTAGGGGTTATTCAATTACCCTTTAGGGGTTGGGGTCATGAAAGTACTCGTTTGTCCATTAAACTGGGGATTAGGTCATGCAACTCGCTGTGTTCCTATTATCCGACAACTTGTGGCTGATGGTCATGAAGTTGTGATTGTGTCCGATGCTTATCCATTGGAATTTTTAAAACAAGAATTTCCTTCCCTTCGTTTTATTGACTATTCGTCGTTTACGGTATATTATTCTTCAAGTAATTCGCAAATTATTGCAATGCTTTTTAATTCTCCTGATATCATCTATGGTATTTATGAAGAGCATAAATGGCTTAAGAATTTATTGCTATCAGAGCATTTTGATCAGATAATCTCCGATAATCGTTTTGGAATCTGGAGCAAAAATGTATATTCAATTTATATCACACACCAGATAATGGTGAAAATGCCTCGCCGGTTAAAGTTGTTTGAACCAATAATCTGGATTATTCACCGGTTGATTATGAATCGTTATAACGAATGCTGGATTCCTGATCGGGTAGATGATAATAGTGGATTATCGGGCGATTTATCACATAAATATCCTTTGCCGAAAAATGCAAGATTTATTGGTGCGCAATCCCGCTTTACAGGGATGAAAAATATTCAACAGGATACAAGCTACGATGTTGTTGGAATTGTTTCAGGACCTGAACCTCAACGTACAATATTTGAAAATTATTTAATCAATAAATACAAATCAGAACCGTATAAAACTCTTATTGTGTCAGGGCAACCGGAGAAGGAGAACTTCAAAAAAACAAAAGGTAATATTAGCATTTTTTCTCATCTTTCCGATAATGATTTGGCTTCATTTTTGGTGGGGTCGAAAAAAATTATTTGTCGCTCGGGTTATTCTACCATAATGGATTTGGAGACATTGAACTGTTTGGATAAAGCTGAATTTATACCCACTCCCGGTCAAACCGAACAGGAATATCTGGCTAAAATTCATGCTGTAAAAAAATAATCCCGTTTGCACAAACAGTATTGTCCAACTTCGCCCATACCTTCTACAAGTAGTGGCAAATTCTCTCATTGAGACTTCTTGTTTATAGCGGTTTTATGCACAACAAAATTATGTGACTACTCAGCACTTCAAGAAGTACTTCATTTGACGTTCTTAGGGAAAATTGCAGAGTAAAAAAATGTAATTTTCACAAAAAAACAGCCAAATTAAAGCGCCTAAATGATGAATGTCGCTCCAGAACTCCCCCTTTAGGTGTTTACCTCCTGACGTAGAAGGGAGGGGTTGGGGGGCTGAGTAGTAACAAAATTATACTACTACCCTTGAGTTATTTTATAATTACAAATGGTATAAATGAAAACCGTTGAAGAAATTCAATTCTTCAACGGTCTTTGTTGACTAAACAAACATTAATTTTATTGGTTCCTATCTTCTATTGGTTGAAGTACTACTTTTAGTTGTTTTCTCTGTTGCAGGTGTTGATTCAGTAGCTCTGCTGGGAGTAGCTGTTTTAGTAGTAACTTTTGGCGTACTACTACTTCTTACAGTAGGTACAGGTCTGTTTACTACAGTTGGAGTAGTTTTACGACTATCAACACTTTTCGTATTGCTCGAAGGAGTAGTGTAAGTATTTGTTCTACTACTATTAGTTGTAACTGTATTTTGACTGCTGTTATTTCTTCTTGAATCTGTTTGAACAGGTCTTGTTACTGTAGTTGTTGTGTTCGATGTTCTTCTTACGTCATTGCTGCGACTTCCATTAGTTGCTGAAGAACTTCTTTGAATCGTTTGGCCACCACTCCAGGTTGGACTTGTATTTCTGGAACTTGATTGGTTGCGACTTCCGCTTGAATTATTATTATAACTACTGGTTGTTCTTCTTGCAGATTCGGTTTTGTTATTTTTTTCAAAGTCATATTTATTTACAACCTTATCATTTCGTTTGCTAAAAGTGCGATCCGGATGAACTTTGTAATAATCATTTCTACTTATTGAGTTATGTAACCTATATGAGTTATCGTTTCTCCAGGTATTAGAATATCTGTAATCATATCTCGAATTAATATGAGTATGAATGTTAGAAAGATAAATGTTTATTGCAAATGGACGACGATTATGGTAATATGATGGATAATAACCCCAATAATAGGGTGAATTCCATGTTCGGTAGTTTCTTCCCCAGAAGTATGAATAGATTAAAGGCGTGCGATAGTAAATAGGTTCAATTATGTAATTATTACCATACATGTATGGATCGCCTATCACCTGTACAACTGTTCTGTTCGATATGCTTCTGTCTACTACAATGGTTGCCACATCCTGAAAAACATCTCTGTCTAATACTGCCTGTATAACTACTACATTGATATTTTTTTCTGTTGTTTCAATTACCCTTAAATAATCTACTTCTCCATCGTTGTTTAAATCAAGATTCGAGATTTGACTATCATAATCGTTCAATTTCATTTCAAATTCCTCAAGATCCTTTGAGTCTCCAAAGATAGATGCCACAGCTTTTAAATCCAGATTGTAACTGATGTCATCATTTTGTGCTTCAACTGTAATTTTCTGTTGTGCCGATAGTTGAGTGGTGGCTATTAATAATACCACTAACAGGCTTGCTACTTTTGTTTTCATAATTGTATATTTTAGCTGTGAATACTGTGGTTCTGTTCAATATCTTCTTTTCAAAATTTATTGTACTCAACTATATCCAATATCTGTGCCAAAGTATATTTTTACATATTATTTCTAAGCGTTTACGAAGCTACATGTATTATATATCACAATATCAACAATTTAAAAAAGGCTGTCACGTCAGTATGTTTATTCAAAATTTATTTTTTAAAAGTACATTTTTTTAAAACTGTTTTAATTACAATTTTATTTCATCCTAATTTTTTTATCTTTGCAAATCATATAAAAACAAAAGCAGAATGAATACACTTGATTTTTTAATATTAATTCCTATTGGAGTCGGATTTATTTCCGGATTGTTTAAAGGGTTAATTAAAGAATTGACTTCATTGGCTGCTATTTTCTTAGGTATTTTTGGAGCGAAACTTTTTGCACCTAATGTTTCTGAAATGCTGATTAAATCATTAAAGTTTTCTGAAAAAACAGCTACTCCCATTGCTTATTTGATACTATTTATTGTCATTGCTGTTTTTCTTTTAGTTCTTGCTAATTTTCTGGACAAGATATTTAATTCACTTTCGTTGGGAGGATTAAATAAATTGATGGGCGGACTTTTTGGTGCATTGAAATATGCTTTAATAATAAGTGTTTTGCTCAATGTATTTAATGCGTTGGATTGTCGTTTTAGTTTAATAAACCAAGATTTAAAAGAACAATCTATTGGATATCAGCCGATGATGAAACTCGGACCAACTTTGTGGGAAGAAACTAAAAATGCAAAAGCAATAAATAGAGAAAAAGAGAAAACGAATGAAGAGAAAATTGAAGTTTACTGATTCGGATATTCGGCTTTTTGAAGAAAAAAAGGGGTTAAAAGCAAATTTTTCGTCTTTTCAATATGAATGTGGTTGTGACGAAGCAGGAAGAGGTTGTCTGGCTGGTCCAGTTGTAGCAGCAGCTGTTATATTACCTGCAGGTTTTGTTTGTCCACAATTAAATGATTCCAAACAATTAACGGAAAAGGAACGCGAAACTCTCCGTCCGATAATTGAACGTGAAGCACTTGCATGGGCAGTGGCCGAAGTGAGTAATGAAGAAATTGATGAAATCAATATTCTGAATGCATCCATTCTTGCTATGCACAGAGCCATTGACAAATTATCAATTCGTCCAGAATTTATAATTGTTGACGGGAATAAATTCAAACCCTATGCCGACATCCATCACCAAACTATTGTGAAAGGCGACAGTAAATACCTTTCCATTGCTGCTGCTTCTGTTTTGGCAAAAACTCACCGTGATGAAAAGATGCAGCAACTTCATGCTGAATATCCTGTTTACGATTGGAATAATAACAAAGCCTATCCAACGCCAAAACACAGAGCCGGAATTCGATTACATGGAACCACGCCCTATCATCGAATGACCTATAATTTGTTAGGTGATAAAAAACTGGAAAAGAAATAACTCCTTACTAATAATTACAAAATGTAGTATCTCAATTATATTTTCCCCTCTCACTTGGGAGAGGGGCTAGGGGTGAGGTGTTTTGTGACTATCAAACTCAGAAAGGATATCCAATAGCGAAGTGCAATGCAAAATCATCACCCCAGGTCGGATTGATGCGCCATTGTTCGCGTCGACTTAATACCGGATCAAAAAGTTTTATCCCCACATCTACACGGGCGATAAAAAACGAAAAATCGAAACGAACGCCAAATCCATATGCAATAGCTATTTGTTTCATAAATGAGTCAAAATAGAAAGTGCCACCCGTTTGTGTATCATAATCCTGTATAGTCCACACATTTCCTGCATCAAGGAAAAGAGCTCCTTCCATTAACCAGAACATTTTAGCACGGTATTCCATATTCATATCCAGTTTTATATCACCCACTTGATTATAATCGCGGGATGTGTAACTTGTAGATGTGGAATTTGTATAAACACCCGGACCTAGTGTGCTTTCGCTCCAGCCTCTTACACTATTTGCCCCGCCACTATAAAATCGTTTTTCATAAGGGATTGAATTGGCATTACCATATGGAACACCTATTCCCACACCCAAATGATAGACAAATCGGTTTTCGGCATCGTAAATCTGATGATGGGTTATGTTATACTCTGCTTTTACATATTGAGAATAACGGATATTGAAAATTCGGTAAGATCCATCGTCACTGCTAGGTACGCTACCCAACAAATGATTTATTGCATAAAGTAAATTCCCTGCAGTTTCAATACTGTAGCGCATAGTAGAATAGTTTCTCAGTGGACGATTTGCATTGAAATTTGTAAAAGTTCCGCTATATCCCATTCGCATAATAAAATGATCAGTATAGTTATAGGGATTAAATTTAGGTGGAACAACATTCAAAAAACTGTCTCTAAAAGCAGTCGTAATTAATGGAAAATACACATAATTCAAATCGAATAACTGAAAATTATGTTGAAACTGACGTCGATCCCACGAGTACTTTACACCGGCACTTAAACTAATGGTAGAAAACTCTTCGGGTCGGAACTGGTATGAAAAGACAGAAGTAAATTCTGTGTTGGCATGGATATTTCGTTTAAAATCGTAACTGCCAACCGGTAACATAAATCGTGGAAATTTAAGGCCGGCCTGTACACCATATTCTTGTGCCCAAATTTCTTTTTGCCATTCGGGTGCAACTCTGCCTTGCAAAGTAAAAGTTTCAGCTCCATTAAAAACATTCTTGTCTGCGTAATTCACATTGACTGCACCTCCCCAATATCCACCGGTATAAGTTCCCTCCAATTCAGTTGAAATAGAAATTGCTTTTGTTGGAATAATATAAATATTACAGTCCAATAGGGTGTCCATTGTTTCCTTAAAGCTAATATTTACATACTTAATAGGACCAAGAGAGTTCAGTGCAGAATAAGTTCGCTCTACAGCTTTGTCGTTATATCTTGTATTTGGATTTATAAACGTATTTTGAACCAATGCATCCAGTTTAAGTTTATAATTATTTGAACTTATTAAAGTGAAATCCCTGAAATGAGTGGTGTCTGAAAGTTGATTTCCATTATTCTCGATTTTGGCAATGGCATCATTATTTGTATAAAAATTTACCTTTCTGATGGTATATCTTTTAAAAATTATTTTCAATGTTGAATCAGCACTGTTTTTCAGATAATCCTGAAATTCAAGCTTTAAATCTATATTGTTGGATGTTAAAGTACTATCGGCAGAATAAATCAAAAAATCTTTATTAAAATTATAATGTCCCATTAGACGAAGCCGTGAGGAAACTCTTTCTCGTTCGGCATCTAAAACATCAGTGTCGAATAGCATGTTGGGACGTATTAGTGTGCGTGAAGTGTCGGAAGCAATTGCTTTTAAAATATCATTATCAATATCTATCGAATAATTTCCAACCCGATAAGGTTTATTTGACTTTACAACATAAGTTACATTTGCTTTTTTCCCTTTTGTATTAAGCTCACTTTCTACTTTAGCATTCATGTATCCTTTGTTTTGCAACTGCAATTGAAGCTGCTGAGTTGAAAGTGATGCCAGTGAAAAATTATAAATCACCGGTGGGTCGCCAATACGTTTAAGCATTTTATTAACCCATTTAGAAGAATCTTTCCCTGCCCAGTTGTATAGCCCCAGTTGCATTCTGAATAATCCAAAAATAGCAGCATTAGGCGTTTGACGAAGATAATCATGTAATTCGTTTTTATCAATATCCTTCGAATCGGTTTTAATACTTACTTTATTCAACAGATAGTCACCATCAGGTACAAACTTAGTGGTGTTGCACGAAAACAACAATAAAACAAATATATAGATAAAGTTTTTAAAAATCCACTTCATTATTCCGGTGTAAAAAACTGAATTAAAAATATTCTGCAAATATAGCTTTTTATAATTTTCTTTCTTAGCTTTGTAACAACAAATTTTAAACCAATTAAAAAATTATCAATGTAATAAATACTGCTTTAGAGGAAATTATATGATAAAAAATATTCAAATTCTGATTTAAAAATTTAAACATGCTTTCAAAAAACAAGATAAAATTCATTTCGGGTCTTTCTCAGAAAAAGTTTCGCGACGAAACAGGTCTTTTTATAGCAGAAGGAACCAAACTTGTGACCGATTTGTCGACTGCTTTTGAGTGCTTAATTCTGGTTGCTACTGTCGAATGGTTGAATACAAATCCGACAATAAATACATTGGAACTAATTGAAGTGACTGAAAATGAGCTCCATAAAATATCAAATCAAAAGACACAACAAGGTGTAATAGCTGTTTTCAAAAAACTTGAATATTCCTGGTCAACAAACGATGTGAGCAATAAACTTAACCTTGCTTTGGAGGATGTTCAGGATCCGGGAAATCTTGGAACCATTATTCGAATTGCCGACTGGTTTGGAATTTCTGATATTTTTTGTTCCGAACATTCGGCGGATGTGTATAATCCAAAAACCGTTCAAGCTACTATGGGAGCTTTGGCAAGAGTAAAAGTTCATTCGGTAAATCTAAAAGATTTTCTATCGGCATTTCCTTCTACTATGCCTGTATATGGAACTTTTATGGATGGAAAGAATATCTATAATTCATCGCTGTCACCAAAAGGAATTATTGTAATGGGTAATGAAGGAAAGGGAATTTCGCAGGAAATAGAAAAACTGGTTTCCGAACGGTTATTGATTCCCAACTTTCCTATTGGTCAAAAAACATCTGAATCGTTGAATGTCGGTGTAGCTACTGCACTGGTTTGTGGCGAATTCAGGAGAAGAAATTAATCAAAAAAATCCTGTAAATTCTTTCATGAATTTACAGGATTTTTTTTGATATTATAGTTAAAGAATTAATCCATTCCACCATCCATATTCATATCCACACCTCCACCATCACTTTTCTTCATATCTGTTTTTTTAGGTTTCATGTTACCAAAGTTATAAGTTAGCGTTAGGCCCAACATTCTACCATGAAAATAAGAAGTTGATGTTTGATAAAATCCGCTACCAGAAGAGGTGGAGTTGTGGCGATTTGAATTCAATAAGTCTCTCACCATTAAGTTTACACTAAGTTTTTTGTCGAGAAGCATCTGACGAAACCCCAAGTCGATGGAATAACTGGCATTTTCTACTCCCTGAGCAATAAGCTGAGGTGAATCGTATTCTGCTGTAATTTGACCTGAAAAGTTTTTACTCAACATAAAGTTAGCCATTATATTGCCACTATACGAAAATTTTGATTGTTCGGGAATGGTTGTGATTGTTGTAGGATTATAGGGGTTTTCGTAAGTTGAAGAATCTAGTTTGCTATAATAAAAATCCAATGAAGTAGTTAAACTGAGAAATTCGAATAATCTATTTTTTGAAATTAATTCTAACCCCGAATTTTGCGATTTTGCGATATTTAAATAAGTGCTTTCCAATATTGCATTATTCAAAAATCGTACACTTTGCACTACATCGTCGGTGTATTTATAGTAAAGTGAACCGGATAATGTTTGCGCTCCCCAGCTTTTTATGTAATTTAATTCAAGAGACGAAATGTATTGAGGCTTCAGATATGGATTACCATAGGTTATATTTGTTGAATCGGAGTAATCTCTGAATGGATTAATTTGTCTGCCGCGTGAACGGTTGACGCGATTTGTATAATTAAACTGTAATTCTGCCTCATTTGGTAAGCTATATGAAAGATACAAACTTGGAAAAAAATGATATATCGGGTCAGAGTTAAACACTTGTACCGTTTTATTTTGCGTATTTGCAATATAAGTTGTATCGGAAAAATTTCTGGTATAAAGCTCTGCTCTTAAACCGGTCTGAACAGTAAATTTATCAAACTTGTTTCCATAAGTGATGTATCCGGCATGAATTTGTTCATCATACTTAAAATTATCAAAGTAATCATTTAAAGCGAGTTGAGTCAAATTGTCAAATCCAGTTGAAGTGCTTAATCGGTTTACTAAATCGCTTTGCCAACCTGCTTCCAGTTTGCTGTTTGCATTAAATTTTTTAGTGTAATCTACTTTCAGTTCCCACTCCTGATGCAAACCCATAACGTTTTGATTAAGGTCGGTATTATAAGTAGTCATGGAATCCAAATAGTTATTATTGAACCCTCTGTTATGCTTAGAATATCCTAAACTGGTCATTAAATTACTTTCTTTATCAAAATCATGTCTATAATCAATGTTTAGGTTTAAACTTGGACGTGTTCCTGTTGAATTGGTTTCACGACTATAATCACGCAGAACAGCATTTGAATTGACTGTATAATTACTTAAAAGATAGTTTGTACTACTATTCTGAATGCCACTTCCCGCCATTCCAAAACCTGAAAGGCTTAGGGTGTTTTTTGCATCAATATGATAATCAACTCCGGCTCTCATAAATAGTCCCGAGAAAGCCATGAGTGAAGTTCCCTTCTGATTGAGGAGCGTTGTGTCATTTTCTAAATAATTGTACCTGTCAGTAGTACTTCCACCCTTAAATGACATAGCTCGATATCCGATATTAAGGTATGCATCCACTTTACTGCTGCTATAATTAACACTTGCACCTAAATTTGATCCCAAATCGGCTCCATCAGGATAAATAACTCCGGCAGAAACACTTCCATAATATCCGGCTTTTCGTTGTTTTTTTAATACGATATTAATAATTCCAGCTGAACCTTCCGGGTTATATTTAGCGGAAGGATTTGTCATTATTTCAATGGATTCAATATTCTCGGCAGGCATTTGCTGAAGCACTTGAGCTCTGTTATCAGCCGTTAAGCCCGATGCTTTCCCGTTTATCCAGACTTCCACATTTCCATCTTTTCTGAGAGAAACATTTCCTTGAATATCAACGGTTACAGAAGGAATATTTTTCAATACATCAGATGCCGAACCACCTGCTGCAGAAATGTTCTGGTCAACACTAAACACTTTTTTGTCAATTTCAAAGCGCATTTGTGATCCTTGACCCACAACTTCTACTTCTGAAAGACTTTTACTGTCTTCCTCTAGTTTAATTATCCCTACGTTAATAGGGTCATCGGTTATATTTACTTCTTTATTAAATGCGTTATACCCTACAAAGCTGAATTGTAAAACATAATTTCCACTGCTTATATTAGAGAATCCAAATGCCCCCTTAGGGTCGGAACTCATACCAGATAAAGGAATTTTAGAACCTTTTTTTAAGAGTGTTATATTTACAAATTCGAGCGGAGCTTGAGTGCCGGCATCTATGATTGTTCCTTTGATTGTTGATGATGCGAAAAGTTGAAATGAAATAATTGAAATAATAAATAAAAATAAAAACTTCTTCATAATGAAAATATAATATTAATACTGAGAAATTAGAATACGAAAAACTTAGACTGCTCAAAGGAGCGAAAGTTTAAAGTGCTAATTGTATAATTAGTTAATAAAACAAAAGGCGTAATTAAAACGCCTTTTATGAAAATATGTTTATTAACATCAGAAATTTGGTAATAAATACTTGTCTCTTGATTCAAAAATTTTATCTACTCTGTTTACTTCGAGAAAAGTAGTTCCAAAACCTTCACCAAAACTACCACTCAGATAACAGACATAATCATCGTTGTTGATAAGTCCTCCTTTTAGTAATTCCTGAAGTCCAGCCATAAAATAATTCTGGGTATTTCCTTTAATACTCTGATAAATGGGGAAAACACCATAAGAAAGTGCCAGTTCACGGGTAGAACGCTCGTGGTAGCAAAGTGCCAGAACAGGATTTGTTCCTCTGTAGGCTGCTAAATGACGTGCGGTCTTCCCACTGTAAGTGTCTGTTATTATTGCTTTGGTTCCAATTTTTGTACTGGCTTCTACTGCTGCATTTGCAAGAAAAGACGTGATGTCGCTGGTGCTTATGTTAATTGGAATATCATTTTCGGATAATTTAGTTGTCTCTGCTTCCTTCGCAATTTTTGCCATGGTACGAACCGATTCAACAGGATATTTTCCATAAGCAGTCTCGCCACTCAACATTAATGCATCGGTACGGTAATAAATTGCGTTTGCAACATCTGTTACTTCTGCTCGTGTAGGACGAGGATTTTTAATCATGGAATGAAGCATTTGAGTGGCAACAATCACCGGTTTTTTTGCCATTACACATTTGCGAATCAAACGACGTTGGATGCCGGGAATTTTTTCTTGCGCTACTTCAATGCCAAGGTCACCACGAGCTATCATTACACCATAAGTGTATTCCAAAATTTCATCAATATTGTCAACACCTTCCTGATTTTCAATTTTGGAAATAATTTTGATAGGACTATTGTGTGCGTCAAGTATCTGTTGAATATCGAGCAAGTCGTGTTTATTCCGAACAAATGAGTGCGCAATAAAATCCAAATCCAGCTCAATGGCAAAAAGAATATTCTGGCGGTCGCGTTCGGTGAGTGATGGTAAATTTATACGAACTCCTGGAACATTTACACTTTTACGACTTCCCAACACTCCGTCGTTTAACACCCGACAGTATAAGCAATCTTTATCTTTTGATTCTACTTTTAAATCTATTTCGCCATCATCGAACAAAATGTCATCTTCCAGATTCAAATCTCGAACAAAAAACGGATAATTTACAGAAATACATTCAGGAGTAGACATTAATTCGGGTTTACCCACAACTTTTATCAATTGACCGGTATGTAACTCAATAGCGTCATCCTGAGCTATAGTGGTTCTTACTTCAGGACCTTTGGTGTCCATTAATAAAGCAATACTCGTACTTACAGCACGAACATTGTTGATTATTTTCAGAAAACCTTCGCGTTGTAAGTGGGCAGAATTCATGCGTACAACATTCATTCCTGCGTTATACATTGCTTGTATAAACTCTACATCGCAATTTTTATCGCTGATGGTGGCAACTATTTTAGTTGATTTTGACATACAAATTATTTTATATTTTTATATACGGTAGGTATTACCGCAGTTTTGGTTATTAAAAAATAATATTGTGATTTTACTTAATAAAATAGTATTAGAATTGTAAAATCGCATCGACGGCTAATCGATACGAATCGAGACCAAATCCTACAATACATCCTTTACATGCTTCTGACAAATAAGAATGGTGGCGGAATTCTTCCCGTTTAAAAACATTGGAGATATGCACCTCAATCACGGGAGCGGATATTGAACGAATAGCATCGGCAATGGCAATGGAAGTGTGAGTATATGCTCCGGCGTTGAGCACAATTCCATCGTACGAAAACCCTGTTTCGTGCAATTTGTCAATGATAATTCCTTCGGTATTAGATTGAAAATAATCCAATTCTATTTCCGGGAACTTCGATTTAAGATCGCGATAATATGCTTCGAAAGTTTGATTACCATACACCGAAGGCTCACGAGTGCCTAACAGGTTCAGGTTTGGTCCGTTGATAATCTGAATGCGTTTCATATTGATTGTTTTTTTGTTCTTTTCAAATTACGTATTGTAATATAAAGTATGTACAATGAAGGAATCAGACAAACAAAGTTCGCAATAATCATTGGCAAATCAGGGATTAACAATCCATAAATGAACCAAAAGAATATCCCAATTGTCATTATAAAATACATTATTGGTGAAATGCTTTCGGTATTACCTGTTTTGACAACTTTGTAGGCTTGTGGAAATTGTGCTACTGCGGTACAAAAACCAGCAAAATAGCCTACTAAAACAATATCAAATGTCATAGACGAAATTTTGTGCAAAAGTAGCAAAAAAATGCGATGTATGAAAAGTAAATCAGATATCTAATCATCTTTTAATAATAACTTTATATTAATTATTTATTGGAATGAATATAATTTTGTAATTTCACCGACAGAATAAACTCAAATATGGCTCAATCAACTCCTTTCTTACAAAAGATTAAACCCAGAATTTCCAAAAAATGCTTACTGTTTGTGGCTGCTATCATGTGGACGTTTGCAGGAGGAATGCTTATGTTTCGTGGAGTTCATTATCTTATTCAGCAACATGAAAACTTCAGGATTCAATTAATTGTTAGTCTTTTTGCCGGACTTATCTTTTACCTTATCGTTTTTTCTAAAGTTTCATTGAAACATTCGCTGAGAATTATTCATTTACCTATTGAACGTCCTTGCTTTTTTTCGTTTTTTAGCTGGAGTAGTTATGCATTAATGTTTATTATGATTGGTTCTGGCATTGCAATAAGATTATCAGGCATTGTTCCTGTGAATTATTTATCCGAATTTTACATTACTATGGGTTTACCTTTGTTTTTATCTGCGATACGATTTTATTATTTTGGGTTTAATTATCAGTCTAATAGATAAATAGATATATTATATTTTACAAGTAGCAACATTAATAACCATGAAAAAATTCCTGTTTTTAATTTTGTCCTTTGTTACTGTTACTGCTTTTTCACAACAGTTGCCTCATTATAAACTTACCATTGCACCTGAAGATTTGGACTCAATGTATGCTCATCCAAAGGATGAGGTATATTATCCTGCAACAATTGAAGTAGAAAATTTCTCCTATAAAGTCCAGGCTAGATTCAAAGGTTCTACGACCTTAACATATCCTAAAAAAAGCTGGGCAATAAAATTTGATAATGCAAATAATTATTTTGGCGTTACACGCATTAATCTTCATGCCGACTATAAGGATTATTCGAATATGCGGAATTTTCTTATTCTAAATTTGTTTGATTTTCTGGGATCACCTGCATCGCAGATTAAACATGTAACTTATGAAGTGAACAGCGAACCGTATGGAATATATACCCAAACCGAACAGGTTGATGCTGAATTTCTTGCCAGAAACGGACGATCTGTAATGTCATTGTATAAAGCAAATAATCATGCTGCATTGATGGCACCCCCTTTACATGATGAGTATTTTTCCAGAATATGGGAGGTTGAGGGCGGTGGTGATCTTACCTATAATGAACTTCGTGTTTTGTTTAATAAATTTCTTTATTGGTCAAAGTCGGATTTTGAAGCCAATATTTCAGAAACCATAGATGTTGATAATTTTCTGAATTTTTTTGCTGTCCATTTTGTATTTGTTGATATGGATAATTTTACGAAGAATATTTTTTTTAATAAAAACAGCAATAATAATAAATGGGAACTTCTTCCATGGGACAATGAAGGTTCATTTGGAAATTCTGCCTATGGGATTTTCGATTCTACTTTGGTTGCCTATAATTTGAAAGATGCATTCACACCTGAATACCAGGTAGTATTTCAACGATTGCTTGAAAGTCCAACTTATAAATCCTTGTTTAAGAATAAAATAAATCGAATTCTCACAGACGGTTTCGCGATGTTAGACACTTTAATTGATAATACTTATCTTAGAATTAAAAGTGATGTTTATGCCGATACAATGAGGGAAGCAACAAATGAAGATTTCGATAATGCGATTCCACGATTAAAATGGTTTATGGAAAACCGAAAGACCTTCCTTCAAAACAATGAGTTGCCCGAACGAAATGTGCTGACCAATTTTTATTGTTCCAATCCAATGCCGACAGCATCCAATTCCTCAGTTACTTTCAGAATTAAATCGCCCGTTGTACAGCCTGTAAATATGTTTTTTGCCGATTCAGTTGATTTTAATGTTTTTGGACAGCCATTTAAATTTAGCAGAATGCAACTGTATGATGATGGCTTGCATGATGATTTATTGGCAAATGATTTGGTATATGGCAATACAAAAGATGCGAGTTTGTTTGTGAGTCCGTTAGTCCCTTTTTCTATAACAGGTGCGGAACAAAATTATCCTCCAAACGGAATTTTTTATATAGATTATTACAGTTCAAAATCCTATGCCATTAATAAAGGTAATTCAGTGGATAACATCGCTGATAGTCTGGCAATAGGAAAGATGTTTAAGTATAAGAATAATAGTTTTGTTGAAATTAAAAATCTTTCTGCCACTGTACCGATTGATTTATCGTATTGTCATTTACGGTTAAATAAAGCTGAAAATGATTTTATGTTTACCGAAAATGTGGTGCTGGAACCAGAAGAAACAATCTATATTTCATCTAATTACAATTTGGGAAGTCAGTTCTTTAATGGGAAACGAAGTTTCTATAATTTATATTACCAATTAGCAGTAGGCGATTCGCTTCATTTACTCTCTTCGGTTCTTACTCCATTGGTTTCAACAAAAGTGGATTCCATTCATACACTTACAGTTCAAAGTCCTGCTTTGATTATTAATGAGATTAATTATAAATCAGGCTCAGAAAAACCTACAGGCGATTGGGTAGAAATCTATAATCCGAATGCAACGGTAGTCGATCTGTCAGGATGGATTTTTAAAGATGGTAAAAATGATCATGCATTCCCGTTTCCTTATGGTTTTTTGTTAGCTTCAAACGGATTTGTTGTGGTAGCGGAAGATAGTTTAGTCTTCAAAGCTGCTCGTCCAGATGTTTCAACTGTTTTGGGAAATACAGGTTTTGGACTTTCTGCTTCGGGCGAGGCCGTTCGATTATATGATAATTATGGATTAATGATTGATTCAGTAGAGTATAGTATAGTTCTTCCATGGCCTCTTACTGCATCTGGAACAGGTGCAACACTTGAATTAAAAGATCCGGCATTAGATAATGCTGATGGGAATAATTGGTTTGCCGATATGCTTAAAAACGGCTCTCCGGGAGAAAAAAATTATTCAACTACAGCAGTAGCAAAGATAACGAAGGGAGATTATCTTATTTATCCAAATCCTGCACACAACCAATTCTTCGTTAGTACAACTTTAAAAAATGTCAAAATTGAAATTCTGAATTTACAAGGCTCAATATTGAAAATCAATCAATTTAATTCCGTTGGAGAACAACGTATTGATATTCATGGTTTGAGCGCAGGTATCTATTTTGTGAGGATAATAGAAAATGGAATACAAAAAACGGAGAAACTGATAGTTAGATAATATTTGAGTAGTTTCCAATATTTAATGATATGTTTTTCCCCGGTAGAAATCTCATAGCAGTCGGGGCAGGTACAAAGAGAAAATGAAGTAAAAGACTTATGACGGCAGTATAATTTCTTCTGTCAGGTGTGCTAATTGTTAAATGTTGTTAAGGTGTTCATTTTTTTATTAGTGTTTTTTTCCAGTCGGACAGTGATAATCCTGATTGAGATAAAATAGCTCGCTTCATTGAATTTACAGATCCAAAACCACTATATTTAGCTAGTGCCTCGTTCGTATAATCAACATTCTCTAAAAATATACGCTTGAGTTCTGCCATTCGGTAAGCATTCACAAAAGTGCAAAAGTTTTGGTTGTATCGTTGGTTGATAATTGTGGAGATATAAGTTCGGTTGGAACCAATAGTTTTCACAACATCTAAAATATTTAAATGACTATTTAAGAAAATCTTATTGTGTTCAAACTCTGTCAGAAGTTTCTGTAATATTTTTTTTTGACTAATATTTGTCATATCTATCGGTTCACTATAGAGATTATCAACCACCAAATCGAAAGTTGGAT
The DNA here is from genome assembly GCA_028692715.1 of Paludibacter sp. Lineage (GTDB taxonomy): Bacteria > Bacteroidota > Bacteroidia > Bacteroidales > Paludibacteraceae > Paludibacter. The sequence continues at coordinate 17,666 of JAQUWU010000012.1, read as the reverse complement.
TTATGGGTTTTTGTGTAATGCCCATGTAACCGATTATAAACAACACCAAGCTAAAAATAGACCAGCCAAGGCAAATAATTAACTCTTTAGATACTAAAAGCTGACGACCTAAAATAGTAAGTACAAAAGCTCCTAAACTCATAATTATAATGGAATAGTTCAGCATTTTAGCATTGTTGTATTTTCCGTCTTTTTCGTTGGAATAATACTGTTCGGCTTTTGAACCGTATTTTTTTATTAGGATAGAATTTCCAAGGAGTGTCAACCCTATCTGTATCAAATAGGTTAGCTTAATAATAAAACGCAATATGCCTAAAAGCTGAATATTGGGTGAATCAGGATATGCACGTTCATTGAAAAGCCATGTTCTAAATTCGATTTTGGGAGTAAATAAAATCGCTATTGCATAAACAACCGTTAAAATAATTGGAATAAGAAAATATCTATAATGAGCTTTGACAGAAAACTTATCATCTACTGTTAATAATCTGAAATAGATATAATAAGCCGGGAAGACCAAAAGGGAAGCACATTGTAATACGATATCAAAATAAGGATAAATATTAGTGAGTGCAGCAAAATATAAGGAATGAGACAAGAAAATGACAAAGGGAATTAGCATGAACCAACCTAAATAAATCCGTGGATTGCTGTATTTCTTCGTGTTTCCAACCAATGTAACAGACCACAGTAACGCAATGTAGATGGGAGATATGAGTAGCATTGTTCGTAACATAAATTTTACTGTTTTAGTGAACCTTCAGGTTTAATTTCTTGAACTTTGAGTTGTTTTCTCCATTCGAACAAAGATAATCCTGTTTTGGAAGAAACAGCACGTTTCATTGATTTCACTGAACCAAAACCTGCATTTTCAGCCAGAACTTCATTGATGGCAGGATCCTCATCTTGTATAATACGCTCCAATTCATTCATACGATAGCCATTTACAAATGTACAGAAGTTTTGATTGTATTCCTGATTAATTAATGTTGAGACATAGGTTCGATTTGTTCCGATTACTTGCACAACATCCAAAATGGTAAGTTCGCTATTGAGATGAATCTTATTCTTATCGAATTCACACAATAACTTTTGCAATATTTTTTTCTGATCTATAGTTAATTCGTCTACTGTAGATTGATCCAAACGAACATCTGGTTGAACATCAAAGGTTGGATTAATTGCTTTTTGTCGATAGCCCATATAACCAATCATATAATAATCTATAGCATACAAAGCTGAATAAACAAATAACTTAGTTGTTGTAATATGCATTAAATCAATTGCAGTAACAACATGTATCAAACAATTGATAATTAAAAGGTAGTTCAACATCTTTGCATTATTGAATTTTCCATCTCCAATATTTGAATAAAACTGTTCGGCTCTATTGCTATATTTTTTCAACAATAAAGTGTTGAAAACAAGATAATAAATTGCCTGGAGTTCAACTGAAGAAATAATAACTAATCGTATAATTTTAAGAAAACGTATCTGTGGAATATCCTGAAAAACACTTCTATCGAATAACCATGTTTTATATTCGTTAAATGGAGTTGAAAAAACTGCTATAAAATATATAGAGCCCAGCACTAACGGGAAAATTAAAAATCGATAATGAGCTTTCCAAGAAAATTTTTTGTCGACCGTAAGCAGTCTGAAATAAATATGATTAAATGGAAAAGCCAAAAGCCCGGCAAACAAATAAAAGATATCAAAATAGACATAAAGTTCAGGTAAAGGTTCCAGTTGTAAAAATCTAGCTATATTGATCAATGCTAATAATAACATGAATTTTGCTAAAAATGAACGAGGGGTGGAGTGTGTGTCTTTTTGACTATTCAGTAGGATTGTCCAAAAAAGAGTTACATATAAAGGAGATAAAAGGGCAAAAGTTAAAAGCATGTTACATGAAAATTTGTAGATTAATATTTAATCCAGACCTGATGCAATTTAAAAGCAAAGCAAAGCAAACAAACAATATTTATCTGGGATTTTGAACAATTATACCTCCACTGGCATCGATTTCGGCTTGAGGCACCGGCATTAGATTACAAGTAGCAGGGTTAAACGTTCCTTTCGACAGAAAAGCAGTTGCAGCCATGTCCGTACGAACCATATCCCAATAGCGACGACCTTCACCGCCAAACTCAAGGCGTCGTTCCAGCATTATATCATCAAATAAGGCTGTTCCCGTGCTGTTTTTATCAGCTAAATGAACACGGGTTCTCACTTTATTCAAATAAAACCGAGCTTCATCTTCTCCATCACCAGCCGTTGGTTGCAGTGCGCAAGCTTCAGCATAATTCAGATATACTTCGGGCAATCTTATTAGCCTAAAGTTTGTAGCATTATTACTACGTAATGCCGATCGTTCTGCCGGTTTTAAATAAAACTTCTGATTATAAAAGCCGGTTCTGTTACGCACTAATTTTGCGAAGTTAGCTGCAGATTCCCACACTTGTAAGCTATCCTCTGTAAGTAATGTTGCATGTTTGCGTATGCTGTCACCTTCGCTTATATATGCTTTTGCCAATACCACAGTGGGTTGATTATAGCCATAGCCATAGCTTGTACCACTTGGCATCATTAGTAATACTTGAAAGTTTCCATTATTATTCGTATATGTTACACTTGCTCCAGCAGGAGAGTCGTATTGAGTAATTTCGAAAATGGATTCTGAACAATGTTCGCCACTGAGTTTAAATACATCTTCATAATCGGGAACTAAACTATAATCCGTTTCAGCAAATACATCTTTCGAAGCCGTTTTACATTCTTCGTATTTTTTTTCGTATAGATAAACACGCGAAAGCATAGCATTGGCAGCAGCTTTAGTTATTCTTCCTGCATCAGTTGTCATATTCAGGGTTGAATTTTTTGGGAGGTAGTTTGCTGCTTCAATTAGATCATTTTCAATTTGAGCATATACCAGATTAACAGGTGTGCGGGGAAGTGTTTTGTCATTGATGGTGGGTGTTTTTGTCATCAATGGGACATCCCCAAAAGCAATGACCAATTCATGATAATAATAAGCACGAAGAAACAAAACTTCACCCAACAGACGATTCTTGCTTTGGGTTTTAAAAAGAGCATTATCCATTTTGGAAATTCCATCAATAGCCTGATTTGCTTTGTTTATTCCCCTGAATAATATTCGCCATCGATCCAAAATGCGTGGATTATCGGCAGGATAATGATAGGATTCCATAAGTGAAAATGTTTGCACATCATCGTCACTACCGCTATAGGTGGCATCTTCGGACAATACATCGCCAAAACACCAAAGAGTTACCGTGTAACGATAATCTTTTAAATCGGAATAGGCTGCGACCACCGATTGAAAAGCATCATTTTCGGTAACAAAGTAATTTTCGGCTGTTAATGCCCCAAGTTTGGTTTTATTTAAAAAATCATCATTACATCCCCAAAGCAGAGTGGTTGCAATAAATAATCCGATGAATTTAAATCCTCTCATGTTTTTTCGTTAGAATGTAATATTAATACCGGCCACTACTGTTTTAGCTTGAGGATAAGCTCCTATATCAACTCCCTTACTTAATGTGTTATCAGAAGTTAGTTGTCCTATTTCAGGGTCTGATCCTGAATAATTAGTAAATGTCAACAGATTATTGCTTGAAATGTAAATTCTCATACTAGACATGAAAATTTTCTGAGCAATTGCTTGTGGTAAACTGTAGCCAACTTGCAGGGTTTTCAAACGGAGGTACGAACCATCTTCTATATAACGATCGGAAATCCTAAGGTTATCATTTTTATCATTTCCATTCAACCTCGGCATGTTGGTATTTGTATTAGTCGGAGTCCAGTAGTTTAGCACATCAACCGACTTTTGAGTAACATCAGCTTCACTATAGGTATAATAGCGCATGGCATTAAAAATATCGTTTCCGTAACTGCCTTCAAAATTGGCTGAAAGATCAATGCCTTTGTATTCCATATTTACAGTAAAACCGTAATAGAATTTTGGTATTGGATTCCCTATCAATGTTTTATCCAAATCGTTTAGAACGCCGTTACCATCAGTATCATCAAAAATAACATCTCCTAAATCTGCATAGGGCTGGCGGGTTATTACATCTTGCAGTTCTTCTTGTGTTTGTACCAAACCATTGGTTTTATACCCCCAAAATGCTCCAATAGGAGTCCCAACTTTCGTGTAGCTAGTATATCCGTTACGTATGGCATATCCAGCAACTGCAGTTCCGGTTCCTAAACTCAATACTTTGTTGTTAATCGTTGAAATATTTCCTCCAATACTGTAATTAAAACTTTCACCTATTTTATCTTTCCATTCAATTTGTACTTCCAACCCATTATTATTTACTGAACCTACATTGGTGGTAGGACCCGTTTCGAAACCCAAAAAGTAAGGGATAGGTTCAACGAGTAGCATATCATTGGTAGTTCTGTTGTAATAATCTGCCGACAGAGTTAATTTGTTATCCAAATAGGATACATCTATTCCAATATTTGTCGATTCTGTTGATTCCCATTTAATATTGGCATTGCCCAAAGCTACTGCCGCAATACCTTGATATAGTGTTTCGGGAAGTCCAAAAAGATAAGCATATTGTGATGAAGATGTCAATAAACTTTGATACGCATAATTGGCAATATTTTGGTTTCCGACTATTCCCCAGCCAACCCGAACTTTCGCTGTGTTGATAATGTGTTGATTCCAGTTTTTGAAAAATGTTTCATTATTCACTTTCCAGGCAACTGCCATCGAAGGAAAATTACCGTATTGATTGGATTTATTAAAACGAGATGAACCATCACGACGAATGGTGGCGGTAGCTAAATATTTGTTGTCGTAGCTATAATTTATACGACCTATATATGAAATTAAAGCCGATTCGTAAGCTGTGCCATTAGCTGTAGCAGACGTACTATTAGATGCTGCATCAAGGTACTGCATGTCAAGGTTGTCGTTAGGAGTATTTGCTTTACTCCCAATCAGGTTTTCGTAACGAGTTTGCTCGGCAGTGAATCCCAACATAGCATCCACAACATGATTCATATTAAATGTATGATTAAAGTTTAAGGTATTTTCCGAGACAAGATTGTTGGTAAGCGCATATCCACGAGTGACTAAACTTACGGAATTACTTTGAGCATTACTTACATAATAAGTAGGTTTGAAATCGTAAGAATCGTATCGATTATAATTCATACCTAATGAACTCCTAAAATTCAACCTTTTCGTAAACTCTACAATACCATAAATATTTCCAATGATAGTTAGGTTCTTTTCCATGCTATTTGTATAAGCAATTGCCGCCACCGGATTATAATTATTGCTGTATTTTGAATAGCCATAACTACCATCTGAATTGTAAACAGGTACTACCGGTTCTACTACTAATGCATTATTGATAGCACCAAAAGTGTAATTGTTTTCAAGTATTTTGTTGCGCGAAGAATTGGAAACCGATGTATTCGTCCCGACGGTTATGATTTTATTCATTTTGCGCTTTAAGTTAATCCGGGCATTTACACGGTCGTAATCTGTATTTTTGATAGTGCCTTTTTGATCCAGATAACCTAAATTCAGGTTGTAGGTGAAATCTTTTACTCCTCCCGAAAAGCTGACGTTATGACTTTGAATAGTTCCTACCTGACTTATTTCTTTCAGCCAGTTGGTTGAAACAGATGGGTCGGCATTGGCTAAATTTATTGGAGTAAGGCGCGTTGTGTTTATAGCTGATTGAATATCATACCATTGTTGTCCGGAAAGTAAGTGCGTATTGGTGTTTATACGGGAAGTACCGTAATAAGAATCAAGTGTTATCACATCTTTGCCTTCAACACCCAGTTTCGTCGTAATCATAATTACTCCATTAGCCCCTCGTGAACCGTAAATGGCAGTTGCCGAAGCATCTTTGAGTATTTCTATGCTTCCAATTTCCGATGAACTTAAAAATGCAATATCGTTTACCGGCAGCCCGTCTACCACATAAAGCGGACTTGGGTCATTTACTGTACCAATACCACGGATTCTGACTGAAACAGTACCGCCCGGTGAACCCGAATTCGATGTAACTAAAAGCCCTGGAGACAAGCCCTGAAGTGCTTGAGCCACGTTTGCAACCGGTTTACGCACAATGGCTTCTGCTTTCACTGTAGAAACTGAACCGGTTAAGTCGGTTTTTTTAACAGTTCCATAGCCTACAACTACAAGTTCGTCAATTTGATTTGATAATTCAGAGAGAACTACATGAATAGTGTTTCCAGAACCAATTTTTACTATTTTGTCGGTATAACCGATAGAAGTGAATTTTAATTCGGTTGCATTTTTCGGAAGAGAAAGCGTCCATTTGCCAGTTTTGTTTGATATTGTTCCGGCAGTTGTTCCTTCAACAATTACATTTACCCCCACAAGAATTTCTCCCTTTTGATCTGTGACAGTTCCGGATAATGATTTGGATTGCGCATGAGCAAAAAATGCAAAAATGCAGAAAACAGATAGCAATAATAAACGGATGATTAAATCAGATAATACTTCTCCTTTTTTTATAAAACTCATGAAAAAATAGTAGTTAAAATAGTAATTCAATACTCTGTCATTGTAATATCTATCATTTTGAATATCAAAATAGAACTATTTGAACCTAGCACTATATTCTCTTAAATGTATATTTCTCTGAAAGGTAAATTTCTCTCTAGTATACTATAATAACAACTGCTGAAGTTCCGGCCGTTTTTGTAGTTTATTGGGGATAAATTTATTATACTGATTTCATTTGCAAAATTAATACAATTTTCTTCCTTCACAATCTAAAAATCAAATTAATTCACTGTCACTTAATGCTTATTTTTTGTGATATTGTAAAAATGTACCTTTTGGATAGCTCTAATTTACACTTTGTCCCCTTTTCTTTACACTTTGGACAATAATCATTACCCTTTGTCCGGTCTGGAGTATTTTAGTTTATTAATTTTGTGCTGTATCATTAAGTGAATTTAATAAAAATGTATTTAAGTGGTGTTTAGAATATCCTGTATTAAGTCAATTTGAAATTATATAAATAAAAGTACTGGAGTATCCCAAAAATCCCAAAAAGAGTAAGGAGCGGTAGCCGAAAAGCTGTAGAGTAGGCAAATTAAATATTAGAACATGAAATCAATCAAGATTACATTTATCATGCTAAGTTTCCTGTGTTTCAATTTGTATTCAAATACAATGAACACAAGTGCTGATCCTACTTTGACAATTTCCACAAACAGTTTGACCGGATTCAATTATGTTTACAATTCCGGATCATCTGAAGTACAAAGTTTTACGGTAGCAGGAAGTTCGTTGACAGGAGACATTGTTATTACACCATCTGGGAACTATGAAATTTCCGAAAACAATAATTATGGTTTTGATTCAACAGCTATCACTATTCATCAATATGTAGGATCTGTAGATTCTACACGAATTTATGTTCGTTTGAAAGCAGGATTGGATCCGGCATTTTATCAAAATATATTATCTGTAACATCAAACGGAGCTATATCTAACACTATTAATGTAAATGGAACAGTAACTCCCGAAATTTCCATAGGCAATGAAGATCCTATTTTGATAACATCCAGCAGTTCGTTAGTCGGATTTAATTATGTTTTTGGAGCTGGGCCTTCTGTCGTTCAGAGTTTTACTGTTGAGGGAAGTTCTTTAATGGGAGACATTGTTATTACACCATCTGGGAACTATGAAATTTCCGAAAACAATAATTATGGTTTTGATTCAACAGCTATCACTATTCATCAATATGTAGGATCTGTAGATTCTACACGAATTTATGTTCGTCTAAAAGCCGGATTGGAAACAGGAACTTATGAAAACCAGTTGCATGTGACTTCTACCGGAGCTGAAGAAAGGCTAATTAATTTTGTAGGAACTGTGTCAGTTAACATAGTATATGGGTGCACAGATTCATTAGCAATAAATTATAATTATTTAGCAGCAATGAATGATGGTAGCTGTAGGTATAAGACTGATTCAGTACAAATAGTATACGGCTGTACAGATTCTTTAGCATTAAATTACAATCATTTAGCAGCAATGAATGATGGTAGCTGTAGGTATAAGACTGATTCAGTACAAATAGTATACGGCTGTACAGATTCTTTAGCATTAAATTACAATCATTTAGCAACAATGAATAATGGTAGCTGTAGGTATAAGACTGATTCAATTCAGGTAGTATACGGATGTATGAAACCATCTGCAAAAAATTATAATTCATTAGCAACAAAGGATGATGGTACTTGTAAATATGATACAATAATTGTAATCTCGGGATGTACCAAAAAAGCTGCATTAAATTATAACTCGAAAGCAACAATAGATAACGGTTCATGCCTGTATGACACAACTAAAGTAATTGTTGGTTGTACTGATAAAAAGGCCACTAACTACAATGCATTAGCAACGGTTAATAATGGAAGTTGTAAATACGACTCTACGACAGTGGTATATGGTTGTACTGACCCAACGGCTATGAATTACAACTCCTATGCAAAAATCACAAATAACAATTGTATTTACAAAGCAATAATTCCGGGTTGTACCGATTCGTTGGCACTCAATTACAATGCTACAGCAAGCGTAAATGATGGTACTTGTAAATATGAAGCAAAAATTTGGGGCTGTACTGATCCTTTAGCTGAAAATTACAATTCGAAAGCGAATCATAATGATGGATACTGTACTTATGCTCAAAAGATAAAAGGTTGTACAGATGCTGCAGCATTAAATTACAATTCTTTAGCTAATCAAGAAAATGGAAGTTGTATATACAATCAAAATATAGCACTTGGATGTATTGATACGCATGCGCAAAATTATAATCCTTATGCTAATAAAGATAACGGAAGTTGTATTTACGTTACGATTAGCGATACCATTAAAGGTTGTACAGATGCTACTGCATTAAATTATAATCCGATTGCGATGCAAACAGACAATAGTCAATGTATTTACAATTATAATACAACTACTCCAATTAGTGGATGTATGTCTCGTATGGCGCTCAATTATAATAACAAAGCAATAATCGACGATGGAAGTTGTGTGTTTGCCAAACCGATGAATTTAGTCACTGTAATAATACCTGAAACTACAATATTGGCTGATACATTGTCAATGGTTCAGGATGGATTCTGTAGCTTTGATTACAGCATTCCAATTGACACGGTATACATAATCAGTACCGAAACTGTAACTGAAACTCAGTTGGAAGTTACTTGGGGAGTTCGTCAGGGCACTAACGTTACAAGTGTAAAACAAGTTTACAGTATTTCTAAAGACGGTAACTCTTTACTCTATTTGTCACTGATTTGTAAAAACTCTGCAACCCTCATAAAGGGTCTCAGCAAGATGTCATCGAGCCAGTCATCAAGTCAGTCATTAAATGCAATAACTTTTTCAGCTGTTTTGGAAAGTGAAGGAGGCACTTCCGCTTTAGCTAAATTACAAACATCGAATCGTTTAAAAGTGTATCCTGTTCCGGTACGTAACGAAATGCATATTGCATTTACAAGCGAAGAAAACGAGCAAATACAATACAGTGTGTTCAGTCTAGAAGGAATTCGTGTTTCAACAGGACAGTTGAATTTTGTAAACGGTCAAAACCAATCAATATTAACTACTTCTGCATGGAGTTCAGGAATGTATATGATTCAACTTTACCGTGAAGGACAAGTGATAGATACCCAAAAATTCGTAAAAGAATAATCTTTAAAAATCGCCATACCCGCCAATTAATACTGGTTGGGTATGGCATATTTTGTTTTCATGATAGTAAAAAAAATCTATAAAATATTTCTTGCTACAATATGCATCCTGGTTTTGATACAATCTGTATCGGCTCAGGATTCGTTAGTAATATATACACAAGCAAGTTGTTCCAACTGTAAAGCTGTAAAACGGACTTTGATCAATAACAATATCAATTTCATTGAAAAAGATTTAGCCGACCAACACAATGCCTTAGAAATGTTACATAAACTGAAAACCCTTCAGTTTACAAAAGATATTAACTTACCGGTTATTTTTCTGAACAACCGCTTATACCATCCCGCATATCAAACACCTTCCGGATTGATAACGCTTGATATTGCCAATGTAATGGACACACTTATCCGCAAATACAAAAGCGGAGAGCTTCATTTTACAAGTCTGCAATTAGCACCACAACCTACCACAACTCCTCAAACAATAAATTCTGAATCGGACTGTAGCATACAAGCCACCAACCCGAGCGTATTGATAGTAGCCGAATTCAGTACTGAAACCGACGCAAAAACTGCCATGCAAAAACTGATAGATAATGGATACTCCTATGCCGGAATTGTCTTCAGCAATGGCATGTATCGTGTTTATAACAAACTTTTCCTAAAGCAGGAATTGGCAGAACAAGAACTTATAAATACACGAAAATACAATCAAAATTGCTATTTACTTGCGATTGCAAAATGAAGAAAGCTGCAATCAAGTCGAAGATGAAATTGAAATAGATAAGTTGATAATTGGAATAAACAATAAATAGAATGAAATATATAAAAGCATTACTTCCACAGGAGCGGTAGAACGGAAATTAGTGAAGAAATAGCACTTAGTTAGAAACAAATAACTCTTTGTTACAAAGGGGGGAGAAGAAATAATACCATCTGTACATATAAAAAATCAATAATACCCATATAAGAATAAACAATACACTCATTTATACTCACTCATTATGAAAAAACTAATTCTACTCAGCCTTTGCTTAAGTCTGTATTTTATTGGACAGGCAGCAGTTCCAACTATTACTTCTTTTACTCCTACAACTGGGCCAGTGGGAACATTGGTTAGCATTAGCGGTACCAATCTAAATACGCCAACTGCATTTACTATAGGTGGAGTAACGGCCATTGCCGTATCCAATGATGGTACAACATTGGTAGGTATGGTGATGCCCGGAGCAATTACAGGAACAGCAGTTATTACTACAGCCGAAGGCACAGCCACCAGTACCGGTGATTTTACGGTTACTGCCACTTCCTTTCCGGGCATGCAGCAAGGCTCTAAATTAGTGGGCACTGATAATACAGGAGATGCATATCAAGGCTCTTCCATTTCTGTTTCCGCCGATGGTAATACCGCCATAGTGGGAGGAAGCTACGATAACTATGGTAAGGGTGCAGCTTGGGTCTATACCCGTGTGGCAGGCGTATGGACGCAACAGGGGGATAAATTAGTAGGTACGGGAGCTACAAGTGCTTCAAATCAAGGTTGTTCAGTTTCACTTTCCGCGGATGGCAATACTGCCATAGTGGGAGGATATTCTGATAACTATAATAAGGGTGCCGTCTGGGTATATATCCGTTCGGGAAGTACGTGGACCCAGCAAGGGAGTAAGTTAGTGGGCACCGGAGCTGTGGGTGGTGCCAATCAAGGCAGTTCAGTTTCTCTTTCTGCCGATGGCAATACCGCCTTGGTGGGTGGACAATGGGATAATAATGATCAGGGTGCCGCTTGGGTATATACCCGAACAACAGGCGTATGGTCTCAGCAAGGGAGTAAATTAGTAGGCACTGGAGGTATAGGTACATCACAATACCAAGGCCGGTCAGTTTCTCTTTCAGCCGATGGCAATACCGCCATGGTGGGGGGATATGGTGATAATATTGATCAGGGTGCCGCTTGGGTATATACCCGAACAACAGGCGTATGGTCTCAGCAAGGGGGAAAATTAGTGGGCACCGGAGCTGTGGGTGGTGCCCAACAAGGCATATCCGTTTCTCTTTCAGCCGATGGCAATACCGCCATGGTGGGGGGATATACTGATAATAGTAATCAGGGTGCCGCTTGGGTCTATATCCGAACAACAGGCGTATGGTCTCAGCAAGGGGGAAAATTAGTGGGCACCGGAGGTATAGGTACATATCCAAAACAAGCTAGTTCAGTTTCTCTTTCGGCCGATGGCAATACCGCCCTGGTGGGAGGGTCTGGTGATAACAGTGAACTGGGTGCTTCTTGGGTGTTTATACCTGTAGTTGCTGCTTCATCAGTAACAGGTATTTACCCTACAAATGGCTCAACTGCCGGAGGAACCACCGTTACTATTACCGGAACAAATTTTACCGGTGCAACAGCAGTTCTGTTTGGAAGTACTGCTGCTACAAATTATACGGTTAATTCATCTACGCAAATAACAGCTACTTCTCCTGCCGGTTCTGGTACAGTGGATGTAACTGTAACAACTGCCGGTGGAACGAGTATCACAAGTAGTGTTGATCAATTTACATATATTGTGACACCAACGGTTACCACACAAGCAGTTTCGTCTATTGCAAAAACTTCTGCCACGGGAAATGGAAATATCACTGATCTTGGTGCCCCCAATCCAACACAATATGGAGTAGTCTGGAGCACATTGACTAATCCGACTGTGGCATTAACCACCAAAACAACATTGGGTACAATTGCTGCAACCGGGGCATTTAACAGTTCAATAACTGGACTGGCGGCTAATACAACTTATTATATCAAGGCTTATGCAACCAATACAGCAGGCACAAGTTATGGATCAGAAGTTAGTTTTACAACTTTGCCAATAGCACCAACAGTTACCACACAAGCAGTTTCGTCTATTGCAAAAACTTCTGCCACGGGAAATGGAAATATCACCAATCTTGGTGTGCCCAATCCAACACAATATGGAGTAGTATGGAGCACATCAACTAATCCTACTGTAGCATTAACTACCAAAACAGCAATGGGAGCAATTGCTGCAACGGGAGCATTTACAAGTCCAATAACTGGTCTGACGGCTAATACAACTTATTATATCAAGGCTTATGCAACCAACACGGCAGGCACAAGTTATGGATCAGAAGTTAGTTTTACAACTTTGCCTCTAGCTCCAACCGTTACTACACAAGCAGTTTCGACCATTGCTACAAGTTCTGCCACGGGAAATGGAAATATCACTGATCTTGGCGTACCCAATCCAACACAATATGGAGTAGTCTGGAGCACATTGACTAATCCTACTGTGGCATTAACCACCAAAACAACATTGGGTACAATTGCTGCAACCGGGGCATTTAACAGTTCAATAACTGGCCTGGCGGCTAATACAACTTATTATATCAAGGCTTATGCAACCAACACGGCAGGCACAAGTTATGGATCAGAAGTTAGTTTTACAACTTTGCCAATAGCACCAACAGTTACCACACAAGCAGTTTCGTCTATTGCAAAAACTTCTGCCACGGGAAATGGAAATATCACTGATCTTGGCGTACCCAATCCAACACAATATGGAGTAGTCTGGAGCACATTGACTAATCCTACTGTGGCATTAACCACCAAAACAACATTGGGTACAATTGCTGCAACCGGGGCATTTAACAGTTCAATAACTGGCCTGGCGGCTAATACAACTTATTATATCAAGGCTTATGCAACCAATACGGCAGGCACAAGTTATGGATCAGAAGTTAGTTTTACAACTTTGCCTCTAGCTCCAACCGTTACCACACAAGCAGTTTCGTCTATTGCAAAAACTTCTGCCACGGGAAATGGAAATATCACTGATCTTGGTGTACCCAATCCAACACAATATGGAGTAGTATGGAGCACATTGACTAATCCTACTGTAGCATTAACTACCAAAACAGCAATGGGAGCAATTGCTGCAACGGGAGCATTTACAAGTCCAATAACTGGTCTGACGGCTAATACAACTTATTATATCAAGGCTTATGCAACCAACACGGCAGGCACAAGTTATGGATCAGAAGTTAGTTTTACAACTTTGCCCGATATCACTTACAGCATTACCTCACCAACTGCCACCAATATTAAATTAACTACTGCTACGCTTGGTGCAAGCATTGTACCTGCGGATGCACCGGTTACCGAAAGAGGTATCTATTGGAGCACTTCATTGGGTGTTACTACAACAGACAATAATGAAGTAGCTGTTGGCACTACCGGAGGTACATTTACGGTAGATGTGACCAATTTAGACAACAGTTCTACCATTTATTACAAAGGATATGTAACGACTCCGGCCGGAATCACTATCCTATCAGATGAATCAAGTTTCTCCAATGTTCCTGTATTTAGCGGAACGGGGAACTGGGAAGATGCTGAAAGATGGAATGTTCAGGAAGTGCCCGCTGGAGAAGGTTCACCTGTAATAGATGGTATTTGTACGATTACAAATACGGGAGAAATGGATATGGGTTTATTATTGTGTGAAGATTTAATTATCAATAGTGGTGCTAAATTAACACTGAATGCTGCACAAATATTTGCCGTTACAGGTACTATCACAAATCATTCAGGAGCCGAAGGGTTTATAATCAAAGCCGATCCTGCACTTCCAAATGCAAGCTTTTTTTACTTTAACAATGCAGAAATTACTCAACCACATATCAAAGCCAGTGTGGGAAACGCTAAAAAAAGTAACCAAGATCCTTTGGCAACAGTAGAGATGTACTCCAAAGCCAGTTGGGATTTATCCCAACCTGCCGGCAGCAAATACAACTGGCAATATTTCGGTATTCCGGTAAAAACGATGGCTTATAGTGATGTTTTCAGTAATTGCATTGTACGGAAACAGTACGAGTCTTCGCCCGATGATGCCGGACTATGGAAAACACAAGGTCCCGACTCTATTCTAACTTCGGGTACAGGTTATGAACTGACTCAGGATGCTCCAACAAAATACACCTTTAAAGGAGAACTGACCAATGCCGATTTCTCAGTAAGTTTACCCTATACGATGAGTGCAAAATATCCGGGACAATATGTATTAGGAAATCCATACACCAGTGCTATTGATATCAAAAGCATTACATTCGGAGGAAATACCGACAACTCGGTTTACTTGTACAATACCGGAACCTATACCAATAGTTTGTCGAACACCGGTTACGATGGGAATGCCCCCGGACAATATACAGTATCTTCTAAGGAAACAGCAGGAACTGACTTAATCCCTAATCAAATACCATCTATGCAGGGATTTTTGGTGAGATCAATAAACGAAGCTACCGGATCAATCGATATTCCATCATACGTAACTTGGGGACCACTTCCTAACACTGATATGCAACGTGCTCCACGCAAAGCGGCATCAGCAGAAAAAGTGTTTACCCGCATCGATGTAAGCGGAAAACTATCGGCCGATCGGATGTGGATATTTACCGAACCAAGCTGTACCCGCAATTTCGACAACGGATGGGACGGATATAAAATGATGGGATCGGTGCTTAATCCGCAACTTTTTGCCATGGAAGCAGATGGTAACTATCAAATTGATGCGGTAAATGATCTGAATGAAATCTATCTTGGATTCCAGGCCGGTCAGGACAAAGAATATAGCTTGAAGTTTACGCATCAAAACACAGCTTTAGCTTATGGAAAACTGTATTTAGTGGATCTGTTAACCGGTACAACTACCGATATAACTGCCGATGGTTCGGAATACAGTTTTACTGCCGAAACAAGTCCTGAGGCAACCAAGCGCTTTAAAATTGTGACTACAATAACCGAAAACCAGGGCATTGCAGACAAGGAACAATTGAAAATCTATAACTCGGATGGAGTACTTTATATCCAGAACTTCAGCAATCAAAGAGGCGAATTTACCCTCTACGATATAAAAGGAGTAGCCATAAAACGAGTACAATTTGAGGGCAATAAACTGAGCACTGTATCCACTCAGGGTTTGATGCCGGGTGCTTATGTGGGCAAAGCAGAAACTGCAAGTTTGCTGAAAAACGAAAAATTAATCATCCGCTAATAAAGAAAAGAAAGATGAAACGAAATATAAATAATGTAAGTAGAATGAGAACATTTAGAAGATTTAGTTTGGGGTTAATATGCCTTATAGCATGGATGAACACTAGCGTTCAGTCCCAGATAATAACTCCCGGAGGAGATGTGTGGGTTACCCTTTCGGCAACAACTGCCAATGTGGCTGCTGCTGCCAATAGTCAAACTACTATAGACGTGACTTCGAATACGGTATGGACAGTCAGTTCGGATAAATCGTGGTTAGAGGCAAGTACGCTAACAAACAATGGGAATGCAACCTTAACCTTAACGGCTATAAAACAAAATCCAACCACATCCACTCGTAATGCTACGCTAACGATATCGGCATCGGGCTTAAGTCCCCAAACTATAATCCTAACACAAGCTGCCGGTGATGGCATCATGGAGGTTACAGCCGGTGGTTTAACAGCTGCTATAACCAACGCAGACTTAGATTTATCAACCTTAACCGACCTTACCATTACTGGCACCATTGACGCTCGTGATTTCAAAGCCATGCGCGATGATATGCCTTTACTTGCGGTATTAGATATGAGCGGAGCTACTATTGTGGAATACAGCGGATCTTTAGGAACAGCTGGTACAGGTACTTTTACTTATCCGGCAAATGGAATACCGATAAAAGCTTTCTTTAGTAATTCAACTTATAAAGGGAAAGTCAGCCTGACATCGGTAGCTATGCCAACAACGACTATTTCGATAGGAGATAATGCATTCAATGGTTGTTCCAATTTAGCTGGTTCGTTAATTATTCCTTCGAATGTGGAAACTATCGGATTCGCTAGCTTTAATAGTTGTACTGGTCTTAGTGGTAACTTGATAATTCCAAGTTCAGTAAAAACCATTGGCTCGAATGCTTTTAATTTTTGCAATAGTCTAAGTGGTAGTTTAACGATTCCAAATTCAGTTACATCAATAGGCGATTATGCATTTAGCTTTAATAGATACACTGGCACTGTAACAATACCTTCTTCAGTTATAACATTCGGAGTTAGTCCTTTTAGCAGTTGTACTATTAATGAATTCATTGTGGAAGCAGACAATCCGAATTATTCATCATTAAGCGGTGTGATATTTAATAAAGATCAAACTATACTTCTTGAATATCCGGGCTCAAAAACGAGTGATTATGAAGTACCAGCTTCAGTTATATCTATTTATGATGACGCTTTTCGTGAATGTAGAATAAGCAATATTAAATTAGGGGATAATGTAAGTTCAATTGGATCTAATGCTTTTACTAGCAGTAGTTTGAAATATGTTATTATGCCGATATCATTGAAATCAATTGGGAATTATGCTTTTGCAAACTGTTTTTCTTTGACAGCTGTTAATATACCAATCAATGTAACTTCTATTGGATCTTCAGCTTTTTATTATTGCTTAAAACTAACATCTATAAAAACTTATGGTACTAATCCAAGTATTATAACCCTTGGATCTAGTGTTTTTAATAGCGTACCTACTGCTACCTGTTTGTTGTATGTTCCTGCTGGAAAAAAATCATTATATGCTAGTGCTACTCAATGGAAAGATTTTACGAATATAATTGAAGGTTTGCCTCCAACTGTAACAACTCAAGCTGTTAGTAATATTGGCATCACTTTGGCTACCGGAAATATTAATATGGAAGATTTAGGTGATCCTAATCCAACTGCCTATGGGGTTTGCTGGAATACAACTGGAATGCCAACCATTATGGATAGCAAAGTGGATAATGGAATGGCTACGGCTACAGGAGCATTTACAGTTGCTATGACAAACTTAATTCGCAATACTAAATATTATGTACGTGCCTATGCTACAAATAACGTGC
>JAQUWU010000056.1 GCA_028692715.1 Paludibacter sp. | reverse complement strand
TTGTCACTAAAACGACGTTGCCGACGTTCGGCAGTTGTCATTTTTAATTGATCTAGTCGTGCCATGTTGTTCACTTTTTAGTTGTTTTTGTTACTTTAAAGTGGTCAACGTATTTCAGGCATTGACAAGTTGAAAAAAATAATCAGATCAATGCAAAATTGCAATGATTTATCTTGAATATCCTTTATAAACAAATACGATGTCAATCCTAACCGCCATTATCCTCACTTACAACGAAGAAATTCATATTGCCCGTTGCATAAATTCGTTGAAGAATATTGCAAATGAAGTAATTGTTGTAGATTCGTATAGTACCGATAAAACGATAGAGATAGCAGAAAATCTGGGTACAAAAGTGTTGCAGAATAAGTTTGTAAATCAGGCGGTACAGTTTAACTGGGCATTGGAAAACTGTCCGATATCTACCGATTGGATAAGAAATTAGAAAAAAATGACAAATGAACAAAGGTGAAATTATAATTTATCAATCGGATATTCTATCTCAGCATATTGAAGTGAGAATGGAAGATGAAACGGTTTGGCTTACACAGGCACAAATGCTAGAGTTGTTTGCATCAACAAAACAAAATATCAGTTTACACATCAATAATGTCTTTAAAGAGGATGAACTGGAAGAAGCTTCAACTGTCAAGGAATACTTGACAGTTCAAAAAGAAGGAAACAGAACAATAAGAAGGAACGTTAAGATATACAATTTAGATGTTATTATATCTGTTGGTTATCGAGTTAAGTCGCAACGTGGTACTCAATTTAGGATTTGGGCTAATAATGTTCTCAAAGAGTACCTAATGAAAGGGTACGCTATAAATAACAGAATTGAACGGCTCGAAAATAAAGTGTATTCGTTGGAGCAAAAAACTGCTGAATTCGATTTCCACATAAAATCATCGCTTCCACCAAAAGAAGGTATCTTTTACGATGGTCAAATTTTTGATGCATATCTATTTGTTACCGATATTGTGAAAATAGCTCGAAAGTCGATAATTCTGATTGATAATTATGTTGACGAAAGCGTTTTAATGCTTCTAGCAAAACGAAATAATAAGGTGAAAGCTACAATATATACAGACAGATTGGACAAGCAATTACAATTTGATATCGAAAAACACAACAAACAATATTCACCCGTTGTGGTAGAGGTTTTCAAAAAGTCGCATGATCGGTTTCTGATTATTGACCAAAGTACGGTTTATCATATCGGTGCATCACTAAAGGATTTAGGTAAGCGATGGTTTGCATTTTCAAAAATGGAAATGAGTGCGGGAGATATACTAAATAAACTTGAACTCAAGAAGTAAACAAATGCAAACAATAACAGCAATTATCCTCACCTATAACGAAGAGTTACATATAGCCCGTTGCATAAAATCGTTGAAGCGTATTGCAAATAATGTAATTGTTATAGATTCCTATAGTACCGATAAAACGATAGAGATAGCCGAAAATCTGGGTGCAAAAGTGTTGCAGAATAAGTTTGTAAATCAGGCTGTTCAGTTTAACTGGGCATTGGAAAACTGTGAAATAAAAACAGACTGGATACTTCGGATAGATGCAGATGAATATATTGATAATAAAAAGAATATTGATTTAAACAACTATCTTTCAGAATTATCCTCCGATATCTCCGGTATCATTATTAGTCGTAAAATAGTATTTATGGGCAAAGCTTTGATGCACGGTGGCTGGTATCCAAAATGGAATTTACGAATTTTCCGCACTGGTAAAGGCATGTGTGAGAACCGCTGGATGGATGAACATATTGTATTGAGTGAAGGACAGGCTGTACAACTTCAATTGGATTTTGTAGATGATAATTTAAACGATTTAAGTTGGTGGACAAACAAGCATAATAATTATGCCAGTCGTGAAGCAATAGATTTTTACCTTACCAAATATGATTTACAAGAAGATAAAAGTGTAATTGCTAGATTTTGGGGCAATGAGGCGGAACGTAAACGCTGGCTTAAATCTAAATATCTAAATTTCCCTTTCTTTCTTCGTCCGTTTCTTAATTTTATTTACCGTTATATTTTCCGTTTAGGATTTTTGGATGGCAAGCAAGGTTTTATCTGGCATTTCTTACAGGGTTTTTGGTATCGGTTTTTGGTAGATGCGAAGATATGGGAGATAAAGAACACCTCACCCCTAGCCCACACCTCACCCCTAACCCCTCTCCTTGAGGAGAGGGGAAAAGAGAGGGGAAAGGAGAGGGGAAAAGATAAGAAGGAAGCAGAACGAGAGCGGATAGTGGCGTGGTTGAGAGAGAAATATGGGATGTGATATGAGAAATATAAGAAACCCCTCCGCTACGCTCGGGAGTGTAGAACCAAGAAACCCTACCCCCTACGGGTACTTCCCTTAAAAAGGGAAGAGCATCGAAGTATGGGTTTTATTTAGAATTACTGGAGGTTGGCTGGTGTTGTTGGTGGGTTTATAGGTATTGTCGGAGTGTATTGTTATATTTGATTATATTATTGAGCAAAACTGACAACCTACATATAGACTGATTAAATGTAAAAAAAATCGTATTTCTTAGTTGTCCCCTTTTAAAAAGGGGACGAGCGAAGCGGAGGGGTTTCCAGGTTTCTTATATTTATTTCTTATATTTATTTTCTTACTCATATCAATCATCCCTGAGAACCTAAACTCTTTACGGGAAATGAAACCTTTCCGACGCTAACTTAGGAGACAAATGACTCCCGCTGAAGTAGCATTGTGGATGATGATAAAAAACAGGCAACTTAACGGAGAACGTTTTTTGAGGCAATTTAGCATTGGTCATTATATAATACCGATAGCACAAACAATACAGTCCAATTTCGACTTTGTCTCATTGCCCTATTTGTTTGTTCCGAAAAAACGGAATCTCGAAATACTCGATATACATCGGCATTAACCACAGTAGTCATATAAAATAGCTTTGGGCTATTTTATATGTACAGATGGTATAAATTGGGTTGATGCTTTAACAAGAAGTGAATACAAAGATATATTAGTTAAGAATTTGGATTTTTGCCAGCAAAACAAAGGACTTGATGTTTTTGCATGGTGTGTGATGACCAATCATGTTCATTTGATAATACGGGCTCAAGAAGGTTATACCTTAGAAGGTATTCTTCGAGATTATAAAAAGTTTACAAGCAAGGAAATAATTAGAGCCATTAAAGAAAACCCTGTTGAAAGTTGACGTGAAGGGTTGTTGGAACAATTTAAAACAAAAGATGGCTTTACTTTTTGGCAGGGCGACAATCATCCAATCGAATTGTGGAGTAATGAAGTTATCGATCAGAAATTAAGTTATATACATCAAAATCCGGTAAAAGAAGGGTTAGTGTTTAGAGCAGAAGATTACAGATATAGTAGCGCTTGCGATTATGCAGGTAAAAATGGAATGCTGGATATTTTGGTTATTGAGACCTGGTACGGTCAAAAATATTAAATGATTGATTGTTAATTGGCACGGATTACAAATCCGCGCCAACGGGGGAGTTTTGAGTATTGAGTAAACAAATTTTAGGACGATACATACAGTATTTTTGATAATTAGTTTATCGAATTAAATTTTATATCCCTCTTGAGAACTGAGAACATGAAACACAAAACTTAATGCAAGGTTATTTTTCTTTAAATAGAGACAAAAATAATAAGTAGTTTGTATATTTGCATAAAAAGAGATGAACAAACTTAGTTTATAAACTATTGGATTAAATTATAAAGACTATGACAACCATTCAATTAAAGAAAGCCTTAATACATCAGATAGCTGAAATTGAAGATGTATCGTTTTTAAATGCTTTGAAAACCATTTTAGAATCGAAAACTCAATCAAACATGATTCGTCTTACAAATGAGCAAAAGAATGAAATTATTCGTTCAAAATCTGAAATTAAAAAGGGCAATTACACTGAACAGCTTGAGCTTAATAAAGAGTTTGAAAAATGGCTAAACGCAAACTAATCTGGTCGCAAAATGCTAAGATAAAACTTTTTGAAATACTTGATTATTTTAATGATCGAAATAAAAGTAATATCTATTCTAAAAAACTTTATCGAAAAATTTCTAAAGGAGTTTCGATTTTAATTAAGCAGCCTGAATCTGGAATTAAATCTGATTTTGAATCAATTAGAGGCTTAATTATTGATAATTACATTCTATTCTATGAATTCACTGAAGAGTTTGTCATAATTCATACTATATGGGATGCTAGACAAAATCCTGATAATTTGAAGATGAAGTAAATTACTCTCCCCTCCCCCGCTGGCGCGGATTTGTAATCCGTGTCAAAACTGATAAAGTAATCAAAACAGATATTTGAAAAGTCAATGTATGTATTCGAATATCAATATCGCGGAAACACAACTATAATTATGAGCAGAAAATACAAGTTTAAAAATCCTGCAGGAGTTTATTTTGTGTCTTTTTCAGTCGTAAATTGGGTTGATGCTTTAACAAGAAGTGAATACAAAGATATATTAGTTAAGAATTTGGATTTTTGCCAGCAAAACAAAGGACTTGATATTTTTGCATGGTGTGTGATGACCAATCATGTTCATTTGATAATACGGGCTCAAGAAGGTTATACCTTAGAAGGTATTCTTCGAGATTATAAAAAGTTTACAAGCAAGGAAATAATTAGAGCCATTAAAGAAAACCCTGTTGAAAGTCGACGTGAAGGGTTGTTGGAACAATTTAAAACAAAAGATGGCTTTACTTTTTGGCAGGGCGACAATCATCCAATCGAATTGTGGAGTAATGAAGTTATCGATCAGAAATTAAGTTATATACATTAAAATCCGGTAAAAGAAGGGTTAGTGTTTAGAGCAGAAGATTACAGATATAGTAGCGCTTGCGATTATGCAGGTAAAAATGGAATGCTGGATATTTTGGTTATTGAGACGTGGTACGGTCAAAAATATTAAATGATTGATTGTTATTGGCACGGATTACAAATCTGCGCCAGCGGGGGGTAGTGGGTATTGAGTATTGAGTTGGAAGTAAAAAACTTTGTGAACCTTTATCTCCCTTTGGTCGCTTACCGTTGGTTGTGTAAATACTTCGTGGGACTTCGTGGAATAGTCAATAAATAATTATTACAAAAAAAATTTACATAAACTATGACAAAAGAAACTGCTATCAAATTATTCAATGACCGAAAAATTAGAACACATTGGGACGAAGAACAAGAAAAGTGGTATTTTTCTATTGTAGATGTTATAGAGGTACTTGCAGAAAACGAACGCCCAAGAAAATATTGGAGTGATTTAAAATCAAAACTCAAAAAAGAAGGAAGTGAACTGTCCGAAAAAATCGGACAGTTGAAAATGTCAGCTGAAGACGGTAAAATGCGATTAACTGATGTTGCTGATACTGAGCAATTATTTAGGTTGATTCAATCCATTCCATCGCCCAAGGCTGAACCCTTTAAACTTTGGTTGGCACAGGTTGGTCGTGAGAGAATTGATGAAATTGAAGATCCGGAAATAGGTATTGATCGGTTAATGGAAACCTATTTACGTAAGGGTTATTCGAAAGAATGGATAAATCAACGGCTTAAGAGCATTGAAATTCGTAAAGATTTAACTGATGAATGGGATGAAAGTGGAGTAAAAAAAGGACAGGAATATGCTATTCTAACCGATGAAATATCAAAAGCATGGAGCGGGTTCACCACAAAACAATACAAAAACTTCAAAAATCTCAAAAAAAGAAAACTTGCGTGACCATATGACGAACCTGGAATTGGTGTTGAATATGCTTGCCGAAGCCACTACCACAGAGATTTCGAAAGAAAAAAATCCTGAATCTTTTGAAGATAGTAAAAAAATAGCCAGACAGGGTGGAACAATTGCTGGTAACACACGTAAAGAAATTGAAGCAAAGACCGGAAAAAAAATTGTTTCGAAACTTAATGCTAAGATATTGGAGAACAAGAATAATAAAGAGTTGGAGTAACGGAGTGGGGAGTGATTAGTGGGTAGTTGGTAGTTATGAGTTATGAGTTATGAGTTTTGAGTTTTGAGTTGGAAGTAAAAAACTTTGTGGAACTTCGTGGTATAGCTTTTTAAAAACTTATTACACAAAAAACACTGAGAAGTCACGAAAGACACAAAAAGTGGAGAGTTTATAGTTGGTAGTTTATAGTCGGTAGTTTTGAGTATTGAGTATTGAGTAAAAAACTTTGTGGAACTTCGTGGAAAAACTTTGTGGAACTTCGTGGTATAGCTTTTTAAAACTTATTACACAAAAAACACTGAGAAGTCACGAAAGACACAAAAAGTGGAGAGTGGAGAGTGTGGAGTTTTGAGTATTGAGTATTGAGTATTGAGTTCGGAGTTTGGAATAGTGATTAGTGATTACAATTCGTGGAAATTTGTGATAATTAGTGGTTAAGAAATAATAGGTCGTGATTAGTAATTAGTGGTTAGTGATTAGTAATTAGTGATTAGTGATTAGTGATTAGTGATTAGTGATTAGTGATTAGTGGGGAGTTCTGAGTTCTGAGTTCTGAGTTCTGAGTTGTTCTGAGTATTCTGCAATTTATCCCAGCTTGTCCCGATTTATCGGGAATTTTTCGGGAGGGGCTAGGGGTCGTTAGTACTTATTCGAGTTTTTTAATGAAAAATAATATGAAAATCAGTGTAGAAAATCAACTGTTACTGGCATGCATGAAAATACATCCGGGAGTGGAGGGACTGGAAAAAATTAACGAACTAATTCCCAAAATAAAAGACTGGGATCTTGTTTCGTTAAAAATGTTTGAAAGAGGAATTGCCCCTTTGTTTTATAATAAATGGTCCTTGCTTTCTTCTATCCATCTGATTCCTATTGTTTATCAGGAACGAATTAAGAACACCTATTATAAAACCCTGAGTAGAAACATGGTTTTTTATAAAGCTTTCTCCGGGCTTGCCAATGAATTTACTCTTCAGAACATTACGTTTATTCCGCTAAAGGGTATCTATCTCACAGAATGGATGTACGGTGATATAGGATTGCGTCAGTTCAGTGATATGGATATATTGATTCAACAGGAAGATGCAAAGAAAGCCTTGCTATTGCTGGAATCATTGGGTTATAAGTCCATAGAATCAATAGACTCACAAATAGAAAGGATTAATGCTGATTTAGTCCACTTCAGACCCATGGTGAAGAACGGTGTTTCTGTAGAAGTTCATATCAGGCTTCTGAATAAGGTACGAGACCGTCATAATATACTACCCGAAAAATTATGGGAGAGTTCGGAATTTACTCAACTTTCCAATCAAACCATCAGGGTGCTTTGGCTGCACGATTTATTAATCCATATCAGCTTACACTTACATAAACACATGCTAAGTGGCACCATGCAGTTTACAGGCTGGTTGGATATAGTTAATTTATTGGAGAAATATACAAGTGCAGAAGATTGGAATAAACTTCGTGAACGAAGCGAGTTATTCTGTTGCCAAAATGTTGTTTTTAGCCAGATTGTTCTGGCACGGGAATTTATGCAGGCTAATGTTCCCGAAGATATTTATAACGAATATAAACACTTACTAAAAAATGATTTTAGAAAATTATTATTTAAGTATCTCGATGGATACAAAGGCTTTTATAGTAAGGATAAAGGTCATTTAAATACCCTAAAAAAAATAAAACCCTTTACGAAAAAAATTAGTTATCTGCTGGATGTTGTTTTTCCTCCAAAGCTGTATATGATCTATAAATATCAGATTTCTAACGAATATTTGTAACTACTCAGCCCCCCAACCCCCTAAAGGGGGAGTTCTGGAGCGATATTAATCATTTATGCGCTTTAATTTGGCTGTTATTTTGTGAAAATTACATTTTTTTTCTCTGCAATTTCCCTAAAAACGTAAAATGAAGTAATTCTTGAAGTGCTGAGTAATCACGAATATTTGTATTTATTATTTTATCCTTATCGCTTTTGGCTTGGTCTTAAAAGTGTGATTTTAAACAGATAAACATTAGTATATCCTCTGATGATTTTTGGATAATAAGAAATATAAGAAACCCTTCCCCCTGCGGGTACTTCCCAATCTCACCCCGTGTCTTGTTGACTTGCTGAGATAAGAAAAGAAAAAAATATAAGAAACCCTTCCCCCTGCGGGTACTTCCCAACCTCACCCCTGTCTTGTTGACTTGCTGAGATAAGAAAAGAAAAAAATATAAGAAACCCTTCCCCCTGCGGGTACTTCCCTTAAAAAGGGAAGAGCTGGGAAGTGAGATGTATTTGTTTTGTACAAGAAATAAATAAACTAGCCCCTAATACAGGTACAGTTAATTATATAAAAACAAACTATTTAGCCGCACAACCAACTGTCCCCTTTTTAAGGGGACGAGCGAAGCGGAGGGGTTTCTTATATTTATTTAAAACTCCGAGCGAAGCGGAGGGGTTTCTTATATTATATTTAAAACTCCGAGCGAAGCGGAGAGGTTTCTCATATTATATTTTATTTTAATCCAGAGCGAAGCGGAATTTTTTTATACTAAAAAAAATCAATCATGCCTGAGAACCTAAATTCTTTACCGGAAATGAAACCTTTCCGACGCAAACTTAGGAGACAAATGACTCCCGCTGAAGTAGCATTGTGGATGATGATAAAAAACAGGCAACTTAATGGAGAACGTTTTTTGAGGCAATTTAGCATTGGTCATTATATTATTGATTTTTATTGTGATAAATATAAACTTGGCATCGAACTGGATGGAGCAGGTCATTTTACCGAAGAAGGGAAAAAAAAGGATAAAGCAAGAACTGCATTTTTGAATTCGAAGGGAATTAATATTATTCGCTTTGAGAATTGTGAAGTATTTGAACATCCCATGCGAACACTGGAAGAGATAAAGAAGTATTTAATATAAAAAACCTCTACCCCATGCGGGTACTTCCCAACCTCACCCCTGTTTTGTTGACTTGCTGAGATAAGAAAAGAAAAAAATACAAGAAACCCTTCCCCCTGCGGGTACTTCCCTTAAAAAGGGAAGAGATGGGAAGTGAGATGTATTTGTTTTGTACAAGAAATAAAAAAACTAGCTCCTAATACAGGTACAGTTAATTATATAAAAACAAACTATTTAGCCGCACAACCAACTGTCCCCTTTTTAAGGGGACGAGCGAAGCGGAGGGGTTTCTTATATTATATTTAAAACTCCGAGCGAAGCGGAGGGGTTTCTTATAT
Organism: Paludibacter sp.; assembly: GCA_028692715.1. Classification (GTDB taxonomy): domain Bacteria; phylum Bacteroidota; class Bacteroidia; order Bacteroidales; family Paludibacteraceae; genus Paludibacter. Next base: position 14,776 of record JAQUWU010000056.1, on the reverse strand, counting down.
TATATTCAAATTCCTAGGAACGTGCTGGAATTTCTTAAATTCTATATCTGATACGAATAGTTTTAATAAAAAAACGACAACAATCACAATAGAAGACTAATATTTGCAAAATGATGTTATATTTGTGTTCTAAAAAAATTCCACTACTCACTAACACTTTATGAAGGTCTCCATTATCACCATTGTTTATAATAACTGTAGCTGTATAGTCGACTGTTTGCACTCTGTACAGAATCAGACTTATAAAAATATTGAGCATATTGTAATAGATGGTGGTTCGACTGATGGTACGCAGCAACAAATAGAAGCACACTGTAGGTGCGTGAGCTATTACAAATCGGAACGGGATGCGGGTTTATATGATGCACTTAACAAAGGCATTTTACACGCAACAGGCGATATTGTAGGAGTTATGCATTCGGATGATTTATTTTATGAACCGAACACCGTACAAAAAATAGTAGATGCTTTTGAAAAGTCAAATGCTGATATTGTATATGCCAATGGATTGTATATTGACCGAAATAATCCGCAGAAAATCACGCGTGTTTATGCAGCCAAACCTTTTCGTAGTCGCTATTTGAGTTATGGCTGGGTGCCTTTACACACCACCATGTATGCCCGACGGGAGTTATTTTTAAAATACGGTATGTACGAAACACAATTTGATATAGCCGGCGATTATGAGATTACTTTACGTTGGTTAACTAACAAAGATATTAAAACTTGCTATCTGAATAGCAATGTTGTAAAAATGCGCATGGGTGGTAAAAGTACTTCTGTCAATTTACAGAAAAAAAAGTCAGGCGAAGATCTCGTTATTATCAACAAGTACAAGTTGAATGGATTTTTTACACTTGCGTTTAAAATAGGTCGTAAAATCCCCCAATATTTAGTTCCCAGAATACTAAATAACAGCGAAGAACACCTTCAAACAATAATGTTTTATCCGCGGGGAAAGTTCTATCAACTGCGCGATCGTTTCCATGCTTTCAGAACAGGTGAAAATAAAAAAATGATTGACAACTAAAACAGTGAACAGTGAACAGGGAACAGTGAACAGTGAACAGGGAGCAGTGAACAGGGAGCAGGGAACAGGGAGCAGGGAGCAGTAAACAGTGAACAGGGAACAGGGAACAGTGAACAGGGAACAGGGAACAGGGAACAGTGAACAGTGAACAGGGAACAGGGAGCAGTGAACAGGGAGCAGGGAACAGGGAGCAGGGAACAGTTGAAAGCTCAGAGCTTCTGATAGTTTTTAAAGCGTTTTAATTTCTTAAATCATTCCCCTTTAACGATGCGTTGACATCCTGCATAAGGTGTTTTTTTTTTGGAGGGAGCACTAAGTATTTACAATTAAATAATGTAGCATTTACAATTTAAGTAAATGGAACAAATTAATGTACCATTTAGAAACATTAATAGAACGCTGATTTTCGCTGATTTATCGGAAAATGAAGGATAAAACAAAACGGATTTTTCTTGCCTTCGGCAAGATGATTAAGACACAACTATCTGTAAATCATTCCGATTTATCGGAATTCAAATCCGTTTTTTCAAATCCACTCTATCAGTGAAAATCAGCGTTCTATTCTTAAATATTCTCTTGCAAAATACGACATTATTTGTTTTCAATTACTTAATAAGAAGCAGAAAACAGCACTTTACCGAATTTATTAATGCGACATTATATTATTCTCATTACTTAATTTGAATCGGATTCCTAATAATAACAAAAAACATCAGCCCAAATTTATGATTATTCTAAAACCGGAAGACAAACTGATCCTTGCCTGTATTAAAATTCAACCGACTCAGGAGGAAATAGAGCTTTTGGACAAATTAGTACCTGAGGTTACTGATTGGGAGTATGTGGCTACAATTAGTATTGATAGGGGAATTGGTCCGTTACTGCACAATAAAATTTCATTATTAAGTAACAACAATCTGATTCCGAAAGCCATAAAGCACAAACTACAACAGTCATATTATATTACTTTTAGCAGAAGTGTATACATATACCGGCATTTTAATGTAATAGCGGGACTATTTGCTCTGGAAGGAGTAAAGATACTGGCATTAAAGGGAATCTATTTATCCGAAACCTTATATAAAGATGCAGGACTCAGGCAATTTAGTGATATAGACTTGCTTGTACAAAAAGAAGATGCAGAAAAGAGTTTGGCAATTTTATCTGCTGCGGGCTATAAAGCAGAAGGAGATAAAGAAGATAATTTTTCAAAAAAGCTGGAGGTAGTACATTTTTCACCTATGGTTTTAAATGGAGTCTCGGTTGAAATTCATCTGAAATTACATTTAAATATTGAAAAATACAAGTTGGATATTTCCGATTTGTGGGAAACGGCTCATTTAATTTCATTAAATAACAGAAACGTTTATGTCCTCAGTAAAATCAATCAGCTAATACATGTTTGTGTTCATCTAGATAAACATTTTCATCAGGGTCATATTCAGTTTACGGGATATATGGATATTACAAATCTGTTGATGCAATTTAATGATGATGCAGACTGGAAAGAACTTATACGTTATTGTGAAAAATACAATTGCATTGAGGAAGTTTTCACACATATCCTATTGGCAAATAAATATATGCAAGCAAAAGCACCTGAAAATATAATTTTAAAATACAATGATATCTTGAGTGAAAGATTACAACAACAGTTCTATGATTATTTTAGCGGTCATAGAGGCTTCACAAGCGGTATACCTAAACATTTCAGTAATTTTCAGTACCTGAATAGTCCTTCAGATAAATTTATTTATGCATGGCGAATCCTTTTTCCATCGAAGGCATTTATGATTAAAAAATTCAACATCAAACATCCCGCACTGGTTTTGTTTTATTATCCTTACCGGTACTTTATAGGCTTGAAGGGTGTTATTAAGTTGATAGTTGGTAGTTGATAGTTGATAGAAAGACATCAAAATGTAGGAGAATGTTGAGTGTTTTCGCATTTATACGCCGAGCTTTATCCTTTTAAACGCTTTTGAGTCTTTCAGACGTCAAAAGGTTTTTGGGTCATGTAAACTTAAAAGCGCCAGAAATTCGTCTGAATAGTTGATAGTTCGTCGCTTCCAAAGGAGTATTTCGACATCCCGAGAATCAGGACTATCAATTGTCAATTATCAATTATCAATTATCAACTACCAATTATCAACTACCCACTACTAACTCATAACTCATAACTCAAAACTCATAACTATCAACTATCAACTACCCACTACTAACTCAAAACTCATAACTCAGAACTACCAACTGTCAATTGTCAACTACCTACTACTTCTTACTTTTCTTTCACTCTCTATTGCATAAATTAAATCAATTTTGCATCTTTGTTGTTAAATATGATATTTGGTTTGTTATTTCATTATTTGTTTACAATTTACAAAGAATATTTTTTCCAGTTATCGTTATAAACATCGCCTATGTTTACTAAAAGAGAAAAGAATCTGTCGTTTATAATGATTTTTATTCAAGTCATTCTAACGCTTTCTATCTTTTCGATTACTCAGCTTTTCTTTCCTCATCAGATATTTAATCAGAATGTAAATTTTCTGTTTTTATTTCAAATATCTTTAATCTGGACTTTCTTTCTGAACAAATTCAAATTAGGAATCGTGTTCAGAGCCCGCTCATTTGGCAGTCGATTCAGGTGGTATTTGGTAACCGTATGTTTTGGTTGTTCCCTTCTGGTATTTGAAACCAAATTTCTCCCTTTTATAGTAGAGAATAGTTTTACAATATCATATATCCTTTATTTTGCACTTTCCGACTTTATAGTCCTTATCCTTTTTAAACTGGCATTTTATTATGTAATGCGACTCATTCGTCGGAAAGGGAAAAACACCCGACAAATAATAATTATTGCCGATCAAACGTCGGTCCAGTTTATTGAGTTTTTCCTGGAGGCAAATGACTGGGGTTACCAAATAAAATCCATCATCACAAGTAATAAAGATTTTTTAGGAAAATTCGAGAAGACAGTTTATGTGGAAAACGATGAAGCATTAAAAGCATATATCACAAAAAATACCATTGATGATATTTTTTATTGTGTACCCATAGAGGAAAAACAATATGACCTGGAAAAATTAATAAAAGATTCCGAAGAAATTGGCGTGAACCTTCATATAATGCAAAGCGAATATTTGAAAAGGGTGGCAAGTAGCACAAAATTGAAAAAAGGCTATAAATTTATCACCTACAGCAAGGCTCCACACAGTTATTTCTTTCTGAAGATAAAAGATGTATTCGATCTTATTTTCAGCATTATAATCCTTATTTCTCTCACTCCATTTTTACTTATCATTGCACTGTTAATTAAACTGGAAGATAATGGTCCGGTTCTTTATAAACAAGAACGCATTGGTTTAAATGGTCGACGATTTGTTTTTTTTAAGTTCCGGTCGATGATAGTAAATGCAGAAGCCATTCAGGAACAGTTAATGGATAAAAATGAAGTAGACGGCCCTGTTTTTAAAATTGAAAACGACCCAAGAATCACGAAAATTGGAAAATTTCTACGCAAAACATCCCTCGACGAACTACCTCAGTTTTACAATGTGCTGAAAGGTGACATGTCGGTGGTAGGCCCTCGCCCACCCCTTTTGCGCGAAGTACAGCAATACGATCGGTCACAACTTCGCCGCTTAAGTATGAAGCCTGGTATTACCTGTATCTGGCAGGTGGCCGGACGAAACACAGTCAGTTTTGAGGAATGGATGCGCATGGATCTAGTGTATATTGACAACTGGTCATTGTGGCTGGACTTTAAAATTGCACTTGCAACGGTTGTGGTAATTTTTAAAGCAAATGGACAATAGAGCAAATTTAAAATTGAGAATTGAGAATTGAAAATTGGGAATTGGGAATTAAGGGCTTATTTAGTTTGTATTTACTTGTTCTATAAAGCATTGACATCAGTCTGTGTTTTTTAAGTGAAATTCATGTAGTAGTTTTTGCTACATTTTGCAAAGGTTCTAAAATGAATTTAGTATCTTTGCAAACTTTATTTTAACATAAAATTGATCGCCAAATTGATAACTACTCAGCCCCCCAACCCCCTAAAGGGGGAGTTCTGGAGCGACATTCATCATTTATGCGCTTTAATTTGGCTGTTTTTTCGTGAAAATTACATTTTTTCTCTCTGCAATTTCCCTAAAAACGTCAAATGAAGTACTCCTTGAAGTGCTGAGTAGTCAACCAAATTGATCTATTATGAACTTTACAAACTTTACAAACTAACAAACTTAAAAATGAAGATAGCAATTGTTGGAACAGGATATGTAGGATTAGTTACGGGTGTCTGTTTTGCCGAGATGGGTGTAAACGTTACTTGTGTGGATATTGATAAAAATAAAATTGCCAAATTACTTGCAGGTGAAATACCCATATACGAGCCCGGGCTGGAAGAAATGGTGCTGAAAAATGTAGCTGCCGAACGTCTGCATTTTACAACCGATTTGGTTGAATGTGTCAACAATGTAGATGTGATTTTCAGTGCTGTAGGTACTCCAGCCGACGAAGATGGTAGTGCCGACCTGAAATATGTGTTGGATGTTGCCCGTACTATTGGGAAAAATATGACACAATATACATTGGTCGTTACAAAAAGTACTGTACCCGTAGGAACTGCGCCAAAAGTAAGAGCAGTAATTGCTGAAGAATTAAAGAACAGAGGATTAGATATTGAATTTGATGTAGCATCAAATCCCGAATTTTTGAAAGAAGGTTCAGCCATAAAAGATTTTATGAGTCCCGACCGCGTGGTAGTAGGTGTTGAAAGTGAGCGGGCTAAAGAAACGATGACAAGGTTGTATCGTTCTTTTTTACTAAATAATTTCAGGGTGTTGTTTATGGACATTCCCTCCGCCGAAATGACAAAATATGCTGCCAATGCTATGCTCGCAACCCGAATTTCGTTTATGAACGACATTGCCAATTTGTGCGAAATAGTGGGTGCTGATGTAAATATGGTTCGTCGTGGCATTGGAAGCGACAGTCGCATTGGAACTAAATTCCTCTATCCGGGATGTGGTTATGGAGGTTCGTGCTTCCCCAAAGATGTAAAAGCACTGATTAAAACAGCTGACACTTTTGGCTACGATATGCAAGTTTTAAAAGCTGTTGAGTCGGTAAACGAAAAACAAAAATCGGTTCTTTTCGAAAAACTGCTAAAGTATTTCAACGGAGATCTTAACAGTAAAACAATTGCAATTTGGGGTTTATCCTTTAAACCGGAAACCGATGACATGCGAGAAGCACCGGCTTTAGTTATTATCGATTTGCTTTTAAAATCTAATTGCAAACTCAATGTGTACGATCCCATTGCCATGGACGAATGTAAACGTATTATTGGCAATTCGGTATCCTATTGTGCTAATATGTACGAAGCCACTCTGGATGCAGATGCCTTACTTCTATTAACAGAATGGAAAGAATTCCGTATGCCTTCGTGGGGCGTAATCAAAAAATCGATGAATCAGGCAGTATTATTTGACGGAAGAAATATTTACGAACACGAGGAGATGATAGAAAATGGTATTAAATATTATTCGATAGGGAGATAGATAGTTGATAGTAGTTGATAATTGACAGTTGGTAGTTATGAGTTTTGAGTTATGAGTTATGAGTGGGTAGTTAGTAGTTGGTAGTGAACCTACTACCTACTACCTACTACCTACTGTTCACTGTTCACTGTTCACTGTTCACTGTTCACTGTTTACTGTTCACTGTTCACTGTTTACTGTTTACTGTTTACTGTTTACTGAATTTCGTTAATTTTTTCCGTTGATAATTGAAAATAGTTTTTGTATCTTTGCAGCGTTTTATATATATAATATTAATAATACAATTCAATAATTAAATTAAGCTGTTTTTTATTGAACTAATACAAATCACTAAATGATGATAAAATATTTGAGATCAACCAAATTCGGTCTAATTGCTTTGTTACTAATGCTTACAGCAAGCATAACGGCTCAGGATTTAAGTAAACTTACTCCCGATCAATTGGAAATGTATAAAAAATACACGGCTGGAAAGAGTGCTACAACAACCACACAGACAACTCCTGAAAAAGAACCAGAGGCTTTAACCCGTACGGTAGACCCAAAAGATTCTACATTGATTGTTCCAAAAAAAATCATAAAACCAGATGAAGATAAACTGACTGTTTTTGGCATGTATTTATTTAATGACGAAAAACTGACTTTTGAACCAAATTTAAATATCCCTACTCCCCAAAATTATATTATTGGAACATTAGACGAAATAATTGTAGATATTTCCGGTCAATATGAAGCCAATTACAAATTAAAAGTATCATCCGAAGGGAAAATACGGATTCCAAACGTTGGACCTATCTCCGTATCCGGACAAACCATAGCAGCAGCCACCAGAAGTATAAAGAATCAGGTTTCCTCCATTTTCCCGGGAATAAATTCTGGAACAACAAGACTTAATGTTAGTTTAGGCAATATCAGAAGTATTCGTGTGACCATAGTGGGGGAAGCAGTTCGTCCGGGAACTTATACTCTCCCTTCTTTAGCTACAGCCTTTAATGCATTGTATGCCTGCGGCGGGCCAACTGAGACAGGAACCATGCGTAATATAAAAGTAATCCGTTCAGGAAAAGTTGTTGCTACACTGGATGCATATAGTCTTTTAGTAGATGGAGTAAAAACGAACAATATTGTATTGCAAGATGAAGATATTATTCGTATAGATCCTTATAAAATAAGAGCAATAGTTACAGGTGCAATAAAACACGAAGGGATTTTTGAAGGATTGCAGGGTGAGACAGTGGAAAAAATGATTCAATTTGCCGGAGGATTTAGTGATAATGCTTATAAAGGTAAAATTACAGTTTTTAGATATACAAATAGAGAAAGAACTGTCATCGATGTGGAAAAAACGACCTTCAACAGTTTTACTCTTGTATCGGGCGATTCAATAAATGTAGGTAAAACCATGGACAGGTTTGACAATTTAATTGAAATTGAAGGTTCTGTTGTACGTCCAGGGTCTTATGCCTTAGTACCCGGATTGACTGTAAAACAACTGATTTCGAACGCAGGTGGATTGAAAGAAGATGCATTTTTAACTATCGCATTTATATCCCGCAAACAACAAAATGATGTTCCCGAGAATATTGGTTTTAATCTGAAAGAACTTCTTGATGATAAGTTAAAAGACATACTGCTCCAAAAATATGATACTGTAAAAATAAAAAGTCTTTTCGATTATCGCGAAGAAAAAACCGTAAGCATACTAGGATCCGTACTCGAACCAGGAACCTATCCACTTAAAGAGAGTACTAAAATAAAAGACCTGATCTTTCTTGCCGGAGGCTTCAAAGAGACAGCTTCAAAGGACACCATTGAGTTGGTCAGAATAATTAAGGATCCTTCAATATTAAGAAATACAAACGAAAAATCAACCGTGCAAAAATTTGCGCTGGATAAAGATCAGAATGTATTAAATGGTGGTGATAGTGTAACCATTCAGAACGGAGATCAACTAATTATACGCAATATCTCAGGATACGAAGACCTTAGAACGATACGGGTAGAAGGCGAAGTTAACTATCCCGGAAGTTATAATATCAAAAACAAAGCGGAGCTAATTTCTGATGTCATAAACAGAGCCGGAGGTTTCTCAAAATATGCGTATAAGGCAGGTGCTTTTTTAATTCGTTCCGAACGCCCCAATGAAATAGAACAAAAATTAAATAATTCCATAATAGAAAATTCTAAAAGCCAGTTAGAAAATGATGCCAACAAAACGCTAGATGCCAACATGCTGAAAGCCTCCGGCGCTACAACTGTACAAGGTTATACGGCTATGGATTCTATTCAGAAAAAGCTTTCAGGTTCGAAGGTTGTTGATAAGATATTTAAAACGGAAGGGATTGTAGGACTAAATATGGAAGAGGTCATGAAAAATCCGGGAGGCAAATTTGACTTAAGACTCGAAGAAAATGATGTGATTTATATCCCTCGTGAACAACAAACCGTAAAAGTTTTAGGTCAGGTATTATTTCCAACCATAATAAGATACGACGAGAAGATGAATTTACGTGAATATATAAGAAATTCAGGTGGTTTTGCGATCAATGCCAACCGACATAAAGTATTTGTTCTTTATGCAAATGGGAATGCCTGTAGCACAAAAAGTTTTCTGGGATTCAAAATCTATCCTAAAATCGAACCGGGCTCACGCATTGTTGTACCGGACAAACCTATAGAAATCAAGAATAAACTCACTACTGCCGAAACAGTAGCCATACTTACTTCTATTTCGTCCTCCATAGCACTTATCTATTCAATATTAATCTCGTCGCTATAAAAATGATACCAACAGAAAAAAAAACAATTCAACCCAATAATGAAATTTCATTGGTTGAATTAATCGAAATTTTCAAAAAATACTGGAGTTATCTGTTAAGCAAATGGGTCATAATATTGATATTTGGATTAAGTGGCGGAGCTATTGGACTAATCGCCTCCTTTATAGTTAAGCCTAAATATACTGCCCATGTATCCTTTGCTTTAGTAGAAAAAAGTTCAGGAGGTGGATTAGCCGATTTAGCATCCTCATTTGGACTCGGAGGGTTATCCGGGAGCAGCAATGGCGCTTTTAGTGGTGATAATTTATTGGAAATCATCAAATCGCGCCATGCTATTGAAAAGGCTCTATTAACCCCAGTCAAATTCAACAGTAAAGAACAGAATCTGGTAGAAGTATATATCGATTTCTCTGAAATGCGTAAAGGCTGGAAAAAAAACAAAGAGAATCTTGAATTAGCCAATTTAAGCTATCCTATAAATCAAAAAAGGGAAACATTTACCCGGATGCAGGACAGTGTTCTTTTTACTATTTCCCAAGAATTTATAAAGGATGGAAATCTTGCAATTGCCCGAAAAGATAAAAAAATAAGTATTGTAACTGTTGATTTTAAAAGCGAAAATGAATTATTTTCGAAACTATTTGTAGAAACGTTGATGAATCAAACGTACGATTTTTACAAAGAGACAAAAACTTCACAAAGCAAAGCCAATGTGGATATGATGCAACATACTGCCGATTCTATAAAAGGATTATATGAAGCAGCCTTATCCAGAGGAGCTGTGATACCACAAGCCAATATCAATCAAGCCATTCAAACAGCTGCTGTACCCCGTATGAAACAGGAAAACAATGCACAATTGTATGGCACTGTATATGCAGAAGTATTGAAAAATCTGGAAACATTAAAGTTGGATATGGCAAGAGAAACGCCTATTATACAAATGATTGATGAACCCCGATTGCCGTTAAAAAAAGATAGACTGGGAAAGGCGAAAGGGATCGTTATTGGTGGAATATTAGGTGGTTTTTTGATTGTATTATATTTATTGGGAGCCTTCTTTCTGAAAAATGTATTGAAAGAAGAATAGTTAATGGTTAGTGATTAGTGATTAGCGATTAGTGATTAGCGATTAGGGATTAGTGATTAGTGATTAGCGGTTAGTGATTAGGGATTAGTGATTAGCGATTAGTGATTAGTGATTAGTGATTAGTGATTAGTGATTAGTGATTAGTGGGAGAAAGAGGTAATAAGTTTGAATGAGTTTGATGAGAAATTATGTATTGATAATTGTTCGCAGGTTACAGGTGACTGTTTTCTGATAATTATATAATCAATAAAATTTATCAACATTTAAATTCTAATTTATGGAAAACAACAATTCTCGTGATTACAATTGTAAAGACATTGAATTAATTGTGATTTGTGGATTTACAGTTTATAGTTTAAAGCGCGATCTTACGTCATTTACGAAGTATTCGCCGAAGTATAATGATGAATATGTTACAGCTTTGGAGGCGGAAATTGAAACTGCCAAAGAACTGGTGGAGCCACAGTCGGAACTGGTGGAACAAAAAGCCATTACCGATCATATGCACACCTGCATGGAGTCTATGCTTGAACCACTGAAATGGGTGAAAGGTTATATCGAACTGGCAGGTACCGGCATCAATATCTCTGCAAAGGATTTTGGACTTATTGATACTCGTAAATCTGTTGAAAAACAGGATATAGAAGGTGTTATAAAAGGGATGCATACCGTCAATAGCAATATTGAAAAGTATAAATCCATTTTAGTTGAGCAGGGACTTAGTGACGAACTTCAGACCAGATTGTTGTCTGATGCACAGTCGATAGCTGACGATAGGCAAAAGCAATATGAATTGGTAACCAATCGCAAAGCCCTCTTGCAAAACAATGTAGGTTTGCTGAATGCATTATATGCTAAAATAGCAGAAATACATACGGTAGGTAAGATATTGTTTAAAGGTAACGATTCGGTTAAATTACAGGAATATACCTTAAGTGAGCTTTTGAAGAAAGTACGCAAAACGTCTAAACCGGATAGTGATACAGCGGTAACCGACGTCACAAACGTAACCAACTAATTAAAGCAATAAAAGGGATATTTCAGTGTATGGTGATCTGTAATCTGTGAACAATTTTACATTAGCCGAACTGAATTTCTTTATTATAAACGACAATATCGATTAAGGTTAGTCAAGTAACCAATTTTCTTAGTGGAGTGACTTTCTAACGTAGTTAAGTTGCCTCCTAAGATCATTAAGTAGATTTCTATGGAAGTGAAGTAACTTTCTAAGTTAGTAAAGTTGTTATCTATAGCAGTTAAGTAGACTTTTAATGAACTTAAGTAACATTCGAAGATAGTCAAGTGAGTCTCTAACGAAGTCAAGTGGGCTTTTAGCTGTATAAAGTAGATATTGATAGCCGTTAAATGAATTTTGGAGCTGCCAGTCTGGAGACCGGCTTTTAGCAGAACGTAGGCAAAGAGACTACGCTTAACGAAGAATTAAGTACAAACTAAATTGAAAATTACATCGAGTAACACTGTGAAAAAAACTGTAAATTTAAAGATTAATTAACATATGACCGATTTTAAACAACTACGACAAGAAATTATTGCTAAAACAATAGAATATCATCAGGCAAGGTTTACAAAAGCCGAATTTATTCCAGGTAAATCAAAGGTAAATTATGCAGGCAGAGTATTTAATGAAAAAGAAATCGTCAACTCTGTTGAAGCTTCTCTGGATTTTTGGCTTACTGAAGGTAGATTCTCTGAGGAATTTGCAGAAAAGATAGCTGAATTTCTAGGTATCGAGCATGTGTTGCTCACTAATTCTGGATCATCAGCTAACTTATTGGCTTTTTCTGCGCTTACCTCCGAAAAATTAGGAGACAAAAGATTAAAACCCGGTGACGAGGTTATTTCGGTAGCTGCCGGCTTCCCTGCCACAGTTACCCCAATCATTCAATATGGATTAGTACCTGTATTTGTTGATGTTGATTTTCCAACCTATAATATCAATATTGAAATGATGCGCAAGGCCATCACGCCTAAAACCCGTTGTATCTTTATTGCCCATACACTTGGAAACCCATTTAATATTGATGCGGTAATGGAACTGGCTAATGAGCATAATCTGTGGGTTATTGAAGATAATTGCGATGCATTTGGTAGTGCCTATAAAGGTAAAAAGACTGGTACATACGGTCATCTATCCACTATCTCATTTTATCCGGCTCACCACATTACAACCGGCGAAGGGGGTGCAATTTGTACCAATGATCCGAAACTAGCTCAATTAGTTCGTGCTTTCCGCGATTGGGGTCGTGACTGTTATTGTATGGGAGGTGAAAATAATACTTGTGGTAAAAGGTTCTCACAACAGTTTGGTAATTTGCCTTTTGGATACGATCATAAATATGTATATTCCGAAATTGGGTATAATTTAAAAATGACAGATATTCAAGCAGCTATTGGTGCTGCACAAATGGAGAAACTACCTGAATTCTGTGAAAAACGAAAAGCTAATTTCAAGCATTGGACACAGATTTTTTCGAAATATCCACAATACTTTATTTTGCCGGAAGCAACTGAAAATTCAGATCCGGCATGGTTTGCCTTTATTGTTACATTACAAAAGGATTGTCCATTTAAACGTGATGAGATTACCCGGTTCCTTAATGAAAAATTAATTGAAACGCGAAATCTTTTTGCTGGAAATATGGCGAAACAACCTGCATTCGTCAATAAAAACTGGCGTATGGCAGATCATCTCGAGAATACAGACTATATAATGAATAACACTTTCTTCTTAGGAACCTATCCCGGATTAACAACAGAGATGTTTGATTATGTGGAAAGTGTGTTAGAAGAGTTTGTAAGTACAACCACAAAGTAACGCTAAGTACAACACAAAGTAACTCAAAGTAAGAATAAACGTTGTGAGACTTTTTAAAAAACTTGGAGAAACTTAGTGAAATTAAAACCACAGTTTAACACTAATACAACACAAAGAATACATTGTGGAACTTAGTGAAAACTTTGAGAAACATTGTGTAACCTAAAAGATAAAATTATGACTGAGAACGAAATTAGTAAAATCATCCTTGATTGTGCTTTCAGAGTTCATACAACTCTTGGTCCCGGTTTGTTGGAAAGTACTTACAGAACTTGCCTTGCTTATGAATTAAGAAAGGCAGGTCTTCTTATTGAAGAAGAAAAAGCATTACCTTTGATTTATGATGAGATTAAATTAGAATATGGATATCGTATAGATATTCTTGTTAATTCAAAAGTCGTTATTGAACTAAAGACTGTGGAAGCATTTAATGATGTGCATATTGCACAAGTACTTACATACTTAAAATTATCTGGATGTCATCTCGGATTACTCCTGAATTTTTATACAAAATCGTTAAAAGACGGAATAAAACGACTTGCATTATAAATTTATGAAATTGAAAAGCCACAAAGTATCACAAAGTTACACTAAGAAATTTTTTACATTGTGTTACTTCGTGTTTATACTTTGTGTAACTCTGTGTAACAAAAAAATATGGCTATAGTAAAAAAATATCCTTCAAAAATAGTAAGCATTCAAAATTCGATTGAAGGAGTCTATACACTCGAACTGGAATCAATGGGTAAACCATTCAAATATGATGCAGGGCAATTCTTGCACTTTGCAATAGATGAATATGACCCGTCAACACAATGGCCTGATTCCCGTTGTTTTAGTATGCAATCTTCACCCGATGAAAAACATATTCGGATTACTTATGCAGCAAAAGGGCAATTCACCAAACGGATGGAACTGGAATTGGAACCCGGCAGTGAAGTAACTTTGAAATTACCTTATGGTGATTTATTCACACAGGAACATAACAAAGCGAATACAGTATTTATAGCCGGAGGCACAGGCATTACACCTTATTTATCTCTTTTTACTGATACATCTTTTGCTATGTATACAAAACCAATTTTATACGCAGGTTTTAGAGATAAAGGTATGAATCTTTATCAGTCAGAACTTGAAATAGCCCAAAAGATAAATTCAGGACTTGAAATCCATTTAGTATATCAGGATAAAGATGGCATTCTGGATATTGAAAAGATATTGAATGAAAATACTTTAAACAGTTCATTTTTTATCTCCGGACCACCAGTCATGATTAAGAGCTTTAAACAAACTTTGATTAACAAAGGAGTTCCTGAGAATCATGTATTAACTGACGATTGGGAATAGAGGGGACACAGAGTTCCACAATGTACAACACAATGTAACACAATGTAATTTAAAACTTTGAGAAACTTTGGGATTAAACTTTGAGAAACTTTGGGAAATTTTGGGACACAGAGTTCCACAATGTACAAC
>JAQUWU010000103.1 GCA_028692715.1 Paludibacter sp. | reverse complement strand
TATAACAGGAATTACACCTGCAGCTACAACATTGTCTATTGCAGTTGTGTATGCAGATGAATGATAGTATGAGCCACCACTGTAACTTATGATACGGGCCTTATTATTGACTGCCCACTCAAAGGCAAGAATAACGTCGGATGATGATCCATAACCATATGCATCGAACACTTTTGCTACAATCAGATTTGCACCTGGTGCAACTCCGGTCTGTATGCCGTTAGCACCGGTTCCTGAAATGGTCCCGGATACATGTGTACCATGTCCGTGATCGTCATATGGGGATGACTGCGAGTTTATGTAGTCAATCCAACCAACAACTTTCGGATCGTTTGTATCGGGATTGTCGTCAAGGTCGTCAAGGTCGGGATGTGTCGTGTCAACTCCTGTATCCACAACAGCAACGGTTATCCCTTTACCGGTTATACCTCGCTGCCAGACTGCAGGCGCATCAATTTTATCTACTCCCCACGCATTTGTAGCTGCCGTATTCTCCTGGATAGTAGATGCTTCTATTTCTTCGGAGGAAGTCTCGGATTGTTCTGTTATAAAAGTAACTCCGTCAAGCTCGACCTTCCAAACATCGGGTCTCTCGGTAAGAGAAGCTAAAACGTCCGGGGTTACCTTTGCGGCAACAGCATTAACAATTTTAATGGATTTTATTTTTTGTACTTTGTTTTTTGATTTCTCACTCTCGAGAAACTTTATGAGAGCTTTCTGATCGTTATCGATTTGAGATTTCCCATCAGCTGTCTTAAATGCAATATGCTGATTTGGTAGCATTATAATTACTGGAATTTGTCCAGCCTCTGAAGTCTCAGCAAGTTTTGAAGATAAACTGGCTGATATTTTCTCATTTGACTTCATATTGGAAGATATGTTCACATTTTCAGCCAACGCGGTAAATGAAAATAAAGATATTAATAGCACTGATGTGCAGATAACAATTAACGATTTAGAGGCTGCTTTCTTTAAAGGCTTCCTACATTTTTTTTCCACCTATTCACACTCCTTTTCAAAAATTGTTCCTATTTCTGTATAGGATCGATTCTCTGTAACTAATGCACTTATGTTGTTTCCATAACCTTCAATCAGCATTATTACAGTACCTAGTTTTCCGGGTAGTGATGTTTTATAGCTAATCTGCAGGCATTCAACTTTTTTACAGCTACAGAAATACTATAAAGATTAGTGTCCAAATATAAAATACTTATGAACTTGACAGGTCTGATATTTGATACTAGGGGAAAGTCAAAAAAGAAGCCGCCTATAATGATTGTTTAGCCGGATTAAATCCTACAAAAAAAGCTTTACAATATAAAAGAACACGCAGGCCAAACTTTGGAATTGAGGCTCAGGAATCCCAATATGACGATTTTTTATGTTACGTATCGAACTATGTAATCCGTACAAATTTATCTTAAAAAATACCTCTGTTTTATCGAGTCCATGAATTGAATTTGGATTTTGTTTGGAACTGTTTGGCTGGATAAATCGAAAAAACGAATATTCTTACCTGTTAATAAAAAGATACGTAATAAGGAATATATTACTCTTATTTAGGTGAATATATAATACTTTATCATTTTTATATAATTTTAGCTTGGTAACCATTCATGAGCTCATCCCAAAACCAATTTTATTTTCACATCAAAAAGAGTTTCAGAACTATTTTCATGATCCGAAACTCGATTGGTCATTAGGGATTTGAAATTCAGAGACGCAATTTTTAGTTTTGGAATCAGCTCATACTTTAACTATTTGAGCTTGGTAACCATTCAAGTTTAATTACTCAACGTTTCATAACCATTCGTACCTTAATTACTTGAGGTTTCATTATTAAGGAAGGTGTAGGAAATAAGGGAAAAAGTAAATTCAAGGGCAGTTGTCCGCAGTTCATCTATCTTCCGGGTCACGAAGAATCTATGTACCAGATCATAAACACCTTTCACAGAAAATGGTTCTCAAACCTATTTAAATAAGCTGAAAGTGTTTTCTTCAGATTTGATTATTACTCCCTCGATATCCTTTGATTTTTACCCCCCCCATTTTTCCAAACTCAATTATTTATTTGCTTTTAGAGACTATGATATATCCAGAAACGGTTTTGGTGTTGTTACCGTTTGTATTTTTTACAGTCAGGGTAACAGTGTATTTTCCTGCCTTGCTATATGTGTGTGCAGGACTCTTGGTTGTTGAATATGTTCCATCTCCAAAGCTCCATTTCCATGAAGTTGGTGATCCTGTGCTCTTGTCAGTAAACTGCACCTTCAATGGAACTTTTCCTGAGGTGGGAGCTGCCGAAAAGGCAGCAATCGGTTTTATCGGGGCTGCTTTTACATTTATATAGTTCTTTATTGTTTTCGTACTTGTTCCAGTTGCATTTGTTGCTTTTAAACTGACAGTATAGTTTCCGGCTTTACTGTATGTATGTGCAGGATTCTTAACTGTTGAACTAGCTCGTCCCCAAAAGTCCATTTCCATGATGTGGGGGCTCCGGTGCTTTTGTCAGTAAAACTGACTTTCAGCGGCGTATTTCCTGAAGTTGGGGATGCAGAGAAGGTAGCAATGGGTGGGTTTTCGTTTTCTAGAGTAAGAGTGTATATGCTACAGTTATTCCCGTTTTAGTTAACACGATCTTCATTTAACCTTACTTTTTTTGATTTTGTCTTCGATATGTGCACATATAAAACAA
The DNA here is from genome assembly GCA_028692715.1 of Paludibacter sp. Classification (GTDB taxonomy): domain Bacteria; phylum Bacteroidota; class Bacteroidia; order Bacteroidales; family Paludibacteraceae; genus Paludibacter. The sequence goes on along the minus strand of JAQUWU010000103.1, from coordinate 2,311 downwards.
AATATGTGAAAAATGTAACTCACTTGGTAAATACATTTAAACAATCTTTTAATAGTTCACTGTAAAGACCATACCATCCGGTAAAGAGGGTCAAAATCAAATTTATCCTCTTTTCTCATTTTTTCAATTAAAATCGACTAATTTTTCGTCAAGATGGAGGTGGATCACCAGAAATATGCAGTTTATTCTTTTCGAATCCATAATAAAGTGCTATTAATATCTCTTCCATTGAACCAACGCTATATCCAATAAATAAACTCCTTATATCTTCCCACATTTTTCTTTTGGTTCCTAACTTTTTCCAAACTGCATTAAATAACTGAGATGCTATTTGCTGTACTTGGTCCACAAGAAATGCTAGCATCATCAACATTGCAAAAACAACTGACAGGTTTTTATACCCATGTCCAAAGTTATGTTCGAAATGATATCCCTGATTCTTGAGCGTATTAAACGTCTCATTCTCAATCCGCCAACGTGCTCTTCCACCACGCATGATATCGAAAACATTTTCCTCTGTAACTTTAAGATTTGTCACCCAACTGAAATGTAGCGTTTTTTTAGGTGTAGTTTCCCAATATTCTACAAAATTCACTAACTGATCTTGATTTGACTCATTTAAAGGAACATTATTCATGAAACGGAACTGATGAGCAACACCATCTTTTTCAAACTTAATTTCAGTTGTTAATTTGTCTTTTCTAGTGGACTCAATATAATTGAACAAAAAAGCATGATCACCTTTTTTTGCTCCTATAATATACTTCAGATTATGCTTCTCTAATTCACGAATATGTGGAGCATTTGAATGTAATGAGTCCTCTACTACAATAAGACGTAAATGAGGATGTGTTTTCCTTAATTTATCTAAAAAACGTTTGCTTGCATTGCGTTCGATGTCATTCTTTTTCTCTCCATCCTGTTTGATGATCGGCTCTGGTGCAACAGGTATTACTTCCTTGAAATCAGGATGAACGATTGCTCCACTCAACATTTGGTGATAATAGGTAACTTCACCCGTTTTCGAGCTCGTTTTTGTACAACAAGATTCACAATGAATCTTATTCGAAGAGAAATAGCCTGTACCATCTATGGATAACAGATAATAGTCATCCATATAAACCATTTTTTCCAGGCATTTTCCTCGTTGTAACTGACGGAAAATATCACTGAATAATGGATCAATGCTAACAGGGTCTTGTTCATCTAAGATCTTGCGCATTTGAGTGTCGCAAGGTACTTTATTTACCTTGTAGATTGTCTTTAAGTTTGTATCTGATCGCCTCGCCTCAAAAACAAGCAAAGCAGGCTGTCTCAAAACTCGACCCAGTTCTACAATTGGAGACTGGGCATCGTTGACTTTAAATCCAGATAGGAAATTATTCCGAAATTCAGGAATAAATTAACCCTATTGTAAAATATTTTGCCCCAATTGTAGAATCAAATGTAGTTTTGAGACAGCCTGAAAGAGGGATCTTTGAGTGAAAACATCGCAAAGGCAGACATGAAAGCATCAGCTAGAGGAATCTGAACCTTTTCTGATCGATGATCTTCGAAATTCTCAAAGCTCGAACGAATTAAACTGTATAAAGTATCAGCATTCAAATCTTTTCGTTGTTTTATATCTTTATCTCTGCGGGATTCCATCTTTTTTTATCCAATTTTTTTAAATAATTATTACGGATGACATAGAATATTATCCATCGAGATATATATTATTTACGAAAATCAAATTTAGAGACCCATCAATTGCATGTGTTTTCGGTTAGAACGGGAATTGCTGTATATGCTATTGTTTCCTCCTCTATCAGACCAAAAAGCAATTTTTTTGCCATCGGGACTCCACGCCGGAAAAGAATCCGATGCTGAATTTGATGTTAACTGCGCTTTGTTTTTTCCGTTTGCATTCATAATCCATAGATCTTCATTTCCAGTCTTATCCGATACAAATACGATTTTACTCCCATCAGGTGAAAAAATAGGAGAATCATCATTTGCCGAATCTGAGGTAAGTTGAGTTTTTCCGGTACCGTCAGCTTTTATAGTATATATCTCTGAGTTTTCATCTTCAGAATAGGATTCATCTATCCCGGCATAGTATACTACTTTTGAACCATCTGGAGACCATATCTGTGACTGCTTGGATTGGGTTTGATGAACAATTAATCCAGGCCGAAATCTAGTAAAATCTTTACCTAGCCTTCCAATGTCGATATAATAGTCATTGTCAGCCGGTCCGTGCGCACAAATTGCTATCTTTGATGCATCGGGTGACAAGGCAATATCGCTAGCAATGCCCATGTTCCCGAGG
>JAQUWU010000102.1 GCA_028692715.1 Paludibacter sp. | reverse complement strand
ACTGAAACGAATATGCTTGTCTAATTTTGTATGTAAAATGCTTGTCACCACTTTTGCTTGTTTAGAATTAAACTACAAAGATAAAATTATATTATGAATGGCAGAAATTGACCTTTAGGTCGCTATTTATTTCACATCTAGTTGACCACCTAATTGCACCTCAAATCCATTCATTAAATTAGTAGTGTCATCTGAATTTATTGTTACATTAGCTCCTGTTTGAATAATTACAGAACCAGTTGGTTTACTAGTCGTAACATTTTCTCCCACCCAAATATTTTTTGCATTTATTGTCGTGACCCCAGTAAAAGTTTCATTCTGGATATAACAATCCGATTCATAAATATATGGAATATAATTTGTTTTGGTTATAACAACTTTATAAGAAGTTGGAACATTAGTAAAAGTATTGCTTGATACATTTTCAATTACTTGATAATAACTTTGACCTCCATCAGCAGCACTAGTAACACATATTTTAGCCCCATTAGCTCCAGCATTAACAGTTAGAGTTGTTCCGCTTAGAGAAACTGTTGCACTACTAAAAGTTGTTGGTGCCGCTGTCCACATTGGAGTTTCAGGGCAACCAACCAAATTGTGGGTAAGTTGCAACCAATGATAAGGATAAGCTAATTTAGATAAAGCCTCTGCTTTACCTAAATTATTTGTAATTGTTAGTTTTTCTAAAAAAGCTTTATATAAATAGGAGGATGAAGTAACCCAACCATAACGAGTATTACCAAGATAAGCAATACCACCTCCATTGTTTGCACATGTAAATGATTCACCTAAATTACGAGAGCCTAATGGTGTGCCATAATCATCAAAAGGCGTGTTTGTGCAACTTACAGAATAAAAAACTGCTGGGTGATCATAATTCGTTAAGTTGTCAAAACCGTTATTTGGTTCAGGACTTGCAGAATAAAGAATATTGTCATCTAAATCTAAAGCATCAAATGCAACAACATTAGAGTGAACATCACGACCAAAAATTACGCACCCATGCGTAGCCGTACCATAATCAATGGGACTTCCATGATTAAAATTACTCAATAATCCATATAAGTTGCTATTTATATTTGAAATAACATTAGGTCCTTTTGGTTCAGTTGGCCAATCTGCTGAATACGATGGTTGTTCACTTAATATTACAGTATTTGCTTTAATGAATGATGGTAAGTATGATTTAATATACGATGCTTCTTGCCCCTGTTGAAGTTGATCTGCCTCAGTAAATAAAGCCCTACCTAAATATGAAAAATTTCCATTGCCAGGATTTTTTTCGTATTTTAATTGTTTTTTTGTCCATGTTGTAACATCGGAATTACTGTTACACAATAACCGACCAACGTATATCTCAGGTGCATAATCTATGGAATCTCCATACTGTTCACCAGTATAAATATCACCATCCTTATTCCAATTACCATTAAAATCAGAAAAATACAAATCGCTTGGAATTTTTTGTGCGTCAATAGCAGTTCCATAATTCCACGAATTTGAGCCACCACAGCCATAACGTATTGGCAATACTGAGTAATCGCCACCTAATAGTGCATATTTTGTTATACCGGCTGCATATCCAGCACTTAGATATTGACGTAACTTACCGGCATCATCATTTAAATTTGATTTCACATCACCTGTAGCCATTGGATCAGCTAAAATATCCTCAATTGCAACAATTCCAGCATTATACCCTTTTAATCGTTTCCATGTCATCAATTCAGTAAAAGATGTTTTTAATGCATTTGAAGTTACGATAACGTATTCATAAAAAGGAACATTCCAACTACTTGAAGCTACTCTAGATATTACTTTAGATGAAGTTGTAGAAGATAGATTACTTATTTTATCAATATCCATTGTGACAGATTCAGGATTTTCCACCATTAAACTTAACATATCTGATATTGATTTATCTCGTTTTTTAGGATGAATTTTAGATGCATCTGAATTATCATCTTTCATTGTTTCAAGTTTAATCTCAAACTGGCTACTGTAAATGATTTTTTTTGATTTCGAGTAATACTGCATTGGGCACACTTCAACTGTAACAAGTTTTAGATCTCCATCCAAATAATCGGTTTTATAAATTCTAGCCTGCACAGCAGGATATACATTATTACTCTCGTAGATAAGCTTATTTGGTTTACTAAATACTGTATCTCTTTCACTTATTCCAGTTGGAATAGGTCTTTGCGAAGGCATTAAGTCATTGTTTAGTAAAATAACTTCTTGTTTTTTACTTTTATAGGTGACACCTATAGCCTTTTCATTCTTCGGGATATAAAATGTATAATGAAATACTGGCAAATCAGGATTACCGACTGTTTGCTGAAATCTGCCATCTCTTAATTGCACATAATCATATATTGCCCCGTTCTTTGTAATTGTACCTTGTACAATTTCACCTGTCTTGAATTCAACATTTTTCATTATTTGCCCATAACAATTATTGGATAATAATGATAAAAATGAAACAATTAGACATCCGATTAGGAATTTATTTTTTTTCATAAAGGATATCCAATTATTTTGTCAATATCATTCGTTTTGTATCAATCACTTTACCATCTATAATCAAAGCATAAAGGTACATACCTGCACTAAATTCCGAACCTTGTATGGTTACATTTCCTTTTCCTCTTTCGGAAATGGTAATGCTTTTTAGTTGACCGCCATTCATGTCGTAAACATATATACTGGCAGTGGTAATTGAATTTGGTAAGTAAAATCCAATGGTGGTAGCAGTATTGAATGGATTCGGAACGTTTTGATCTAATACCGAATAAGTAAGAGCGTCTGTTTCAATTGGTGTAATCGATTTATTAAGACTCATTTTTGATATAGATGTAGACTCTAAAACAGCAAGTCGCTGATTGAGTAAATTAATAGTGTTTTGTTGTTCTTTGAATGCTTCTATGATTACTGGAATCAACCCGATATAGTCCACTGAATAATAACCCAAAGAATCTTTATCAACAAGTTCCGGAAAAACTTTTTGCAGGTCTTGAGCTAAGAAACCCATACGTTTTGGCTTTGCAGTCAAAATATTTGCATTATAAGTTTCAAAGAAATCTTTATTTTTTTGTTCTTTTTCCGTTAATGCAGTTGTGTTTGATTCATTAGCAGATTTTGTTAGTTTTTTATTTCCGACTAAAGTCTGTTTGTCAAGAAGATTATAACTAACACCTGTAAGTTTTTGAAGGTTTGTAATGGAGTTGCTAATCTTATTAACATTTGTTTTTAGCCTTTCATCAGACGTTAGTTTAATTCCTGTAGACCAAACTTCGCAGTTGAAGTTAAATTTATTTCCATCGTTCACATCGTAACTACCAATAATACTATTTCCATTATTATAAGTTAAGTATATACCATAGTTTCCATGAAGCCAAAGCTTATCAGTATCATCATTACCATATTCTCCAACCACAACATTGCAACTGCCAGTCGAAGCTCTTCCATAATCACCAATGGCTATGGGCCCTAAACTGCCGCATGGACCCTCACCAAATACGTGAAATTTTATTACATTATCAGGATCTTGGGTTGCATTAGGTAATGTACCAAGATAAGTTTTACCACTAGGAAGCACTTTTAGTTGAGCATTTAAGTAGGTGAAAGTAACAAGAGATAAAATAGAGAATATAATTTTTATTGTTTTCATATTTTTATGTTTTGTGAATCCTTCATATTTGTTTTTTCGAAGCATTCAGTTTTTTACAATAGTATTCAAGCATTGTTTTGACCATTATTATGGCTTTCGAGAGTGTTATATTTGCTTTCGTCTCCCGCATAGGTGTGTAAATCTTGTATTTATTGTATACTTTTGTTGTCTCCTTTCTGTTTTAATGGGAATGGGAATGTTTTGGCAAGGCTTGGTGGACTCTAATTCATTCCAAGCCTTGCTTTTTTATATTGTTATAAGTCAATTTGATTGTTAATTGAGTAGAACATAAAAGGTGTACTTGCATTACTCGATATGCCAAATAATTATTCATTCTTACAAATAGCTAGTAAATCAGTTGATAAAATAAGTTCATTACTAAACTCAATTTCATTAACTGTGTATTGATGTTTCAAATCGTTTTTAATAGGATTCTCAGAAGAATTAGAAGCCTTGTCTCCTCTAAGACTTTTTAATGTTTGATAAATTTTCACCTGAGTTTTTAGCAAAAATACTCTAATGAAATTTGGGTAAATAATCAATGTACAAGGCAAGGTTAAGCATCTTTGAATTCTGGTTCTTGAAATTTCTTTCATAACAAGTTCTGATTTTGAACCAATTTTAAGTATGTTGACTGTATTGAATTGTTTAGATAATAAACGTCTCAAATCTAATTCAGAATACTCTATTAGATGATATATATTCCATGGTCTTTGAATTAAATCGTATAGTCGATTACGTTTATCGGGTGTTGAGATCAATAAATAGCCATTAGGTTTTAATAAGCCTTTTAGTTTTTTTATATACTCTTTGCCATTTGGCACATGTTCAATTACCTGAAAAGAAGTAATAACGTCAAATTTTTCATCATTTAATTCAGAAATCAAACAAAATTCAATATTAGTTGCTTCATATTTATTTCTTGCAAATTCAATGGCTTCATCGCTTATATCAACAGCTTTAACATGTTCCGCTAATAATGATAGAGAATATGATCCATAACCAGAGCCACATCCATAATCTAGAATTCGTTTCCCAGTTATAAATTTTTCAGCAAATTGATAAGTTGCTATATGCATTAAATGATTGTAAAATTCAGCCTCATCTGTAATGATTTCATAGATGATGTGTCTTTCTCCAGTGTTTTCCATTGTGTAATCTTAGTTTTATGTGTAATTATTTATTGTGTAATTTATTTTTTTCCTTACTTTTTTATTTTTGTGGTCGCCATTTTCATTTTTTTATACGACTTCGCACTTGAATTTTCGTATAAACTGCTAGTCTTTTTTCTTTTTTTGAATGGAACCTAACGACTGAGGCTATGGGCATTGGCGGTTTGCGGGCGAATTCGCTGTCGTGGTAACGACAAAGTGAAAGCGGGCGCAACACCTGCTAAATGCACTTCAGCCAGCCTGTGTCCATAGGCGTGTGTTATGCGGTCGTAGTTTGTTATTCAGTCAGTTGTTTCAATGTCAGCCGATAAAAAGTAAAAAATCTCGCAACTCACGTTTCAG
>JAQUWU010000101.1 GCA_028692715.1 Paludibacter sp. | reverse complement strand
CACTGGACTTCCTACCATTCAATAAAGCAGGTTTGAATGTTGCTCCATGACTTAATCCGTTTGCTAAATTTTCAATACTAATATCTGTTTTGATAAGATTGTTTTGAACCTCTGCTATTTCATAACCTTGCGGCTTATTTGCAAATTTCTTATTGTAGTACATACATTTAACGTTCATTTGATTTTCTCCTTTATAATACAAAAGGGATACGGCTATTCACCGTACCCCATATGTTTGTTCCATCCGACATTGTCGGATCTTCTTTATTCTTGGTCTGGCCTTTTATATACTGCTAATACTTCCCTGATTTCAGGTGTTGCATCAAATACCCAAAAGTTACATTTACTGCCCTCATTGAAACATTTAAATAAATATCTGAAACCATTGTCTTTAAGATAGAGCATCTTCCGACAACTATATACGATGATAAATCTTTCCCTTATTGATTCAGTTACTTCTTCTTGCGTCTGTGCTTTCATACTTTTATTCCTCCATTTGACAAATTGAATATACGTTACGTTTTGTTTCAGCGGCTGTGATTATGCCACTGTAATTTTTTAGATTATATTTTTGCACATTATATTTGCGTGATAATTTTCTATGTAATACAAATTGACAAGAAACATCCAACCCACTATTATTGATAAAAGATTGAGTGCTAATTAAATAACCATCATTATCAACAATAATTTTTGCTTTCATCTTGTTCATAATTGAATATCTCTTAAAATCTGATTCTGTATTTTGCTGTAATATTGATAGAATATATTTTTTGTCCTCACCAAATAATAAATCCACCCATTTCATAAATGATTCATGAAAATAACTACTATAATAAGGTTGATACCAACTATCTTGTGTCATCATAGTAAATAAGTGCCGTTCACTCATTGCAGAAATATCCTTGCCATATAGAGCGCATATTAATGGTAATGTGCCACCATTATATTTGTCAGTATATTTTTCAATACCAATATTATTTGGATTAATGGCTTGCTTATTTAATAGACAATTAACATGATTATCAAAACATTTTGCATTGGGTAAACAAACAGATAAATCAACATATACTGGTTCTTTGCCCTGACATCTTTCTGCATTAATGTATAAGCCACTGTTTATGTCATAGAATGCACCTATTTGCATACCTGTGTGTCTGTATAATTCAAGGCAGGAGTAATAACTGTCAAAATCATCACTCAATACCATAAAGTTATCATCTGCATTGATTGTTTCATACCAAGTTGGTAATTTATTTAATAATTCTTCTCTCATTTCTTGCTTTTCGCAAGATTATTTTATGTTGGTTCAAACGATATTTATTTATCTCCCATAGGATTTACTGTTTATCATCATTACTCCCTTCTACCTGTAATACCCTAAAATACATCATTGTTTAATTCCTCCTTTGATTTTCATTTATTGTTTTTTTTTACGAGTTCGCCATTGGCCTTTGCAACCGTTGCAAGGTTCATAGCGTCAATGATCTGTTGATAATTATTATCAGTAAATACCTTTTTGCCGTTTTCAATCTGTCCTATTAACTGCGGTGATACATCACAAAACTTTGCAACGTCACGCAAGGACAAACCTTTGTATTCTCTTATCTCTTTGAATTGCTTTCCTGTTATCATTTGATTTTCTCCTTTCATAGAATATAAAGGTAACATTTTTGTAACCTTTTCTATACCTGCTAATCATTTTTGAATAGTAGATATAGAAAAAGCCGAAGCATCTATTGATACTTCGACCTTTATAAAAACTATTTCATGTCCCCCAAATTCGGTGGATATGGTTATGCAACTGTCTTGCGAAGGACAACAATGCCGGTATCATCCAGAAGTTTCACAGCATACAGGGAGGAAGCGGAAATATCAGTAGCAAGAAGTAACGGATTATATGCTTCATTGTATGTGATATTCTTCTGGTACACATATCCCAGTGCATTCTTCTTGACAATGTATGTTTTGCACTCTGCTTTAACACTATCGTATGTGCCGTTTGCAGTGCAAATAACAGGCACACCAAAATAGTGACCGATAATGCCATTGCTGACAATACCATTACCTGCTGTCTGATAGGTTAGTGCAGTATTAACAAATTCTGTCATACCTGCGAATTTAGAGCGCAGACGAGGGTTAATAACGATAGCGGCAAATGTATCTGTATCAACATTATCACCAAAATTGTCAAAACCGCTCTGGAGTTCTGCGGAAGTGATATTATCTACTGTGGCTGTTGCGGTCTTAAATACACTATTATCTGCTTCAGCGGCAAGGTCAGTATCAATCTGTTTAGCCATTGCATCACTAATTTGTTCAATGACACGATTCTGCACATCACCTTTGACCTGTGCTTTATCAATATCATAGACACGGAATGGAGAAGCAATATATTTGATAGTTGCGGTGCTGTCACTCATATCAAGTTCAGCAGGAGTCATAGGAGTTCCTTTAACAGGAGTAGTAATAACCGCTGTTCTCTTGATTTTAGGGAAATGAACCGTATCACCATAGTTCTTGATTTCAGGAACCATAGAAGTAGCATCTACAGAAATGGAACCCCATTTCAGGGTAGTGCCTAGTTTTTCATTGATTGCATCGGAAAATACCTGCGGAATAAATAAAGTAGCCATATATTTTTACCTCTTTCTTATTGTCAAAATTGTTTGTATTCTTACATTCCCATAAACTTATTTGCAAGTTCTGGATTAGAGTTATAAAACTCTTGCTTTTCGGAATAACTCATTTTATTCCATTGGTCTTTAGAAATTTCTGTATTAGTGCTGTGTCCAGAAGGTTTAAATCCTGTTTCTGATAATTTCGTTTTCACAAGATTATCAATAGCAGTACCAAACTTTTCAACGTCCACATCATCCCTTAAATATTCAGCAAAAGAATTGTCAAGTTTCTTATTTGCAAGCGATTCCTGCAATGCCATTTTCTTTTCTCTTGCTTCAAGTGTTGCAAGGCGTGATTCATAGTCCTTTTCTGCATCTGTCTTTTCATGTGGTAACTTAGATTCAAGTTCCTTAATTTTAGCAGAATAGGAAGTACGAAGTTTATCCTCTGCACTTTGAATTGCTTTTGCATAATCTGTCTTTGACATAGTTACTGTTTCTTCTTGATTCTGTTCATTGGTATTTTCTTCCATAATTTAACCTCTTTCCTGTTATGTACTCAATCCCTGAATAGGATTCAGTTATCAAGTATCATCCCATTTGTTAATATTTGTATATTAAAGTATCCTGCTTATCCGATTTCGGTAAAGCAGATTTATTTTGTCTTAAACTTGTTTTCATGCTATTCACTTTTTTCCTACAATCAGGGCAATACTTTGTGTTGTGTCCGTCAATAGGATAAAAGGAATTACACATAGCGCATGATTTATAAGTTGTATTGTCAATAACTACTTTTATCGTCTTATTATCCTCACCGATAAAGGTATAATCATTGATTCGCCTGTACTTCATTTGAAAAACTACCTTTCTATTTTGATTTTTGATTCTTGAAAATATATCTTCTACTCTATGTTATATAAAAAACAAAAGGGTTGAAAAACATAGGTATAATGCGGAGTTTGAGAGTTTCAAAGATTGATTTGTGCTTAGGACATTTTTCCATGCTTATTTGATTTTAAGTTTAAAAAAATATAAAAGGCAGTAAATTTATTTATGTACTTCCATACTATCCATAAGTTAAGAAAAAAGAAAAAGTCCAGAAACCCGCATGGTTACTGAACTTTTTTAATATTTTTATTAAAATAAAAGTGTATAAAATCTAATCGAAATGATTATGATAATATCTGATTGCATTATGATCTATTTGTTCTTTCCTATATTTTTTTTGACATTCATCACAACGTGTAGTTTGATTATCCTTGGAATCAATTTCTATCCATAAGTTAGGCAAAAATAAAAATCCCCGAAAGCCGCATTCCTATGCCATTATTTAATAATTTTTATTTAATTTGTGCACTTCACATTCAGCAATGCTGATTCTGATTTCTCCTATACTGTATATATAGCCGTACAATAAAAAACCTGTAACACTGCATGGACAGTACATTATCAGGGATTTAAAGGTTAATTTGTGCGTGTCTTAATCTTACTATAATACCGTTGATTAATTTCTTTTTTTATTTCAGAATGGTGTTTATGTTGACATTCTGCACATCGGACTGTTTGATTATCCCTACCTTATCATACTACAAATTTACATATGCAAAAATAAAACCCCCCGAAAGCCGCATGACTCTAGGAGTTTTTAATGATTTAATATTAGTTGAATTTGGTAAAGTTTCTATTTTTGTTTATTATAATATCTTAACGCCTTTTCTTTGTTCTGTTTTACACGAAATTTATCTTGACATTCGTTACAACGCATATTATTTGTTTTTACTCTAATTAATCTACCACAATCCTCGCAATTAATAAATTTACCATCTCCACAATATCTCATATATTCATAACCTAACTCTCGAAAATCATCAATCTGTAAAATCACTTTTTCTGTCTCCTATACATATTAGGAATTTACATATACCCTCGGATAAGATAGAGATAGTGCAGTATATCAGGGAGTTTGCTACGTATTTCAATTCAATTTGTGCGGTGGTTAATTTTTAATTTGCCTGTACTTTATCTTCCATCTTGCTTTCCACTACTGTTAATCGTTGGTTCATACCGTCAAGAGTTGTACTCATCTTTTCCATGTTATTACTCATTGTGGTTAATACTGTGTTTTGCTTATCAAAGTAATCCATCAACCTGTTTTCACGGCTGGTTGAATCATTATTTAACTTATTTGCAAACTTCCAAACAAAGTATCCTAAAGCCAAACAACAAACAATAGGAAATCCTAAGTTTGTAATTATTTGCGTAATGTCTTGTGGGTTCATATTTACTATCACTCTCCTATAGTTGAAACATTTTAAAGTTAGAAATCACAATATATAGTGTAATATTATAATTAATTTATTTATAATATACTATATAATGTATTTTATTTGAAAAAGGCAAGTCAATTTGTGCTGTATAAAATTTTAGAATCCTATAACCTTTACATTCAAAACAAATTCAGTCAAGGTATTTCCACTGTCCACAAGATGTAATTTAAATGTTGCCCCAATAAGTGAAACATTCCTTGTAACTTGCACATATACTCTCATAGGATAATTAGCCAAATCATATGTAATAGCAATATCATCTGTTGTAATTCCTGTTAGGTCTGATAAAGTCCATACAGGAGTTA
>JAQUWU010000055.1 GCA_028692715.1 Paludibacter sp. | reverse complement strand
AATAATAATGATATACGCAATATTTCAAAGAACTTTTTTAGGTTAATACAACCTATTATATGACTTTTTTCTAAACAAATTATTAATCAATTAAACTGTCTACTCAGACTTTTCGGAGTGGACTCTTAATTAAAAAAAATATGAAAAAGCTTATTTATCTGTTTTTTTGTACACTATCATTGTCATGCTTGGAGATGCCCGAAACATCAAACATTACAGATTCAATGACCGATTTGTCTGTAAGTAGTGATTTTTCATGGAAATCAACGACAGATATTACTGTAAATATTCATAATGCTACAGTAGGAATCATTTTGATTAGTTCGGAGGATAGCACTCAGTCGTACTATAAAGGATATAATGACGGCAGCAATGCTGTGTTTTCAGTGAATATAAATGTACCTTCCTACATAAAAAATATAATCGTTAACGATCAGACCTTTGAAATTTCAAATAATGGTCTTAATGTAATTTCGCAAGATATTTATCTGAGCACTAGCGCAAAAGCGCAAAAAGTAGTAGCGCAAAACAACTCACTTCATTTGAACGGAAGCACAGATTGGGTTTATATTCCCAATTCAGGAAATATAAAGTTTCCAAATACATTTACGTTAGAAGCATGGGTAAAAGCCGAACGTCAACAAACAGCCAAGATTATAGAAAAAGGCGACTGGGATGGTTTCTCAATCGGACAGGATTTATACAAAGGTTGGCAAACTTCAGTTTGTAGTGATGTAATGACTGGAACAACTTTGAATTGGGAAAGCGGTCAACCTATATTGAATAAATGGTATCATTTGGCAGCCACGTTTAATGGAGGCAACCTAAAACTTTATGTCGATGGAGCATTAGTCAATAGCTCAATCGCGATATTTAACATAAATAATACGGGAAGAACTATAAGTATTGGAAGTGACAATGGCTCCCAAAAATTCTTTAAGGGTTATATGGATAATATTTCAATCTGGACTACCGAACTTTCTGCAACAGATATTACAAACAGTATTACCAAAGGGCTAACCGGAACAGAAAATGGATTAATTGGACTGTGGGGATTCAATGAAGGTACTGGGAGCGTAGTTTACAACTCAGTTTCTTCGTTATACTATGGAAATCTTATCGGTACATTTTCAACAGATGTAGTTTATGGTATTGATAGCGATGGTGACGGAGTATTGGATAATTACGATGATTTTCCCACTGATGCCACTCGTGCTTTTGCCAATTATTACCCATCAACAAATTATGGAACGCTCGCATTTGAAGATTTATGGCCTGCTTCCGGTGATTTCGATTTCAATGATTTAGTGGTGGATTATAATTTTAAAAATATTACGAATAATAAAAACTACTTGGTTGAAACTTACGTAACCTTTGTGGTAAGAGCAGCTGGTGCTTCAAAAAAGAATGGATTCGGATTTCAACTTTTAGGAAACATACCGGAAAGTGGTATGACAGTCAGTGGCTCAAGTCTATCTAATAGTTACATATCATTGGGATCTAGGGGTTGGGAAATGAATCAGAATAAACCAACCTGTATCGTTTTTGACAATTCAATGTCAGAGCTGAAACATCCGGGCTCTGGAATCGGAGTAAACACGTCTAAAGATGCGACTAAAGTCACACCGGATACAATTAGCATTCATATAACTTATACAACTGACAAATATACTCTTGATGATCAGGCTATTTCTAAATTCAATCCATTTATGATTATAAATCAAGAAAGAGGAAAAGAAGTTCATTTGGTTGATTATACTCCAACAAACTTGGTTGATAAATCTTATTTTGGACAATCACAGGATGCAAGTAATGTTGACAGCGGAAAATATTATAGGAGCAAAAACAACCTACCTTGGGCTATCAACATTTATGAAAAATTTGATTATCCTTATGAAAAAGTTGATATACTAAAAGCTTATTTAAAAATGCAACAGTGGGCAACTTCTAAAGGGACTTTATATCCGGATTGGTATAAAAATACTGGAGGATACAGGAACGATACAAATATTTACAAATAAATGAAATAACGGATTATCCTTGAACAGGGATGAAACCTAGATACTTGTTCGAAAAATGAATTAAAAATCTGTTTCCTGTTGTTTATTTAGTAATTCCTTTGTAGAAAGCATTCCACACGCAGCAAAAATATCTTCTCCTCGCGAAGCTCTTATTGTGACAGTCAATCCCTTTGCTCTCAAACGCTGTTGAAAATCAACAATGCCGTCATAATTTGTGCCTTCTAATGGTGTGTCGGGAATAGGGTGAAAGCGAATTAGATTTATACGGCATTTAATGCCATTTAGCAATCGGACTAACTCATTTACATGTCGTGGGGTATCATTTACATCTTTAAACATGATATATTCAAATGATATACGACGTTGGCGCCCCAAATCCCATTTTTTGATTTCAGCAATTACTTCGGAAATAGGATATACACTTTGAATGGGCATTATTTCCTGACGTTCTTTGTCAAAAGGCGAATGTAAGCTAACCGCTAAATGTGCCTGACTTTTTTCGAGAAAAGTGATCATAGCCGGAATAATTCCAATGGTTGAAACGGTAATTCGTTTTGGACTCCATCCATAACCCTTATCAGAAGTTATTATTTCAATACTTTGAAGCACCGCTTCAATATTATCCATAGGTTCGCCCATACCCATATATACAATATTAGTTAGCTTGTCAAATTCAGGCAGGGATTGAATCTGATTGAGAATTTCCCCGGCAGTAAGGTTTCCCTGGAAGCCCTGCTTCCCTGTCATACAGAACAAACAACCCATTTTACAGCCGATTTGTGTTGATACACACAAAGTAGCTCTTTCTTTGTCCGGAATATAGGCTGCTTCAATAAATTTACCAATTTGTGTTGGATAAAGGTATTTTTTTGTCCCATCTATTGAAACCTGAACCTTTGAAGGTTCTGTAAGTTGAATTATATAATCCATTTCCAACTTTTCACGTGCTTGTTTCGATAGGTTGGTCATTGAAACAAAATCAGATACACGTTTCTTATACAGCCACTCTTCAAGTTGGATTGCAGTATAAGCAGGTAAACCAATCGAAAGTACCACTTCTTTAAGTTGAAGGACTGTTAATCCGAATAAATTTCTCTTTGTTTGCATGATTCCAAATTAAAAATAGGTTTCTGAAATTATATTTTGAAAGGGAATTCCTTTATTAATTAAAATGTCCCTTACTTGTACCACCATTTCAGCACTTCCACACAAGTAATAATGTTGGGTCGATGGTAAATCATTCTGATTTATCAGCCATTGCGTTAGTCTTCCTTTATAATACTTAGTGTCTTCTTGTTGTGAGCAACATCTGACTAAATTTCCAGGCATTATTTCTTCCAATAAATCAGAAAAATAAAAGGATTCATCCATTTTTGCACCATGAATTAATACTTTATTATTTCCTAATCCTGAGCGTGCCATTGAAACAAAAGGTGCAATTCCTGTTCCGGCAGCAATACAGTAACCTGATTCTGCAGATATTTTGAATGTGCCAAAAGGTTCTGAAACATAAATATCATCACCTGGAACAAGTTTAGAGAGAAATGGTGTTAATTTACCATCTTTTTTTTCATCAAACAAAATTTCCATTAATGCTTCTTTTTCAGCACTGGCAATACTGTAGAGACGGGGTTTCCCATCAGGAATTAAATCTACAGCAATGATCTGTCCGGCTGAAAACTGAAAGTTATGTTTAAAACTAAGAATATATACTCCGTGACTAATAGAACGGATAGTTTCTACCTTAAATTTGTAAAGTTGGTGTTTAGTACTCAAAACTTATTATTTTTTATATTTATACCTTAAATTCGCAACTAATACTTCTTTATTAATTGCATATTTATTTTTCTCAATTATTTTAACAGACATATTTCTAGAAGTCTTTTTATAACCTAAACTTTATTTAAGGAATAGAATTCAAACCCGATAGCTATTCGGAAGTCGTATTTCTTTATTAAAAATAAAAAATGTAACATGTCTGCAGCAGGCAGGCTCTATTAACTTTTTCAAACGAACCTAAATTAATAATTTCCATAATACCCGCCTGAGTATCCTAAAAACTCTCCCAAATAAAATTGTTTAAATGTGGTAGTATAAGAACCCAAAATTCCTAGACCATCTTTAACATTGCTGTAAACCTGAACTGGTTCGGAGAAAAAGTCGACGTTCATTGAAGCATTGGCAGATCTTAAATACAAATAATAACTTTTGCTCAGACGATTTAATGAAATCTCAATATCTTCTTTTCCTGCCGGTTTATCTGTTGGTGTTTTCCCATCGAAATATTCAGTTTTTGAAGCCATCGTTGAAAAAGACAAACTATATTCTTTTCCATTAAACAATTCATCGCTAAAGGAACGGTTTAGTTCATTTCCTGAAAGTCCTAGAATATCAGTTTCAGATTGCGTATTACCAAAAACTACATCATCGTATTCTATATCCCAACTATTGTAAAGCACCTGTTCGTATATTTCTCCGGTTTTCACTTTATAATAATCAGTGGTTCGCTTCTGCACAAAAAGTTGATAATAATTTTGTTCGTTTCCGTCATCTTTAAACCGAACCCTTACATTTACTTTTGCATAGGTAGATTTTCCAATTTCATTGTATAAACTATCGTAAATAGGACCTGTATATTCGGTACTTACCCACGTTGTATCTACCGATAAGATCGTTATCATAGGTTGTACAATAACTTCTGATTCCACTGAATTTAACCCGGCCTTTTCGGCTGTAATCTTAACAATATCATTTGCCTTCGCTGTTTTTGCAGATTGATATACACCATCACCCATATATTCTAACTCTTCAGGCTCCGAATTGTTTATATACATGTTAACCGTTGCGTTTTCGACATTTGTAAATTCGTAACTTTTACTCAGAAAGAATTTACTTCGGGTAAGATGCACTGTTATAACAGAATCGGGAACAATCACGCAGTTTACAACCAACATTGGGTCTGGAATTTTACCATCAAAGTCAATAACTTTTTCGCAAGAACTAAATACAACCGTCAAAACAATAACTATATATTTTATCAAAGAAGATTTCATAATCAGGATTTTACAGGTTAAAATTTATAAGAATAACTTACCGAAGGAATTATCGGGAACAAAGACAATTGTGTCAGATTTGGCGCATCATAATTATAAGATTTATAAACAATAAATGGATTTAATTGATTATAAGCATTATACACACTAATATTCCATGTTCTTATACCGTACTTCTTTTGTTTATGAAAATTTACACCTAAGTCCAACCGATGATAATCATTGTATCTAAAATTATTACGTTTACTAATATAGGGCAATTCGGATGTATTTACCTGATACCTCCCATCTGAAATATCACCTGAAGCAAAGCTTTGAAGAGCTAATGTTGCTGCATTTCCTGTATTATAAACCCATGTTGCTGAGAAATCTATTTTCTCACTCAATTTATAAGAAGCTACAATACTGATATCGTGGCGTCGATCGTATTTTGCTGGAAATACCTGTCCGTTGTTTATCTCTTCGCCCGGACGATTAAACAATCTTTCGGCTTTCGACCATGTGTAACCTATCCAACCGGTAGTTCTACCAATAGTTTTTTGAGCCAAAAATTCGATTCCATATGCCCAGCCTCTTCCCATATTTATTTTATCTTCCCAACCTGTGCTAGAGCCCAAAAAACTAGCGCCATCTTTATATTCTATAAGGTTATCCATCGACTTATAATATCCCTCAATTGATAATTCAACAATATTCGGGAAACTATAAAATGCTCCGGCTGAATATTGATATGATTTCATAGGTGGTACACGTTTGGTCACAGGCACCCATAAATCGGTCGGCAAACTAATACTACTATTCGATAATAAATGAATGTACTGACTCATATCGGCAAAACCGGCTTTAAATGACAATTGGTCGGAAGCCAGTAAACGTAATCCTAATCGAGGTTGAAGAGATTGATAGAATTCTCCTTGAACAAAAAAAGCAGAATAATTCAATCCAAGATTTGCTTTTAAAGTTCTATTGATAGAAATATTATCTTCAAAATACAGAGCCGTTTCATGTCCAAGAATATTCTGATCGCCAATGGTTGTATCCATATTCAAGGTCATACCTTCCATTGTTAGTTTCTGTTTTGCCCATTGCACTCCGGGCTTAAAAGTGTGATTTGTATAATCTACTCCAAACTTAATATCGTGATTCGGTGCTGGCGAATAATCAAAATCAACTTTTGCGGTAAAATCTTCAATTCCCGATTTAAAACCAACTTTTTGATAATCAGTCAGTGTAGTGCTATTATTTTTAACTTCAAGCTCTGCTCCTATCCCCATATCATATCGGTAACGGGTGTAAGAGGTCGTTGCATTCATAAAAAGTTTTGGAGTTAAAACATGATTCCATCTCAATGCAGTAACTATATTTCCCCAATTCCACTTCAATTCTTCAGTTGCAGTTGATTTAGAACCGTCGTTATCATACGATTCGCTGGACGTGAATTTTGTAGAAATAACATCATCACCCATATAAGCGCTTAGGTAAATACGATCTTTATCGGATATTTTATGATTTACTTTCAAATTCAAATCGTAAAAATAAACCGCACCGGATGCTTTCATTCCTTCAGAACCAGCAGATGTTTTAATAATTGGCATCAACAATAGGTCGGCATATGTTCGACGGGCAGAAAAATTGAAACTTGTTTTTTCATTAAAAAGGGGCCCTTCTACATTAGCTTTTGAAGAGATAAGTCCAACAGAGATATTTCCGTGATACTTTTTATTGTCCCCATCTTTCATTCGAATATCTACAACAGAAGAAAGTCGGCCTCCAAAACGTGCCGGAAAACTACCTTTGTATAAGGTTACATTTTTAATAGCATCGGCATTAAAAACGGAGAAGAAACCAAATGCATGATTAACATTATATACAGGAACACCATCCAATAAAAAAAGATTTTCATCAGGACCACCACCACGAACATACAATCCGGCAGCTCCTTCTGTTCCGGCTTTTACTCCCGGAAGTAATTGCAGAGCTTTTATTACATCTGTTTCACCAAAAAGTGTTGGCACTGATTTTATCTGACTAATAGGAACTTCAATTGCGCTCATTTGTGAACCCTGCACACCCAATTCCTGTCTGTTTCCTACTACCGTTAATTCATTCAACACCGTCGATTCATCTAACCGAATATTGATTGTAGTATCTTTTGTTAGTTTAAATAACTTTTGAACATCGGCATAACCAACATAAGAGAACTGGACTTTCACATCTCCTTTAGGCAAGGTAAGCGAGTAAAAACCAAATGAATTACTGACGGTTCCATTTTCTGATTTTATATCATATACACTGGAGCTAATCATTGTCTCACCACTTCTCGAATCGCTTATTGAACCACTAATTGTGAAGTTCTGAGCTGACATTAAAAGAATAACAAAAAAGAGGAAAAAGAAAAGGCAGGTTGTTAGTTTCATAAAAAAAAATAAATCTATTTCAGTTGCTTAAAATTTTTCACAAAACTAAAAAAAATATTTTACAAAAAAATTACAATGTAAAAATATTTTACTTACAAGTTGAAACTTAATTATCGAAATAAGAATTGAGAAATTGCTGTCATAAAAAAACATACAATTATTTTATTAATTTTCAGGGCATTTCAGCTAATAAAAATACTTTGTCCAAATCATAGGATGCTGATTTATTTGTTTTTGTTGCATTTATCATTGCTTTTGCAACAATTCCAGCATCAATGGGTCTGTATTTTCTCAGCAAACCAACTGAATTTAAGATATTTAAGGCCTTAATTGAAATCGTTTCACCGAAACGTTTTTTCTTCCGAAATCCGGAAAGAGGTCCTGGTTGGATAATATTTATAAATTCGAAAGGTAAGTGTTGTACCGCTTTTTCAAGTTTGCCTTTCATATTCATATAAAAAGCTCCTGATTTTTCGTTTGCACCGGCAGAAGAAACTAATACGTATTGTGACACCGCATTTTTCGAAGCTATTTCTGCAACATTAAACTGATAAGTATAATCAATTTTAAACTGATTTTCCTTTGATTTTGCTTGAGCCAGTGTAGTACCAAGGGTTGAAAATAAAACATCGCCTTTCACAAGTTCCTTCCAACTATCAGGTTGGTCAAAATCAATGATGTATTCTTTTAATTTGGGGTGAACAATACCTCCCGTACGACGTACCAAAGATATAATCTCAGAAAAATTTTCATTTTCAAGTAATAACTTAATCAATTGCGTACCAACCATTCCGGTTGAACCTAAAACTACAGCTTTTTGCTTCATATTGCTTTAACTAAAAAATCTAAATTTAATTTCAACTCCTGAAATTAAAGTACAGAAGTCTTTTCTCTTTCTTCCTCTTAAAAACTATTTCCCCTTTTGGAGAAAGTACCCGAAGGGGAATAGAGCCTGAAGTGGGTAAAGGTAAGGTGTGTCTTTTTTAATTTCCAATATGAATATCTCTGAAACCTAAAAAATAAAGAACACCATCCAACCCAATGGTAGAAATAGATTGTTGTGCATTTTCTTTTACTTTTGGTTTTGCATGAAAGGCAATCCCTAAACCGGCTAAATTCAACATGGGTAAATCGTTTGCACCATCCCCTACAGCAATGACCTGTTCTAATTCTATTCTTTCAACCTGTGTAATTAATTTTAGTAATTCTGCTTTACGTTTTCCATCTACAATATCACCTATATAATTTCCGGTAAGTTTTCCATCAATTATTTCCAACTCATTAGCATAAACATAATCCACATCAAAAAGTTTTTTTAAGGCATTCCCGAAATAGGTAAATCCACCGGAAAGAATGGCCACTTTAAACCCAATTTTTTTGAGCATTGAAATAAGTCTAGCTGCACCATCCATTATAGGCAGATTTCTAGCAATTTCTTCCATAACCGATTCATCCAATCCTTTAAGCAATGCTACCCGTTGTTTAAAACTTTCGGAAAAATCAATTTCTCCGCGCATAGCCGATTCAGTAATTGCACGTACTTTTTCGCCCACTCCGGCCCTATCTGCCAATTCATCAATTACTTCTGTCTTAATTAATGTCGAATCCATATCAAAACAAATCAACCTACGATTACGGCGATACATATCGTCCTTTTGAAACGAAATATCTATACCTAATTCGGATGTAAAAGTCATCAATTTTGAAGACAATAATTTTTTATCTAGTAACTCTCCACGTACAGATAATTCGATACAGGCACGAGCCGATTTTTCATCAGAAACTTCCAAGGAAGGACGACCGGTAAGCCTGACAATAGAATCGATATTCAAATCCTGCTCAGTCAATGCACTTGTTACCATTGATAATTGTCGTGCGGTAATTACCTTCCCTAAAATAGTCACAATATAACGGCTTTTCCCCTGACGTCCTACCCAACTTGTATATTGTTCAATAGTAACGGGTGTAAAACGCACATTTATATTTAATTCGGAACATTTGAATAAGACTTCTTTCAGAATATGACCTGATTGTGCATCATCCGACATTTTGAAAAGAATTCCGAGTGAAAGGGTTTGATGAATATCGGCCTGACCAATATCAAGAATTGTGGCATTGTATTTACCCAAGATTCCTGTTATCGATGAAGTTACACCGGGTTTATCTTCCCCTGATATGCTGATTAAAATTATTTCGCTGTTTGGCATTGAGAATAGTTTGAAAGTTTGTAACGTTTGTAAAGTAGTGAGTTTGGTAGAAATGCTACTTAGACATGCGTAGCTTGAAATCAAGCAAGTAAATTCTTTTGATTAAACAATTTATTTTTTAGATAAATATTTTTCGTAGGTTTCCAGCGTATTCTGAACGTATCGTACAGTTTCTTTTCCACCAAACGAACCATATTTTACGACAGGGTCATTGTAAAATTCCGGTTCGCTTTTCTTTAATAAGAAATACTCTACATTATTAAACCAAACGTTGGGATTTTTACCATATTTTTTGGCTAATTCTATAGCATCAATGATATGTGCCGGACCTGAATTGTAACCTGCCAAAATAAATTTTATACGTTCATCTTTATTTTCTATCTTTCTAAATGTTAAATTTAAACTTTTAATGTATTGAACTCCAGCTTCGATATTTCTTTCGGGATTTAAAATAGATTTCTTATCGAGTCCAAAGTTAGCCGCTGTTCGTGGCATCAATTGCATTAAACCGGAAGCACCTGCCCACGAGACCTCATCCGAATCAAATCGGGATTCATGAAATGCAACCGCCGCCAACAAATGCCAGTCCCAGTCAATCAAGGATGCATATTTTTTAAATAAATGATCATATGGAGAAATAGCGCCTTTAGGTATTTTCACTTTTCTCATGGAAAAATACGGACTCTTCTCCCAGTATTTTTCCCGTAATCTCGCCTGAAGATTTTCTGTTTCGGGCGAGGTTGCCCATAATTGAAGTGATTTCGTTAAAAACACACTTCCTGACCGCACCAACCAACCATTGTGCTGATTAAAACCAATGGCTAACCTGCAATTTAGATTCTTACTATAATATTTGTGTAATAATCCAAGGTTTCTGTAAGTAACTGTATAATCAATTTTTTTTTCGGACACCATCTCAATTAAATCATTATTGGTCAAAGAATCAGCGGCATCAACGATATTAATAGTCCCACCAATTTCATTGTTAAGTGCTTCCATTCGTTGTTTAAAGACACTATTAGGTGTTACATAAACCGTTTTTCCGGCCAACTCTGTAACAGAAGACAATGCTTTGCTTCCGACATTCTGAACCAACACCTGATAAGATTCGGACTGAGGAAGAACAAAATTAAAAAAGCGTTTTAAGTCTTTAGTCTCAATAAAATTATAGCTAACTATATCTACCTTTCTTTCCTGAAGCATTTGAATCATTTCTGCTTCGGATTTGGCAATACTGATTTTAAGATTAACATTTAGTTGTTTGGCGAAGTTTTGAGCCAATTCGTAATCGTAGCCCATTGTTTCATCTCTGTACAAAAAATAAGAAGTTGGACCATACATTGTAGCCACCCGAAGAGTATCTGCGACCAATATATTACTTAAATCTGTTGAAACAATTTCAGCGTTATTTTCCTTATCTTTTTGTACGCAAGATACAAAATACAAACAAGAAAAAAACAGGACGATTAACGTATATTTGCTTCGCATGTATGAGTTTTAGAAAATCGAAGGAATATGTTCAATATTATCGGTTTTAATCAAATCAAGTCCATTCACTTTAAGATAAACCTGCGCTGTAGCAAGTACATCTTTCTGACAATAAGTTGCTATTCTACTTACATTTTTTTCTTTGTAATATACCTCTGCCACCTGACTTCCGTCAATATCATCCTTGGGAGTAGGGATACCAAAAACTGCAGTAAGTAATTTCAACGAAGTATAATTTTTATAATCTCCGAACTTCCACAATTCAAGTGTATCGATAAAATTAATTTCCCACGGTTTTTTACCTGAAATCTGAAAAATAGGTGGTAAACTCAAGCTATTTATCACCAATCTCCGACAAATATACGGAATATCAAACTCTTTAATATTATGACCGCAAAGGGTATGTTCTTTTGTGGTACAAAACTTTTTTATTAATGCAATAAAATCTATCAATAATTGTTTTTCATCATCTCCGGCAAATGATTTTGTCCGGAAATACATTTCCTTACCCTGAAAGTGAATAAACCCGACAGAGATACAAACAATCTTTCCAAATTCTGCATAAATACCGGCACTGGTGTTAAACCCTTCGGCTGCAGTTGTATTCTCGGGATATTTTTCGGGCATACGTTTAAATATCAACGAAAATTTTTCTTCCCAAAGATGACCCAGTTCTGCTGACATTTCAGAAAAATCTGATTGTTGTGGAACTGTTTCTATATCGAGAAACATAATTTTTGGTAAATCGGAGTTTTCCATAGCTTGTATTAAATTTACCTTTATCTAAAATCAAATAGTTGACATCATAATTTATTTTCAATATACTTTGTAAGGATATCAATGGCAATATGATTATTTCCACCCTGCGGGATAATCAAATCGGCAAAGCGTTTCGAAGGTTCAATAAATTGCAGGTGCATTGGTTTCACCGTTTGTTCGTACCGTTCCATAACTTTATTCACCGACCTTCCACGTTCAATAATGTCACGATTAATGACTCTGATTAACCGATCATCAGGATCTGCATCCACAAAAACCTTTAAATCCATCATGTTTCGAAGTTCAGGATTGGTTAATACAAGAATTCCCTCCACAATAATAACGTGACAAGGTTTAATTGGTATGGTTTCTTCCGCCCGTGTGCAAGTAAGATAAGAATATATGGGTTGTTCAACAATTTTTCCCTTACGAAGATCTTTTAAATGTTTTACCAACAATTCAAATTCAATAGAATCGGGATGGTCAAAATTTATTTCCAACCGTTCTTCCAAGGGAAGATGACTGCTATCCCGGTAATACGAATCCTGTGGGAGAATTACGACTTCGCCATCAGGCAATCGTTCCATAATTTTACGAACAACAGTCGTTTTTCCCGAGCCTGTTCCACCCGCAATTCCAATTATTAACATGAATATTTATTGTTAGATTTCAGAGCACTAAAGTAAGAAATTATTCTTTTTCAATCGTTGAACTTCGCTATTTTTTTCGCAATACAAATTTTATTTTCGTTATCGTACTGAACAACAAATATATACATTTTATAAAATAATTTAGCTACTACCCAGCAAAGTTAACATATAAGGGGGATTTTGGTATAAAAACATAATAAAGCCATTTCCAAAATTGGAAATGGCTTTATATTTTTGTTATTATTGAAAGAATTATTCTACAATTTTCTTCATGGCTGTCATAGCAGCACGCAGTTCAGCTCCACATACTTCGATGGAGTGATTACGGATAGCAGCATTTACTTTTACCAATTCGAAATTATCGACACGTCCTGATTTTCCTGAATTATAGTTTTTACCGATAACATCTGTATCAATTTTTGACATAAAATCAGCCAATAATGGTTTACATGCATGATCGAATAAATAACAACCGTATTCAGCAGTGTCAGAAATGACACGATTCATTTCATATAATTTTTTACGTGCAATCGTGTTGGCAATAAGTGGAGTTTCGTGTAACGATTCGTAATAAGCCGATTCGTTTTTGATGCCCGAACATGTCATTGTTTCGTAAGCCAACTCAACACCTGATTTCACAAAAGCAACCATTAATGTAGCATTATCAAAATACTCTTGTTCCGTGATTTCCATACTTCCTGCAGCCGTTTTCTCGAATGCAGTTTCGCCGGTTTCAGCACGCCAAGCTAATAGGTTTTTGTCGCCAGCAGCCCAGTCTTCCATCATTGTTTTCGAGAAATCACCCGATAAAATATCATCCATGTGTTTGATAAACAACGGACGCATAATATCTTTTAAATTTTCGGAAAGATTGAAAGCTTTAATTTTAGCCGGATTTGAAAGACGATCCATCATATTGGTAATACCACCAATTTTCAACGCTTCAGTGATTACTTCCCAACCATATTGAACCAGTTTAGAAGCATAAGCTTTATCTACTCCTTTTTCAACCATTTTATTAAAAGAAAGGATAGAACCAGTCTGCAACAAACCACAAAGAATAGTTTGTTCACCCATTAAGTCCGATTTCACTTCGGCCACAAACGAAGAGTGCAACACACCGGCTTTATGACCGCCTGTTCCCACACAATATGCTTTTGCAATTTCCAATCCGTCACCATTTGGGTCATTGTTGGAGTGAACAGCTATAAGTGTAGGTACACCAAAACCGCGAAGGTATTCGGCACGAACTTCCGAAGCTGGTGATTTTGGAGCAATCATTACTACCGTAATATCTTTACGAATTTGAGTTGCTTCTTCTACAATATTAAATCCATGAGAATAAGAAAGGCATGCACCTTTTTTCATCAACGGAACTACAGCGTTTACAACGGATGTGTGTTGTTTGTCCGGCGCAAGGTTTGAAACCAAATCTGCAGTAGGAACCAATTCTTCAAAAGTACCTACTTTAAAACCGTTTTCTGTTGCATTTACATAAGAAGCACGTTTGCTATCGATTGCTCCCTGTCGCAAAGCGTAAGAAACGTCCAAACCGCTATCACGCATATTTTGTCCCTGAGCCAAACCCTGAGCACCGCAACCAATGATAACGATTTTTTTACCAACTAATTTCTTAACTCCATCAGCGAATTCGCTGCTTTGCATAAAATCACATTTTCCTAATTCCTGAACTTTCAGGCGATGTGGAAGTGAACTGAAATAATTTGCCATTTTTTTTAAATTTTATCTCCAAAATTACTCATAAATAGTAATTAAAAAGACGTTTATAAATTAATTTATATTTTTTTTTACACTAAAAAGCTCTTCTTAATCTATTTAAATAAAATTCTTACTCTACAAGAAATTTTATCATCATTTCTGATTTCGAATTTGAAATCATTTTCATCTATTTGTCGCCCAAATACAACTACTTTATCATCGAATAACATTTCGTTCATATAGTTGATTTCAAATCTTTTAATCGCCTTTGTTCGATAAGTTTCCAACGAGAAACAATCGCTTATCCAGTTAATGTAGCGAACACTGTTTACATGTTGATTAATGTCTATATCAGAATATTTAACTTTGAAACTGTCAAAAATTTCACCGTCTACACCAAGAATCTTTATGGGTGGTTCAATACTCCCTTTAATGCCTGATGCAAAACGATGTATGCCATCCAGACTCCGCAAATCCTTTGCCCGTCGGGTTTCCATGTCCAGCATAGCCCAAATGGAACATGCATTTCCAATAATTTCGTTTTTATCATTTCTGATACAGAAGTTACGGGTGGTACTCGCACGTCCGATTTCTTCAATCCAGGTCTCAACATGTATGGTTTCATATTGCTCAGGAAAATAAACCATTTCCAACGCTAAACGCAACAACACCCATGAACTTTTCGCTGCGTGTAACTGTCTTAATCCAAAACCATTATCATCTGCATTCATACCGGCTGTTGTCAAAAGAATATCAGTCAATGCTCCCATTGTAACCCTGAACTGAAAATCAACAAACTGAGGTTGAATTTTAAACGAATAAGTTTTACTATATGTCATTAAAACAGTGTAATTGCAAATTTATAATTAGTAACCATATTTCTGCTGAATACTTTCAAGCATATCGGTCAACCGTTCTACTTTCGAACGGGTAATAGCTACTCTACCCGAACGAATAAACTGCAATACACCAACTGATTCACTCAATTCATTAAATAATTGTTGAGTTTCATCATAATGTCCTGTTTTTTCGAACAATACAAAAGTATCGTTCATTTCAAGGATATGAATATGATGATTTCGAATTAACGATTCAATTGAATTTAAAGCAAGGAGTTTTTCGGTAGCAATTTTATAAAGTGCAATTTCCTGATATACAAGTTCGTCATCATTATTGTAATATGCTTTTATAATATCAACACGTTTATCAATTTGCTGAACTACTTTTCTGACGATTTCTTCGGAAGCATATAATGTAATTGTAAACTTATGAATCCCTTTTATTGCAGAAGGAGAAACGGAAAGTGTTTCGATATTCAACGCTCTACGCGTAAAAATAATAGTTATCTGACCCAGTAAACCAACTGTATTTTCAGAAAAAACGGTAATTGTATATAATTTTGTTTCCATAACTTAATCTCCTAATAAAATGTTTGTTACACTTGCTCCGGTTGGTATCATTGGAAATACCATTCCTTTCTTTTCAACATTTACAACCAATAAATAAGGTTTATCATCTTTCAACATATCAGCTATTGCAGCGTCAAGATCCTCCCTTTTATGGACTTCGGTACCATCAATTCTATATGCCTTTGCAATAGCAATAAAATCAGGATTTTTCATTTCGGTAAATGAATAACGTTCTTCAAAAAACATTTCCTGCCATTGACGAACCATCCCAAGGAAATGATTATTCAAAATGATCATTTTTACACCAATTTGTTCCTGCATAATGGTTCCAAGTTCCTGAATTGTCATTTGGAAACCGCCATCACCTGCAAACATACAAACGGTACGTTTGGGTGCGCCCATTTTTGCTCCTATTGCAGCAGGAATCCCGAATCCCATAGTTCCTAAACCTCCGGATGTTACCATACTTCTGGTTTGTTTGAAATTGAAGTAACGGGCAGCCATCATTTGATTTTGCCCAACGTCAGTTACCAACACAGCATCATTATTTGTAGCTTCAGAAACTTTATTAATTACTTCACCCATTGTCATTTCACCATTTATAGAATGAACTTCACGCTGGATAACTTTATCAAATTCTAATTTTTTATATTCTTCGAATGATTCAATCCATTCATCATGTTTCGCTGGATTTAGCTTTTGGGTCAACGCTGGTAAAGTTTCTTTGGCAGAACCCAGTACAGGAGCAGCAACCTTCACATTCTTACCAATTTCTGCCGGATCAATATCAAGATGAATGATTTTTGCCTGTTTTGCATAAGTATTTAAATCACCTGTTACACGATCGTCGAAACGCATACCAATAGCAATAAGCACATCGCATTCGTTCGTTTTCATGTTGGGTGCAACATTTCCATGCATTCCCAAAAATCCTTCATTCAAATAAAAATCACTTGCCATTGCAGATGCTCCTAATAAAGTCCATGCGGCAGGGATATTTGCTTTTTCTAAGAATTCTTTTAGTTCGGCTTCAGCATTTGCTAACACAACACCTTGTCCAACCAATGCAAAAGGTTTTTTAGCCGAATTAATAAGTGCTGCAGCTTCTTCAATTTGTTGATTATCAACATCCGGAACAGGAATATAACTACGAATAAATGTACAAGGTTTCAATTCAAAATCAACCTTTTCAATTTGGGCACTTTTAGCAAAGTCAAGCACAACAGGACCCGGACGTCCGCTACGGGCAATATAAAAAGCACGCGCAACAGCCCAAGCAATATCTTCGGCCTTACGAATCTGATATGCCCATTTTGTAATTGGTTGAGTAATTCCCACCACATCAATTTCCTGAAAAGCATCTGTTCCCAATAAAGCTGCACCAACTTGTCCGGTTATTACAACTATTGGCGTACTGTCCAGCATGGCATCACCAATTCCGGTGATAGTATTTGTTGCTGCAGGGCCGGAAGTTACCAGACACACACCAACTTTTCCCGATACACGCGCATAACCTTGCGCTGCATGTGCAGCACCTTGTTCGTGACGTGTAAGAATATGTTTCAACTGCTTATCATAATCAAATAATGCATCAAAAACGGGCATAATAGCACCGCCAGGATAGCCGAAAATGGTATCAACACCTTCAGCAACTAATGCACGCATAAATGCTTCGGCTCCTGTTATTTTATTGTTTGTTTCCATAAAATTTAAATAATCCCTAAATCCAGACCTAACCTCAACCCTCTCCTTTCGGAGCGGGAGACAAGAGTAGACTTAAGAAAGTAAAATATAAATATTTTTCAAAAATTATAAAGTTGTGAATCCTACCAAAGGTCCGCTTTAGGGGGTTGGAGGTCACATCTACTTATATCATTCTCACAGCACCTTTATCGGCTGAACTTACCATACTGGCATAAGCTTGCAGTGCTTTCGAGATGACTCGGTTTCGGTCTTTCGGTTTAAATGCATCTTTTCCTCTGGCTATTTCAGCATCGCGACGGGTTTTTAACTCAGCATCGCTCAATTTTACATTTATAGAACGATTTGGTATATCTATTTCAATAATATCGCCATCCAGCAACAATCCAATATTTCCACCTGCAGCAGCTTCTGGCGAAACATGTCCGATAGATAAACCGGAAGTTCCACCTGAAAAACGACCATCAGTAATTAATGCACATTCTTTTCCTAAATGTTTTGATTTTATATATGAAGTCGGATAAAGCATTTCTTGCATTCCCGGACCGCCTTTTGGTCCTTCGTGAGTAATCACCACTACATCACCCGAAACAACTTTTCCGCCTAAAATTCCGTCACATGCTGCATCCTGCGAACTGAAAACTTTTGCCGGTCCACTGAATTTCCAAATAC
This sequence comes from Paludibacter sp., assembly GCA_028692715.1. Taxonomy (GTDB): domain Bacteria; phylum Bacteroidota; class Bacteroidia; order Bacteroidales; family Paludibacteraceae; genus Paludibacter. Next base: position 7,293 of record JAQUWU010000055.1, on the reverse strand, counting down.
TTTCGTCCACTCCGGCAGTTTTAATTACACAACCATCCTGAGCGATATTTCCTTTTAAAATAGCGAGTCCACCATCCACAGTATAGGCGTGTTCAACATCCCTGATACAACCATTTATTCTATCTTTATCAAGTTCAGCATAATTCACATTTTGTGACCCCATTACCAGATTAAATTTATGTGCAGGGGCACTTTTGTAAATATCAACCGCTTTTTCAATTACATTTTTTGTTGTAATATCATAAATTCCTACCACTTCGCCCAACGTCATTCCATCGGCACGGTGAACATTTTTGTTTAACAAACCACCCTTATTCAGTTCGGCAAGAATTCCCAGAATTCCACCTGCGCGATTTACATCCTGAATATGATATTTTTGCGAATTAGGTGCAACTTTACATAAACAAGGTGTACGCTTCGAAAGTTCATCAATATCATCCATCGTAAAATCAACACCTGCTTCGTGGGCAATTGCCAAAATATGCAAAACAGTATTTGTTGAACCACCCATAGCTATGTCCAATGTCATTGCATTTTCGAATGCTCCACGAGTTGCAATTGAAAGAGGTAAAACAGTTGCGTCACCATCGCGATAATACTTGTAAGCGTTTTCAACAATAAGGTGAGCGGCATCAATAAACAGTTTCGATCTATTTGCATGAGTTGCTACAATAGTGCCGTTTCCGGGCAGTGCCAATCCCAAAGCTTCATTTAGGCAATTCATGGAGTTGGCGGTAAACATTCCGGAGCACGACCCGCAAGTTGGGCAAGCTGCACTCTCAATACGTTTAACCTGCTCGTCTGAAACATTTTCGTCAGCCGATTGAACCATTGCATCCACCAAGTCAAGATGTTTTCCATCCAGTTCGCCGGCTTCCATTGGTCCACCTGAAACAAAAACGGTAGGGATATTCAATCGCATTGCAGCCATTAACATCCCTGGAGTAATTTTATCGCAATTGCTAATACAAATCATAGCATCAGCTTTGTGAGCATTCACCATGTATTCAACACTGTCAGCAATCAAATCGCGCGATGGTAATGAATATAACATGCCGTCATGTCCCATAGCAATACCATCATCAATAGCGATTGTATTAAATTCGGCAGCAAAACAGCCCAATTTTTCAATTTCAGCTTTAACTCTTTGTCCTATTAAATGTAAATGTGCATGACCGGGTACAAATTGTGTAAATGAATTTACTATGGCAATAATGGGTTTTCCCATTTGACTTTCGGTCATACCGTTTGCTCTCCACAACGACCTGGCTCCTGCCATTCTGCGTCCTTGTGTACTTGTTGCACTTCTTAGTTCTTGTTTCATGTTGTTTTGAATAAAACCCCTAGCCCCTAAAGGGAATAAAATTACTTACACTTCTGAAAGTAATGATTTAAAGGGATGAATTATTAATTTTTTTTTCAAACTTATTCCACCTATCTTATATAATAAGAATTATGAAGACGAACTTGCATAATTTCCTTTCAGGGATTAGGGGGTAATAAAAAACCTTTCTCCGTTATGGTGAGAAAGGTTTTTCAGTATGTTCACATACAATTAGACTATATAACCTCTCACCTCTGATTTTTGACCAAAAGCACGACGAGGACTAAAATAGTATAAATGCGTTGAGAAATCATATTCAATATTTTGTGTGCAAAGATAAGCTAAGAATTTTAAATCACAAATAGTTTGGAAGAAAAAAATCAGTTTTTTGTTCGATTTGTAAGAGAGAAGACTGTTTTTATTAAAATAAATCAGTTTTTACTACAAAAAATAGAAGTTTTAAAAAGTTATTGGACCGTAGAACTAACAACCAATATGCAAAAGTACTCATTTAATCAATATTTGAAGCTTTACCATATTTTTACCTCTATGAAGCTTTTGATGATTAGATTTTTTTTACTTTAATATCGCCACTACGAGCTTGTTGGATTACATTATTTTAATGCTCCGTAGGAGCGCAATTATGGTAGAAAAAAAATCATCGTGATATGCAATACGACATTATGTAATATATATTCCAAATCATGTGATATATGTTCCATATCATGTGATATGTGTTCCATATCATGTGATATATGTTCCATACCATGTGATATGCGTTCCATATCATGTGATATGCGTTCCATATCATGTGATATGCGTTACAAATCATGTGATATGCGTTCCAAATCATGTGATATGCGTTCCATATCATGTGATATGCGTTCCAAATAACATTCTTTTTACTCTATTCAAACCGTAAAATTGCATTATTGGACAGACAGGTCACTACCTGTCCCTACGGACCGGCATCACATTATAGAACCTTTTTGTTTTATTTCTGACCTCTGATGATATCGTTTTATCATTGCTTCACGTATTTTATCGTGTGAAATTAATAAATGATTTATTTGTTTCCCACACGATACAATCCAGAGAAGTCAGTTCTATTTTTCATAATTTTCAATAATTTAGCCAACCCCGCTGCCGCACGAATTGCATCGCGTGGCAGAACTTAATCACAACAAATTAGCTATTATCCCTTTACCTAGATATAGCACCTTTATACCGTTTATTTCCCACGCAATACAATCGCGCGGGAGCGGGGGATTTGATGATTGCAAGAACGAATTGTGGTTGCCTGGTTATCCGGAAACTGGTTGGTTAGCATGGCAACACCATATGGCATTAGTTCTTATGGCAAGTTTATATATCCTGAATATAAAGCTCGAACAACAAGAAGAAATTCCATTGTTAAGTGTTCGTGATGCCAGGTTATTAGTCATTGCAATAACATTTTGATCACAAGAAAGAAGTTGATTTATGCATGGAACATATCCGAAATAGACATCGCAAAAGGCAAGCATAAATCGATAGAAATTACGTTAAAATCTAATTTAGTAAAATAGAATTATAAAATGCAAGGAATAAATATGAATGATCAGAGTCCAAAACAAGTAAAAATGCAATTTTCAAAAGCAGTTTTGATTTGAATTTAATAATAGGAATAACAAAATATTTTAAGTTTAAATTCAGATTAACACGCAGTTAAAATTAAGTTTAATGATTTCGTCAAATTTTATACATTATTCGTCAAAAAATCCACATTAAAGAAAATTTATAAATAGTATTTTTGAACATTCAAATTTATGAAATATAAACTTAATCAAATAGTAATCGATTTTTAAATACAACTTTTTATAAATTAAAAATCGAATTGATACTAAAAGTTACTTTTACGTTAGAAGATAATATTTCGTTTTATCTGTTTTTATATCAATTTTCTATTTGTAAATAACATATAGATTTAAATAAATAACCAATAATTCTCAATTAATAATTTTAAAATTTTAAAATCATGAAAAAAAATTACAAAAAAATGTTGTCGATTTTATGTGGAGTTCTAATCAGCGTTTCAGCTTTTGCTCAGGGCACCTGGAAAGCGACTGGAACAGAGGTCTTAATGCCTGTGTCTACTGCAATTACAACTGGTATTACCGGGCTTACAGTAATGCATTCTGATGCAGACGCTACCACCGGTGTTATTGGTAAAACAGATACTGGTGCTCCAACTGTAACTTATGATGGTGTAACCTGGGATAACGAGGCAATTATACAAGGTAGTACTAATGGTATGTATTATGCACTTCGTCCAACCAGTAATGGTGTTATTCAAGTTTCAGGTAAAATGGGTAATAATAAGGCTACATTTTTTCTTCAACTTACAACTGATTGTCCAGACAATGCAGATTTAGTTGCTTTAACTACCAACCTTTCAACCGGTGGTGCTATTACTGGGACTCCAGCTTATTTTACTCTTCCTCAGGTTTTTAATAGTAGTGATAATACAACAAACACATGGGATGGAACTGTTTCACTTAATACTACCGGAGCTAATTTATATACGGTAATGACTTTCAATGTAACTGCTAATACTACCTATTTATTTGGGGTCAATGGTTCGAAATTTATGTTACGTGGAATTAGTTATAAGCTTTCTACCGGAATTGCTCCTCTAAGTGCAAATAAGAAAAGTTTCAGTTTACAAAATCCTGCTAAAGGAAATGTAATTCTTAAGGTAAATGAATCTGTAAAGATTGGAATTTATAACACCGTTGGCGTATTGTTGTCACAAAAATTGGTTTCTCCAACAGATAATAATGTTGATATCAGCCGCTTAGTTTCAGGTGTGTATTTTGTAAAAGACATGAATAATGCATACAAAACACAAAAGTTGATTATAGAATAAACTGAATATGACTTTCCAAATTGTTTCATCAAATCTGATTAAACAATAAATAAAACTTAATTAAGAGTGGTTCAGATGTTTATCTGGACCACTCTTTGTATTCACAAGTTCTGATGTAATAACTGGCTGAAATCCGATACTTAGAATTAAATTTGACATTCATAAAATTATCGAAAATGTGATTTATTCATATAAAAACAGTATAAATCCTTACAAATCGAACAAAAATAACATTTTCATCTTCCAAACTATTTATTCAATCTAATTCTTGACTTATTTTTGCACCCGAAATATATACAAAATGGCTTTTCAACCTATTTATAGAATTCTCGTACTCGTCGTGTTACTTTTGGTCAATAATAAGAAGTGAGAATGGTTACGTTGTAAAAAATGTATATGATTATACAGTTCAACTTTTGCATATCTATAAATGTCTATTATTTAGTTGTTTAATATTTTGATTGTACTGAGAATAAACAGTTTATAGAACATTGTCTAGTCGTTTATTAATTTTCAATAAATCCTTGTGATCTTTTTACTTGAAGTAAAAAAGCAATTTTCCTTTTTTCGACGCCAATCTTTAGCGCACTACTTCGGACGGTGAGCCGAAAAATAAGAGAGGAAGGCGGTTAAAAATCGTCCTTGTTTGAAGTTGAAGTTCGTGTAGAAAACTTACATTCTTGCAAGCAGGTAGTCGAACTTCAACGAGGTTGGAAGATTTGAGCCTTCCGAACGAAAATTTTTCGAGTGAAGCGTCCGCAGTCTTGTCTTTTTTGCTTACTTTTTGGGTCAAGACAAAAAGTAAGTCGGGGTTAGGGGCGGAAGTTCCTTAAAGAGAACTTGCGAAAGTTGAGTTATACAAAAAACCTCTCACTCACTGCCGTACGAACGCATCGTGTAGCAGAACTTAATCACAACAAATTATCTATTTGTTCCTTTACCTATATGCAGCGCCTTTATTCAGTTTGTTTTCCACGCGATACAATCGCGCGGGAGCAAGGGGCATCATTGGGTGCATCATTGGACAGGTCACGACCTGTCCCTACGAACGGGCATCATATTATAGAACCTTTGTGTTTTATTGCCTCTTGCATGCAATTCTTTATTATAACACCGAATCATCTGGTTCTTTTAAACGATCTTCATCCCATCTTGCCGGATTGTCGGTTATGTAATTATAAATAGAATCATAGCTATCTGCATTCCTTACAATATGGTCATGAAATGAACGTTGCCATTCAAAATCCATATTTCCAAATAAATGAATTTGTTTGGATGACGTGGTTTTAAATGCACCCATCAATTGAGAAACCGATTTTATTTTTATTCCCGCATCGGGTTCTTGTAGGGACAGGTCGTGACCTGTCCTTGAATGTAATGCGTTTTGCGAATTTATTTCTAACAGCAAATGTACATGATTTGGCATTACCTGTGAATTATGTATTTCAACATATGGGTATTGATTTCCCAACCAGGTGATTCGGTCTTCTACAATTTCGCCAAAGTCATTCAATTCCATTTTATCCTTGACAATCTTTCCGAAATGATGTGTCCTGAATTTACAACAAATTGTAATGAAATAAATGTTGTTTGATGTATAATCAAATCCTTTTTTCCTATTTCGTTTACGGTTTTTCATTCTGCATCCAATTTATATTTGTTGGACAGAGTATAATCATTTATACCTAAAATCATTTAAAACAATAGGGACAATTACATTGGACAGGTCACGACCTGTTTAATTTAATATAATCTGTCATTGAATGCCTGTTATTCTATTTATTGGTTGCATCATTGGTTGCATTATTGGACAGGACAGATCACGACCTGTCCCTACGAACGGGCATCATATTATAGAACCTTTGTGTTTTATTTCTGACCTCTGATAATATCGTTTTATCATTGCTTCAGGTATTTTATCGTGTGAAATTAATAAATGATTTATTTGTTTCCCCACATGATACAATCGTGCGGGAGTGCGGGACAGGTAATTTTGTCATTTAATATGAAGTTTTCAATAGCTTAATTGAAAGTTTTTGTAGTCATGTATTTTTCGATATACGCTTTCACTTCTTGTTTTTTAGTTTCATTGCTTATAAGTTCATAGATTGGTAGAATGCCATCTATACTAACTGAAATTAATTGAGTTTTTATATTAGCGTCACTAAATATCTGACTTATATCTAAATGAATGTCATCCGGGTTGTAATCCGTTGCATTAATCACTCCACACAGTTTTTTACGACTTCCAGTTGAATTATAAATCATTTGTTCTGATGTTTGTGAAAGTTTTGTATTTGTATTAATGTCAATTATTAAACCAGGTGTACCACCGATATATTCATTCATTCGGTTGTAAAATAGCTGATTTAAATCACTTTCACTGTAAAAAAAATTGTCAAATTTACATCGATATAATACTTCAAATCTAGATCCCGAATATACTTCCGTTAAAACGTGAGTACCATATTTCGAAACAAGTTCTTTTGGAGAGATAGTAATTACATCGTCTTTAAAGTCTGAAGATAAATATTGTTGATTGTCAGATCCGTAATAGAACTTACGATGTGAATTAAAATAGGTGATTGCATAATAAATATAAGCATAATTAGGATCAATCGAATCAGATTTTAAAGCTAATTTCAATAATGATTTTAAATGCTGGGTAAGAGCTCCCCCTGATTCTGGAATAATGTTTGGATTGTTAATCTTATTTGAAAGTTCCATAAAAGTACTTCCATTAATTAATTTTGGAGACATAGTTCCAGGATTACCAAAAAACACATTTCCACTTGGAAGGGATTCGAAAACTTTTCCTTTTACCGAAATTGTATCACAAAATCCAGTTATGTCATATCCGTATCCCAGCAAACCATTAATTGTGTCTCCGGAAGTTCCACTACCGATAGGATATGCTAGTTCAATTTCAGAACTTGGTAATGGTTGTAATTCTCTCTTGTCATCTTGGTCATTACATGACATAAGAAAAGATAATAATAGTAAAAAGGAAAACTTTTTTTTCATTTTCATAATTTAGTTATATTAGAATTGTATTAAAGCA
>JAQUWU010000054.1 GCA_028692715.1 Paludibacter sp. | reverse complement strand
TGATGGTTTTCGGTTCGATTTAATGGGAATTCATGATATTGAAACGATGAATGAAATCCGTGCAGCACTTAATAAAATTGATCCTACAATTTTTATATATGGAGAAGGCTGGACAGCAGCTTCATCACCTTTGGCCGAAGATAAACGTGCGTTGAAGAAAAATGCAAAACAATTAGACAATATAGCTGTTTTTAGTGATGATATTCGTGATGCTTTGAGAGGAAGTTGGATGCATGCCGATATTCCGGGATTTGTTTCCGGAATTGATAGTTTAGAGGAAAGTGTAAAGTTTGGTGTAATAGGAGCTACCCAACATCCACAAGTTGATTATACGAAATTGATTTATTCAAAAGCACCCTATGTAAACAATCCTACCCAGACAATAAATTATGTATCGTGTCACGATGATATGTGTTTGGTCGACAAATTAATAGAATCGAAACCGACCGATGCTACCGATGAAGAACTTTTAAGGTTTAATAAACTGGCTCAAACCATCGTTTACACTTCACAAGGTATACCATTCATTTATGCTGGTGAAGAATTGTATCGCAATAAAAAAGGAATTCATAATACATACCAATCACCCGATTCAATAAATTGTATAAACTGGGATTTTAAAACATTACATAAAGATGTATTTGAGTATTACAAAGGCTTAAATGCTTTACGGAAACGACATGCTGCGTTTAGGATTCCTACGCAGGAGATGATGCAAAAACATCTTAAATTTTTAGATTTAATGACTCCAAATGTTGTGGCTTATTTGCTCACCGATCATGTGAATGGGGAGGTTTGGAAAGATATTCTGGTAATTTACAATGGAAACAGAAAATCTGTAACAGTAGAAATCCCCGAAGGAGACTGGAATGTAGTTTGTCATGATGATCAGATTGATTTGAGTGGTATTTCTGAAGTAAAAACAACCAATTTTGTGGTTGCACCTTCTTCTGCAAGTATTTTGTATATAAAGTAGTTTTAGTACAGGATAAAAAATTATAAGTATTTGATTAATTGCACAATATTATCATTAGCGCTGGATTGACCTCGTCCGGTGAACCGAAAAACAAGTGAAGTTGGCGCAAGAAACTGTCCTGTTTGAGCGACGAAGGAGCGAGTTTGGACGGTTTCAGCCAACTGAGCGCAAGTTTTTTGAGCGAAGCGGGCGTAGTCTTGAACTTTTTGCTTACTTTTTGTTTTAAGACAAAAAGTAAGTCGGGGCTAGGGGTGGAAGCCCCATTCTGAGAACTAGCGATAGTTTAGAAAAGTAGCTTACTGTTTTCAAAAAAATATTAAAACTGTATTTCTAATAAGTACTGTTATGCAAAAGAAAATTCTTTTTATCATATTGGCTATTTCCTCGTTGATTTTGTCAGCTCAGGATATTCCGGAACATATTTCGTATACCAAAATATATGATTTTTTGGATGAATTGGCGAATGATGGAATTATTGAATTGAACTCAGTTGCCAAGCCTTATTCTCGAATGATGATAACGGAGAAACTGTTGATTGCAAATGCAGAGAAACAACATTTAAATAAACGTCAACAGGCAGAATTAGCATTTTTTCTGAACGAATTTGCACTGGAACAAAATAAATTACCTGATGCACTGATTCATTTATGGAAAAAAGATCGTTCAAAAGCAGCATTGGTTCAACCGGCAATAAATTATAATGATTCATTATTCAGAGCTAGAATAACTCCAATTCTGGGAATGCATATTACAAGGAATGCAAACGGAGATATTATAAAACGTTGGTACGGTGCCGAATTCCAAACCATGATGGGAAAACACTTAAGCGTTTATGGTAGTTTGCGCGATATTTCCATTCAGGGAGCATTATTGGCAGACACACATTATTTGAATGATTTAGCAGGATATGAATACAAAGAATCTTCTGCAGGTGGTGACTTCAGTGATTCTCGTGGTGGTATAAAATATGACTGGTACTGGGGCTCAGTGGGTTTGGTTAAGGATAATGTAATATGGGGCGATAATTATCATGGATCGAATATCCTTTCCGGTAGAGCCCCTTCATTTCCAATGCTAACCCTACATTTAAAACCGGCAAAATGGTTCGAAATGCAGTATTTCCACGGTTGGTTAGTTTCCAATGTGTTGGATTCAACACGGTATTATTTGGATAATTTGGATGTAAGACATTATCGAATGGCAAATAAATTTATTGCGGCCAATATGTTTACTTTTACACCATTCCCAAAACTGAATATATCTGTTGGAAATTCAATCATTTATGCCGAATCCAATGTACAAGCGGCATATTTTATCCCCATAGCCTTTTATAAATCGCTGGATCATACCTTAACTAAAGGAATAACCGGATTGGAAAATCAAAATTCTCAGGTTTTTTTTAATATCAGTTCCAGAAACATTAAACACTTACACTTATTTAGTTCAGTGTATGCCGATGAAGTAAATTTTAGTAGATTTTTGCCATCGAGTGAGGATAAAAATCCGATTTCTTATAAAGTGGGTGCTAACCTAAGTAATTTCCCGATTAAGAATTTATCGATAACAGGCGAATTTACCCGTACTAATATTATTAATTATAAACATTCAATACCTGTTTTATCCTGGAGTTCAAATGGTTACAATTTAGGTCATTATTTGGGAGATAATTCACAGGAAATTTATTTAGCAGTTACTTATAAACCGATTAGAGGATTGGATTTAAACTTGTCTTACGTAGATGCAAAACATGGAAATGAATATGATTACAACAGAGCAAATATTATTAAAATAATTAGTCAACCATCACTGGGTGATATTATCTGGAGTAATCAGACTGTTGGTTTTAAAGCACAATATGAAGTGATAAACAATACTTACGCCATTCTTAATATTGATTATAGTGATATAAATGGTTACGATTCAAATTCAACAGCTATAACCGGAGAAGTAATTAAAGATGCACAGGGCTACTTAAATTTATTTACACCAACATATTTGCAAGGCAAAAATACAACTATAACAGTTGGATTGAGTTTTGGATTCTAAACAAAAACCTTTTGACGTCTGAAAGACTCAAAAGCGTTTGAAAATTCAAAAACTTTTCGACGTTTTAAGAATTCAAAAGTGTTTTAATGGATGAAATAAGATGGTATAGGCAGTAGAGAGAATTATGAGTTTAGAGTTCTGAAATTTATTATATTCTATTTTCTTGCCTTAAACTTCTTTACTTTAAAAGTTTAATTATGAAAAAACCTTTAATAATAGGGATTACCGGTGGAATTGGTGGTGGCAAATCAACGCTGGCCAAAAAACTGAGAATGGAAGGTTTTGACGTTTTCGATTCCGATTTGGAAGCCCGAAAACTTCAGAATGAACATCCTGTTATAAAAAAGGAGTTGATTCAATTGTTTGGTGATGAAATATACAATAATAATGGATTAAACAGAAAAAAATTGGCAGGTATTGTTTTTAATGACAAAAACTTATTACAGAAACTAAATGCAATTGTACACCCGATTGTCCGAAATGAATTATCAAATTGGATTGAAAAACGAAAAAATCATAAATTCTTATTTGTTGAATCAGCTATCTTATTTGAAAATGGGATGAATGCTTTGGTCGATAGAGTAATAGTGATGACTGCAAGTGAGGAAACACGGATCAGAAGAGTGCTAAAGAGAGACGAAATCTCTGTTGATCAGGTGAAAGCAAGAATGGCAAATCAACTCCCGGAAAAGCTGAAAATTTCAAGAGCAGATTATGTTATACATTCCGATGACTCCAAACCACTTGTTGATAAAATGCGAAAAATTCTCTTGAAATTAGAGGCAGAAATGTAATATTATTCTTTTTCAAAAGAAATCAGAGTCTTTTTGCCATGTTTTTAAGGATGAAAAATAATTTATCTGACAAACTGCCACCGTTTCATGCCAAAAAAAGAAAAATCTCTTTTTGGCAAAATTATTGATAATTTAAGCTTCAACTTATAATGTTTAGTATAATCTAAATTTTGTAGGAGATTAATTGAATAATAAAACGTTTAATATTTATAAATCAAACTCTTTTCGTATCACTATGCGTGATCAAAAAGAGTTATTTTGCATTATATGAAAAAACAAAAAAATGCTGAGAAAATTCAGGAAGAAGTAGAAACTGTAGATACTGCTCAAACAACCGATGCTCCTGAAGCTCCTGAATCTAAAGTAACTAACGAAACGACAGACGAATCTGCAGAGCAGATAGTAGATGAGTTGGAGGTAGTTGCACAAAAGTGTGCTGAACTTAATGATAAAAACCTACGTTTAATGGCAGAATTCGACAACTATCGGAAGCGCACATTGAAAGAACGTATGGAATTGTTGAAAACTGCAAGCGAAAAAGTATTGTCAGATATGTTGCCTTTGGTAGATGATTTTGAACGTGGGCTTAAAGCCATGGAAACATCTGAAGATGTACAGGCAGTAAAAGATGGTGTTGAATTAATTTACACTAAATTTATTGCATTTTTGCTTCAGAATGGGATAAAAGCTATTCCAACTGAAAATGAAGTATTTGATACAGAATTTCATGAGGCAATAACTACTTTCCCTGCTCCAAGCGATGAGCACAAAGGAAAAATTATTGATTGCGTTTCGAAAGGTTATACTTTGAACGATAAAGTTATCCGTTTTTCAAAAGTAGTTGTAGGAGAGTAGAAGATAGTTGACAATTGACAATTGATAATTGATAATTGACAATTGATAATTAATATCCTCTTCTAGCACTAAATACATACAATAATTAGCAATCCCACATTCACTAATTCTTACATTGTACTATTGTTACATTAACATATCAACTCATTATCACATTAATATATTATCCTATTTTCACATTATCCTATCAACTCATTATCCCATTAATATATCATCCCATTATCACATTAATATATGTCCAAAAGAGATTATTACGAAATATTAGAAGTTTCAAAATCGGCAACTGCTGACGAAATAAAAAAAGCATATCGTAAAAAAGCTATTCAATATCACCCTGATAAAAATCCGGGCGATAAAGCATCAGAAGAAAACTTCAAGGAAGCGGCAGAAGCATATGAAGTCCTGAGTGACCCACAAAAGCGTCAACGATACGACCAATATGGTCATGCCGGAGTAGGAAGTGCTGCAAGTGGCGGATTTGGTGGCGGTAATATGAACATGGAAGATATATTCTCCCATTTTGGCGATATTTTTGGAGGCCATTTTGGTGGATTTGGTGGATTTGGTGGGGGCAGTCAACGAGGCGGACAACGTGTTCGTCGTGGTTCCGATTTACGCGTAAAAGTGAAGTTGAATTTGTCAGAAATTGCCACCGGTGTTGAGAAAAAAATTAAAGTAAAAAAATACGTATCCTGTTCACACTGTAATGGTACAGGTGCTGAACATGGTTCAGCTACAACTACCTGTACAACCTGTAACGGTCAAGGGCGTGTAACCCGTGTGCAACAAACGATACTGGGACAAATGCAAACGGCGGTTGAATGTCCTACCTGTAATGGCGAAGGGAAAATTATAAAAAATAAATGTACGCATTGTAGCGGTGAAGGCATTGTTCGTGAAGATGAAGTCATCACTATCAATATACCTGCCGGTGTAATGGAAGGTATGCAACTTTCCATGAGCGGAAAAGGTAACGCAGCCCGTAGGGGAGGAGTGAACGGTGATTTATTGGTACTTGTTGAAGAAGAGCAACATCCTGAACTGATTCGTGATGAAAATGATTTGGTTTATAATCTTTTATTAACGGTACCAATGGCTACTTTAGGGGGTTCGATAGAAGTACCAACTGTAGATGGAAAAGTAAAAGTAACCATTGCTCCCGGTACACAACCCGGAAAAGTTTTACGTCTGAGAAGTAAAGGCTTGCCAAGTGTAAATCGTTACGGAACGGGTGATTTGCTGGTAAATATTGGCGTTTATATTCCGGAAAATTTAAATAAAGAAGAAAAATCAGCCATGGAGAAACTTGGAAAATCGGAAAATGTAAAACCGAATGCCAGTGCCTCCCGCAGTTTCTTCTCTCATTTCAGAGATATGTTTGAATAGTCTCTAAATAAATCTAAAATAAATATAAATGCCCCGACGATATATTTCGTCGGGGCATTTGTTTGTAAAATCGATTAGTCCAAAATCATTATATCATTCCTATCGTTGGGCTTGTATGGTCCTTCTTTTACTTCAAATATCACTGTGCCTGATTCTAACACTTCAATTGTATGCCATTGATTGGCAGGTATATTTACTCCGATATTCTCCGATTGACATTTTAACTCAAGCGAGCTAGTCATTTTCTTATTATTATCATAGAATTTTACAATCAGACTGCCTTTTAAAATAATGTACGTTTCAGAAGTGCTTTTATGTCTGTGAATAGGCAAATCTGTACCTGGTTCCAACGCATTAAGCAATTGCTGAACATTATCTTCCAAATTTTCATGAATATTGTAATTCATACGTAACCGCGGATGCTCTTTGGCTTCTTTGATTACAGATGCTAAAAGTTTATTGTCGATAACTTTCAAATTTTTAGTCATAAGGTATGTAATTTAAAATATTTCTTGTTAAAAATGATATAGCTTATTGATAGTAATATAATCACAGCTATCATATATATAATTGAGTTAGTTTTAAAAAGAAATAGTCCTAATATAATTAGCCCCTGAAGGAACGCATATAAAAGCGAAACTAATGTATGAGGAATTTTTAATTCATTGGCCATAATCTGAAAAACATGTTTTCTGTGCGGCTTAAAGATATTTTCTTTCAGTATTAATCTGTGTATTATGGTCAGAACAGTATCTACACCATAAACAGCTAATAATATTATATAGCTAATATCTCCGGTTTTAATTATTAATTTTCCCAGTAAAAATACGACAATAAAAGCCAGAGAAATAGAACCAACATCACCCGCAAAACACTTCGCTTTTTTTCTGAAATTAAAGAAGTTAAAGACTAATAAACTTAGAATTAATATTATTAGAAGTTGATTGTCAATGAATTGAATTTGATAAGAGTTGATATACCATAACGCCCCTGCAATAACTAAGCTATAGCCTCCGGTAATCCCATTAATCCCATCCATAAAATTATAGGCGTTAAGTATTCCCGTACAGATTATTAAGGATATAAGCGTATAATACCATGGTAATGAAAATAAATTCCATTCGTAGAACATTAAAGCCATGGATATAAAATGAATCACCAATCTTAATTTATTGGATTGTGGTTGAATATCATCGGCAAAACTTATCATAGAAATCAGAGTAAGTCCGCTAAAAAACCATGGATATTGAAAACCTTCCAGAGCAAAATAAATTAAAATTCCGATATAGAAAATCACTCCACCGCCTCGTAATGTGATTTTGCTATGCGAGCTCCGTTCGTTTGGTTTGTCAATGATATTGAAATGATCGGCAATGCGGAAATAAGCTAATTCGGCTGCAAATAAGAGGATTAAAAGGACTATATAAATCATTGTTTGGGAATTAATGTTGACCCCTAACCCCTAAAGGGGGAACTCAGAATCAACAATAGTTGCATTATCATATTTTTTAAATTTCAAAAAGAGAAAAGAAGCAAAACGGTCAACGTTATTCAGGCATTAACCATTAATCACTAATCACTAATCGTTAATCGTTAATCACTAATCGTTAATCGTTAATCACTAACCTCTTACTTCTTAAGCTAAACCTCAGTTTTGTTTACGAAAATTCTAAAATTAGTCCCGGGTCAATATTCAGTTCTTTGTATAAGCGTTTAGCCATACGCATAGATACTGACCTTTTTCCGGTCATTATTTGACTAAATGTAGATTCCTTTACGTCTAGTAAAATGGCAGTTTGACGTTGTTTAATATGACGTTTTTCCATCTCATTTTCAATTGAAACGACCAATGGCGATTTAAATTTTAACTTCTCAAATTTCATGTATAAACTCTCATAATCAGCACACATACGACCTAAACGACCAATTTCGCGCGTGTAATCATTGTCTGCATCTTGTTCTGACAAAGCACCTGCAGTAGTTGCTTCGTCAATCAATGCATCGGTATATTCCGATACCTGATTATATAATTCAGCTGATTGAATTTCTGTAACTTCAATAAACTTCTTATCCATAATTTCTTTTCCTTTCTATTAAGTAATTATATGTTTTTGGCATCTATCTTGCTGTATTCGGCATGTGTACCTACAAACCTTATTGCAAAAACTCCTTCAATAAAAATAATTACGGATATAACTCTGTATTTATTTCCCCTAATATCAAATACGTATCTTCCATTCGAAACGTAATCTACAGAGTTGAAATTTGCTTTAATGTCGCTTAAGTTGTTCCATTCAGCATCTTCAACTGAATCTACAAATTTTTGCAAAGCATTAGCTGAATCGGCATGTTTCTTTACAAAATTTTCTAAAAGAACTCTGTTCCTTATTTTCATTGTTGGTTTTTCAATGTACAAAGATAATCAGAACTTCACAAAATGCAAAGTATTTGCATTCTGTTTTCTATTTTCTATCAACTTCTTGTACTGAGCTTCGGTTACTGAGCCTATCAAATTGCCGACTATAAACTCTGAACTCGAAACTAATCGTTAATCACTAATCACTAATCACTAACTTCTTATCCCCCTTTAGGGGTTAGGGGTAACTATTAACTGTTTTTTTGATTCCCTCTTCCGCCCTTACCGGCATTTTCTCAATTCCCAACGCCTTCTTTAACTTGGCATTCGATACCACATAATTTTCGGTAAGTTTCTGTAGTCGTTCTGTGTTTAAAGGTAAATGTAACAAGGTGCCCACTTTTGCTGCAAACAGTATAAAGGTTTTATTCCATTTCCATATCCGGTTAGGCTTGCCCAAAGTAGTAGCCATCAGTGTAATCAGCTCATTGGTCGATAAAGTTTCATCATCACCCACATTGTAAATACCCGTGGGGATATTTTTTTCTATTAATTGCTCAATAACAAAACTAAGGTTATCAATGGAAGTAAACGATCGCTTGTTTTCAAAAGCACCTAAAGGATAAGGTATTCCTTTCTTTACTACCTGATACAATAAATTCAAATTTCCCTTATTCCCCGGCCCATGAATCATACAGGGATGAAGAACGTAAACACGTTTTAGTGGGTAGTTTATAGTAGATAGTTTATAGTTTATATTCTTTTCTTCCTCCCCTTTAGGGGTCGGGGGTTTACTCAATATATAGTTTTCCGCCTTTATCTTACTCTCCCCATACGGTCCTTTCGGACTTGGTACAATATCTTCAGTTAATATACCTTCAACCTTATCGGCAGCTGCTTTTACGGAACTAAAAAAGATAAACTTCTTAGCATTCGAAGCCAGAAACCAATCATAGATCTTCTGCGTTAAGCCAGTATTTATATCAAAATACACTTGCGCATTGGTTTGATTCTTGGTATCGTGTGCTTTCCCTGCCAGATGAATGACAACATCTATATCTCGTATCAACTCCAACTCATCCCACGTATAGGTTTTCACCACACCTTCTTTTTGGGGAGATACGATATCCAACCCGTAAATTGTATGGTTTACTTTTAACGCATGAACAAGGTTAGAACCTACAAAGCCATGTATGCCGGTAATAAGGATTTTTGACATATACTATTCTTTAAATATGTTTACCAAGTTATCAATTATAACTTTCTTTGAAAAGTTTTTGTTATAATACTCTTTCCCATTTAATCCTTTTTGTAATAAGATACCTGATTCCTGATTATAAGCTTCAATAATATTATTTGCTAACATCGCGTAATCTCCTGCATTTGCAACATAACCACATTCTGCTTTTGCCATAACTTCTGCTCCAATTCCATTCAACATCCCTGCTATTGGTTTTCCAAATGCTAAATATGATTGAACTTTAGATGGTATAGTCATTGAAAAAATAACCTCGTTTTTTAAACTCAAAAGCATAATATCTGCATGAACAAAAAAACTTGGCATTTCTTGTACAGGATATCTTCCCATTAAAAAAACAGTCTCTTGTAATCCCAATCGAACAATTTCAGTCTCTACCCAATATTTTTTTCGTCCATCACCTACAATTATCCATTTTATTTCTCTAAAGTTTTTCGTCAGGACAGCTGCTTTAATGATAGAATCGAAATCTTGAGCTTCTCCTATGTTTCCGGCAAACATTACTCTAAATCCAGTTGGAATAACTTTCTCATATTTTAATTTTGAGATTTTAGAAGGTGAGCGAAATAAATCCTCTGCCCAATTTGGGACATATCTTAGTTGATTTTTCGAAACACCTTTTTCTGTAACTGAAGGTATAAAAGCTTCCGATTGAACTAAAACTTTATCAGATGATTTATAAATTTGTTTAACCATTTTTATTAAACAAACATTAGCAAAAGACGAATCCATTTTTCCAGCTGCACTTACACTTTCAGGCCACAAATCTTGAACCCATAAATTCACTTTACTCTTGAATAGGAATTTGTGAACTAATGCCGGATAAACTGCAGTAATTGGAGATATAGCAAACACCAAAGAAGCGTCAAACTTTTTTCGAAGAAACATCGCAAATATTGACCCATTAATAGCAAAAGATAAATAATTTAAAGCCAATCTAATGCCTGATGCGTTTCCACGAGAAATTATTGGAACACGGTATATTTTAGCCCCTTGATAATCTTCAACTTTAAACTTAAAACCATATCCTTTATAGAAATTTCCGGTTGGATAGTTTGGGTTTCCTGTTAACACAGTAACCTCATGTCCTCTTTTCAACAAATCAAGAGCTAAATCGTTTATGCGAAATTCCTCAGGCCAAAAGTACTGACTTACTATTAATATCTTCATTTACTGTAAATATCACTATATAAAATGGAGTTTTTTTGCATCCATTCAAATTGATCAATTAGCATTTGATTATAGGTTGAAACTGCAAACTTAAACTTCTCTGACTTTCTTAAAGATTTATCAATACTTTTACCATTACAAGGCATAATAATTAAATCATCTCTTTTCCAAATTTCTTTAAAAAGGGAGATCAAATCATATTTAGAAATTCTTTCACCGTTAGTCAGATGTACTAAACCCACAATCTTTTGGTCAATAGCACTATCAATTGCCTTTACTAATTCTAAAGTTGTTACACCTCCCCAATAAGCACCGATATACCCATTTATTTGACCTTTTTGATTCATAAACCAATGAAAAAGTCCTTCACCATTTTTTTTAAGTTCCGGACCAATAATAGATGTTCTAATGGTCAAATCTTTATCATTAATAACTTCACCCAAACCCTTACTTTTGCCATATATATCATCTGCATCTCTAATATCTGTCTCTGAATAATTACCTTTCAATCCAGAGAATACACAATCAGTGCTAATATGAATTAATTTAGCATTAACTTCGGCAGCCAAACGTTCCAACAGATGAGGAAAATAGGCATTGATATAAATAGCATTATCGGGGTATAACTGTGAACCTCTAATAAGTATTCCAACACAGTTCAGGATAATATCCGGTTGAACATCTCTTAACAATTTTTTAGTAGCTAATTTATCAGTAATATCTAATATAAGGCTGTCATCCGTCAACTTATTTCTAAACACCACATTCGTTATTTCATATTTTCCCGTTGCATTTAAATAGTAGTATGCAACATGACCAGCCATACCTGTAGCACCTAGCAAAAGTAATTTTTTCTTTTCCATTTTTATATATCCTTATGCCAAACAGTTCTATTTATATAATCTGTATAGGATAATATAATCCTTAATACCTTTTTAGAAACATTGTCAACTTCATAATCCTGAATAGTATGGATAGTATCAATTCCCAATGCAAAATGTGAAGTTACAACATCTATAGAATTAAGAATGCGTTCTTTACTTAAGCCGGTCATTATTATTGCTGCTTCATCCATCCCTTCAGGACGCTCGTGTGCCTGACGAATGGTGATAGCAGGAAAGTGTAGTATTGATGATTCTTCTGTAATAGTTCCGCTATCAGATATTACACAGAAGGCATTCATTTGTAACTTTATATATTCTAAAAAGCCAAAGGGCTTCATAAATTCAATCATTGAATTATTATTAATAAAGCCCATTGCTTCGAGCTTCTTCCTTGTTCTAGGATGTGTAGAAACAATTACTTTCTTTCCATATTTATCAACAATAGCACTTAATGAATCCAACAAATCAGCAAAATTCTTTTCAGAATCAACGTTTTCTTCTCTATGTGTGCTTACAATAAAGTATTCACCTTTTTTGAGATTTTCCTTTTCAAGAATATTATTTTGTTCTATTTCAATTTTATGAAAGTCCAACACTTCTTTCATCGGAGAACCTGTTTTAATTATTGTTTCTGGTCTCAACCCCTCCGCTTCTAAATACCTTCGAGCATGTTCAGATAAAGGCATGTTAATATCGCTCAAATGATCAACAATCTTTCTATTTATCTCCTCAGGTACACGTTGGTCGAAACATCGATTCCCAGCCTCCATATGAAAAATTGGAATTTTTCTACGTTTAGCAGAGATTACTGAAATGCAGCTATTAGTATCTCCATAAAGAAGAATAGCATCAGGCCGTTCTTTTGCCAGCACTTCATCGGATTTTACAATAACATTTGCTATTGTTTCAGCAGGAGTAGTGCCGGCAGCTTCTAAAAAATAATCCGGTTTACGAATATCTAATTGTTGAAAAAAGATTTCATTTAGTTCGTAATCATAATTTTGACCTGTATGAACTAGAACATGATTGGTATGCAATTCAAGTTCGGCCATAACCCGACTTAGTTTAATAATTTCGGGACGGGTTCCCACTATTGTCATTACTTTCAGCATGTATATTCTTTATTTTACAATTTCAAATCAATTCGTACCATTTCCAACTTCAACAATAATTGTTTCATTTCATTTTGGTCTAAGCGATGTGTATTGTGTGAATGATAATCTTCAAAAGTCGATATTGCTTCCTGACCTTCAATAAAATACTTATCATAATTCAAATCACGACCATCACACGGAATACGGTAATATCCACCCATGTCAACAGCTTTTGCCATTTCTTCACGCGTAACTAAAGATTCGTATAACTTTTCACCATGACGAGTACCTATAATTCGAATCTTTGGTTCGTACTTATATAATTCAAATAAAGCATTGACTAAAACCTCTAAGGTAGCAGCAGGTGCTTTTTGGACAAATAAATCTCCGCTTTTACCATGTTCAAATGCATACAATACTAAATCCGCTGCATCATCCAACGTCATCATAAAACGTGTCATATTAGGATCAGTAATTGTAATTTCATGTCCAGCTTTCATTTGATCAATCCATAAAGGTATCACCGAACCACGGCTTGCCATTACATTTCCATACCGGGTACAACAAATGGTTGTTTTAGCATCCTCACCCAGTGAACGAGCTTTAGCAATAGCTACTTTTTCCATCATGGCTTTACTTATACCCATTGCATTGATGGGATAGCAGGCTTTATCGGTACTAAGTATCACTACATTCTTTACTCCATGTTGAATGGCTGAGTCCAACACATTTTCAGTACCAAGAACATTGGTTCTTACTGCTTGTATAGGAAAGAATTCACACGATGGAACTTGTTTCAAAGCAGCAGCATGAAAAATATAGTCTACACCAATCATTGCTCCATCAACGCTTCGCTTATCACGAACATCACCAATGTAAAATTTCACTTTTGCATTTTGAATGGCGTGACGCATATCATCTTGTTTTTTCTCATCACGGCTAAAAATACGAATTTCCTTAAACATCTCAGTATCCAAAAATCGTTTGAGCACGGCATTACCGAACGAACCTGTGCCACCGGTAATTAGTAAAATTTTATCTTTAAACATATTATAAATTTTCTTTTATTTGGTCGAAAAAATAAGACCATGTTTTAATATTTCCCTTTTTATAGGATTTAAAGCGAGTAGTTTCTTTATTTGAAAGTTTTAGTATTTCATTGCCCCAAGAGTTTGAGTTTTGATAATCAACATACGTTACCCCTTGATATCCATCTAAAACTTCACGTGCATAGGGTAAATCTGCAGCAATGATAGGTAATCCAAACGAAGCAGCTTCAATAAGTGGCAATCCCAATGTTTCTATATAACTTGGAAAAACTAAACAGTTAACATTCTGAAACATCCATAATACTTCATTAAATGAAATTTGACCAAGAAACACAAACTCTACATTTATTAAACTTTCAGGAATTGTAAATTCATATTCCTTATTCGTTAGATACAAAACAACTTTTCTAGTTAACTTAAAATCGATACTTTCAAGCGAGTTAAACAATACACTATGATTCTTATAGAAAACACTAGATGAGGGATAAAATAAATTTATCTTTGTTTCATCTAAGTTAATATTATAAGATTCTATAACTGTTGGAATTTTTATCTTTGGAAAAACAACGTGTATTTTGTTTCTTGGAAAATTAAATACCTGAGCAAATCCATCTTTGATAAAATTGAGTTGAACAAAAATTTCAGTTTGCGAATTTATGAATATTTTCACAAAATAAGGATAAATATTTTTATAAAACCAAAGTGAACGTTCATTTCTTTTAAAAATATTCCATCGATAAGGGTATAAAGGCATTGGTTGATGATAATAAATGTAATTTGGACAAGTACTATTTAACCTAAAATTTGTATTTTGTAAAGAAATTGCAGCTAAAGGTTTAATGTTATTGGTATTTAACCATTTTTTCAAACCATAAGTATCCCATTTAAAACGTCTATATAAAGATAATACGTTTTGTGGTATCAACTGTAAATTTTGTTTTGAGTGATTTAGATCAACTGACTTATCAACAAAGACTAAATACTGAAATCCGTCGTCTGGAATTGCCTCAATAAATTGCTGAAGTATTGTTAAAGCGCCTCCTTCACGAAGTGCTGTAGCATTGACAATTATTCTTTTTCCCATCTTATTCGTACATTAATTCATCAAAAAGAGTTATCCATTGAGGCATAATAGTATCTATTGAAAATTTCTTTGCTTTGTCTAACGCATTTTTTCCCATTTCTTTTCGTAATTTATCATTCTCAATCAAATAAGAAATCTTATCTGCCAATGCTTTAATATTTAATGGTTCAATTAAAAACCCGTCAATACTATCGCTAATTATTTCTCTGGGACCACATTCGCAATCAAAAGAAATAATTGGTAAACCACATGACATTGCTTCAATTAATACCATTGGTAAACCTTCATACCGTGAACTCATCACGTAAATTGAGCTTTCAAGGTAATTAGTAACAACATCAGAAGTTAAACCTCTTAGAACAATTTTATCAACTAATTTCTGTTCAATTATTCTAGCTTTTAGTATATTCTCTAATTCTCCAGTACCAAAAATATCCAATATCCAATCCGGATGCCTTAATGACACAATTGCCCAAGAATCAATAAGCATATCATACCCTTTTTGTTGATCTAATCTTCCTACAGAAATAACTCTATTATTATTCAAAAGTGATACTTCAATATTATTCAACGGATTTGGATTGGGTATTTGAAGTGTCTCAATATGTGATTTTTTCCATTGCGATTGATCGACTTTGGTAAGTACAACTAATTTATCTAATCCAGAAACAGCATTTAATAATTGTTGAGTTCGTATTTTCCCTAATACTTTCCATAAAATACCTTTATTGTGTGAAGTCATAAAGAGCATCCTATTATTCATTGAAAAATGAATTTCAGCAACTTTCTTACATTGAACAGGAAGTGCATATAGGAAATCAATTTCTTTACCACAGAGAGAAATGCAAATATCAATTTTTAGTTCAATAATCAGCTCTGTAAGTCTTAATTTATAAATCCTTATTTTTTGTTTGTGAGACAAATACTTTTTAAGTAGATTAACCGCAAAGTGTGAATTAAAGTCGATATTTAAATGGATAACATGAATACGTTTATCCAATTGAAAATAAATTGGTTTAACTCCTTGATCAGTGGTAACTATTGTAATTTCATAATTTTGATGTTCAGCTAAATAATTCACCTTTTCTGTGAGTACTCGTTCCATTCCACCAGCATTATGTAAAGCTGGTACGCAATATAATAACTTCATTTTACGATATAGATTTTAAATATTATTGTACTTAAAAACAAACTATATTTCAAGAAACTAATTTGGATTGATATCGTCTTTTGCCAATTAAATTTAATGCAAAAATAAGTAATAATCCCCAAGCCATATTGCGGTTAATAACAAATATGGGACAACGAGGATATGAGATAATTAATGATACGAACATGTAATATATCATATAAGCGTAAATATTATATTCTGCAGCTTCCCTTGAAATTTTCACAATATAGCCAAACAAAAAGAAAGAAAGTATTACGCCATATAATCCGAAAGCGACATAAGCTTCACCCACCATGTTCGTTCCAAGTCCCCATGATGAATCAGGTCCAAACTCTAAAAATGTTGGTAACCCCCCAGCAGTCATTAATTCTTTAGGTACGCCAACTAAAGAGATAATATATCTGAATAAACCTGGTATAGGTGATACAATATCCGACAGCATACCAAAAAAATAAGTATATTGAACAGTATCTGCAAAATCTACTAATACATATAAATTTCGATTATTCATTATCAAATCTCCAAAGAAATCAAAAATTGAAGTTATCTCTGCATTTGAATTGAACTCATTTATCCAGTTACCATCAGAAATACTAGTTGATCTGCCGTATGCAACTATAGTTAATACTATTGAGCCCAGAGCTATTAATAATACTAATTTAAATCTGGAAATTTTACTAATATATGAATTGTAGGTAAAAATAATTATTAAAGCAATACCAACAATGAATCCTCTAGTACCTGTTGCAAGTAATAGTAATAAAAAAAATGAAATAATAAATCCATAAGCAACAATACGTTTCGTAGTATTCTGTCTAAAAAGAAACATAACCATTAATGTGCAGGCTATAGAAAATAAAACATAAAAATATGAAGATATTGAAACCTCAGTAATATCTCCCTCACCTGAATAAACATTTTTTAAAGCTTCCAACCCACCGCTCAATATGTAAAGTACAAAAAAAACAATCGTAAATATGAAGAGCCAATTAAATTTTACCTCAGTAAAAACAAAAAGTTCTCTTTCCTCATTATGATATTTTTCATTATAGTTTGATATACCAAGCAAAAAAAAGGAATATCCTAAATAAGCAATTGCAGTTGATTTTGTAATAACATTAACATTAAATGGATAGGTGAAGACCGAATAATCAGGATTTGTTGGATAATAAAAAACGGGATAAACAAAATTTGTCATAAAAAAAGCTATCATAAAAAAGAACTCAAAACATACGATATTCTTGTCCTTTTTCAATATAAAATAAAGGAAATTTTGAATAAAAAATAATATAGTTATTAATACACAATAGGTATAAGAATAATTAACAGGTGCCCTAAATACAAGTATTAGGGAGATAATTGAAAATATTAGGTTGAAAGCAAAGGCCATTTTATTGGACATAAATAAATACATTAAAAAAAACACTACATTACAGGAATTAAAAAATCATTTTCTAACTGTTTCTCTAAATTCAATGGAGAAACGATTTTTTGCTTTTATATAAAATCGTTTAATATTAAAAAACAAAGATGGCAAAAATAATTTAATCTGAGAAAACCCCAATAAGGAGACAATTTCTACTTTATAATGTTTTGGGGCTTGTAATAGCATTCTAGTATAATTAGCCTTTCTAGAAGCATAAAAACTAAAAATCAACTCCTTCAATTCACTAACTGAGTACTCATGATCCAATAATTCAATCAATCCATCTTGAACTTGCCATGAGAATATCGCTAAAGCTTCGTCTACCCACGAGAAACCAACACATCGTTCTAAAATAAAAACCTCAGACTCAATATATGTCGGTCCCAATGCCAATTTAAATGAAAAAAGTAAGGGATCAATTAATGTCTGCTTGTTCCGCTCCGCACAATAACCTTTTAAAGGTTCAGCAGCATAAATACAAGACGTGATAAACATATTGACAGTACCATTCTCTTTAAATAAATCCATAACACACTGTTTACCTTCAGGATAATATCCAGAATATGTAAGCATATTAGGTGTATAATCAATAACATCGGAACTCTTTGAAAATGCACTATGGTTTAGATAGATATACAATAATTCTTTGTTTTTCGTCAATATATCAAATACACGAGCTATAACACCTGTTAACAAAACATCATCATCACTTACAAACCAAACATTTTCGCTATTTACACAATCAAGTAAATAATATATATTTCCAATAGAACCTAAATTTGATTGATTCAGTTTTAGTTCAAAAAAATTATTCTTTGAATGATAATCTATAAGTTTGTCTCGATGTTCTATCAATGAATAATTATCTGCGACTATAATTACAATAGAATCGTTATAAGGGATAATTTCGTTTTCTAAAAATTTCAGCTGAGAAATAGCCAAGTCACTTCTGTTATATGTTGGAATACATATCGTTAATTTTCTCATTTCTTGCTAATTAAATTACATCGGTGTTATATAATGAAATCTGAGTGCCATTCATTTCTTTTCTTCAGGAAAATCCAATATCCCCAAATAAAAGTAAAGAAGGTAATTGAACAGTAACCTATTGTAATTCCATACACTCCAAAATATTTACCAAGAAAGACCGTTGATAAACAACATAAAATACCAGTCACTATTGAGATTAAAAGAAAGGGTTCTTTCTTGTGACAACGCAAATAAGTAGCCCATGATAATATAAACTGGTTAAGAAAAACAGGAGCCATCATCAATATCATTGGTAAATAATTCAGAAAACGATCACCCAAATACATACCACCAATTACTAAATGAAAATGTCTAATAAAATATACAACCAAAAAGAGAAAAATAATTGCAAATCCATTAATAAAAGCAGACTGTTTAAGAGTCTTTGAAAAAATGGAATCCAATTGAAAGTATTTTTTTAAAGCTATTAAATTCGAATATAATGGAACCTTTGTACTCATCCAACTCATCGACAAAGATGTAATCCCGTTTAATGCTGCTAAAGTCATACCCATCTGTCCTGCAACTACTGCCCCTTCAGTCGCAAAAAGAACAGGATTAAAAAGTTGAAAAATAAAATATCCACTTACCCAACTCAATGCAATTTTCCATTGGAACGGAAATATTTCTTTTTTATAATCTATTCGGTCAGTAATTTCAACTTCCCAAATTTTAATCAATATTTTTCTAAAATCACTTCCAACTATCAAAGTTACAACAAGGATTATACCTATTAACCAATTAATTCCGGATACGTAAAGCTTGGCTCCTGCAAAAAGTCCACCACATACAACTATTACAGATAAAGATTGTTGAAACAATCGAATTTTAGCGACTTCTTTAACTTTTCCCAATCCTTCAAAGAATGCCAGAATTGGAGCTATCATCAGATTAATTGCCGTACCAACCGCTAATAATAACCAGGGAATTTTCCAACTTACAATTTCTTTGGTTGTATCATATTTAGTAAAAAACAAAAAACCTACAATAATAAGTGTTATGAATAAAATAATTGCAAAAAAAGAATACCATTTAATGCTAAAATGCAATAGAGATGATAATCGCGATAAATGTTTAGTATCTCCAGTTAAAGTAATATTGTCTTTCCATTCCAAATGTGCTGCCTCATGAGCTACATATTGAGTAATAATACCATTTAATCCTAATTCAAAAAAGACTTGAATGGCAACAATACTTCCAAAAGTATAATAAAATCCTTGCTCAACTCCAGTTAAATATTTTGCAACAAAAATTATAGCAACGACTCCACCTAATGCTTGAATTATTCTGGCAAAAGATGTATAAAAAATAGATTTATCAATGCCTATTTTATTAACAATACTCCTAATTTTTATTAATTTCATTTTTTCTCATCAATTAGCATATTAGCAACATGCTCCTCTTCGGGCAACAAGGGTATTGGCTTTTCAATTGGCTTATTATACTCTAATTTAGGAGAAACACTTGTGAGCCCTTCTGTCTTAAATTCGATAATACAATTTCTCGACGAAAAAATTTCATTCAATAATGAAACATTCGTAAGGTCAGCTTCATTAATTAAATAGTATTTAAGTCCGTAAGCTGCTGATATATCTTTAATATTTGGCACTACATATCCACCTCCACCGGTAGTACCTGACAAACGCCCTCCAAAATATAAACTTTGAAATTGAGTAATCATTCCCAACGCATTATTATTCACTACTATCACTTTAATGGGTAGATTATATTGCGAAATAAGCATCAGGGATTGTACCGAAATATGAAAGCCACCATCGCCGTTGATGGAGAAAATATTTTTTTCAGGATTGGCAAAGGCAGTACCGATCGCCACGGGCATTGAAAAGCCCATTGGTGCAAGACCACCACTGGTTACAAACTTTTGTCCTTTCTTCAGTTGTAAGGTCTGAGCTGCCCACATCTGGTTTTGTCCGATATCAACACAAAACACATCGTTTTCCTTGCTGTAATTATTCAAAAGTTGCATAAAACGATATGGAGCCTTGTTCTCCACAAAGCGCTCGATTTCTTTATCTTGTTTATAACTATCCTTTAACTTGAGTAAATAACTTATCCATTCTTCTTCATATGTTAGTTTAATATTTAATGTATTTAATTTCTTCATAAAAGTGGATACATCTGAATGAACTTTTATTCGGTTTGTAAGCCTATGATTTTCTAATTCATTATTATCAATATCAACATGAATAATTTTTCCATGTTCAATAAATTTCTCCACCATTGCTCCTGTTTGGCGGGTATCTAATCGAGTACCCAAAGCAATAAGTAAATCGGCATTGGCAATTCCCATATTGGCATTACGATTTCCATAGCTACCTATCATTCCGAGATAGTTTGGATAAGTTTCATCAATAACTCCTCTCCCAAGTAATGAGCTTAGAATTGGTGTTTTTGTTTTAGAAAGAAACTGATTTATTTCATTTTTGGATGATTCAGATAAGCAACCTGCACCAACTAATATCATTGGGCGCTGTGCATCGGAAATCATCTTTGCTATTATTTTATAATCAATTTTAGCACTTTCCACTACATCGGGAGTAAAACCTCTTAGTTCATCCGGATTAATTTCAGTCCGTTGAATATCCATGGGTATATCCAATAAAACCGGACCTCTTCTCCCAGTCATTGCAAAGTAAGTAGCTTTTTCTAATTCATACCGTATATCAATAGCTTTATCAACCAAAGCTGCATATTTGGTTACTGGTTTCACCATACTCACCACATCCGTTTCCTGAAAACCTTGTTGGCGTATTGGTTTATCATATTTATACTCAAAAGTATTTACCTGACCGGTAATATAAATAACCGGAATAGAATCAAAATAAGCATCTGCAATTCCAGTCATCATATTGGTAGCACCCGGTCCACTTGTTGCTATAGCAACTCCAAAAGTACCGGATTCTTTGGCATAACCTTCAGCGGCAATAGCTGCTGTTTGCTCGTGGTAAGTTTGTACAAAATGTACATTTTCATTTAGCGCAATGGAATCAACAAGATGGGTTATCATCCCACCTATATATCCAAACACAACACGAACGCCTTGCTTTTCAAAATAATTAACTATATAATCTGATAATTTCATTCTTTAGTATTTGTAAAAATCAATAACTTTAGTCAGTTTAACTTCAAAATCGGTTGAATCAATCTTACCAAATGTTTCATTAAACTTCGTTGCATCACCTTCAATGTGCATTGACTGATTTTCTCTGTAAGCCAATTGACCAAAGTTTAGTTTAAAATATGGATTTACTATATCTTTAATCGCACCTAAGATATCTTTAAGGCTTAATGGACTATCCGAAGATAAATTATAAATCCCGGAAGATCCATTTGCTATCACAACATTTGTAATTGACTGTGCAAAGTCACGCACATACAAGTAGGCATATTTTTGCTCACATGCTGTGAAATTCATTTCAGTTTGTTCTGTGAGCATCGTTTTAATAACACTTGGAATCAGCCATTTCTCATCTTCACGTTCTCCAAAAACTGAAAAAACCCGTAACCAATACCACTTTATATTATTATCCTCACAAAACATCTTAAGTATTCTCGAAGCGGCTAGCTTCACTGCTCCGTAAGATGTAGTAGGGTTCAATGGATAATCCTCAGAAATTTTTCCTTCAAACTGACCATATTCAGCCTGACTTCCCATCGAAATAAATTTATCAATACAGCATTCCTTAGCAATTCTGAGTAAAAAATACATATAATCGATATTTGATAACTGACTCTCCCAATCATCTCTGTTAGAAGATGAAACGCCATTCCATGCAGAATTTATAATGATTTCAGGACTAAATGTACAAACATCTGTAATCCATGAATTTGAATCTGTATTTACCCAAAGCACATTATTTACAAATGAATTACATCTCCAAAGATTGGAATTTGCTCTTCTAGTCAATATCAATTCATGACCTTTTTCTAACAACGCTTCAGCAATATGCGAACCTAAAAACCCGGTTGCGCCTGTCAATAATATCTTCATCTAATTACTAATTAACACGAATTAAAAATGTATTACACGAATTTTTGTATAAGTTGAGCTCAAAGTTTATATACATTGTCTATTTTATATTGTTTACACCAATCAATGATAAATACCACTGTTTCATTCTTATTATTAAAGCGTTACTCTGCGAAACTTTATGTATTACTTTGTGAGACTTTGTGTAACTTTATAATTACACCGTGTTACTCTGAATAACTTTGAATATGTTCCAAACACAAATTATACACACTTTCAGTTTTATATCTTTTATACCAATCCACTGTCAATTCAACTGTTTGATCAATATTAAGTCGTGGTTCCCAATCCAATTTAAATTTGGCTTTAGAAATATCTAACATCAATAATTTTGCTTCATGTAAATCATTAGGATTCGATAAATCATTTAAATAGCGATTAGTGATTGGTGATAAGTGATTAGTTTCCGAGAGTCTTGGTTCTTGGTTCTTGGCTCTTGGTTCTTGAAAATAATTCTCTACTACTTTTTCCGCTACATCCCATACGGTAGCTATCGATTCAGTACGCGGTCCAAAATTCCAGGCCTCGCAGTATTTAGTCGGTTCATTCCACATTTTCTGAGCCAACAGCATATACCCACTTAAAGGTTCCAATACATGTTGCCAGGGGCGTATGGCTTTGGGGCTGCGGATTTCTATCGGTTTACCAGCTTCCAATGCTTTGATGCAGTCTGGGATAATGCGGTCTAATGCCCAATCGCCACCACCAATCACATTACCGGCACGCACGCTGGCAATAGATTTTCCATGTTTCCCATATTGCTCAGGATTAAAAAAAGAACGTCTCCAGGAAGCTATGGCAATTTCGGCAGCACCTTTCGAAGAAGAGTAAGGATCATAACCACCCATGGCTTCGTTTTCACGATATCCCCAGATTTGTTCCCGGTTTTCATAACATTTATCGGTAGTAATCATTACCGCCACTTTCACGCTATTAGTTACCCGTATGGCTTCCATCACATGGATAGACCCCATCACGTTTACTTCGTAGGTTTCCACAGGTATATCGTAAGATAAACGAACCAACGGTTGAGCCGCTAAATGAAAGACTATTTCGGGTTGGTATTTAGCAAAAACATCTTTTACTAATTGACCATCACGTATATCTCCCCGTAAATCGGCTTTTATTTTTTTGCCTATACCGGATAAAACGAAGTTATCACGTTCGCTAAAGGGTTCTAAAGCCAATCCGATGACTTCAGCTCCCAGCTCGTGCAACCAGATAGCTAACCACGAACCTTTAAAGCCTGTATGACCGGTGATAAGTACTCGTTTTCCTTTATAAAAATCTTTCATATTATTTTGTTTCACTAAGTATCACTAAGTAATTACACAAAGTTGCACTAAGTATTTAAATATTTACATTGTGAAACTTGGTGTTTACTCTGTGTTACTTTGTGTACCTTCATTTACCAGACCTTCCACGGTGCATCCCCTTTATCCCACATTTCGTTTATATTATTTTGTTTCACTAAGTATCACTAAGTAATTACACAAAGTTGCACTAAGTTTTTTAATATTTACATTGTGAAACTTGGTGTTTACTCTGTGTTACTTTGTGTACCTTCATTTACCAGACCTTCCAGGGCGCATCCCCTTTATCCCACATTTCGTTTATATTATTTTGTTTCACTAAGTATCACTAAGTAATTACACAAAGTTGCACTAAGTATTTAAATATTTACATTGTGAAACTTGGTGTTTACTCTGTGTCCCTTTGTGTACCTTCATTTACCAGACCTTCCAGTGCGCATCCCCTTTATCCCACATTTCGTTTATATTATTTTGTTTCACTAAGTATCACTAAGTAATTACACAAAGTTGCACTAAGTATTTAAATATTTACATTGTGAAACTAGGTGTTTACTCTGTGTTACTTTGTGTACCTTCATTTACCAGACCTTCCAGTGCGCATCCCCTTTATCCCACATTTCGTTTATATTATTTTGTTTCACTAAGTATCACTAAGTAATTACACAAAGTTGCACTAAGTATTTAAATATTTACATTGTGAAACTTGGTGTTTACTCTGTGTTACTTTGTGTACCTTCATTTACCAGACCTTCCACGGTGCATCCCCTTTATCCCACATTTCGTTTAATTCGATATTGTCCCGCATGGTATCCATGGGTTTCCAAAATCCTGTATGTTTAAATGCACTCATTTTCCCTTCTTTTGCTATATTTTCAAGGGGTTCCCGTTCAAAAAAAGTCTCATCCCCCTTTGTAATATAATCAAACACTTCAGGCTGACAGATAAAGTACCCTGCATTGATCCAGTTACCATCTCCATCCGGTTTCTCTAGAAACAAATTAACTTTACCGTTCGAAGCAATATCCAGGGCTCCAAATTTTCCGCTGGGTTTATACGCCGTAACAGTCAATAGATTGTTGGATTTATTATGAAAATCTATAGTTTCCTGAATATTCAAATCTGCTACCCCATCACCGTATGTCAATAAAAAGGGTTCATTGCCAACATATTTCTGAATGCGTTTTACACGCCCACCTGTCATCGTATTTAAACCGGTATCCACCATAGTAACTTTCCAATTTTCGCAATGGTTGTCGTGTATTTCTACACTGTCATTTGAGAGATCTACAGTCATATCACTATTATGTCGGAAGTAATTGGCAAAGTATTCTTTTATTACATAGCCTTTATAACCGCAACAAATAATAAATTCATTGATACCGTAATGACTGTAGGTTTTCATGATATGCCACAGAATAGGTTTACCTCCAATTTCCACCATGGGTTTTGGAATTAAATTGGTAGCTTCACTCAATCTGGTGCCTAAACCTCCTGCTAATATAACTGCTTTCATAATAAGAATTTACAATTTAATCATTTACAATTTACTATTTTGAAATGCATTGACACTAAGTTTCTCAAAGTTTAATCTCAAAGTTTCACAAAGTTTTAAATTACATTGTGTTGTACATTGTGGAACTCTTTGTCCCAAAATTTTCCAAAGTTTCTCAAAGTTTAATCCCAAAGTTTCTCAAAGTTTTAAATTACATTGTGTTACATTGTGTTGTACATTGTGGAACTCTTTGTCCCAAAATTTCCCAAAGTTTCTC
>JAQUWU010000100.1 GCA_028692715.1 Paludibacter sp. | reverse complement strand
TCAGTGTGTCATTTTTACATATCAACATAAGCTCTCTCACCGGTGCCCGACCAAAATAGTCCAAATGTAGCTCAGCTGTCATATTAGGATATTCGGCCAGGTATAGTGCGGAGTCTTCGGTGTCAATAAGTAAATCTGAAAATTTACCTTTTAAAACTTTTAATTTTTGCGGTAACCCAAACAAATATTGCAGATAGTCCCATTCATGAATTAAGTCAACAGATACCCCTCCGCCAAGTGCTTTTTGAGCACTATAAGATTTTGTGTAGTCTGAGTTTGGGCGCCAGTCAGGAAGATAACTGGAACTTATTGCGCGCACAGAATAAACCTCGTCGACATTAATATTCTTTTTCAGATAACCGATAACGGGGGTATATCGCATCGGACAGGCTACATAGCACATTTTGCCTGTTAAGTCGGGAAGCAGGTAATTTAATTGTTCAAATGTAAATACAGGCTTTTCAATAAAAAAATGCTTGGTTTTATCTTTAAATTTAATGAGTGTATCATAGTGGAAAACAGTAGGATTTGTAATAAAAACTACGTCATAGTCGTCGGGTAACGCAGTAAAATCATAATAAACATCAGAAACCCCTACAAGATCTGTAGGAAAATCTGCGCATACGCCATGGCGGAAAATGTCTATATGTAGGTTATAATTATTAGTTAATGAGATATCTTGAAGGTTTTTTATATGTCTTTTCGCAATTGAGCCCAGTCCGACAAAACAAACTTTTAGAGAGGTCATTTGGTTAATCCTTCAATTCTGTCAATTAAATTGAGTATTTCTAAATCTTTTTCAAAAGAATACTTTGGCTTTTTATTCTGCAAAACGACTTCAAAGAATTCAACTATTTCGTCTCTATAAGCATCTTCTACCACATGCGCGGCATAATTTTTCTGATGATTTGAATACTCTGAAAAAACTTTCAAATCTTCTTTTTTTTCAAAATCATACACCAATAAAGAATCCGGAGTGCCATTCCAAGTTAAATGTAAATTTTCACCATAAACCTCGAGTTTTTTAGTAGGTTTTCTGGATACAACATCTAATGCAAAACACCCTTTATTGCCATTCTCGTGCTCTATGTAAAGCAAATAATTATCGGGGTAATCAATTTTTAAACTTGTATTTTTACTTGAGAATGCCTTTATATTTTTTATATTGCCAAAAGCATTTATAAGCCAGGGAAATTCAATGGCCATAATTTCTCTGCAACCGTTAGTGAGTTTGTTACCAACAAAAAAATCATTATAATTTTCCCACGGGTGCCAATCCGGAAGATATTGACCAAAGTGGTATATATAGTTAAGCGGCTCGTTCGTAACTTTAATTTTATCTGTTAAAAAAATAAGTTCTTTTTTGTAAAGAGAAGTTGAAGACAAAAATAGAGTCTTATTTTTGTCTTTCGCCAAGCGTATATTTTCATCGTAACGTTTTGATATTAGATTTAATTCAGTAAAGATGTGGCAATCAAACAATAAAGCTTTATTAATGATATCCGCATGATTAATAGGAGATGTTGCGATAAAAACAAAGGATGATTGAACAAGAAGATTATCCGTTAAATTTGTATAAGTAACTATTCCAAATTCTCTTTCAACTTGCTTACATCTTTCAATATTACTATCACAACCAATAATCTCGTATCCAAGGCTGAGGTTTATAAGATGTCGCAGGCGCCTTTTTCCCATAGAACCTAAACCAACAATCAACACTTTTTCTTTGTTCATGTGGTTATCCTTAGATTATAAAATTTCTTTTTAAGATCGATCGGATTATTTAATATTGTTTTAATTACATTTACGATTTTTGAGCTTGTTTTTCCGTCTCCATATGGATTAACAGTTTCAGAAAGTCTGCTTCGAAACTCTTCGTTTAAAGCCAAATTAATAGCAGAAGATATCGACTCGCAATTTGGTTCACAACAAATAACCGATGAAGCCATGAGCCGCCCTTTCTGGCGATCACCAATATTAATAGTAGGAATTTTAAAAGACGGTACTTCAAGCAGTCCGCTTGAAGAATTGCCTATAACAAACTTCGAGTGTTTTACAGCGCTAAGATAAGCAACCATTCCAAGCGAACTAAAAACAGAAACATTTTTATTCTCAACACAATGATTGTCAAGCATCTTGTTTATTAGGCGACCTTCAGAGTCAGCATTTGATTTTGAAAAAATAAACTGTATATCGGGAAACTTGCTTATTGCTTTTAAAAGCTCACTTAACTGCATGATTGAAGTGTTATTTTCTAAGGTAACAGGATGAAAAGTGGCAAAGGCATAAGTAGAATTCAGTTTTATACCGAGATAATTTTCTAATTTTTCAATTGTTAACAGCTCGGTATTAAGAGCATTTTCAACTCCTATAGCGCCGACTTCGACGACTCTTTCAGGACTTTCTCCAAGTTGTATTACACGATTTCTGTATTCATCAGTGCTGGTCAAATGTAAATACGACATTTTAGTAATAGCATGACGATAAGCTTCATCTATGGCTCCTTCGGTTGTTTCGCCGCCATAAAGGTGAATTATTGGTATTCGCGCATTAAAGGCAGCGCAAGTTGCCGCCAAAGTTTCATATCTATCGCCGAGTATAATAAATGCATCAGGCTTGTTTTGTGTAAAATAATCAGCGAAGGCTATTAGTGTTAAACCCATACATTTTGAAACTGCCGACGGTGTGTCTGCACTCAATAAAGTTTCTGTTTTAAAATCTATCTTAAAGCCATCGTTTTCTATTTCGTTCACTGTAAAACCAAATTCAGGTGATAAATGAGCAGCTGTAACAGCGATTTTAACATCAAAATTTCCGTCTGCTAACAGTGCTTTGATTATTGTTTTAAATAAACCGTATTCAGCTCTGGTTGCCGTAAGAATTGTAATGTTTTTTTTCATAATTCTATTGGTTCGTCTTCTGAAAAATCTCTTTTAGCACACATCGAAATAACATCATTCCATTTCATCGGTGAAATCCCATTGCCGGGACGTTTCACCGTTATATTTTCTTCTGTAAAAAGTTCACCGCTTTTTATACTTCGTTTGGCAACAATGCTTTTTCGTGCAACAGCCAAATTTTTAATTTCAGAAACTGAAGGTTCTTTTATATCGCTTCCCATTGCAGCTTCAACATTTCTGATTGCCTTAACCATAGTTTCTAGTTCAGAAGGAATAAGACTCGCTTTATGATCAGGCCCGGGCAAATTTCTATCTAATGTGAAATGTTTTTCTATGACGGATGCCCCCATTGCAACCGCGGCTACAGCAATTTCTATTCCCTTTGTATGGTCGGAATATCCAGTGTTCAGATCAAAATGGTTCTTCAAGGTTTGCATTGCTCTAAGGTTCACTTCGTCATAAGGGGCCGGGTATTCCGTTGTACAATGCAACAAGGTTATGTTTTCAGCCCCATTTTTTCGAAGAAGAAAAAGAGCATCTTCAATATCTTTCATTGTACACATGCCTGTGGACATTATTATAGGACAACGTGTTTTAGCGATCTTAGCGAGATAAGGGTAATTTGTAATTTCTCCGGATGGAATTTTCCAGAGTTTTAACCCTAGGCCGGACAAAAAATCGATGCTTTCTGTGTCAAATGGTGTCGAAAGGAATTCAATGCCAAGGTTATCGGAATATTTCTTAAGCTTAACGAAATCATTAAAACTTAGCGCAAGCTTTTTAACCATATCAAGCTGAGTTTCGTTTGTCCCGGTATTAATTTTTTGATATTCCGCTTTTTGCGCAAATTTTGAAACGACATATTCGGGTACAAAAGTCTGAAATTTTACTATATCAGCACCAGCATTTTTTGCAGCCTCTACTAGCTTATAGGCCAACTTAATATTGCCGTTATGATTTACGCCGGCTTCAGCAATAACTATCGTTTTAGGCATAATCAACCCTCTTAGATTTTAAGTGCATAGCATAACATATAACGCAAATTATAACAATCCTTATATATTAAATATTAGCAGAGTTATCAGTTAGATTTTTTCCCAGTTTTATAAACTTTTTTTCAAATAAGTAAAATGAAATTACAGAAATTAAAAAAGTTATCAAAACAATTATTATAGATTTATATATATTTTCAACTTTATTAAAGTAGAAAGAGTGGTTTAGATACAAATATACTATTGGGTGAAAAAGATATATTCCATAACTCCATACGCCAAATTCTTCAAATATTTTTGATATTAGATTGTTTTTATCATTAAAATATAATTTGTAAAATCCAAAAACTAACAACAAAGATGCGAGAGAAAACACTAGTCTGTTAGAGCCTTGTATTAGAAATACCAGATCACCGGAAACCGGATATAGAATAAAAATCAATGATGCAATTAATATTATAAATACTGTAACGCTCCTTTTTAAGTTTAACTGCGAAAAATTATAAAAAAAACTTATTCCGGAAACATAGAAAAATAGGTTGTTCAGAGGATGAATATAAGCATTCCACTGGTTTCCCAAACTTAAATTAGGTGATATAACAAGACCGGAATAAATACAAGAAATGATAAAAATGAAAAAAAGCATCAGGTTGCCTAATTTTATATTTAAATTGTATGTGTATATAAAAATTGGAGTCAATGTGTAGTAAACAATTTCATTTCCAACAGACCACGCACCTGTACATAAATACCCATCGTGATCAATAAAAGCAAATACCGTTGTTATATTATTTATTATTAGCCAGCCGTCAATATTTCCTGATTTTACATAGTTTTCCATTACCACCAAGCCAACACACAACCACATTAAAGGCCAAATTCGAAATATTCTTCTGACAAAATAAGTAAAAATAGTAGTAAAACTATTAATATACTTTGAATAAACTAATGCCATGCTCAGACCGGAAATTATAAAAAACACAGTAACACCGTATAAACCAATTCTGCCCAAAAGCATAGAGGAATCTGATTTAATGAAATACCAACTGCTTAAATGATATATCATAATAAAAATCGCCATGATTCCGCGCAACCAATCTAATGTCACTATCCTATTTTTCATTCGCAGGGCAACCTTTCGGGTTTTGTTATAAATATAAACACAATACTATCAGTTTATATATTTATCACAAACAAAAATAACACTATAATAATCAAAAAACTTGAATAAATTAATTGTATCTACTAAACTTATGTGGTTAAAATATTCCACGCCAAGGCTTTAATATTATGAAAAATCTAATCGTAATTGGAACAGGTGGTTTTAGTCTTGATGTTTGTTGGCTTGCAGAGCGAACAACAAAATTTAGCGTAGTAGGAATACTTGATTTATCATACGCAGACGGTATCAGAGAAAGCCATGGATTTCCAATTCTCGGAAACACCGAAGATTGGCCAAAATTTGAAGATTGTGAGTTTATTAT
>JAQUWU010000099.1 GCA_028692715.1 Paludibacter sp. | reverse complement strand
TATATATAGTATCTATTTATATGTATATAGTCAATATGTAATACTACATATAGAATAGCTGTAAAGAGGTGACTAATATGAACAATAACTCAATTTTTGAAATAAAAGATTACGGAAAAATCAGTTTTCACTTAAAAGAAATCATGGACAGCAAAGAATTGACCAGAAGCAAGCTTGCTAAACTTGCAAACATTCGTTTTGAAGTAGCCGATAAATGGTACAACGGAAATATTGAGCGAATGGATATAGATGTTCTTACTCGAATTTGCTTTGTTTTGGATTGTGAAATTTCCGATTTGATGACCTATACAAAATAATTATTTATTTTTCAAGTTCATCATATTGTTAAATCAGGCTTTCATTACATTTCAAGACTCAAAATTTCACCGCCATATTTTACAATAAGAATTGCATGAATAATCGCCATAAAAGTTGGATGATCAATCAAGTGCTTATCTGCAATTTCATTTAGCTTTATGTATTCTTTTCCGGTATAGATGGTTTTTGCCACCTGATATAGTGCATAGCTGTTCGTGGTCATACCGCTGAGACGAATGTGCTTAAATTCAAAACGATTGGGATATATGTATTCTTTTGCAAGACTGCATAATCTACAATCTGCAGTCAGCAGAAACAGAGTGGCAAGGTAGCGTGGATTGCTGCCTTTTTTATGAATTCTGAGTATTTCGCGAATATTTTTAAATCTTATCTCATGGGCTTCACTGATAAACCAGCCGTTTGGAGAACTTGCAACTAAATCTGAAAGCCTTTTTCTAAAATAGAAATGGCTGATCTCAGAAAAACATTCTATAATCATTTCCCTGTAAGTTACTCTACCCATCCCCATGCTGTTCGTAAGATTGGTGCAAGTGGTTCCCCCACAATTAGCTTTGCCGCATTTTTTATAGTAATGGCACTTCTTAAATTCCCCTTTTACATCTTTTGTTTCTCCCAACACTATCAATCCTTCCTGTCTAGGCGAAAATTTAGGAACAAGCATCATCAATTGTTCCATCTCCTGTAATTCTGTTCCATACATAAATAATCTTGGCATTTTTCTCACGTTCCTTTCATTTTTGGGTACAAAAAATAAGCTTTAGTTCAAACAGGAGTCCCTGCCAAACCAAAGCCTATTGATTTTCTTATATGAAAAAAGAGCAATGATATCGTATTTATATACGTTGATATCATTGCTCTCAGATATTTCGTCATTAAATTGTTTGTACGTTTTATTCTATAATAATTTCATCAATGGATTACTTGTGCATTAAGTAATTTGAATTATTTCTATTATATCATTAATCGCAAAATGAGAAAGCAAATATAAACATCTTCAATCCTTATTATGCAAACCTTTTGCGATAAATAAAACTGTTGCCACAACATAACCCAGATAAATTCCATAGGTTATGGAGTTGCTCCAATTATAACTAGCTTGAGGGTTATTGAGTGCGTAAATTATAACATACAGCCACAATTGCCCATAAACGTACATATAGTTCCAAGTAATGCATAATTCATTTGATTTTATTATATCCCAAAGCTAACTATGAATAAACCCACATAAATCCCCAACTATAACGATAGTTCATTTTGTTATCCCCCCACTAAACATAATGAGAAACTAATTTACTACAGGGTAAACTCATTTTGGTTGTCCACATTAATAATTACTTTATTACAGTTAGGGCAATAAAATGCATCAACCGTCGATCCCCAAAGAAGAGAGCAATTAGCTAAAACAATGCTGTTTGGACTCTTTGTCCACCGACTTATTCCCATTGAAGACTCTCCTTCAGGAGTCCATGATAAAAGATTACCAGATTGAATATGACCACGTTTCATAACATGATTACAATATGGACATTCCACTTCCACCCCTCCTGTAAATCAAATATAAATAATGTGCTATATCATATAACCTTTCGTAACCTTGTTATAATAGGATATCATTCAATATCAAAATTCTTTGAATTGAAATTACTGTAAAACCGACCAGCTCTTGCGGTGAATTTAAGTACACAATAATCCGGATCTGTGACCCCTTTGGAGTAATACATCGTATCACCGTCCTGCCAAATCATTTCCTTGCTTGCGCTATCTTCCAAGACCTCCATTATTCCTTTTAGCATGACACCTCTGAAAAATCGTTTGTCGCAAAAATAAATGCAGGCATTGTGATTTTCCCTATATTGTGAAACACGCATGGATGATGTATTGGTGGTGAAATAGAATACCCTGATTCCTTCTCTTTTTCTTGGCGGCAGCATAGCCTTCGAGTTGGGGAAACCATCCTTATCAATAGAGCTTATAAATGCAACTCCCTGTTTATCAATTAAGTTTCCTATTGTTTTTTCTGCATCTCGCATTTTTGTCACCTTCCTTATATCATAAAGTATAATGCTATAAGGAAGAGAAGTAAATTACCCACTTTTTTGTGGCTACAGTTAATCAATGAATCCTTTTTCCCTTAAGATATCGTCCATACCGTTTTCTTTCATAAGACTAATTCCAACATCTTGCATGATGGTTATAGCTTGCAATAGTTGATGACCTCGTTCGGTCAAACAGTATTCAACTTTTAACGGGTATCCCTCAAAAGTGTGTTTGGCAATCACTCTAAAGTCCAGTAATTCATTTAGATGTTCTGACAGCATTTTTTGCGTAACGCCTTTTATATCACGTTCAAGCTGTGCCAAAGTTGATGTTCCTTTGCCAAGCTGCCACAAAATAATTGGTTTCCATTTACCTCTTGTAATGTCATGCGTAAGTTCCAAAGGGCAAGTATAGTTCTCTCGTATCTTCAAAAATATCACCTACTAAATAATTCGTGGTAAATACATATGTTATAGTTATCCAATAAAATCATAATTCTAATTATATAAAATATATATCTAAAGCCGGTTCCACTGTGTAAACATAATAGGAAATTGAATTTACTACAGATTATCCTCATAACAATCAGAGGTTAACAATAGAATTTCAGCTTGCTAAAATATCAACATACCGTTATCATCAAACTTAAAATCAGGACCCCAAGCAACTTCCCAATAATAACCATCCAAGTCAGAAAAATATGCGTGGTATCCGCCCCAAAAAGCCTCCTGCGGTTCTTTTACGATTTTAGCTCCTGCGTTTCTGGCCACTTCAATTATTTTTTCAACGTCTTCTTTGTGTTCAACATTATATGCCAATGTGATTCCGCCAAAGCCGCCGGATATTTTCGGCGGGACTTTTTTATTAATATCTTCCGCTAATAAGTCCAAGGGAAAGAGCTCAAACTTTGTACCAGGTGTATTAAAGAATACAACTTTGGGACTATTGTCCTTTTCCTCTGTTTGAAACCCTAACCCATCCCTGTAAAACTGAATGGCTTTTTCCATGTTTCTTACACCTAAACAAATACAAGTAATCTTATTCATTCATAGCACCTCCCAGTAAAGTAAATTTGATAATTATTGCTAATAAACACAATGAACAGTTAATGTAGAAAAGCAGCAAGCTCACTTTGTGCTATAATGAGCAAGAACAGTCTGTATTTTTCATTAAAAATTTAAGATATCAAGCATTTTAATTACCGATTAACAATTATACCCAAAAGACCAATTAAATCAGCTGCTTGAAACATATTAATAATCATTCCTTTCAACTCAATAGGGGGAGTAGATACCAATGGCATTTTGAATTCATTATCAGTAAAATCCACTGTTGCTAGCATTGTCTTGAAAAAGTTATTTTTTATAAATCTGGAATTTTTTGTTTCAAACTTTTTTAGTTTTGCTTTAGAAATAGACGATTCAGTAAAATCGATGTTATCAAATAGAACCTCAGTCATTTTAGTTTCATCGAAATTTGAATATTGAAAATTCGACTGTTCAAAAGTAGTTTGCTTTATAACCGTACCGTGCATATCCAATCCAACACATTTACAGTCAACAAATTGGCATCTTTCAAAATAAGCGTCTGTGAATTTACTGTTTGAGCAATCGCAAGATTTAAATATAACATCAATAAAGCTTGCGCTTTTAAAGTTGCAGTTGCAAAATGTACAATTCTCAAGAATGCTCGATCTTAGTTCCATTCTGGAAAAATCCATTCCTTCGATTCTTTCAGCATAACTTTTTATTGCAAAGATTGAGATATCATCTGATAAATAATCCTTCACATAAGAATAAAAAGAATCTATCTGCAATACATCTTTGGCTATTTTAGGTTTAGCTACATTCATAGTTTTCTTCCTTCTCTGGTAACTGGCTTAATAATGCTCTTTATATGGCATTTTGTAACCGTTCGTTATGTATGGATAACCGGGAATTGCCAGTCTGTATGTTTGGTATGTCATAAACATAATGCCAACCTCAGATTATGCTCATAATCCTTGCCAAGAGTTTGGGCGAGATAACTTTACAGGGATCTTTGTATTTGAATTTCCTTTTGCAGAATTGATTTGCATTTGTGTCAAAAAGACACATCCACTTAAATCAGTATTCTTTATGTTTGTATCACGCATATCAGCACCTAAAAAATTGGTTCCCTGTAAGCTACAACCCTCAAGATTCGCTGCAATCATCAACGACATGCTGAAATCTCTACCATCAAGATTTGCCTTTTTAAAGTTTGTTCCAAAATAGTCGTAGATTTGCTTTCCATCAGAAGAATCAGATGATATCATGCCACTTACACGCTTAAGTGCCTGATTCACTTGTAATCTATATTTTTCAATATCTAAATTCAAAATTTCATCTGGGATCAGATTAGTCATTTGCTGATTTTCAGAAATAAGTGCATCAATATCTGATTTTAGAGGTTCATCAGAAATCAAAGATAACGCCTCAACTAAATACCACAACATTTGATGTAGCTGAAATACAATCAAGAAAACATCAAAGATTTCATTTGCTTGCCCGGGATTTGTTTTCCAATCCCCATTTGGGTAACAAACTTGGGTAACTTTTTGCCCGGCGCCGAAGCAATCATAGGCTAAACAGCCTCTCATGTTTTTGCTTACCAAGTTAGAGTGAATTGTGCAACAGAAATCCGACATCAAGTTTTTGCAAGGTATTCCGGCTTCTTTATTCGCAGGAAAACCATCTGTTTTCATACAGTATAAAGCAACACAGCACAGTCCACTACATTTCTCACAATCTATCTTAAGTTTTGATGCCAAATCAGCATATTTATCATCTATTTTATTATTAATAACAATTTCACCTCCTGAAGATTATGTAAATAATTTATATCTCCTTAGTTCTCACTTTAAACATAGCACTAAACCGCTAGCGCGGTGGCTCTTTCCAAAACCACATATTACCCTATTAAAACTGCTGAAACACAGCAGTTTTTTCTTTTTTCAGATACAATGGAATCTTTACTTTAAAGGAG